>NZ_JBVJKK010000006.1:0-550315 GCF_055585285.1 Streptomyces sp. NPDC053665
CGGAGAAGTACCAGCTGCGGCCCCGCGACTGGGAGGCGGCCGAACGCGAGGGACGCAGCATCGCCCCGCTGATCACCCGCCTCAACACCGTCCGCCGGATCCACCCCGCGCTGCACCAGCTGCGCGACCTGCACTTCCACCACACCGACAACGACGCGCTCCTCGCCTACAGCAAGCGCAGCGGAGACGACGTCGTCCTGGTGGTGGTCAATCTCGACCCGCATCGGGCCCAGGAGGCCACGGTCTCGCTCGACATGCCGCGACTCGGCCTGGACTGGCACGCGTCGGTGCCGGTGCGCGACGAGCTCACCGGCGAGACCTACCACTGGGGCCGGAACAACTACGTGCGCCTCGAGCCGGGGCGGGCTCCCGCGCACGTCTTCCACCTCCAGTCCCCGCCCGCCGCGCAAGGTAACGGAGGGGCAGGAACGTCATGACCGTGAACGAACCCGTGCCGGACACCTTCGAGGACACCCCGGCCAGGGACCGGGATCCCGACTGGTTCAAGCGCGCCGTCTTCTACGAGGTGCTGGTCCGCTCGTTCCAGGACAGTAACGGCGACGGCGTCGGCGACCTCAGGGGCCTGACCGCCAAGCTGGACTACCTCCAGTGGCTCGGCGTCGACTGCCTGTGGCTGCCGCCGTTCTTCAAGTCGCCCCTGCGTGACGGCGGCTACGACGTCAGCGACTACACCGCCGTGCTCCCCGAGTTCGGCGACCTCGCCGACTTCGTGGAGTTCGTCGACGCCGCCCACCAGCGCGGCATGCGCGTGATCATCGACTTCGTCATGAACCACACCAGCGACCAGCACCCGTGGTTCCAGGAGTCCAGGAAGGACCCCGACGGCCCCTACGGCGACTTCTACATGTGGGCCGACGACGACAAGGGCTACCCGGACGCGCGGATCATCTTCGTCGACACGGAGACCTCGAACTGGACGTTCGACCCCGTGCGCGGCCAGTACTTCTTCCACCGCTTCTTCTCGCACCAGCCGGACCTCAACTACGAGAACCCGCGCGTCCAGGAGGAGATCCTGGCCGCGCTGAAGTTCTGGCTGGACCTGGGCATCGACGGCTTCCGGCTGGACGCGGTCCCGTACCTCTACGCGGCCGAGGGCACCAACTGCGAGAACCTGCCCGCCACGCACGCCTTCCTCAAGCGGGTGCGCAAGGAGATCGACGCCCAGTACCCGGACACCGTGCTGCTGGCGGAGGCCAACCAGTGGCCCGAGGACGTCGTCGACTACTTCGGCGACTACGCCGCCGGCGGCGACGAGTGCCACATGGCGTTCCACTTCCCGGTCATGCCCCGCATCTTCATGGCCGTCCGCCGCGAGTCCCGCTACCCGGTCTCCGAGATCCTGGCCAAGACACCGGCGATCCCGTCGAACTGCCAGTGGGGCATGTTCCTGCGCAACCACGACGAGCTGACCCTGGAGATGGTCACCGACGAGGAGCGCGACTACATGTGGGCCGAGTACGCCAAGGATCCCCGCATGCGGGCCAACATCGGCATCCGCAGGCGCCTGGCGCCACTGCTGGACAACGACCGGCACACCATCGAGCTGTTCACCGCGCTGCTGCTGGCCCTGCCCGGCTCGCCGATCCTGTACTACGGCGACGAGATCGGCATGGGCGACAACATCTGGCTCGGCGACCGCGACGCGGTGCGCACCCCGATGCAGTGGACCCCGGACCGCAACGCCGGCTTCTCCACCAGCGACCCCGGCCGGCTGTACCTGCCGGCCATCATGGACCCGGTCTACGGCCACCAGGTGACCAACGTCGAGGCGTCGATGTCGTCGCCGTCGTCGCTGCTGCACTGGACCCGGCGCATGATCGAGATCCGCAAGCAGAACCCCGCGTTCGGCCTCGGCTCCTACACCGAGCTGCCCTCGTCCAACCCCGCCGTGCTGGCCTTCCTGCGGGAGTACGAGGACGACCTGGTGCTGTGCGTGAACAACTTCGCCCGCTTCGCCCAGCCCACGGAACTCGACCTGCGCGAGTTCGCCGGGCGGCACCCGGTGGAGCTGTTCGGCGGGGTCCGCTTCCCCGCGATCGGTGAACTGCCGTACCTGCTCACCCTCGGGGGCCACGGCTTCTACTGGTTCCGGCTCACTCGAGTCGCATCCCGCATCGGCCGGCGACTGTGAGCGTGCGCCGACGAAAGGAGGCGTGACCATGCCGAAGACCGCATCCCTCCGCCCGGACCTCACGCGCCTGGCCGAGCCCATGGAGTCGCTCGGGGCGCTGCTGCGCGACTGGCTGCCCCGGCAGCGCTGGTTCGCCGGCAAGGACCGGCCCGTCACCGAACTCGGTCTGCTGTCGATGACCGAGCTGTTCCCGGGGTGCCTGCACCTGCTGGTGCACGCCGGGCACGCGGGGCACACCGGCGTGCCCTCGCCCGGCGGCGCGCCCCCGGCCGGCGACTGCTACCAGCTGCTGCTCGGTGTGCGCGAGCACCCGTCGCCACGGCTGGGCCGGGCGCTGATCGGGCAGGTGCAGGACGGGCCGCTGGCCGGCACGACCGTCTACGACGCCCTGCACGATCCGCGCTCCGCGCAACTGCTGCTGGAGCGGCTGCGCCGGCCGGGCACCGCGGGCCCCCTGCGCTTCGACTGCGACCCGGAGCAGGAGGTCCCCGCCGGGCTCGTGCCGCGGCTGCTGGACGCCGAGCAGTCCAACTCCTCGCTGGTGTACGGCGACGAGTACATCCTGAAGGTCTTCCGGCGCATCCAGCCGGGCGTCAACCCGGACCTGGAGGTGCCGGGCGCGCTGGCCCGCCAGGGCTGCCACCGCGTCCCCGCGCCGGTGGCCTGGTTCCAGACCAGGCACCCCTTCACCGCGACCCTGGGCGTGCTCCAGCCCTACCTCCAGGGGGCCTCCGACGGCTGGACGCTGGCCCTGGAGGCGCTGGCCGCCGGGGACGACTTCACCGTCCAGGCCCGGGCGCTGGGAGCGGCCACGGCCGAGGTGCACCTCGCGCTGGCCTCGGCGTTCCCCGTCGGGGCGCCCGGGGAGAACGCGCGCACGGCGTCGGCCATGACCGAGCGGCTGGACGCCGCCGCGCACTGCGTGCCCGCGCTCCAGCCCCACGTACCGGGACTGCGCACCGCGTTCGCCGCGCTCACCACCTGCGACCCGGGCCCGCCCGCCCAGCGCATCCACGGCGATCTGCATCTGGGACAGGTGCTGCGGGCCGGGCGCGACTGGTTCGTCATCGACTTCGAGGGCGAGCCGTCCCGGCCGCTCTCCGAACGGCGCAGCGCCCACTCCCCCGTGCGGGACATCGCCGGGATGCTGCGCTCCTTCGACTACGCCGCCCGGCAGCGCCGCCCCTGGCGCCCGGAGTGGGCCCGCCGCTGCCGGGAGGCCTACTGCGCGGGCTACGCCGCCCGCGCCGGCTGGGACCCACGCAAGAAGCACGGACTGCTCCGGGCCTACGAGACGGACCGGGCCGTGTACGAGGTGCTGTACGAGGCACGGCACCGCCCCGACTGGCTGCCTGTACCGATGGCGGCGATCGAGCGCCTCGCCGTGAGAGGAGACTGAGCCGTGGCCCTGCGAGACACCTCAATCCCGGAGCCGTCCGGCCCGGTCACGACGGCACCCGCGCCCGCCCTGAGCGCGGAGGACCGCGGGCGGCTGCTGGCGGGCGCCCACCACGACCCGCACGCCCTGCTGGGCGCCCACCCGGTGCCCGGCGGAGTGGTCTTCCGGGCGCTGCGCCCGTTCGCCCGCTCGGTGTCCGTCGTGACCGGCGGCAGGAGCGTGCCCCTGGTCTCCGAGGGCGAGGGGCTCTTCTCGGGCGTGCTGCCGCTGGCGGACGTCCCCGACTACCGGCTGCACGTGGTGTACGAGGCGGGTGAGATCGAGACGCACGACCCGTACCGGTTCCTGCCCGCGCTCGGCGAGCTCGACCTGCACCTGATCCGGGAGGGGCGCCACGAGCAGCTGTGGCAGGCACTCGGCGCGCAGCCCATGACCCACGAGGGGGTGACCGGCACCCGGTTCACGGTGTGGGCGCCGAACGCGCAGGGCGTGCGGGTGGCCACCGACTTCACCCACTGGGACGGGACGCAGTTCCCGATGCGCTCGCTGGGCGCGTCCGGTGTGTGGGAGCTGTTCCTGCCGGACGTCGGCGAGGGCACGGCGTACAAGTTCGAGATCCACTCGCGGCACGGCCACCGCTTCCTCAAGGCCGACCCGATGGCGCGCCGCACGGAGGAGCCGCCCAACACGGCGTCGATCGTCACGGCCTCGCACTACGCGTGGGACGACGCGGAGTGGATGGCGCACCGGGCGGACCGGCCGGTGCACGAGGCGCCGTTCTCGGTGTACGAGGTGCACCTGGCGTCCTGGCGGCCGGGGCTGACCTACCGGCAGCTCGCCGAGGAGCTCCCGAAGTACGTCAAGGAGATGGGCTTCACCCACGTCGAGCTGATGCCGGTCGCCGAGCACCCCTTCCACGGGTCCTGGGGCTACCAGGTGACCGGCTTCTACGCGCCGACGGCCCGGCTCGGCACGCCGGACGACTTCCGGTTCTTCGTCGACGCCTGCCACCGGGCGGGGATCGGCGTGATCATGGACTGGGTGCCGGCCCACTTCCCGAAGGACGACTGGGCGCTGGCCCGCTTCGACGGGGAGCCGCTGTACGAGCCGGGGGACGACCGCCGTGCGGAGCACCCGGACTGGGGCACCTACGAGTTCGACTTCGGCCGCACCGAGGTGCGCAACTTCCTCGTGGCGAACGCCGTGTACTGGTGCGAGGAGTTCCACATCGACGGGCTGCGCGTGGACGCGGTGGCCTCGATGCTCTACCTGGACTACTCGCGCGAGGACGGCCAGTGGGAGCCCAACGCCTACGGCGGCCGGGAGGACCTGGCGGCCATGCGGTTCCTCCAGGAGATGAACGCGACGGTCTACCGGCGGGCTCCCGGCGTGGTGACCATCGCCGAGGAGTCCACCGCCTGGGGCGGGGTGACCAAGCCCACCGACTCCGGCGGGCTCGGCTTCGGCCTGAAGTGGAACATGGGCTGGATGCACGACTCGCTGGAGTACGTCTCCCACGAGCCGGTGCACCGCAAATACCACCACCACGAGATGACGTTCTCGATGGTGTACGCCTACAGCGAGAACTACGTGCTGCCGATCTCCCACGACGAGGTGGTGCACGGCAAGCAGGCCCTGGTGTCGAAGATGCCGGGCGACTGGTGGCAGCGGCGTGCCAACCACCGGGCCTACCTGGGCTACATGTGGGGCCACCCCGGCAAGCAGCTGCTGTTCATGGGGCAGGAGTTCGCGCAGGGGGCGGAGTGGTCGGTGGAGCAGGGCCCGGAGTGGTGGCTGCTCGACGACGGCTACCACTCGGCGGACGACCACCGGGGGGTGCGCGAGCTGGTCCGCGACCTGAACGCGGTGTACCTCGAGACACCGGCGCTGTGGGAGTGCGACACCCGGCCGGAGGGCTTCCGCTGGGTGGCGGTGGACTCCGCCGACGACAACGTCCTGGCGTTCCTGCGGTACGACGCCGAGGGCAACCCGCTGCTGGCGGTCTCCAACTTCTCCCCCGTGGTCCGGCACGACTACGGGCTGTGGGTGCCGGGGGACGCCGTGGCCTGGCGGGAGCGGCTCAACACCGACGACCTGCGCTACGGCGGCAGCGGCGTCACCCGCCCGGATCCGGTGAAGCCGGAGGACGGCTGCCTGCGGATCACGCTGCCGCCGCTGGCCACCGTGTGGCTGACGCCGGACGCCGGGTAGAACTGCCTCCGTCCCGCCAGGTGTCCCACCCGCCCGCGGGGGGCACTGGGGGTCGTACCACCGGGACGTTCCGGTGGTACGACTCGACGGAGACAGAAGGGCGGGCACCAGGTGCGCACCGTGGGAGTGGAGGAGGAACTCCTCCTGGTCGATCCGGAGACCGGTGAACCGCGGGCACTGTCCGCCGCGGTCCTGGCCCGGGCGGCGCAGGACGAGGCGGGGCAGGACGTGTTCGAGAAGGAACTCCACGAGCAGATGCTGGAGTTCGCCACGCATCCGCAGTCCTCGATGGAGAGCCTGCACGCGGAGATCGTCCGCTGCCGCAAGGAGGCCGCCCGGCACGCCGGTGACATCGGCTGCACCGTGGCGGCCCTGGCCACGTCCCCGCTGCCGGTCAGTCCGGCGGTCAGCCTGAACCGCCGCTACCAGTGGATGGCCGAGCAGTACGGCATCGCCACCCAGGAGCAGCTCGTCATGGGCTGTCATGTACACGTGTCGGCGGAGTCCGACGAGGAGGGCGTCGCGGTCGTCGACCGGGTGCGCCCCTGGCTCCAGGTGCTGAAGGCGCTGAGCGCGAACTCGCCGTTCTGGCAGGGCAAGGACTCCGGGTACAGCAGCTACCGCAGCCGGGTGTGGCTGCGCTGGCCCTCCGCCGGCCCCACGGAGCTGTTCGGCTCCGCGGAGCGGTACCACCGGCAGGTCGCCGACATGGTCGCCACCGGCACGATCCTCGACGAGGGGATGATCTACTTCGACGCCCGGCTGTCGCGCAGCTATCCGACCGTGGAGTTCCGCGTCTCGGACGTCTGCCTGCACTCGGGCACGGCCGTGCTGATCGCCACACTCGTGCGCGGGCTGGTGGAGACCGCGGCCCGGGAGTGGCGGGCCGGGACCGAGCCGCTCGACCCCGGTGTCGGCCTGCTGCGGCTGGCCGACTGGCAGGCCGCCCGGTGCGGGCTCACGGGCGAGCTGCTGCACCCCGCGACCATGCGCCGCATGCCGGCCGAGACGGTCGTGCGCGCCCTGCTGGAGCACGTCGAGGAGGCCCTCGACAGCACCGGGGACCTGGAGCAGGCCCGGGCCGCCTGCGAGGAGCTGCTGCGCGAGGGGAACGGCGCCCGGGTGCAGCGCGAGCTGATGGAGCGCACGGGGAGCCTGCGGGACGTCGTCACGGAGTGCGTGCGGCACACGCAGGGGTGAGACGTCCCGGCTCGAGCGGGCGCCGGCTCAGAGGATCAGCACGAGTGCGTAGGCCAGGAAGAACGCCGCGACCAGCACGGAAACGATGATGATCACGGCCATCGGCCCCTTGGCCCACCCCTTGGTCGGGTTGTGCGTCTCCCGGGGCAGGGCCTCGGGCATGCTGCTCTCCGCGGGTGGGGTCTCGCCCGGCGGCACACCGCCGCCGGGCTCCAGACCGGTGCTGCGCTCGGGCTCGGGATCGGGACTGTAGTGACTCATGCCGACCGGGTCCCCCGATCACGCCCGGATCATCAGCGGACCCACTTCCGTATTTTCCGACCCCGAAGGGTCCTGCCTGGACTACATTCGAGCACCGCCGATGACGGTACCCGTCGGCACGGTCACACCACGTACATGTCAGGAGCAGTGCATGCGCGACCTCGCCCTCGCTCCACCTGCCGCGCCGAACCTGACCGGCGGCCTCGCCGACAGCGTCTTCGAGACGGCGGACCGCGAACCCACCCGGCCCCTGCTGGCCCGCCGCGTCGATCCGGCCTCCGCCGCCTGGGAGGAGATCACCGCGATCGAGCTGCGCGACCAGGTGGTGGACACGGCCAAGGGGCTGATCGCCGCCGGCATCGCGCCCGGTCACCGCGTGGCCATCATGGCCCGCACCCGCTACGAGTGGACGGTCCTGTGCTACTCACTGTGGGCCGTGGGCGCCGAGGTCGTCCCGGTCTACCCGACCTCCTCGCGTGACCAGGTGGAGTGGATCCTGCGGGACGCGGGCTGCGTGGCCGTGGTCGTGGAGGACGAGCAGGGCGTCATGACCGTCGGGTCGGTGTGCGCCGCGCTGCCGCTGCTGCGCCATGTGTGGCAGCTGGACGCGGGCGCGCTGGAGCAGCTGGCGGCGCGCGGCCACGACGTGCCGGTCACCACGGTGGACTCCATGCGCCGGATCGTGCTGCCCGACTCCACGGCCGTGATCGCCTACACCTCCGGGACGTCCGGCCGGCCGATGGGCTGCGCCCTCAGCCACCGCAATCTGGCCGCCCCCTGCGACACGCTGCTGGCGGGCTGGGGGCACACCGCCGCGCCCCGCGGGGAGCAGGGGTCGGTGCTGGCGTTCCTGCCCTTCTCCCATGTGTACGGGCTGATGATCCAGGGGCTGTGCGTGCGCGGCGGCCTGCTCATGGGGCACCAGGCCGATCTGAGCGGGGAGGCGCTGGCCGCGGCGCTGCGCTCGTTCCGGCCGACCTACCTCTACGCGGTCCCCTCGGTCCTGGAGAAGATCTACAAGAACTTCCTGCGCGTCGCGCAGCAGGACGGCCACGGCGCGCTGTTCGAGCGGGCCGCGGCAACCGCGCGCGACTTCGCCGCGGCACTGGAGCGCCAGCGGCTCGGCCGGGGCCGCGGCCCCGGTCTCGACCTGCGGTTGCAGCACGCCCTGTACGAGCGGACCGTCTACCGGCGGCTGCGGGCCGCCCTCGGCGGGAGGGTGCAGCGGGCCACGTCCGGCGGCTCGCCCCTCAGCCGCGACCTGTCCCTGTTCTACGAGGGCATCGGCGTCTACGTCCACGACGGGTACGGCCTGACGGAGACGGCCGGCGGGGTCACGATGCAGCCGCTCGGCCGGGAGAAGTCCGGAACCGTGGGGCAGGCCCTGCCGGGCACGGAGATCCGCGTCGCCGAGGACGGCGAGATCCTGGTGCGCGGGCCGTCGGTGTTCCAGGGGTACGTGTGCGACGACGCCGCGACCCGGGCCGCCCTGCGCGGCGGCTGGCTGGCCACCGGCGACCTCGGGCGGCTGGACTCCGAGGGCTACCTCACGATCACCGGCCGCAAGAAGGACGTCATCATCACCAGCAGCGGCAAGAGCGTCGCCCCGGCCGCCCTGGAGCAGCGGCTGCGCATGCACCCCCTCGTCCACCAGGCGGTCGTGGTGGGCGACAACCGGCCCTGCGTCGGCGCCCTCATCACGCTGGACCCGGACTTCCTGGCCCACTGGCGCGCGGCACTGGCCCTCCAGGGCGAGCTGCGCGAGGCCCGGGAGGAGAACGCGCTGCGGGAGGAGGTCGCGCGGGCCGTGGCCGCGGCGAACAGCTCCGTCTCGCCGTCGGAGTCGATCCGGGTGTTCCGGGTGCTGCCCGAGCCGTTCGACGTGACGAACGGGCTGCTGACCCCCTCCATGAAGCTGCGCCGCGACGAGATCGTGCGGCACCACGCGTCCGAGATCGACGCGATGTACGAGTCGCGCAGGCGCCCGGGGCGGCAACCCACCAGGGACGAACCGTCACATTGGGACGATACGGACAACGTGTTCCGCTGAGCGGGGTGGCGAACGCGTAGCCCTCGCCACCATGGGAACACGCGACAGTGGCGACGCACGAGAAAGGACGACTGCCCTGACGACAGCCCTTGCTGACGCCCGGGCCGGAAAGGCGATATGTCAACCGAGCCGCGTGGAGACGACGCCCTGACCTCCGAGGAGATCCCCAGCCGCACGAACAGCTTCGTGGGCGAGCCGCACGACGTGACGGGTGCGCGCCTCGCAGCGGAGGAGTTCCTGCGTGATCTGGCACGCTCCTCCCCGCCCTCCGCTCCCGAGTACTGGGACGACATCCTGCTGGTGGTGACGGAACTGGCCGCCAACGCGGTCCAGTACGCCCCGGGTCCGTTCGCGCTGCGGATGCGCCGGACCTTCGACGGCGTGCACGTGGTCCTGCACGACACCAGCACCACCGAACCCGCCCCACGCCCCTTCGATCCCCGCAGTGGCGGCGGCGGCATCGGCTGGCACCTGATCCACACCCTGTGCGACCAGGTCAGTGTGGTGACCGACGACAGCGGCAAGGACGTGCACGTCTTCCTGCCGTGGTGAGGCCGGTCGCCGCCCCCTGCGCCCCGGACCCGGCGAGCGGTGGACGGACGGCACACGAGAAGGGAGCGCCCGGCTCGCGCCGGGCGCTCCCTTTAAGGACCGCGCTCCCTGCCCGCAGGTGGCCGGTCAGGGGCGCGAGGCGCCCGTGACCGGCTCAGACCGCGGTCGTCTCGCGCGGCGGCAGCCGGTGGTAGTAGTCGCCCACGGCCGTCAGGTACTGCGGGTCCCGCGTCTCGCTGTCGGTCTCGAAGCGGGGCGCCTCCTTGGCGTCGGCCCTGCTGCAGGCCAGTGTGATCTTCCGGCCCTCGGTGTCCACGCCCGTGACGACTCCGGCCGGCACCAGGACGCTGCGGCCGAAGACCCAGACCCCCGTGTCGACGACGAGGTGCCGCATGCCGTGCGGGGCGTCCTCCCGGTCCACGTGCCCGATCGTGCCGTCGGTCGCCGCGACGCTGAACCCGGTCAGGTCCTGCCCCTCGGTGTGGGCGCTGCCGGGTGCGTACGACCAGATTCTGTCGATGGCCACGCTGCTCCATCCTCCCTGGCGGTGTGCGGATCGCGGGGCGGCGGCGGACGCCTTCCGCCCGTCCTGCCGTCCCACAGCGGCAATTACCCTCCTGGCGCACGCGCATTCGGTGATCGGGTCGGCAACCCGGGCGTCTTCCGCCGGGTGATCCCGAAAGCCGTGCACATCACGCAGGCATGCATCGGGGATTGCCGGGTATTCGCGGGGCGCGGTGGGATCCGAGCCCTGGTGCGGAAGGAGGCGCATGACAGACGGCACCCGAGTCCGGAGAACGACCGGCATCCCCGCGCACCGCGGTCACCCCAGGCGGTGACCGACCCCAGGCCGTAGCACTTGTTGGAGGTACCCGTGCCCCTCGCCCAGAACCCGCTGTCCGTGGAAGTCGAACTGCCCCGGGAGGACGTCGCCCTGATCACGGTCGACGGCTACCTGGACGTCGACACCGCGACCGAGTTCCAGGCCCATCTGGCCAACCAACTCCACCACGGCCGACGTCACTTCCTGCTGGACCTCGCGTCCGTGCCGTTCATGGACTCGTCGGGGATGAACATCATCCTGCGCGTCTACCAGGAGACCCGTAAGACCGAGGGCAGCGTGCACGTCATCAGCCCGACGCCCGCCGTGCGGCGCATCCTCGATCTGACCGGCGTGAGCATCACCGTGCCGATATCGGAGAGCGTCGACGAGGCGCTGGCCCGGGTCGACGCGGGACCGTCGGTCCCGGAGGAACCGGAGCTCTGACCGACCGGGCACCCCTCGGGCACGGCACCGGCGCGGGCCGGTCGGCCGGTGCCCGGATCGGTGCGCCCGAACGTCGTCACCGGCGCGTCGCCCGCCGGTCCAAGAGGTGGCCGACGGCCGCTCCCCCGAATCGGACCGCTTGCCCCGGATCAGGTGTCGTACGAGGTCGGCGCGTGGTTAGAGTTGTCGCCCGGCAAGTGTCACAGCGCCGTCCCGATCACTGCAGCGGGGCGGCCGGCGCAACGCGGATGAGGAGAGAACCAGGTGCCGGAGCACGAAGCGGACGGACAGCTCGCCACGCCGACCGACGAGGTACGGGACTTCCTGCACCGCCGGCGTGAGCAGATCGCCCAGCGGTGGGCGGACGAGCCTGTGTTCCGCACCGTGTTCACCGTCTCGCGCGACGAGGCGGTGGAGGCGGGCAAGGTGATCGTGGAGGCGCTGGCCCGGGTGGCCGACTCGGGCCAGGTGGAGAACCCCGACGCCGCGGGCTTCAGCGGGGTGCGGGAGCAACTGGCCCGGATGGGCGCGGCCCGCTCCCGCGCCGGGCTGTCCGGCACCCAGGTGTCCGGTGAGCTGGCCGCGCTGCGGCCGCCCGTGGAGAACCTGCTGGCCGCCGATCTGGAGCAGGCACCACCGGAGCACCTGCGGGCGTCCTCCACCGCGCTGACGGTGCTGATGGGCACCCTGCGGCTGGTGGCGATGCAGGCGGCCCTCAGCGAGTCGCAGGCACTCAGCGACCGGCAGCGGCTGCAGCTGATGGAGGTGGCCACCCCCGTCATCCGCCTGTGGGACGGCATCGTCGCCGTGCCGCTGATCGGCACGCTCGACAGCGCCCGCAGCCAGGTGGTGATGGAGACACTGCTCAACGCCGTCGTCGACGAGCACGCCCGGTTCGCGATCCTCGACATCACCGGTGTGCCGACGGTGGACTCCCTGGTCGCCCAGCACCTGATGAAGACGGTCGCCGCGGCGCGCCTCATGGGCGCCGAATGCATCGTCTCGGGTATCCGGCCGGCCATCGCCCAGACGATCGTGCACCTCGGTCTCGACCTGGACGTCATCACCCGCGCGAGCCTCGCCGACGCCCTGGGGTACGCCCTGCACCAGCTGGGCGCCGACATCGTGACCCGGGGCGCGGTCAAGCGGTGAACGACGTTCACACCCGCCCCGCCGCGGGCCACGTACCGGTGCTCCGGCTCGGTGACGTGCTGCTCGTCACCCTCCAGGGAGACCTGTACGACAGCACGGCGCAGCAGTTGCAGCAGGACCTCGCGGAGACCATCTCCCGCACCGGGGTGCGCGGCGTCCTGATCGACATCTCCGGCATCGAGATCGTCGACTCCTTCCTGGGCCGGGTGCTGGCCGAGATCGCCGCGCAGGCCGAACTGCTCGCCGCGCGCACGGTGGTGGCCGGTATGCGTCCCGCCGTCGCCATCACCCTCGTGGAACTGGGCCTGTCGCTGCCGGGGCTGGGCACGGCGCTCAGCACCGAGGCCGGCATGGAGCTCCTCACGGGGCGGCCGGCGCGGGCCCGCGCCGGCGGTCCGCGTCAGGAGAGTCCGTGATGCACACCGCCGCGGGCGTCGATGCCTGCCTGCCCATCCGGTCCGACATGGACCTGGTGTGGGTGCGACAGCACGTGCGGCAGGCCGCCGCCCTGCTCGGCTTCGGCCTGGTGGAGCAGACCAAGCTGGTCACGGCGGCCAGTGAGCTGGCCCGCAACACGCTGGTGCACGGCGGGGGCGGGCAGATGAAGGCGACCCGCGTCAGCAGCGCGGGCGCCCAGGGCCTGCAGCTGGCCTTCAGCGACGAGGGGCCCGGCATCGCCGATCTGGACCTGGCACTGAGCGACGGCTACACCTCCGGCGGCGGACTCGGGATGGGGCTGAGCGGCGCCCGGCGCCTGGTGCACGAGTTCCACGTGGACAGCACACCGGGGGCCGGCACGACGGTACGGGTGACCTGCTGGGTGGCGCAGCCGCCGCGTCCGCGCGAGGAGGCCTGATGCCCCGCGTGTGGGACGTCCCGGTGCGCGACTGGACACGGGTGCACGACGCCCGGCTCGCCGCCGAGGGCGCGGCCGCGCTGGCCGGGCTGGACGAGCGGCGCGCCGCCGCGGCGGCCCTGGTCGCGACCGAGCTCGCGACGAACCTGCTGAAGCACGCGGAGGGCGGCCGGCTGCTCGCCGAGGTCGTGCCCGCCCCGGCGCCGTCGCAGGAGGGCGGGCAGTCCCACGTCGTGCAGCTCGCCGCGATCGACCACGGCCCGGGCATCGGCGACGTCCCCGCGGCCCTGCGCGACGGGTTCTCGACGACCGGCTCGCTCGGCGCGGGCCTGGGCACCTGCCGGCGGCTCGCCGACGACTTCGCCCTGCACAGCACGCCGAACAGTGGCACGGTCGCGGTGGCCCGCCTGGGCGCGGCCCCGCGGGGCGCGGACGCCGTACCGGGGGCCCGGGGCCACGGGCCGGAGCCCTCTGTACCGACGCCGGACGAGGGAGGTGCGCCCGGCTCGGTCCCCGGAACCGGCGGGGAGCGGCCCACCCCCGCCCCGGCCGGCGGGCGTGAACGTTTCGCTTCCCTCGCCGGCGTGCGCGCGGGAGGCCTGAACATCCCGTACGGCGGCGCGGAGCACTCGGGCGACGCCTGGGCCTGGGCGCGGGCCGGGGACGCGGTCACCCTGATGCTGGCGGACGGTCTCGGGCACGGTCCGGAAGCCGCCCGGGCCTCCACCGCCGCCGTCACGGCCCTGCACCTGTGCGCCCACCTGTCCCCCGCCGACGTGCTGCGGCGGCTGCACGACGCCCTGCGGGGCACGCGCGGTGCGGCGGTCTCCCTGGCGCGGCTCGACCTCGGCACCGGGCGGCTGCGGTTCGCCGGGATCGGCAACGTCGGAGCCCGGCTGCGCACCGGCGGCACCTGGCGCCACCTGCTCGCGCGGCCCGGCATAGTCGGCGTCCACCGGCCCACCACCCTCCGCGAGGAGGAGGCCGACTGGACGGGCGATCCCCTGCTGGTCCTGCACACCGACGGGCTGCCCAGCCGCTGGGCCCCGCCGCCCGGAGCCGGCCTGCCGGCGGCCGACCCGGCCGTGACGGCCGCCGTGACGATACGTGACGCGAGCAGTCCCGCCCGCCCGGTGCGGGACGACACCGCCGTGGCCGTGCTGACTCCGACCCCGCCGGAACTCCCATGAAGCGCACTTGGCAGATCACCACCGTCACCGATGCGGCCCGCGCGCGCATCGCCCTCGCGCGCCTGGCCGCCGCCCACGGCGTGCCCACCGTGGAGCGGACCCGGCTCGCGGCCGACCTCAGCGCACACCTGCGGCAGTGCCTCACCAAGGGCGGCACCTGGCGGCTCACCCTGAACCCGGCGGACGACGGCGCCGGCAAGGGGCTGCTGCGCGCCGTCGTCGTCCCCTCGCCGGAGGCGTGCGCCGCGGGCGAGCCCCCGTGGGAGGTCACCGTCCCCTGCCCCGAGAGGCCCCGTGCCGCCGACGACGACGTCGCCGAGGACCCCGCCGCCCTGGCGGAGGCCCTGCTCGGCGCCGACGAGGACACGGCCGTGGTGCTGGACAAGCTCACCGAGCAGGAGGACCTCGTGTCCTTCCACCGCGAGGAGCTGCACCAGACCAACCAGGGCGTGCTGGCCCTGCACGCCGAGCTGGACGCGGCGGGCAGGGCCCAGCGCGAGGCCTTCGCCGCCGAGCGCCGCGCCCGCAACGAGGCGGAGAGCGCCCGCCGCCGGCTGACCTTCCTCGCGGACGCCAGCGCCGTGCTGACGGCCTCGCTCAACCACGAGGAGATCGTGCGCCGGCTGCCCGACCTGCTGGTGCCCGAGTACGCCAGCAGCGTCGACGTCTGGCTCTTCGACCAGGAGGAGGACAAGGACCGCGCGGCGCCGCACCCGGCCGCGGCCGTCGCCGCCGCCCGGACCGGGCGTCCCCAGTACGCCGCCGACCACCCGGGCGAGCTGCCCGGTGTCGACGACCATCCCCCGACGGCGCTGAACCCGGGGCGCCCGCTGCTGTGCGTGCCGCTGCCGACCCGGCGGGCGCCGCTCGGGGTGCTGACGCTCTCGCCGCCCGGGGCGCGTTGGGACCCGGACGACGCGGTCATGCTGATCGAGCTCACCCGGCGGGCCAGCATCGCGATCGACAACGCCCGGCGCTTCGAGCACAACCGGGACATCGCCGAGACCCTCCAGCGGGCGCTGCTCACGGACCTGCCCGCCACCGAGGGCCTCAGCCTGGCCGCGCGGTACCTGCCCGCCACGCACGGCCTGAACATCGGCGGTGACTGGTACGACGCCTTCCCGCAGCGCGACGGCGGTCTCATCACGGTCATCGGCGACGTGACCGGGCACGGACTGCGGGCCGCCGTCATGATGAGCCAGCTGCGCACCGCACTGCGGGCGTACGCCGTCGACGGCGACAGCCCGGGCCGGCTGCTGACCCGGCTGCACCGGTTCCTGCACCATCTCCAGCCGGACCTGTACGCCACGGCCGTCATCGCCCGGTTCCACCCGGACGAGCCCACCCTGACCTGGGCCGCGGCCGGGCACCCGCCGCCGGTGCTGCGCCGGGCCGACGGGACGGTGCAGATCCTCGACGCCAAGCCCGGCGCCATGCTCGGCATCCCGCTCACCCAGGAGATCGACGACCACACGGTGCGCCTGTCGCCCGGCTCGACCCTCGCCATGTACACCGACGGGCTGGTGGAGCGCCGGGCCCAGGGCATAGACCCGGGGATCGGTCGGCTGGCCGAGGCGCTCGGCCGGTTCCGCTCCGAGGAGCTGGACGCGGACCTGGAGGACTCGGCGGACCGGATCCTGCACCCGCTGCTGAGCGACTCCGAACGGGACGACGACGTGTGCCTGCTGCTGTGTCACGTCCGCGGGGACGGCGCCCGCTGAGCCGTCTCCCTGCGGCCCCGGAGCGCACACGTTCCGCCTCCCTCCACGGTGCTTTTCGGCCACCGTGCGGGCATGGTGGTGATCGGCACGTTCGTCTGCCTGCCCCGTCCGGCTGGCGCACCGGCGCCACACGCGGTGGGATCGAAAGGGTGCGAACCGGCGATCCAGGGGCAGTCGAATGGCGTTCGAGGCAGACCGCCTGGAGCCGCAGAAAGGGATGAACACCGTGACACGACCCAGGATCCTGGTGGTGGGCGCTGGCTTCGCCGGCGTGGAGTGCGTCCGCCGTCTGGAACGGAAACTCTCCCCCGACGAGGCGGACGTCACCCTGGTGACCCCCTTCGCCTACCAGCTCTACCTGCCGCTGCTCCCCCAGGTCGCCTCCGGCGTGCTGACACCGCAGTCGATCGCCGTGTCCCTGCGCCGCAGCAAGCGGTACCGCACGCGGATCATCCCGGGCGGCGCGATCGGCGTGGACCTGAAGTCCAAGGTCTGCGTCATCCGCACCATCACCGACGAGATCGTCAACCAGCCGTACGACTACATCGTGCTGGCGCCCGGCAGCATCACCCGGACCTTCGACATCCCGGGCCTGACGGACCACGCGTTCGGCATGAAGACCCTGGCCGAGGCGGCGTACATCCGGGACCACGTCATCTCCCAGCTGGACCTGGCCGACGCGAGCCAGGACCCTCAGGAGCGGGCCTCGCGGCTGCAGTTCGTGGTGGTGGGCGGCGGTTACGCCGGCACCGAGACCGCCGCCTGCCTGCAGCGCCTCACGCACGCGGCGGTCCGGCGCTACCCGCGGCTGGACCCCAAGCTGATCAGGTGGCACCTGATCGACATCGCGCCGAAGCTCATGCCGGAGCTGGGCGACAAGCTCGGCCGCAGCGCGCAGGAC
The DNA here is from genome assembly GCF_055585285.1 of Streptomyces sp. NPDC053665. Taxonomy (NCBI): domain Bacteria; kingdom Bacillati; phylum Actinomycetota; class Actinomycetes; order Kitasatosporales; family Streptomycetaceae; genus Streptomyces; species Streptomyces sp. NPDC053665. The sequence goes on from NZ_JBVJKK010000006.1 coordinate 16,913, forward strand.
ATCCTCCAGCGCCGCGGCATCGAGATCTCCCTGGGCACCTCGATCGCCAAGGCGGGCCCCGAGGAGGTCACCTTCACCGACGGGCGGGTGATCCCGACCCGCACGCTCATCTGGACGGCCGGTGTCGTCGCCAGCCCGCTCATCGCCACGCTCGGCGCCGAGACCGTCAAGGGGCGGCTGGCCGTCGGCGCCGAGATGAACCTGCCCGGCGACGACGGGGTGTTCGCGCTCGGCGACTCGGCGGCCGTGCCCGACCTGGCCAAGGGCGACGGGGCCGTGTGCCCGCCGACCGCGCAGCACGCGCTGCGGCAGGGCAGGCACGTCGCCGACAACGTCATCGCGTCGCTGCGCGGCCAGGCACTGACGCCGTACGTGCACAAGGACCTGGGGCTGGTGGTCGACCTGGGCGGCACCGACGCCGTCTCCAAGCCGCTCGGCGTCGAGCTGCGCGGCCTGCCCGCCCAGGCCGTGGCCCGCGGGTACCACTGGTCGGCCCTGCGCACCAACGTCGCCAAGACGCGGGTGATGACCAACTGGCTGCTCAACGCGGTCGCCGGTGACGACTTCGTGCGCACCGGCTTCCAGGCCCGCAAGCCGGCGCGGCTGAAGGACTTCGAGTACACGGACGCCTATCTGTCGCCCGAGCAGGTGCGCGAGCGGATCGGCGGTGCCACCCGGCAGGAGTAGACCGGGCCGGTCGGGACCTTCCGCCGCCGGCATGACATGCTGTAAAGCGGATCTTGGTCTGAGTCGGGAGAGAGTGCGACGGCGTGAGGGCAGCGGGACGCTCGGTGCGGACACGACTGCGGGACCGGGTCGCGGCGTCCGACCCCGGGCTGCTGCGCCTGACGGCGGGGCTGCGCACCGTCGGCGCCATCGCCCTCACCCTGGCGCTGCTGTCCCTGCTGGGCGCCGATGTGCACCTGCTCGTGGCCGGGGCCATCGCGGCGATGGTCGCCACCTTCGCCATCCGGGAGAAGCAGCTCGGCCCGCAGGCGGTGACCCTGGCCGTCGGGCTGCCGGTGGCGCTGGCGTCGGTCTCCCTGAGCGCGGTGCTCTCCACGCGCCCGGTGGCGGGCGACGTCTTCTTCGTCGTGCTGATCTTCTGCGCGGTGTACGGCCGCCGTTTCGGTGACCGGGGCACCGCGCTCGGGCTGATCGGCTTCCAGGTCTACTTCCTGTCCCTCTTCGTCGGCGCGACCCTCACGGGTCTGCCGGAGTTGTGGGGCGCCATCGCGCTGGCCTTCGCCTCCAGTGCCATCCTGCGCTTCGCCGTCGTGCCGGCGACGCCGGCGTCGGTCCTGGTGCGGCTGCGGCTCGCCTTCCGGGCCCGGCTGGCCCAGCTGGTGGCCGCGCAGCTGGAGCTGCTGGACGCGGGCGCGGACGACATGGACAAGGCGCTGGAGGCCGTGCGCGAGGGCACCGCGCGGCTGCACGAGACGGCCATGATGATCCAGGGGCGGCTGGAGGAGGGCACCCCGGACGAGTCCGCGGCGCGGCTGGTGCAGCGCCGCATCGCGGAAGCCGAGATCGCCGCCGAGCGGCTCGGGCTGCTGCTGCTGACGGCCCGCAGCGCCGAGCGGGCCGACACCCTCACCCTGCACCTGCCGGGCGCGCCCGCCCCGTCGGTGACCGTGCCCGCCGTCCCGGACGAGTCCACCGTCACGCTGCGCCGCGATCTGCGGGCGCTGCACACCCTGGTGCTGCGGGGCGGGGACGCGGGGACCGGGCTGGCGCAGGTGCGCAACCGGCTCCTCGGCTACCGCGACGAGGAGAACCTGCCGCCCGCCTCCGCCGCCGTCCAGGACGTCTTCCGCGGCATCGGCGAGGCCGCCCGTGCCGTGCTCGGGCTGCGGATCGCGCTGGACGGTCCGCAGGACGAGTCGGACGACTCCCCCGCCACGGCCCGCTCCCGCGAGGAGCTGGACGCCGAGGAGGCGGCACTCGACGGCGGCGCCGAGGAGAGCGCCCAGGAGGAGCAGACCGGGCTGCGCCGTCCCACCACGCGGGCCGCCGTGCAGGTCTCCGTCGGGTCCTCGCTGGCGATCCTGGGCGGTGAGCTGCTGTCCACGCAGCGCTGGTACTGGGCGGTGCTGACGTGCTGGATCGTCTTCATCAACACGTCCTCGACCGGCGAGATCCTGGTCAAGGGCTACCGGCGGCTGCTGGGGACGGTGTTCGGCGTCGTGGCCGGCATCGTGCTGGCGGGCCTGGTCGGCAACCACACCTGGACGGCGTTCGCCCTGGTGCTGGTGCTGATCTTCGCGATGTTCTACACGGCCCCGCTGTCGTACACGCTGATGTCCTTCTTCGTCACGGCGATGCTGGGGCTGCTGTACACGCTGCTGCACACCTACAGCCTCGACGTGCTGGTGCTGCGGATCGAGGAGACGGCCCTGGGGGCCTTCTGCGGCGTGGTCGCGGCGGCGCTGGTGCTGCCGGTGCAGACCGACCGGCGCACCAACGAGCTGCTGGAGACCGTCCTGGAGCGGCTGTCCGACGTCACGCAGGCGGCCGTGGCGCAGCTCAGCGGCGGGCCGGCGGACGGCCTGCTGGACAAGGCGCGCGACCTGGACCAGGCGCTGGCCGATCTGCGGGCCGCCACCCAGCCGCTGACCCATCCGGTCACGCCGCTGCGCAGCCGCCGCGACACGGCCCGGTACGTGGTGGCCCTGCTGGAGACGTCCGCGTACCACGCGCGGACCCTGGCGGCGACCGCCGAGCTGCTGCCGACGCATCCGTCGATCGCGGCGGACCCGCGGCTGCGGGGGGCGGCGGGGCGCACCGTGCGCAACATCGAGGCCATCGCGGCCCGGGTCGCGGACGAGCGCGCGCAGGCGCTGGTGGAGACCGGCCCGAGCATCGCCTCGCTGCTGGGCTCGGACGCCGGCACACCGCGCTACGGCCGGATCACCGACCGCGTGCTGCGGCACCTGGAACGGCTGGACGAGGCCGTGGTGGGCCTCGCCCGGCCGCTGGGGGTACGGGTGGGCCCGCCTCCGGCGTGAGGCGGGCCGCGGTTCAGAAGTCGGTGGGCAGTCCGCTCACCTCGGCGATGCCGCGCAGCTCCTCGGTCTGGCGGTGCCGCTCCTTGATGTAGTCGGCGATCTCGCCGAGCCGGACGGGGTCGGAGGCCGTGGAGGCGTCCGTGACGATCCTGACCGGGCCGGTGTCGTCGACCTCCAGTTCGATCACCTCGTTGTCCAGGCGGCCGGTGACGGCCGTGGCGATGACGAGGGCCACCTCGTCACGGACCTCCTGCGGCAGTTCGTCGTCGGTCCCGGAGTCGAGCGCGAAGTCCAGGCTGGACAGGCGTTCCTCGTCGATCGCCTGGAGCACCGGTTCCACCGCGCGCATCAGGAGGCTGTAGTCCTCCGTGTCCATCCGGATGCGCAGGAGGTCCAGGTACACGTCCACGGGACGGCCATCACCATGCGGAATCTCGGAATCGCTCATTGGCCTCGTGTTCCCCGTTCGGCGCGGCTCAGACGCGCCGATAGCGGGCCATGGCGAACGAGAACACCCCGAAGAGCACCAGCCCGACCGCGACGATCACCAGCAGCCAGGGGCCGAGCGGGGTGTCGGCGAAGGTCCGCAGGGTGTCGTCCAGGCCCTTGGCCTTGTCCGGCTCGTAGTCGACGGCGGCGCGGACGGCGAAGACTCCGGCCGCGGCGAACACCAGGCCGCGGGCCACGCCGCCGGCCACGCCGGTGACGTCCACGAACTGCCGGGTGCGGCGACTCATCTGCCCCATGCGCATCTTGTCGTGGTACTTGCGCATCGCGGCCCGTACCCCGATCCAGCCGCCGGCCGCGACGACGGCGATCCCGGCCGCGCCGACCAGCCACTGGCCGCCGGGCATCTCCATGACCTTGGCGGTGGCGTCGCGGGACTGCTGGTCGCTGGATCCGCCGCTCTGGTGGCGGGTGGCCGCGAAGGACAGCACGGAGTAGGCGACGAAGGAGTAGAAGCAGAAGCGGACCGCGGACAGCAGCCGCTTGCGGGGGCTGCGGCCGTCCTTGCCGACCGAGCCGAACAGCACCTCGGACAGCCGCCACAGCGCCATGCCCACCAGGCCGATGCCCAGCGCCCACAGCAGGACCGCACCGAAGGGCTTCTGGGACAGTTCCGCGAGGGCACCGCCGCGGTCGGCCTGCTTGCCCGTGTCGCCGAAGGCGATCTGCACGGCCAGCGCACCGACCAGCAGATAGATCACGCCCCGGGCGCTCAGGCCCGCCCGCGCCGCCCCCTCGGTCACCGAGCCGCGCGCCATGCGCCGGGCCCGGAACCCGTTCTGTGCCATCGCACTCGTGTTCATCTCGACCTCCCGGAGGTGCGGATGCCCCCGGTCGGGGGCCACACACCCGGGCGACGTCAGGAGCGGCGCAACCGCGCGCCGCGGGCGGTGCGCCCGAGGGCGTGCAGGTACTCCAGCGCGTCGAGGACGACCGTACGGTCGTGCCAGGCCAGCCAGCGGCCGGCCTGGCCGCCCAGGGAGTCCAGAGCCTTGAGCTGGGCGGTGGTCAGCCCGGTCAGGGGACGGTCCATGTGCGCCGAGACCATGCCGACGCACAGCCCGGACGCGGTCGTCAGGGGCACGCTGTGGCACGCCCTGCTGCCGGCCTCCAGGATCGCCAGCCTTGCCGGTTCGGTGAACACCGGGGCGCTCTCCACGTCACGCACCGTCACCTGGGAGACGTCGCGGGCGGCGTGGGCGCAGGAGGTGCCGTCCTCCCCGACATGGGCGAAGAAGTCGACGAACCGGGCCGTGAGCCCGGTGTGCTCCTCCATGCGCAGCCCGCCCCGGGCCCGGTCGGCGAGCTGGACGTTGCCCATGGACGTGCCGGTCACCGTCAGGGTGTGCCCGAGCACGGCCTTCAGGACCGCGCCGCGGCTCCCGGACTCCCGGTGCGCGGTGGTGAAGGTGAGCTCCGGCGGGGGCTGCCGGACCCGCCGGGGGAACCACAGCTGCTGCCCGGCGTCGGGCCGGCCCACGGTGACCAGGGTCTCGGCCAGGGCGCGCAGCTTGACGTTGTGGCGCTGGGACGCCCGCTGCATCAGGGCGAAGGCGCTCTCCGCGTCGGCCAGGCCGTACCGTTCCTGGAGCATGCCCTGGGCCTGGGAGATCAGCGGGTACACACGGGCCCGAGCCCGCAGATCGCGCACTTCGGCGCGCAGCCGCTCCAGCTCGTCGTCGTCGCCGGCGGCCGGCCGTCCCGCTGAGGACATGGCTCTCCCTCGCTCCGGGCATGGGCGGGCCCGGCCGCGGCTGCCGCCGTCGGCCGGGCCCCTTGCTCAGGCTCGCCTTCCCCGCCGTGTCAGGCGCACACGTGGTCAGGCGCTGCCGGCGGCCGACACGCGTGCCTCGGCGGCCGCGGGAGCGGGAATCGTCTCCCGGGCCGGAACGGACGCGGCCGCGAGCCACTGGTGGGCGGCTTCCAGGGCGCGCCGCACGTCCCGGGTGCCGGTGGTCACGCACAGCGTGTACGCCAGGTCGCGTGCCCGCGGGTTCGTCTCGACGGGACCACGGCCGGCGTGTGCGGCGGTCAGCGCCTCGTACTCGTCGACGAGACGGCGCAGCACGGCGGGGTTGGGCCTCAGCATGGTTCGTTGCTCCTCGGTGGGGGTGGGTGGGTCAGACCGTGGTGGAGGGGCCGCCGGTGCCCCGCTTCCCGGTCCGCTGTCCCAGGACCTCGTCACGCACGCGCGCGCAGCTGCGGCTGATGAGGCGGGACACGTGCATCTGGGAGATGCCGAGCCGGTCGGCGATCCGGCTCTGGGTCATGTCCTCGAAGAAGCGCATGTAGAGGATGGCCCGTTCGCGCTCGGGCAGCCGGCGCAGGCCTTCCTTGGCGGATTCGCGGTCGATCACGATGTCGTACGACGAGTCCGCCGCGCCGAGGGTGTCGGCGAGGCTGTAGCCGTCGTCGTCCGTGGAGAGTTCGGCGTCCAGCGACAGGGTGCTGAAGCTCTCCAGGGCCTCCAGCCCGGCACCGACCTCTTCCTCGCTCAGGCCGGTGTGGCGGGCGATGTCCGCCACGGAGGGCTCGGGGCTGCCGGGGTTCTGGGTGAGTTCACGCCGTGCCACCCGCACCTTGTTGCGCAGTTCCTGCACGCGGCGGGGCACCCGCAGGGCCCACATGCGGTCGCGGAAGTGCCGCTTGACCTCACCGGTGATGGTGGGGACGGCGTAGCTCTCGAAGGCGCCCCGGCTCGGGTCGAAGCGGTCGATGGCCTTGACCAGGCCCAGGGCGGCCACCTGGCGGAGGTCCTCGAGGGACTCGCCGCGGTCGCGGAAGCGACCGGCGATGCGGTGGGCCATGGGCAGCCAGAGGGTGACCAGTTCGTCGCGGACGGCGTCCCGCTCGGGGCCTTCCTCCAGTTCCGCCATCCGGGCGAACAGGGCCGCGGTGTCGGGTGCGTCGTCGTGACGCCGCCGGGTGGAGGTGGCCGTCGTTTCGGGCGTGCCGGGACGATGGGTGGGCGTATCGATGAGCATGCGGATTCGCTCCTGAACGGTCGTTTCAGGGATTGACCGCGGGAGGAACGCTGCCGGAACGCCGAAGAGGGCCTCCGGGGCAGCCGTACCGCTCCCGCTGGCGCGCCTCCGGTCCGAAGCACGAAACTGCGTCTGCCCCTACCCCGGGGCAGCAAACTCCACTTTGCCGAAGAATCCGGAATCCCGCTTTGCACACCTATCGGCGGGAACGGTTCACGGCCTGCCGGACGAGGTGCGGCGGGAGGGGTCCTCGGCCTGCCGGACGAGGGGGACGACGGCGGTGATGCACTTGCCGCCGGCGGGCAGGTCGGACACCCGGACGTCGCGGGAGAGCCGGCAGACGATCGGCCAGCCGTGTCCCCCGTGTTGAGTGCGCCCCTGCGGGTCGGTGCGCGGTACGGCCGCGGGCAGCCGGTCGCTGCGGTCGCTCACGGAGAGCCGCACGCGGGCGCCGTCGACGTCCACCTGGAAGTCCGTGACCCCGCCGCCGTGCAGGATCGCGTTGCTGGTCAGTTCCGAGGCGACGAGCAGCGCGTCCGAGAGGGCGTCGGCGTCGCAGGGGGTGGGGGTGGCACGGCAGCGTTCGGCCACGGCCCGGCGCACGGCCAGGCGGGCCTCGGCGGGTTGGCGCGGCCGGGTCCGTTCCGCCCCCGGCGGCTCGGAGAGGTAGAGGTCGGTCATGTGCTCGTCGCACATCCTGCAGCTCCCTGGTCGATGCGGACGGAAGCGGGATCCGGACCGCGCCCGGTGTCCGTCCGGCGCATCGGGGGGTCCTCGGGTCCACCGCTTCCTGCTGCCTGCCGCGGCCGTCGGGGGTGCGCCCCGGAGCGCCGCGGGTCTCCTTGTCCGGCTCACCTCTCGCCGCACCTGCAAACCTCGGCACCGCCCGAAAGACCCCGTTGGTCCCGGGTCCGGTCCCGTGAACGCCCCGGACGGCCGCAGCCGGTGCCATCCCGGGGCGTTCACGGGGTAGGCGGTGGTCATGACCGATGTGGTGGATTCCGACGAACTGCTGCGGCGCATCCAGCGTGCGAGGACGTGCGCGCTGGAGGAGGAGCGGGCGTGGCGGGCCAGGAGCGAGGAACTGGACGCGACCGATCCGCAGGGAGCCCGGGACGCGGCCGTGCGGCGGATGTCATTCGAGGCGGTGGCGCGGGTGCTGGAGGAGATCGTGGCGCCGGGCCGGCACGCCGCCGACGCCTGACCCGGCACCGGACGCCGGGCACCGGGTACCGGACGCCGGGCGCCGGGCGCCGACCACCGGGTCGACCCGCCGCGGGGTCCGGACCGTTACCCGGGCTGCGGCCGTTCGAGTGACGGCACGGCCCGGGACGGGCACGCCCGGCTGCGCCGGGCGTCCGGGCGGCAGCCCGGCACACCCGCGTCCCGTGAACGGCGGGCACCGGCCCGGCACCAGCGCGCGGCCCGTGAGCCGGGCGGATTGCCCGCGGCCGGGTCGGGAACCAGGTGCGCATGACAGTCGACCACAGCCGAGCCCCCGTTCTGGAAGCCCTCGACGCGTACCGCAGGAAGGGACATCTGTCGTTCACGCCGCCCGGGCACAAGCAGGCGCGCGGTGCGGATCCGGAGGTCCGGGAGATCCTCGGGGACGCGGTGTTCCACGGGGACGTGCTGGCGTCGGGGGGCCTGGACGACCGTCTGACGCGCGGCCGCGTGCTGGAGCGGGCGCAGGAGCTGATGGCCGACGCGGTCCACGCCGAGCACACGTTCTTCAGCACGTGCGGCAGTTCCCTGTCGGTGAAGGCGGCCATGCTGTCGGTTGCGGGCCCGCACGAGAAACTGCTGGTCGGCCGGGACGCCCACAAGTCGGTGGTGTCGGGCCTGATCATCTCGGGCATCGAGCCGGTGTGGGTCGAGCCCCGCTGGGACGCGGAGCGGCACCTGGCCCATCCCCCGTCGGCCGAGGAGTTCGAGCGCGCCTTCGCGAGGCACCCGGACGCGCGCGGGGCGCTGGTCACCAGCCCGACGCCCTACGGCGGCTGTGCGGACCTGCGGGCGATCGCCGACGTGTGCCACCGGCGCTCGCGGCCGCTGATCGTGGACGAGGCGTGGGGCGCGCACCTGCCGTTCCACCCCGGGCTGCCCTCCTGGGCGATGGACGCGGGCGCCGACATCTGCGTGACCAGCATCCACAAGATGGGCAGCGGTCTGGAGCAGGGTTCGGTCTTCCACCTGCAGGGCGATCTGGTCCCGCCGGAGCTGCTCGGCATGCGCGCCGACCTGCTGGGCACGACCAGCCCGTCGGTCCTGATCTACGCCGGTCTGGACGGCTGGCGGCGGCAGATGGCGCTGCGCGGCGAGGAACTCATGGGCGGCGCGCTGGAGCTCGCGGCCGAGGTGCGCGCCGCCATCGAGGAGATCGACGGGATGCACGTCGAGGACCGCGCGGACTTCTGCGGTCCGGGCCTCGCCGACGACTTCGATCCGCTGCCCGGCGTCATCGACCTGTCCGGTCTGGGCATCACGGGCTTCCAGGCCGCCGACTGGCTGCGCGAACACCGGCAGATCGACGCGCACCTGGTGGACCACCGCCGTATCGGCATGCAGATCACCCACGCCGACGACCGGGACACCACCGGGGAACTGCTGGAGGCGCTGACCGACCTGGCCCGGGCCGCTGGGGATCTGCCGCGGGCACCGAGGGTGGAGGTGCCCTCGCCCGCGGGTCTGCGGATGGAACAGGCGCTGCTGCCGCGTGACGCGTTCTTCGGCCCGGCACAGGCCGTGCCCCTGGAGGAGGCGGCCGGGCGGATCGCCGCGGAGATGATCACGCCGTACCCGCCGGGGATCCCGGCGGTGCTCCCCGGTGAGCGCCTGACCGAGCCCGTGCTGGCCTACCTGCGCAGCGGGCTGGACGCGGGCATGCACCTGCCCGATCCGACGGACCCGACGCTGCGGACGGTCCGGGTGCTCGACGAGCGGGCGCAGCGGCCCGGAAAGTGAAACGGGTCACGCAACCGGGTTTCGGCTACGCACGAGCGCGCCAAATGGTTTAGCGTTCATTCATACGTGGTGACGAGGTGGACCCCGCCGTCCTTCGTGCATCACCGTGAACTGCCCTGGCTGGTTTCCCCCGTCCAGCCAGGGCTTTTTCATGCCCGGACGCGACCGGCCCCGGCTGCGGCGGCCCCGGATCCGGGAAGTCGCCGACGCCGAGGTGCCCCCGTTCCCCCGAGCGGCTGAAATGGGCATAGGGACAGCACCCCAGTCGACCGCCCGGCGAGGAGCCCCGCATGACCAAAGCGATCAAACTCCTGACCGCCCTGCCCCCGCCCCAGCGGCACCACCTGATGGAGCTCGCCCGGGAGGTCTCCTTCCCCGAGGACGCCCGGATCTTCGAGGCCGGCGGCACGGCCGACCGCTTCTGGGTCATCCGCTCCGGCGCGGTCTCCCTGGACCAGCAGGTGAACTCGCTCCAGCGGGTCACCGTCGCGAGCCTCGGCGCGGGCGACCTGCTCGGCTGGTCGTGGCTGTTCCCGCCGTACGTCTGGGACTTCGGCGCGGTGGCGTTCAGCCCGGTACGGGCCTACGAGTTCGACGCGGAGGCCGTCCTGCGACTGGCCGAGGAGGATCCGCAGCTCGGGCTGACGCTGGTGCGCAACGTCGCCGAAGTGCTGGCGCACCGGCTGGAGATGACGCGGGGCAAGCTCATGGAGCAGTACACCCTGCACCGGCGCGGTGCCCTGTGAGCCGTCAGACGCGGTAGCGCCGCAGCGCCGGGACGGCGGCGGCCAGCACCAGCATCGCGGCGACCACCAGCAGCCCGCCGCCCGCGACGGCGGTGCGGGGGCCGAAGGCGGAACCGGCGGTGCCGTGCAGCACGTCGGCCAGACGCGGCCCGCCCGCCACGACGACGGTGAACACGCCCTGCATGCGCCCGCGCATCTCGTCGGTGGCGGCGGACAGCAGGATCGCCCCGCGGAAGACCATGGACACCATGTCGGCCACGCCCGCGAGCGCGAGGAACGCCACCGCGACCCAGAGGCTGCGGCTGAGCCCGAACCCGGTGATGGCCGCACCCCAGGCCACGACCGCGCCGATGACCATCCAGCCGTGCCGCCGGGCCCGGGAGAAGGTGCCGGAGAACAGCCCGCCGAGCACGGCCCCGACGGGGATCGCGGCGAACAGCAGCCCCAGCGCGACGCCCTCGCCGTAGGGCGCGTACGTCTGGGCGGCGAGCTGCGGGAACAGGGCGCGCGGCATGCCGAACACCATCGCCACGATGTCGGCCAGGAAGGACAGCAGCAGCACGGCGTGGCCGGAGATGTAACGGAATCCGGCAACGATCTCGCGCAGGCCCGCACGGCGCTCGGAGGCGGTGCCCGACAGGGGCGGCAGCGCCGGCAGCCGGTACACGGCCCACACCGTGACGCACAGGGCCAGGGCGTCGATGAGGTAGAGCTCGGGCAGCCCGACGACGGGTATGAGGGCGCCGGCCAGCAGCGGGCCCGCGACCTGCCCGGTCTGCATCACGGTCGAGCCGAGGGCGCTGGCCGCGGGCAGCTCGTCCTCCGGTACGAGCCGGGCGATGGAGGCGCTGCGGGCGGGCGCGTTGAGGCCCCAGAACGCCTGCTGCATCGCCAGCAGCACCATGAGCGCGGCCACCGACTCCAGCCCGGCGAGGGCCTGGAGCCAGAACAGCAGCGAGGTGAGGGCGATGCCGCTGTTGGTGATCAGCAGCAGCCGGCGCCGGTCCATGGTGTCGGCGATCGCCCCGCCCCACAGCGCGAACACGATCAGCGGGACCAGGCCGGCCAGGCTCGCGGCGCCCACCCACGCCGAGGAGCCGGTGATGTCGTAGATCTGCTTGGGCACGGCGACGGCGGTGAGCTGGCTGCCGACGGCGGTGACGATGGTGGAGCTCCACAGCCGGCGGTAGGCGGGGCGGCGCAGCGGGCGGGTGTCCATGGCCCAGCGTCGCCAGCCGCGCCGCCGGGAGGTGCCGGCTCCCGTGTCCCGCTCTTCGGTCGTGCTCTCGCTCGCGTCCACGCGCCGCTTCCTCGATGCTCGCTACATCTTTCTGGCCGGGGATCACTATCGCACCGGTCGCCGGATCCGCGGCGGCCGGTGTCAGCTTCCGGCGAGGAGTACGGCCCCGAGCACGATCATGGTGGCGGCGACCAGGGCGTCCAGGACGCGCCAGGCGGCCGGCCTGGCCAGGAACCGGCCGAGCAGCCGGGCGCCGAAGCCCAGGGCGGTGAACCAGCACAGGCTGGCGAGCACGGCCCCCAGGCCGAACGTCCAGCGCAGGGAGCCGTGGTCGGCGGCGACGGATCCGAGGAGGAAGACGGTGTCGAGGTAGACGTGCGGGTTCAGCCAGGTCATGGCCAGGCAGGTCAGCACGGCCCGGCGGGCGGAGCCGGCCGCCTCCCCCTCCGCCCGCAGCGCCCCGCCGCCGGGCCGGATCACCCGCCGCGCGGCCAGCGCCCCGTAGCAGAGCAGGAAGGCGCCGCCGATCCAGCCGACCGCCCGCAGCGCGCCCGGCCACGCCACCACCACCGCTCCGACACCGCCGACGCCGAGCGCGATGAGCAGGGCGTCGGACAGGGCGCAGATGCCGACCACGGCGAGGACGGCCTGGCGGCGGATCCCCTGGCGCAGCACGAAGGCGTTCTGGGCCCCGATGGCGACGATGAGGGACAGTCCGGTGCCGAATCCGGCGGCGCCGGCGGTGAAGGTGCTGGTCATGGCGCTGACGCTACGTACCGGATCTCTGCGGGTCCAGCTAAGGATTCTTACGTATCGTTAGCACACGTGATGATGACGGATCTCCCCCTGGATCAGGTGCGCACGCTGCTCGCGGTGGTGGACGAGGGGACGTTCGACGCGGCCGCCGCCGCCCTGCACGTGACGCCGTCGGCGGTCAGCCAGCGCGTGAAGGCACTGGAGCAGCGCACGGGGCGGGTGCTGCTGCTGCGGACGAAGCCGGTGCGGGCGACGGAGTCGGGCGAGGTGCTGGTGCGGCTGGCCCGCCAGGTGGCGCGGCTGGAGCACGACGCGTACACGGAGCTGGGACTCAGCGGCGGCGGGGAGCCGACGCGGGTGTCGGTGGCGGTGAACGCGGACTCGCTGGCGACCTGGTTCCTGCCCGTCCTCACGCGGGTGCCGCAGGAGGCGCGGCTCTGTTTCGAGCTGCGCCGCGAGGACGAGGACCACACGGCCGCCCTGCTCCGCGAGGGGGTGGTGATGGCGGCGGTGACCTCGTCGGCGGACGCGGTGCCGGGCTGCTCGGTGCGCTCGCTGGGGCGCATGCGCTACCTTCCCGCGGCCTCGCCGGAGTTCGCCGCGCGCCATCTGCGCGCGCCTCTCGCGCAGGTGCTCCCTCGGGTCCCGGTGGTGGTCTTCGACCGGCGGGACGACTTCCAGGACGGGTTCGTCCGCCGGCTCACGGCCGGCCGGAGCGGCGCGAGTGCGCTGCGGCAGTACGTGCCGACCTCGGAGGGGTTCGCCGAGGCGGTCGCGGCCGGGCTCGGCTGGGGCCTGGTGCCCGAGGCCCAGGCGGCGCCCCTGCTGCGGGACGGGCGGCTCGTGGGCATCGCGCCGGACCGGGCCGTGGACGTCCCGCTGTACTGGCAGCTGTGGAAGCTCGACTCGCCCGCGCTCGCACAGGTCGCCCGGACGGTGACGGCGGTCGCCGCCGAGGCCCTGCGGCCCTGAGACGCCCGGGCCGGGATGATCCCGCTAGGCCTCTTCCTCCCGGCAGGCGTCCAGGCGGGCCTGTGCGCTGTCCAGCAGCATCTCCAGGGCCGTCGGGTAGGCGCTGGTGACCATGCGGGTGGCGAGCAGGGGTGCCGCCTCGGCGATGCGGGGATGCGTGGCGGCGGGCAGCCGGGCGTAGGTCGAGCGCCACATCTGCTCGTCGGAGCGCAGCGAGTCGGCGGGCAGCGCGAGGGACGCGGCGTCCAGCGCGGCCAGTCCGAGCGTGGTGTCGATGAAGGCGTGGTAGACCCGCACCGCCTCGGGCAGCGGGAAACCCGCCGTGCGCAGGACGTCCAGCAGCGCCTCGTCGGCGGCGATCTCACTGGCCCGGCCGGAGACGCGGCTCGCGGTGAGCACCGCCGCCTGCGGGTGCTCGACGTACGCGGCGTGCACCCGCAGCCCGAAGGAGCGCAGGTCGGCCCGCCACTGCCCGGTGCGCCGCCAGCCGTCGAGCGCCTGGCCGATCAGGGCGTCGCCGATGGCGAGCGTGAGGTCGTCCATGCCCCGGAAGTACCGGTAGAGCGTGCTCGGGTCGGCGTCCAGGGCCAGGCCCAGTCGGCGGGCGGTCAGGCCCGCGCTGCCGTGCTCGCGCAGCATGCGCAGCGCGGTCTCGACGATCAGCTCCTCGGACAGCACGGTCCCGCTCTTGGTGGGCCTGCGCCGGCGGCGCTCGCCCTCGGGTACCACGGGCTTGGGCACGGTGCTGCTCCCTTCCGGGTCGCCTTATGCCAACGCCATTGACCTTAAGGCACGGGGCGGCGTTGTATCGGTCCCACAGCGCGTCACGTTCTTCGCGAATAGGGAGTTTCTGTCATGCGTGTTCTGCTCGTGGGTGCCGGCGGCGTGGGCGGTGCGATCACCCGGATCGCGGCCCGGCGGCCGTTCTTCGAGGCCATGGTGGTGGCCGACTACGACCCGGCCCGCGCCGAGGCGGCGGTGGCCGCGCTCGGCGGGGACGCCCGTTTCACCGCGGAGCAGGTCGACGCGGGTGACGAGGCGGCCGTCGCCCGGCTGCTGGCATGGCACCGCTGCGACGTCCTGCTCAACGCCACCGACCCGCGCTTCGTGATGCCGCTCTTCCGTGCCGCACGCGCGGCCAACGCTACCTACCTCGACATGGCGATGTCCCTGTCCCGTCCGCACCCCGAGCGGCCCTACGCGCAGGTCGGGGTGAAACTGGGCGACGAGCAGTTCGAGCAGGCGGCCGACTGGGAGAAGGAGGGCCTGCTGGCGCTCGTCGGCATGGGGGTGGAGCCGGGCCTGTCCGATGTGTTCGCCCGCCACGCCGCCGACGAACTCTTCGACGAGATCGAGGAGATCGGCATCCGGGACGGCGCGAACCTGACCGTCGACGGGTACGACTTCGCCCCCTCCTTCAGCATCTGGACCACCATCGAGGAGTGCCTCAACCCGCCGGTGGTCTACGAGAGCGACCGTGGCTGGTTCACCACCGAACCCTTCAGCGAGCCCGAGGTGTTCGACTTCCCCGAGGGCATCGGTCCGGTCGAGTGCGTGAACGTGGAGCACGAGGAGGTGCTGCTCGTGCCGCGCTGGGTCGACGCGCGCCGGGTGACCTTCAAGTACGGCCTGGGCCGGGAGTTCGTCGAGACGCTGAAGACGCTGCATCTGCTGGGGCTGGACCGCACCGAGCCGGTGACCGTGCCCGGGCCGGACGGCCCGGTGGCCGTCTCGCCGCGGGACGTGGTCGCCGCCTGCCTGCCCGACCCGGCGACCCTCGGCGAGCGGATGCACGGCAAGACGTGTGCGGGCACCTGGGTGCGCGGGATCAAGGACGGCGAGCCGCGCGAGGTGTACCTCTACCACGTGGTGGACAACCAGTGGTCGATGACCGAGTACGGCTCGCAGGCCGTGGTGTGGCAGACCGCCGTCAACCCCGTGGTCGCGCTCGAACTCCTCGCCACCGGCGCCTGGTCGGGCACGGGTGTGCTGGGTCCCGAGGCGTTCCCCGCCCGCCCCTTCCTGGACCTGCTGACGGCCTACGGCTCCCCGTGGGGCATGCGCGAGCAGTGACGGTTCGTCCGCCGGTCCCGGTTTCACCACGCGTCGACAGGTGACCCGAACAGAAGCGAGCATCCAGAACTGCACATCTCTACCGCGATGCAGGTGACTTCGATGGACAACTGGCGCAACCACGCTTCCTGCCGGACCGAGGACCCCGAGCTGTTCTTCCCGATCGGCACCTCCGGCCCGGCCCTGTTGCAGACCGAACAGGCCAAGGGGGTGTGCCGGCGTTGCCCGGTGCAGGAGCAGTGCCTGCAGTGGGCACTGGACACCGGGCAGTCCATCGGCGTGTGGGGCGGGACCAGCGAGGACGAGCGCCGTGCGCTGAAGCGGCGCGCGGCGGCCCGCCGCCGCTCCGGCTGAGTCCCTCCCTCCCCTCTCCTCCCTCCCCTGGGGGTCAGCTGCGGCGCAGCGTCCCCCAGGGGTTCTCCTGCCGGGCGACCTCCGCCTTCGCCTCGTCGATCACCCGCCGGTCGATCCGGCACAGCGGCCGGGCCTCGACGACCAGGGGTTCGTTGTCCGGCCCGCGGGCCGCCTCCCGCCCCGCGAGCACCCAGGGCTGCACCCCCGGACCCTTCTCGTGCGGCAGATGGGCGTAGTCGAACAGACGGCGCGCCACCCACAGGCGGACCGGGCGGTCCTCCCACCACTCCTCCACACCGAGCGGGTTGGCGGACAGACCCGGCATCTGCACCCCGGTCAGGTCGTCCTTGCTGGACACTCTGCGCAGATCGGTCTCCGGGCCGCGGGACCAGCGGACGTACAGGCCGTCGTGCCGTTCGACCAGTTCGGCGAGTTCGTCGAGTGTGCGCACGACCGGCAGGTCGTCCCTCGCGCTCATGCCGTGACCTCCTCGTTCGGCGCCGTCGGCGGACGGAGTACCCGCCGCGCGTGCGCGGAATCCGCCGTCTCGCGCCGGGCGGTGCCGTCCGCCGGACGGGGTTAGGCTCGCGGCACCTCCACCGCCGCGAGCCACCGAGAGGAGCCGGCCATGAGTGTCCGTGTGCGCCGTGTCTACGACCCCGCCGAGCCGGAGGACGGGACCCGGGTCCTGGTCGACCGGCTGTGGCCGCGCGGACTGGCGAAGGACCAGGCACGGGTCGACGCGTGGCCGAAGGCGCTCACCCCGTCGACGGAACTGCGCCGCTGGTACCACGCGGGCGAGGGCGGCTACGAGGAGTTCGCCGAGCGGTACGAGGCGGAACTGGCCGCCGACGAGGCCGCCGAGGCGCTCGACGATCTGCGTGCCCTGGTCCGCAAGGGCGACGTGACCCTGCTGACCGCGTCGAAGACGCCGGAGCAGAGCCACGCCACCGTGCTGACCCGCCTCCTCGACGACTGAGGAGGCGGGCGGCCCGCGTCCGTCAAGCGGTCTGCTTCGCCGCCGCGCGGCCCGCGGCCCGGCCGGAGAACAGGCAGCCGCCGAGGAAGGTGCCCTCCAGCGCGTTGTAGCCGTGCACTCCCCCGCCGCCGAACCCGGCGACCTCCCCTGCCGCGTACAGGCCCTCGATCGGTGTGCCGTCGGCTCCCAGGGCGCGGGAGTCGAGGTCGGTCTGGATGCCGCCGAGGGTCTTGCGGGTGAGGACGCGCAGCCTGACGCCGATCAGCGGGCCGGCCGCCGGGTCGAGGATGCGGTGCGGGGTGGCGACCCGGCCCAGGCGGTCGCCGATGTAGCGGCGGGCGTTGCGGATGCCCTGCACCTGGGCGTCCTTGGCGTAGGGGTTGGCGATCTGCAGGTCGCGGGCCTCGATCTGGCGCTTGATGTCCTCGGCGTCGAGCAGCGGCTCGCCGGTGAGGCGGTTCATCTTCTCCACCAGCTGCTCGACGCTCGGCGCGGTGACGAAGTCGGCGCCGTTGCGCACGAAGGCGTCGACCGGTCCGGGCGCGCCCTTGCCGAGGATGCGTTCCTTCAGGAATCCGGCGCGGTCCTTGGCGGTGATGTCCGGGTTCTGCTCGGAGCCCGACAGCGCGAACTCCTTCTCGATGATCCGCTGGGTGAGGATGAACCAGGAGTGGTCGTACCCGGCGATGTCCTCGGTGGTGCGCAGGTGCTTCAGGGTGCCGAGGGTGTCGTAGCCGGGCAGGTACGGCCCGGGCAGACGGCGGCCGCGGGCGTCGAACCACATCGAGGACGGCCCGGGCAGGATGCGGATGCCGTGGCCGGGCCAGATCGGGTCCCAGTTCGCCAGGCCCTCGGTGTAGTGCCACATGCGGTCGCGGTTGACCAGGCGTACGCCCGCCTCGGCGCTGATGTCGAGCATCCGGCCGTCGACGTAGGCGGGGACGCCGGTGACCATCTCCCGCGGCGGGGTGCCGAGGCGTTCGGGCCAGTGGCGGCGGACGATGTCGTGGTTCGCCCCGATGCCGCCGCTGGTGACGACGACGGCCTGGGCCGTGAGTTCGAACGCGCCGACGGCCTCGCGGCTGGAGGCGACGCCGCGCGGCGAGCGGTCCTCGGCGAGGGCCGTGCCGCGCACGCCCGTGGCGGCGCCGCCCTCGACGACCAGGGCGTCGACCCGGTGGCGGTGGTGGAAGGTGAGCAGCCCGTCCCGGGCGGCCTGCCGGGCGTGGCGCACGAAGGGCTCGACGACGCCGGTGCCGGTGCCCCAGGCGATGTGGAAGCGGGGGACGGTGTTGCCGTGGCCGTGCGCGGTGAGGTCGCCGCGCTCGGCCCAGCCCACGGTGGGCAGGAACGTGATGCCGTGGCCGGCGAGCCAGGACCGCTTCTCCCCCGCGGCGAACTCCACGTAGGCGCGGGCCCAGCGCACCGCCCAGGAGTCCTCGTCGTCCAGCCGGTCGAAGCCGGCGCTGCCCCGCCAGTCGCTCCACGCCAGGTCGAAGGAGTCCTTGATGCCCAGGCGCCGCTGTTCCGGCGAGCCGACGAGGAACAGCCCGCCGAAGGACCAGAACGCCTGGCCGCCGAGGTTGGCGGCGTTCTCCTGGTCGACGAGCGCGACCCTCCTGCCCCTGCTGGTCAGTTCGTGTGCCGCGACCAGGCCGGCGAGGCCCGCTCCGACGACGATGACATCGGCGTCCATGGCGACCGTTCCCTTCTTCAGTCCTGCGCGTGGTCCGGGGTGCCGCTGCCGTCGGTCAGCAGGGCCGTGAGCAGTTGCTTCAGCCAGGCCCGGGCGCGCTCGGCGTCCCGGTCCAGCAGCAGTTGGACGGTGACGCCGTCGTACGCCGCGACCACGGCCTGGGCGGCGCCGTCGGTGCCGCCGAGGACGGCGGGCAGCGGGGTGTGGCCGCGGGCTCGGGCGAGGCGGTCGGCGATGGCCTGCCGCAGCCGGGCGCGGTGCCGCAGCAGGCTGTGCGCCACCTCGGGGTCGCGGGCCGCGTGCACGAGGAAGTCCGTCTTGACCAGCAGCCAGTCGCGGTCCAGGAGCAGCACGTCGGTCACGCGGTCCACGGCGGCCGGCACGTCCAGGCCCTCTCCGTCGAGGGCCAGGGCCCCGGCCACCTGTTCGGCGATGAGGTCGGCCCGTTCCTCGTAGAGCGCGAAGAACAGCTCGTCCAGGCTGGAGAAGTTGGAGTAGAAGGCGCCCCTGCTGTACCCGGCGGCGTCGCAGATCTCCTCGATCGAGACGTGCCCGAAGCCCTTGGCCGCGAAGACGGCGAAGGCGGCCTCCAGGAGCCTGGCGCGGGTGCGCACCCGGCGCCGGGTCACGCGGCCGGTGGTTGCCTGCACGGTCGGCCTCCTTTCGATACAGGAATGTATTCGATACATCGCTGTATCGAAAGGGCCCGGAGCGAGTGGGTCGACCCCTCCCCCAATGGAACATCTTTTCGAATAGGAGGTACGCTGCAGACATGCACCTCCAGGGCTCCCTCTTCGACCAGACCGACGAGCTGCGCCTCGGTCCGCTCGACGGAATCCGCCGCACCGGGCTCGGCGCCGGTGCCTGGCTCGACGTCCTGCCCGGGTGGCTCTCCGGCTCGGACGCGCTGTTCGAACAGCTCGCCGCCGAGGTGCCGTGGCGGGCGGAGCGCCGCCAGATGTACGACCACGTCGTCGAGGTGCCCCGGCTGCTCGCGTACTACGGCGCGGACGACCCGCTGCCCCACCCGGTGCTGGCCGAGGCGCGGAACGCGCTGAGCGCCCATTACGGCGAGGAGCTGGGCGAGCCGTTCACCACGGCGGGCCTGTGCTACTACCGCGACGGCCGGGACAGCGTGGCCTGGCACGGCGACCGGATCGGGCGCGGTGCCCGCGAGGACACGATGGTCGCCATCCTGTCCGTCGGAGCACCGCGGGACCTGCTGCTGCGGCCTCTCGGCGGCGGCGGGAGCACCGTGCGGCGCCCGCTCGGCCACGGCGACCTCGTCGTCATGGGCGGGTCCTGCCAGCGCACCTGGGAGCACTCGATCCCCAAGAGCACCCGGGCGACGGGACCGCGCATCAGCATCCAGTTCCGCCCCCACGGCGTGCGGTGACCCGCCCGCCGCGACCGGTCCGGCCCCCTCGGCCCCACCCGCCGCCCGCGCCCGCGCCGGGGTCTGCTTTCCTGTCCCCCGACAGGACCGGCGGCCACACCGACACAGGGCGGGGCGATCATGCGGGCGGACGTGCAGCACGTCGCGGACGGCACCTACCTGGTGCACGGCTCGAACACGAACTGGGTGATCCTCACCGACGGGGACGCCGCCACGCTGATCGACACCGGCTACCCCGGCGACCGTGAGCAGGTCCTCGCCTCGCTCGCGCAGGTGGGCAGCGCACCGGAGGCCGTCGCGGCCGTGCTGATCACCCACGCGCACAACGACCATCTGGGCTCCGCCGAGCACCTGAGCACCGCGTACGGCACGCCCGTGCACCTGCACGACGCCGAAGTGCCGCACGCGCGGCGGGAGTTCCTCCACCAGGTGACCGTGGGCACGGTGCTGCGCAACGGGTGGCGGCCGGGCGTGCTGCCGTGGGCCGTACACGCGCTGCGCTCGGGCGGCACCGCCCACGTCCCCGTCACCGCCCCGCGGGCCTTCCCGGACACCGGCGCGCTGGACGTCCCCGGGCGGCCCGTCCCGGTGCACACCCCGGGCCACACCGACGGGCACTGCGCGTACCACGTGCCGGGCACCGGGGTGCTGATCTCCGGCGACGCCCTGGTCACCGGGCACCCCACCGCGCGCATCCGAGGGCCGCAACTGCTGCCGGACATGTTCCACCGCGAGCGCCCCCGTGCCCTGGCCTCCCTCGACACGCTGGCGGACCTGGACGCCGAGGTGCTGCTGCCCGGCCACGGCCCGGTGCACCGCGGTCCGGTGCGCGACGCCGCTCTGAGGGCCCGGGAACTGGCCCTTTAGAGTGAGGCCACGATCGGCGGCGAGACGAGGACGAGCGGCCCATGGCACTGCAGATCAGCGCGACCAACCCGGAGCACCCCGCGCTCCTGCTGGAACTGCCGTGGGACGTCCCCCTGGAGGAGTGGCCGGCGGAGTACCTCGTGCCGCTGCCCCGCGGCATCTCCCGGCACGTCGTGCGCTACGCGCGGGCCGGCGACGAGGTGATCGCCGTGAAGGAGCTGGCGGAGCGGCCCGCCCTGCGCGAGTACGAGCTGCTGCGCGACCTGGACCGCATCGGGATCCCCGCGGTGGACCCGCTGGCCGTGGTCACCGGCCGCATCGACACGGACGGGGCCCCGCTGGAGAGTGTCCTGGTCACCCGGCACCTGGGCGGCTCCATGCCCTACCGCTCCATGTTCGAGACGACCATGCGCCCGGCCACCATGCACCGGCTGATGGACGCCCTCGCCGTGCTGCTGGTGCGGCTGCACCTGGCCGGATTCGCCTGGGGCGACTGCTCGCTGTCCAACACCCTCTTCCGGCGCGACGCGGGCGCCTACGCGGCCTACCTCGTGGACGCCGAGACCGGTGACCTGCACCCCCAGCTGAGCCCCGGGCAGCGGGAGTACGACCTCGATCTCGCCCGGGTGAACATCAGCGGGGAACTGCTGGACCTGGAGGCGTCCGGGGCCCTGCACCCGTCGGTGGACCCGATCGAGTTCGGCACGGAGATCTGCGCCCGCTACCGCGGCCTGTGGGACGAGCTGACCCGCACCTCGGTGTACCCGGCCGGCAAGTACCACTACATAGAACGCCGCATCCGCCGCCTGAACGACCTCGGTTTCGACGTCGCGGAGATGCAGATCGAGCACGCCTCCAACGGCGACAGCGTCACCTTCGTGCCCAAGGTGGTCGACGCGGGGCACCACCAGCGCCAGCTGCTGCGCCTGACCGGGCTGGACACCGAGGAGAACCAGGCCCGGCGGCTGCTGAACGACCTGGAGAGCTGGATGGCCACCCAGGACGACTACGACCCCGCGGACCCCCTCGCCGCCCGGCCGGAGGTCCTCGCCCACCGCTGGGTGCGGGAGGTGTTCCGCCCCACCGTGCGGGCCGTGCCGCCCGGACTGCGCGGCGCCGTGGACCCGGCGGAGATCTACCACCAGCTCCTGGAGCACCGCTGGTACCTGTCCGAGCGGGCCCAGCAGGACATCGGCCTGGACACGGCCGTCGCGGACTACATCGAGAACGTCCTGCCGGCGGCGGACGAGACCCCGCCGCCGGCGCAGGGCTGAGCTACTGGGCCGGCGCGGTGTGCGGCACCACCGCCACCGGGCAGTCCGCGTGGTGCAGCACCCCGTGTGCGACCGAGCCGATCCGCGCGCCGACGGCCGTGCGGCGCGCCCGGCGGCCGACGACCATCAACTGGGCCGTCCCGGCCACCGACAGCAGCACCTGGCCCGCGCTGCCCATCTCGACGTGCTCCACCACCGGCACCCCCGGGAACCGCTCCCGCCAGGGCCGCACCGCGTCGGCCAGGGCCTTCTTCTCGTACGGCTCCATGCCCCCGGCCTCGTCGAGCAGCTTCAGGGAGCCGGGGCTGTAGGTGAACAGCGGCGGCAGCGTCCAGGCGCGGACCACGCGGACGGTGGCCCCGCGCGCGGCGGCCGTCTCGAACGCGAAGCGCAGTACCTCCGCGCTGTCCTGCGGCTCGCCCTGCTGGCCGACGACGATCTCGCGCCCGGCCGCCTCGCCCGACGGCTGGTCGGCGGCCCGCACCAGCACCACCGGGCGGGTCGCCCCGGCGATGACCTGCTGGCCGACCGAGCCGAGCAGGAAGCCGACGATCGGGCCGTGCCCGCGGGAGCCGAGCACCAGCGTCTCGGCGCCGGACGCGGCGGCGATCAGGGCGCCGACGGTCTCGCCCTGCACGACGTCGACGGTCGTCCTCAGGCCGGGGTGCCGCTCGGTGACGGCCGCGGCGGCCTCGTCGACCGCGCCGCGCACCCACGCCGCCTGGCGGTCCGCGTCCCCCTCGAACCCCGGCGGGAGCGCCTCCCGGTCCTCCACCCGCCAGGCGTGCACCACATGCAGCGGCCGGTCGCGCCGTACCGCCTCGCGGGCCGCCCAGCCGAGGGCCGCGAGGCTCTCCTGCGATCCGTCGAGCCCTGCGGTGATCGGGCGTGTCATGCGGCTGCCTCCTGGAACGGTCGTCGGGCGATGCCGATCAGTCTCCCCCACCCCGCCGCCGCCGCGTGGAGCGGATCTCCGTATCGGAGCGCGGGGCGGCGATCGAACATACGATGGGCGAAGGTCGGCGCGGTGCCCCGGGAGCTCCGCGCCGTGAGTCGACCGCCCGGCGTGGGGGACGCATGACACAGGCCGCCGAAACGGCGCGGACCGTCATCATGACCGTCGACGACGATCCGGGGGTCTCGCGGG
Source organism: Streptomyces sp. NPDC053665 (assembly GCF_055585285.1). Lineage (NCBI taxonomy): Bacteria > Bacillati > Actinomycetota > Actinomycetes > Kitasatosporales > Streptomycetaceae > Streptomyces > Streptomyces sp. NPDC053665. Next base: position 39,876 of record NZ_JBVJKK010000006.1, read on the forward strand.
CCGTGGCCCGCGACCTGAGGCGGCGCTACGGCGCGACGTACCGGATCGTGCGGGCGGAGTCCGGCGAGTCCGCGCTGGACGCGCTGCGGGAGCTGAAGCTGCGCGGCGACCTGGTCGCGGTGATCCTCGCGGACTACCGCATGCCGCAGATGAACGGCATCGAGTTCCTCGAACAGGCGCTGGACGTCTACCCGGGCGCCCGCAGGGTGCTGCTGACGGCGTACGCGGACACCAGCGCGGCGATCGACGCGATCAACGTCGTCGACCTCGACCACTACCTGCTCAAGCCGTGGGACCCGCCCGAGGAGAAGCTGTACCCGGTCCTGGACGACCTGCTCCAGGCGTGGCGCTCCAGCGACTTCCGGCCCGTGCCCGCCACCAAGGTCGTGGGACACCGCTGGTCGGCCCGCTCCTCCGACGTGCGCGAGTTCCTCGCCCGCAACCAGGTGCCCTACCGCTGGTACTCCTCCGACGAGCCGGAGGGACGGCGGCTGCTGGCCGCGGCCGGCGAGGACGGACTGCGGCTGCCCGTGGTCGTCACGCCCGACGGGACGCCGCTGGTGGAGCCGGAGCCGGTCGACCTGGCCGCGCGGGTGGGCCTGGCGACCACGCCGACCGCCGACTTCTACGACCTCGTGGTGATCGGCGGCGGCCCGGCCGGACTCGGCGCGGCCGTCTACGGCGCCTCCGAGGGGCTGCGGACCGTACTGGTGGAGCGGTCCGCGACCGGCGGACAGGCCGGGCAGAGCTCCCGCATCGAGAACTACCTGGGCTTCCCCGACGGCGTGTCGGGCGCGCAGCTCACCGACCGGGCCCGGCGGCAGGCGGCCAAGTTCGGCGCCGAGATCCTCACCGCGCGCGAGGTGACGGCACTGGAGGCCAACGGCGCGGCGCGGATCGTCCGGTTCTCCGACGGCTCGGCGGTCGCCGCGCACAGCGTGATCCTCGCGACCGGCGTCTCCTACCGGCAGCTGGCCGCCCCCGGCTGCGCGGACCTGACCGGCTGCGGGGTCTACTACGGATCGGCCCTCACGGAGGCGCCCGCCTGCCAGGACCAGGACGTGTACATCGTCGGCGGCGCCAACTCCGCCGGGCAGGCGGCGATGTACCTCGCGCGCGGCGCCAAGTCCGTGACGCTGCTGGTGCGCGGGGAATCGCTCACGGCGTCCATGTCGCACTACCTGGTGCAGCAGATCGAGGAGTCCCCGAACATCCAGGTCCGCACCCGTACGGTCGTCGAGGAGGCGCACGGCGACGGGCACCTGGAGCGGCTCACCTTGCGTGACGTGGACAGCGGCGCCTGCGAACAGGTCGACGCGCAGTGGGTGTTCGTGTTCATCGGCGCCGCCCCGCTGACCGACTGGCTGGACGGGACGGTGCTGCGCGACGAGCGCGGGTTCATCCTGGCCGGGCCGGACCTGACGCCCGACGGGCGCCCGCCGCTGGACTGGGAGCTGGACCGGCCCCCGTACCACCTGGAGACCAACGTGCCCGGGGTGTTCGTGGCGGGCGACGCCCGCTCGGAGTCCGCGAAGCGGGTCGCGTCCGCCGTCGGAGAGGGAGCCATGGCCGTGATGCTCGTCCACCGGTACCTGGAGCAGTCGTGAGCGGCCGGGCGGCGCCCTGCGACCCGCAGGAGATCGGCGCGCTGTTCCTGTTCGAGAAGCTCTCGCCGGAGCAGCTCGGCCGGCTGTGCGCCGAGGGGCGGGTGGAGCGGTTCGAGCCCGGGCCCGTGTACACCGAGGGCGAGCCCGCCACCTGCTTCTACGTGATGCTGGAAGGCACGGTCGTGCTGTACCGCCGGGTCGGCGCGGACGACGTGGAGGTGACCCGGACCTCCCAGCGCGGGGTGTACGCGGGGTCCATGCAGGCGTATCTGGGCGACCGGGTGCGGCAGGTCTACAACAACTCGATGCGCGTCACCGAGCCGACCCGGTTCTTCGTGCTGCCCGCCGACACGTTCGCGGGCATCATGCAGGAGTGGTTCCCGATGGCGGTGCATCTGCTGGAGGGGCTGTTCTTCGGCTCGAAGAACACCCAGGCGATGATCGGCCAGCGTGAGCGGCTGCTGGCGCTCGGCTCCCTGTCCGCGGGACTCACGCACGAGCTGAACAACCCGGCCGCCGCGGCGGTGCGGGCCACGGCGACCCTGCGCGAGCGGGTCGGCAAGATGCGGCACAAGCTGGCGGTCATCGCCCAGGGCTCGTACTCCCCCGAGGTGATGGCGAAGCTCATCGACATCCAGGAGCGGACCGCCGAACGCGTCGCCAAGGCCCCGGTGCTCAGCCCGCTGGAGGCCGCCGACCGGGAGGACGAGCTGACCGACTGGCTCGACGACCGGGGCCTGCCGGAGGGCTGGCGGATCGCCCCCACGTTCGTGCAGGCCGGCCTCGACGTGGACTGGCTGGAGCAGGTCGCCACGGCGGTGGACGAGGACATGCTGCCGAGCGCGGTCGGCTGGCTCAACTACACCGTCGAGACCGAGCTGCTGATGGACGAGATCAGCGACTCCACCACCCGCATCTCCCACCTGGTCGACGCGGCGAAGCAGTACTCGCAGCTGGACCGGGCGCCCTTCCGCCACGCCGACGTGCACGAACTCCTCGACTCCACCCTGCTGATGCTCTCGGGCAAGATCGGCCGGGACATCGAGGTGGTCAAGGAGTACGACCGGACGCTGCCGAGCATCCCGGCCCACCCGGCGGAGCTCAACCAGGTGTGGACGAACCTCGTCGACAACGCGGTCGCCGCGATGAACAGCGCGGGCGGGCACGGGACGCTGACCGTGCGGACGGCCCGGGAGAACGACCGGCTGCTCGTGGAGTTCCGCGACACCGGCGTGGGCATCCCGGCGGAGCACCGCGAGCGGATCTTCGACCCGTTCTTCACGACGAAACCGGTGGGCGAGGGGACCGGGCTGGGGCTCGACATCTCCTGGCGGATCGTGGTCAACAAGCACCACGGCAGCATCCAGGTGGAGTCGGAACCGGGGGACACGCGATTTCAGGTGCTGCTGCCGCTGACAGCGGCGGAGGAGGAGTCGGCATGAGCGAGGCGAACGGCATCGACCCGGGTGTGCCGCCGAGCGGCAGCGGGTGCGCGGAGTGCGACACGGCCGGGGGCTGGTGGTTCCACCTGCGGCGGTGCGCGCAGTGCGGGCACGTGGGGTGCTGCGACAGCTCCCCCGCCCGGCACGCCACGGCCCACTTCCGGGAGACCGGGCACCCCTTCGTGCAGAGCTACGAGCCGGGTGAGACCTGGTTCTGGAACTTCGAGACGAACGAGCTGTACGAGGAGGGGCCCGAACTGGCCGCGCCGGTGAGCCACCCGGACGACCAGCCCGCGCCGGGCCCGGCCGGACGGGTCCCCGCGGACTGGGCGAAGGTGCTGCGCGGGTAGCTGCGTCCGGGTACCTCCCCGTCGTGTCGGTCGTGTCGGTCTCGTCGGTCGTCCCTGGTCGCCGCCTCGGTCGTGTCGGTCGTCCGGCGGAGGACCGTCCCTGCCCGGTCGTGCCCGCGGCCGGTCGTGCCCGCGGCACGATGGCGCCACGCCCCGTGTCCTCGGCGAGAGAGAGTTGGTTCCGTGCCCCAGGCTTCATCCCTCGCGCCCGTGGTCGGCCGCGACGCCGAACTCGCGCGCCTGTCCGGGGTGCTGGAGCGTGCCCGCGCGGGTGAGGCGCGGGCGGTGCTGCTCGCCGGGGACGCCGGTGTCGGCAAGACCCGGGTGCTGGACGAGGCCGGGAAGCGGGCCGCCGAGGCCGGTATGACCGTGGTCACCGGGCACTGCGTGGACCTCGGTGACGTGGGCCTGCCCTATCTGCCGTTCACCGAGATCCTCGGTGTGCTCGCCGCCGACCCGCGGTTCGCGGACGCCCTGGCCGCCCATCCGGTCGTGGAGCGACTGCTGGGCGCCGGGACCGACTCCGTGCGGGACGTGGACGGCCGGCTGCGGCTCTTCGAGGGCATGGCGGGGCTGCTGGCCGACGTGGCCGGCACCGCCCCGCTGCTGCTCGTGCTGGAGGACCTGCACTGGGCCGACCAGTCGTCGCGGGACCTGCTGCGCTTCCTGCTCGGCCGGGGCGTGCTGCGGCGGCGGCTCGCGGTGTTCGCCTCCTACCGGGCCGACGACCTGCACCGCCGGCACCCGCTGCGGCCGCTGCTCGCCGAGCTGGTCCGGCTGCCGGTCGTGGAGCGGCTGGAGCTGCGGCCGCTGACCGACCCGGACGTGGACCGCCTGGTGCGGGCGCTGGAGCGGCAACCCCTGCCGGACGCCACCGTGCGGCGGATCGTGGAGCGGGCCGAGGGCAATGCCTTCTACGCCGAGGAACTGCTCGCGGCCACCGGCTCCGGCTCCGGCGGGGTGCCGAGCGGGCTGGCCGACGTGCTGCTGATCCGGTTCGAGCAGCTGTCGGACACCGCGCAGCAGGTGCTGCGGACCGCCGCCGTCGCCGGGCGCCGGGTCGAGCACGACCTGCTGCGGGAGGCGGTCGGGCTGCCCGAGGCGGAGCTGGAGTCCGCCCTGCGCGAGGCGGTGGGACGGCAGTTGCTCGTCGCCGGGGACGGCGACACCTACTCCTTCCGGCACGCCCTGGCCCGTGAGGCCGTCTACGCCGATCTGCTGCCCGGGGAACGGGCCCGCCTGCACGGGGCGTTCGCGCGTCTGCTCGCCGGGCGGGGACGGCCTGCCGAGAGCGCCGCCGAACGGGCCCACCACTACCGGGAGAGCCACGATCTGGCGGAGGCGCTGGCCGCCTCGCTGGAGGCCGCCGACCACGCCCAGCGGGTGGGGGCGCCGGCCGAGGAGCAGCGGCATCTGGAGACGGCCCTGGACCTGTGGCCCGCCGTGCCGCCCGAGGCGCGGCCGGCGGGCGCGGCCGTGGGGCGGGTGCCGCTGACCCTGCGCGCCTCCGCGGCGGCCGCGCACGCCGGGGAGCTGCACCGGGCCGTCTCGCTCTCCCGGTCGGCGCTGGCGGACCTGGGGCAGGACGCCGACTCCGAACTCGCCGCGCGGGTGCGCTACACGCTCGCCGGGAACCTGCTGAGCGTGGACAGCCTGACGACGGCGTTCGCCTACAGCAGCGAGGCCCTGGCGATGATCCCGGAGGACCCGCCCTCGCGCACCTGGGTGTGGGCGGCGGCCACCCATGTCATGGCGGCCCGCTACATCGGGGAGAACGACACCGCGCTCGAGGTGGCCCGGCGCGCGGTGGAGGTGGCCGAGCGGCTGCACGTGCTCGACGCGCAGGCGGACCTGCTGATCTCCCTGGCCGGGTTCGACCCGGGCGGGCGGCGGGGCGCGCCGGGCCGGGAGCGGCTGCTGACCGCCCGGGACCTCGCTGTGCGTTCGGGCAACGCCGCCGTGGAGCTGCGGGCCCTGTTCAACCTCGCCATGGGCTGCTACGAGAACGGGGAACCGGCGGAGTGCCTGCCCTGGCTGACGGAGGGCCAGGACCGGGCCCGGCGCACCGGTCTGCTGTCGTCGCCGTACCCGCTGGAGATGCGGTACCTGCGGCTGGTGGTGCTGCACGTGCTGGGCCGCTGGGACGAGTGCGTGCGGGCGGCCCGCGCCGACGCCGAGGTGCTGCCGGCGGCCGGCGGGTACACGGTCGGGCCCGCGCTGTCCGTGGCCGTGGCCCGCGGTGACCTCTCGGCCGCCGAGCGGGCGCGCGCCCTGCTCGAGGGACCGTTCGACTGGATGGCCACCCTGGTCGCGGGTCTCGTGCTGACCGACGCGGCGGCGCTGCGCCGGGACCCCGGGGAGGCCGTGCGGTGGGCGCGGTCCACGGTTGCGGCCCTGACCGACGAGGCGGGCACCCGTCCCGACGCGGCGGTCCGGCTCGCCGCCCTGGCGCTGGCCGCGGTGGCCGACGCGGCCGCCGAGTCGCGGCTCACGGGTGACGCGGCCGGGGAGCGCCGCTGGGTGGACACGGCGGCGGAACTGGTCGAACTGGCCCGGGACGTCGCCGGGCACGGCGAGGACGGCGCGCCGCAGGGCCCGGAGGGCCAGGCGTGGCTGGCCCGTGCCGAGGCGGAGTGGGTGCGCGCCGGGTCTGGGCCCGATCCGGCGTCCTGGTGCCGGGCGGTGGCGGCGTTCGGCTACGGCGACGTGTACGAGCAGGCACGCTGCCGGGTGCGGTACGCGGAGGCGCTGGTCGCGGCCGGACGGCGTGAGGAGGCGGCGGCGCAGGCGCGGGAGGTGCGCGAGATCGCCGTCCGGCTCGGTGCGGTGCCGCTGCGCGAGCAGGTGGACGCCCTGGTGCGGCGCGGCCGGCTCGCGGACGCGCCGGACGCGGCCGGCCGGGCCGGCGCGCTCACCGCGCGCGAGCAGGACGTGCTGCGGCTGCTCGCCCTGGGCCGCAGCAACCGGCAGATCGGCGAGGAGCTGTTCATCAGCGGCAAGACGGCGAGCGTCCACGTCTCCAACATCCTCGCCAAACTGGGCGCCTCCAGCCGTGGCGAGGCGGTGGCGGTCGCCTACCGGGAGGGCCTGATCACGCCGCAGCCGTCGCAGCCGGGGTGAGGGCCGCGCTCCCGCCGGTCCGGGCCCGCGTCAGCCGGTGCGGCATTCGAGGCTGTCGAGGTCGACCGCGTCGGCCAGCGCCTTCATGCCCTTGTCGTTGGGGTGGATGTGGTCTCCGCTGTCGTAGGCGGGCAGCAGCCGCTCCGGGTCGGAGGGGCTGCGCAGGACGCGGTCGAAGTCGGTCACGGCGTCGAAGGCGCCGCTGTCGCGGATGAAGGCGTTCACCTTCCGGCGCACCGCTTCCGCTGCGGGGTCCCATTCGGGCCAGCCCTTGAAGGGGGCGACGGTGGCGCCGACGACGCACTTCCCGGCGGCGTGCGCCCGTTCGACCAGGGTGCGGTACCCGGCGATCAACTGGGCGGCGGTGGGGGCGGGTTCGGCCTTGATGTCGTTGACGCCCTGGAAGAGGAGGACGGTGCGCACGCCCGGCAGCGACAGCACGTCCCGGCTCAGGCGGTTGAGGGTGCTCGGCCCGGGGCCGTCACTGAGGACGCGGTTGCCGGGAATGCCCTCGTTGGCGACGCCCTCGATCGTGCCGGTGCTGGATCGCGCCAGCCGGCGGGCGAGGTGGTCGGGCCAGCGGCGGTTCCGGTCGGCCGTGGAGTGCCAGCCGGCGGTGATGGAGTCGCCGAGGGTCGCCACGGCTGCCGCGCCCCTGCGGGGCCGTACGGTGACGGCGTCGAGGTAGAACCAGGCGCCGGTGCGCCGCGTCCAGTGGGTCGCGCTCTCCTGCGCGGTGTGGGCGCCGTCGCTGACGTACGACGTCTGCATGGCCGCCGCGTGCCCGGTGAGCGGGCCGCCGGCCCGGGTGACGCGCAGGCTGACGGCGAGGTCGCGTCCGGCGGGGACGTGCCCGGGCAGCGGGTCGCTGAGGACGAGGCCGCCGGCCGGGACGGTGACGGTGCTCGCGCCGCCGAAGGTGAGGGGCCGGTTGCTGCCGGGCACGAGGGCCGCCCCGTCCCGTCGCAGGCCCGCGTGGACGGCGCCGAAGGTGACGGGCCGGTCGCCGAAGGCGTTCGACAGCCGCACCCTGAGGCCGCTGCCGCCGACGCTGGTGTGCACCACGAGCCGGTAGCCGCGGTCCCCGCGGGCCGCCTCGCCGACGCGGTGGGCGGATGCCGCCCAGGTGACGACGCCCTGGCCGGATGCGGCCGGCGCGGCGGGCGGACGGGTCGGCCGGGCGCCCGCCGGGCCCGTGTCCGTCCCGCAGCCCACCGCGACGCAGCAGGACAGGGCGGCGAGGACGGCACGTCGTCGGGGGCGTGCGGTGCGGGGCATGGTCGGCGCTCCTTCGGCCGGTCGGTGTGCGAACTGGGTCACGGGGCGGTCCCGCGCGGTCACCGGGCCGCCGGGCCTCCCGGGCCGCCCCGGAGCACGCCACCGTAGCCGTGCGGTCGGGGACGAACCCGTCGCGTACCCCGGGCCCCGGGGCCCCACGCCACGATCTTGGCGGAGGGGAAGGGTCCGGGTGAGGATGCCGGGATGAAGGGTGACCTCTTTTCCAGTGAGCACATGGTGCAGCCGGCCGTCGCGCCGGGCATGACGGTCGAGAACGCCAAGTGCATCCGGTACACGGTGAACGGCGAGATGCTGGCCCGCCAGGGCGCGATGATCTCCTACCGCGGCAACCTCCAGTTCGAGCGCAAGGGCCAGGGCGTGGGCGGCATGCTCAAGCGGGCGGTCACCGGTGAGGGACTTCCGCTGATGGCGGTGCGCGGGCAGGGCGAGGCGTGGTTCGCGCACGAGGCGCAGAACTGCTTCGTCGTCGACGTCGAGCCCGGTGACGAGTTCACGGTCAACGGCCGCAACGTCCTGTGCTTCGACGCCACGCTGTCGTACCGCATCTCCACCGTGAAGGGCGCCGGCATGACCGGCGGCGGACTGTTCAACAGCGTCTTCACCGGGCAGGGCAGGCTGGGGCTGGTCTGCGAGGGCACCCCGCTGGTCATCCCGGTGTCGCCGCAGTACCCGGTGTACGTCGACACCGACGCCGTCGTGGGATGGACGGCGGGGCTGCAGACGTCCCTGCACCGCTCCCAGTCCATCGGCTCGATGCTGCGCGGGGGTTCGGGCGAGGCCGTGCAACTGATGCTCCAGGGCCAGGGGTTCGTCGTCGTGCGGCCCAGTGAGGCGACGCCGCAGAAGGCAGGGCAGCACTGACACCGCGTGGAGTGATCTGCGCCTCACGGACAACCTGTTCCGTCCGGCCGGCGTCTTGACCGGCGACAGACGATGCCCTGGCCCCGGTGGCCAGGGCTGGTTTCCGCCCCGCTATACGCTCCGCGTATACGCTTTGTGTATACACGGTGTGTAGAGACGGTGTGCACACGGACCGAAAGGCATCGATGTACGGCAAGGCATTCGCCCCCGAGTACCAGGGCGCCCTCACGAACCTGTCCGTCAACGCGTCCCTCACCGACGTCCTGGCGGCCGGCACCGCGCAGCTGGAGGCCGCCGAGCGGGCCGGGAACCCCGGGGAGGCCGCGCGCTGCGGCCTCGCGGTGGCGGAGGCCCACCGCCGGCTCGGGCAGGTCCGGGAGGCGGACCGGGCCTGGAAGGCCGGCTACCGGGCGGCCCGGCAGGCGCAGGACGCGGGGGCGATGGCCTGGGCCCTGTGGAGCGGGGGGACGCTGGCCCGCCAGCGCGGCGCCTTCGCCCTGGCCCGCCGGCTCCTGCACCTCGCCGCCGAGCTGGGCGACCGCGGCGGGGACGCCGTCGTACGCGGCTACTCCCTGGCCGGGCTGGCGGAGACGGGCCGCATCCAGGGCGACTACGACGCCGTCGGCCGGCTGCACGAGCAACTGCTCGCCGAGGCCCGGCGGCGCGGTGAGGCACGGCACACCGTGTGGGCGCTGGAAGGCATCGCGCAGATGCAGCGCAACACCGGCGCGTACGACTCGGCGTACGCCCTGTTCGAGGAGGCGGCCGGGATCGCGGCCCGCGCCGAGGACCGGCGGGGCCACGCCTGGGCCCTGCGCGGGATGGCCGACGTGGTGTCCGCGCGCGACGGGGACACCGAGCGGGCGCTGGACCTGCTGAGCGAGGCCGAGACGACCTGCCGCGCGATGCGGCTGTCGAGCGCGCTCGCCTACAACCACAAGATGCGCGGCAACGTCCTGTACCGGGCCGGGCGTTACGAGCAGGCGCGGGCGTGGTACGAGCAGGCGCTCGCCGGGTTCCGCGAGATGGGCGAGGCGCGCGGCGAGGCCCTGTCCCGCCTCGGCCTCGCCAAGTCCCTGGCCCGGCTCGGGCGCGACCGGGCCGAGACGGCGGCGGAACTCGCCGATCTGGCGGCCACGGCGGAGCGCATGGGCCTCGGGCACACCGGCGCGATGGTGGCCCGGGCCCGCGTGGAGCTCGGCATACCGGCGCAGGCCCCTGTGGCGGAGCCGGTCCGCTGACGGCCGTCGGGGGGTGACGGGGCGGTGCGGAGGCCACGTGGACGCGGAAAACGCAACGTCGACAGGTTCCGCGGGGGCGGCTACCTTCAGCTGGCCTGCCGCGATCGCCCATGACCGCTGGAGGGTTCCTCCGGATCCCACCCCCTCACCGACCGGGGAGACGCATGCCCACGCTCGCTCTGTACACGTTCGGAGTCCTGACGTCTCCCCTCGCCGACCCCGGACCGCGCATGCGCGCGTTCTACGACCGGGGCGAGGCCGTGTACCGGACGATCGGCCGGCACCCCGGATACATCTCCCGTGCCGAACCGGCGGGCGGCGACCGGGGCCTGCTCTTCGAGGCGGACTGGGGCGCGTGGGGGCGCTTCGCCGCACCGAGCTGGTACGTCAAGGGCCGGACGGCGGAGACGACCGCCCTGGCCGCGACCCTCTCGCTCTGGAGCGGCCTGCGCCACGCCTTCGACGCCGTCTACGGCGGTCTGCACCGGGAGGCCCTGAGCAGGCGCCACGAGTGGTTCGAGCGGACAGGACACCCGAGTCACGTGCTGTGGTGGGTCGCCGACGGCGTGACACCCACCTGGCGGGAGGGGGTGGCCAAGCTGGAACACCTCCACGACCACGGCTGCGCACCGCACGCCTTCACGTTCCACCGCGCGTTCACCCCGCAGGGCACTCCGGTCGATTGACCCGGCGCCCCTTCCCGGGTCAGGGTGCGTCACGGCGCTCACTCGCAACCCGCGCCGGAAGGATGGCTGCCGTGATCGGCATCCCGGAGTTGGAAGCCGCGGCCGACCGGATCGCCGGGCACGTCGTGCACACACCGACCGTGGACAGCCCGGGGCTGTCGGCGCTGCTCGGTGCCCCGGTCACCGCGAAGCTGGAACTGCTCCAGCGCACCGGCTCGTTCAAGGCGCGCGGCGCAGCCGCGAAACTGCTGTCGCTGAGCGAGGCCGAACGGGCCGCCGGGGTGGTGGCGGTCAGCGGCGGCAACCACGGGATCGCGCTCGCGGTCATGGCCGCCGCCCTGCACGTGAAGGCCACCGTGGTGATGCCCCGCTCGGCGCCCGCTCGCGCCGTGCAGGTGGCGGAGGAGGCCGGGGCGTCGGTGCGGCTGACCGACGACATGGCCGGCGCGTTCGCCCTCATGACCCGGTTGCAGCAGGAAGGGCTGACGCTCGTCCACCCCTTCGACGACCCGGTGGTGCTGGCCGGCCAGGGCACGGTGGGCCTGGAGTTCGCCGCCGACGCCGGCGACCTCACCGACGTCCTCGTCAGCGTCGGGGGCGGGGCGCTGATCTCCGGCGTGGCCGCCGCGTTGCGGGCGCGCAGGCCCGGCGTGCGGGTGTGGGGCGTGGAGACCGAGGGCGCGCAGGCGATGTCCGAGGCCCTGAAGGCGGGCGGTCCGCTGCCCGTCGCCCTGTCCTCGATCGTCTCCACGCTCAGCGCCCCGGCCGTGTCGCAGCTGACGTACGACCATGTCTCCGCCCTGGTCACCGAGGTGCTGGTGGTGCCGGACCGGGAGGCGGTGCGGGGGGTGCTGGAGCTGGCCGACCACGCCAAGGTGTGGGCCGAACCGGCGGCCGGCTGCCTGCTGCCCGCCGCGCGGCAGGTCCTCGACCGGGTGGGCGAGGGCGCGCGGCTGGGGCTGGTGGTGTGCGGGGGCAACGCGACCACGCGGGACGTGATCACCTGGTCGGAGCGCTTCGGGCTGCGCTGAGATCCCGCTCCGGGCCGCTGTTTCTGCCGCCGAATTCGGCGGCGGAATCACCGGCCCGGGCCGGGAAAGCTCGGCATTTACCGGCGGTTACCGGAGGCCGGAGCTGTTTCGGTGAATCCGGTGACGCGGGGAGGAAATCCGGGCGCCGGTCGAGGTCCGCCGTCGCCCGAGGTGGGCCGCCCGGAAGCGGCGAGACGACCTTCTCTCGTACACCTGCTCGGGTGAATTGAACAAAGGACAGGAATGGGCCCGGAGTTGCGATCGGATTGAACACCGGCGGCCCCGCTCGCCGTACCCCTGGAAAAGGGTGAGAGCCAGGTTTCCAGCGAGGGATGGCCATGGGCAGGGCGCACGTCTCCACACACCAGTTGGTCGCCGGCCGCTACCGGCTGCTCGAGATCGTCCAGCGCGAGACCAACCGCATCTGCTGGTACGCCGAGGACCTGGGCGCCGGGGAGATCTCCCGCCCCTGCCTGGTCACCCAGACCGGGCTCCCGCCGGGGGCGCCGGAGGACGAACGCCGGGCCGCCGCACGCCTGTTGCGCACCTCGGAGGCCATGGCGCTGCTGTGCCCGGGCCGGATCGCCGCGGTCGTCGACGCCGTCGAGGAACCCGGCACCCTGTGGACGGTCAACGAGTGGATCGACGGCACGCCCCTCGCCGAACTCCTGGCCGAGCAGGGCACGTTCAACTACGTGCGCGCCGCCCGCATCGCCCTGGACCTGCTCGACGTGCTGGACGCCGCGCACACCGAGGGCATCACCCACGGGGAACTCAGCCCCGGGCAGGTCTTCGTCCGGGAGGACCAGTCGGTCGTGGTCACCGGCTACGGACTGGCCGGCGCGACCCTCGCCCCCCGGCTGACGGCCCCCGCCTACGCCTCCCCGGAACAGGCCCGCGACCAGCGCATCGGCCCCGCCGCCGATCTGTGGACGCTCGGGGCGCTGCTGTACACGATGGTCGAGGGGCGCCCGCCGTTCCGGGACCGGGGACGCCCGGAGACCACCCTGAAGGCCGTGGACCGGCTGCCGTTGCGCACCCCGGTGCGCGCGGGTCCGCTCACCCAGGTCGTACAGGGGCTGCTGCGCAAGGACTCGCGTGAGCGGCTGAACCGCACGGTGGTCCGCGAGGCGCTGACCCGCGCGCTCAGCGGCGCCGGCGAGGCGGCCGCGGCCGCCGTACCGGCTCCCCGGCTGCGCGGGGTGTACGCCGCCGTGCGGCCCGGCGGCCCGGCCTGGCACCGACGGACCATGGTCGCGGGTACCGCCCTCGCTCTCGTCACGGTCACGGTCGCCGTCCTGGCCGTGACCCAGGGCCTGCCCGGGGGCGATCCGGGCGGGGACGCGGCCGACGCACCCGCCCCGCCCCCGGCGTCGGCCGCGACGCCGGGCGACGGCACCGGTCCGGACAGCCCCGCCCCGTCCGGTCCGCCCGCTCCGACACGGGCCCCCTCCCCCGCCCCCGGCGCGACGTCCCCGCCCTCCGCACCCCCGCCGTCCGCTCCCGCCACGGCCCTGCCGCCCGGTTTCCAGCGCTACCGGGCGCCGGAGGGCTTCTCCGTCGCGCTCCCCGAGGACTTCGAGCGGCTGGACACCGACCGCCAGGGCGACCTGGCGTACCGGGTGGTCTTCGGCGCCGACGGCGACGAGCGCACCCTCGCCGTCACCTACAGCGCCCGCGTCGGTCCCAACCCGGTGGCGGTGTGGCGGGACGACGTCGAACCGGACCTGCGGCGCTACGGCGGCTACCGCAGGATCGGCGGGATCCGCGCGACCACCTACCAGGGGCGGGAGGCCGCCGACATGGAGTGGACGGCGGACGCCGGCGGCACCCGGGTCCACACCTTCGGCCGCGGCTTCCTGCTGGGCGGCGGCGAGGGCTTCTCGCTGCGCTGGACGACACCGGACGCCGACTGGCGGGACCGGCGGAACCAGGAGGCGCTGCGCACCTTCCTGAGGACGTTCCGCCCGGGGTCAGTGTGAGCCGCGCGGCGCCCGCAGGGAGGTGAGCGGTCCCGGGTGGAGCGGTTGCGTGTGCCAGCGCGCGGTGACCGTCCCGTCGGCCGGGGAGCAGGTCACCGCCAGACGGTGCGGGGTCTCCAGGAACAGCACCTCGACCGCGAGCGCGCCGGTGTCGCTCCAGCCGCCGCTGACGGCCGTCGGGACGGGCGCCTCGGCGACGGTCCACCCCGGTGCCCCGATCCGCAGGTCCAGCCGGTCGTCGCGGTCGCGGCCCGTGAGGGACAGCGTCCAGCCCCGCTCGTCCCGCGCCACCGAGGCCGCCCGGACCGGCCCGGACCCGTCGGCAGCGCGGAACCGCGCGGTGTCCCGGTCCCCGGCCGGTCCCGGTGGTGCGCTCCTGCCCGGGGCGGGCGGCAGCGCGAGGCCGGCGAGGCGTTCGCGCAGCTCCGCGTCGGCGGCCTCGCGGCCGGGCAGCGGCTCGGGGCCGAAGGCGGGCAGCAGGTGCTTCCAGACGAGGTCGAGGTACTGCTGCATCTGCTCGGTGGCGGAGGTCGCGGCGATCACGGCGTCCTGCTCGGGCAGGACCAGGCAGAACTGGCCGTACGCGCCGTCGCCCCGGTAGCCGTGCCGGGAGGTCCAGAACTGGTAGCCGTAGCCCCGGTCCCAGTCGTCGCGGTCCGCCGTCCCCATGGTCCCGGCGGTCGGGATCCGCGGACGGGCCGCCCGGGCGGCCCATCCTTCCGGCAGCAGCCGCTCACCGTCCCAGAGGCCGTCGCGCAGGTACAGCTCCCCGAGCCGGGCGACGGCCTCGGTCGTGGCGTGCAGGCCGCTGAAGCCGATCTCCCGTCCGGTGCGGTCCCGCCGCCACACGGCCTCTCCCACGCCGAGCGGGTCCAGCAGGCGGGGCCGCAGGTACGCGGTGAGCGGCTGCCCGGTCACCCGCTGCACGAGGGCGGCCAGCGTGTAGGTGGCGGGCTGGTTGTAGGCGAAGACCGTGCCCGGGTCGGCGTCCGGAGGCACCAGCAGGAACCCGCGCACGGGCTCGGCGGGGTCCCGCGCGTACGCCTCGTGCAGCGTCTCGTGGTCGTGGCCGCTCGCCATGGACGCCACGTGCCTCACGAGGACGGCCCGGCTGCGCGGGTCGGTGATGTCCGCCTCGAACTCGGGGAAGTAGGAGATCACCGGGGCGTCGAAGTCGAGCAGGCCCCCGGCCTCGGCCAGGGCGGCGGCGGTCCCGGTGAAGCTCTTGCTGAGCGAGTACAGCAGCTGGGGGCGGGCCGGGGTGTACGGCGCCCACCAGCCGGCGGCCACCACATGGCCGTGGCGCACGATCATCAGGCTGTGCGGCTCGATCTCGGGGGCGGCCTCGAGGGCGTCGAGGAAGGCGTGGACACCGCAGGCGTCGACGCCCTGGGCCGCCGGGCCGGAGGGGGACAGCGGGACAGGACTCATGGGGGCCATCCTGCCCGCGCCCCGCGGTCCTGATCGGCCGTTTTCCCGGCCGCTGTCAGGGGACCCGGAGGACATGGTGCAAATCGGATACACGATGATGACCGAGCAGGCCGGCCCCCGCGACCTCGTGGACCACGTGGTGCGCGCCGAGGAGGCGGGCTTCGACTTCTCGGTGACCTCGGACCACTACTTCCCCTGGCTGCGCTCCCAGGGCCACTCGCCCTACGCGTGGGCCGTGCTCGGAGCGGCCGCCCAGGCCACCTCGCGTATTCCGCTGATGACGTACGTGACGTGCCCGACGTTCCGCTACCACCCGGCGGTGGTGGCGCAGAAGGCGGCCACGGTGCAGTTGCTCTCGGAGGGCAGGTTCCGGCTGGGACTGGGCTCGGGCGAGAACCTCAACGAGCACGTGGTGGGCGGCGGCTGGCCCTCCGTCGACGTGCGGCACGAGATGTTCGAGGAGGCCGTGGAGATCATCCGCGCCCTCTTCCAGGGCGGCCACGTCAACCACCGCGGCACGCATTTCGACGTGGAGTCCGCGCGACTGTGGGACCTGCCGGAGGAGGCGCCGCCCATCGGCATCGCCGTCTCGGGCGAGCGGTCGTGCGAACTCGCGGGCCGGCTCGGCGACCTGGTCATCGCCACCGAGCCCAAGGCGGGCCTGCTGGAGGCGTTCGACCGGCACGGCGGCGAGGGCAAGCCGCGCGTGGGGCAGCTGCCCGTCTGCTACGACCCGGACCGGGACGCGGCCGTCAAGCGCGCCCACTCCCAGTTCCGCTGGTTCGGCAGCGGCTGGAAGGTCAACGCGGAACTGCCCCACCCGGACTCCTTCGAGGCGGCGACCCAGTTCGTCACCCCGGACGACGTGGCCGAGTCCATTCCGTGCGGTGACGACCCGGAGGCGTTCGTCGAGGCCGTCCGTCCCTACGTGGAGGCCGGGTTCACCGAGGTCGCCCTGGTCCAGATCGGCGGCGAGTCGCAGCCGGCGTACCTGGACTGGTCGGAGAAGACCCTTCTGCCGGCGCTGCGCGACGCGTTCGCCTGAGGTCACGCGCCGGCGCCTGTCCGCGCACGGGGAGGCGCCCTCCGCCTCGGAGGGCGCCTCCCCGTGCGCGGACCCGGCCGCCGCGGCGGGTGCCGATAGGCTTCCGTCCGCATGCGAGCCCCCCACCCAGGAGAGTCGTCCGTGACCGTCGCCCTCACCCCGCCCGAGACCTCCCCCGCCTCCCCCGGACCCGTGTCCGACCTCGTCGCCCGCGACGCGCGCGAGTTCGGCGCCTACGCCCGGACCGGGGGGTGGGCCTTCGGGCTGAAGGTGGCGCGCAGCGTGCGGCCCGGCGGGGAGGCGGCGGGCGAGACGCCGAAGGTTCCGGCGAAGGAGTTCGCCGAGCTGGCCGGGTGCTCCCCGGAGCGGGTCATGCGGTACTACAAGGCGTGGGACCGGGCGGCCGACGACGGCCTGGTGCCGCACTTCGAGGCCCTGACGCCCGGTGCGGAGGTCGAGCTTCCCGACGCGGACGTGTGGCCGGACTACTACGTCTCCCGCAGCAGCGCCGGCTCCCCGCGCGGCACCGCCATCACGGAGGCCGCCGCGGCGGAGGGCATCCGGCCCACGAAGGCCCTGGAGGTCGCGGAGAACCCCACCGCGCTGCGCGCGGCGATCCTCGCCGACCCCTCGACCGCCCGCGCGGCCCGCCAGGCCCTGCTGGACCGTGTCCGCGAGGACCCGGAACTGCAGTCCGAGCTGGCCCGGGACGTGGTGCGCACCGATGAGCTGAAGAAGGCCGTCGCCGGGGAGAGCAGGGCGGCCGACCGCATCGGCTACGTGCGCCAGATCGCCGAGTCGGGGCAGATCAGGACACCCGCCGGCCAGACGGTGGAGGCGCCCGCCGGACTGCGCCAGGAGGCCGAGCGGCATCTGTCGCTCATCGACGAGCTGGACGAGGACGAGGACGCCGGCGAGTGGGCCGCGGAGGCCTACGGCACCATGAAGTCGCTGGTCGTCGAGGCCGTGGAGGCCGACCCCGGGCTGCGGGTCCAGGAGCGGCGCACCAGGTTCTACAGCAGCCTGGAGAAGGCGACCAAGGTGTTCGAGGAGCTCACCTTCGACGACGCCGGCGAGTTCTACGAGGACGACATGGTGCAGCGGCTGGAGGAGCTCCAGCGGGCCGTTGCCGTATGCATCGACTCGCTGCGCGGTGCGCGCGGGAATCACCCGTTGAGCTGAGCATCACTGCGGAATCGGGGGTACAAGAGGGCTCTACATCGGTTTTCCGGAGGCCCTCTCGTGAACTCGTTCGTCCACAAGACCGTGGTGGTGCAGCTGCAGGCGGGTGACACGGACCGCTTCTCCGTGCTCGCCCACCTCGGCTACGACGCGGCGGACCCGTTCGCCGTGACCGTCGTCTTCAGCCACGACGGCCGGGTCCTGGCCCGGTGGCAGCTGGACCGGGAGATGCTCGGGGAGGCGCTGCGGCACCCGGCGGGGATCGGCGACGTGCGCATGCGCCCCGAGTCGCGGGGCATGTGGCGCGAGCTGCGCATGGAGTTCCTCGGTGACGTCCGGCCCGACGGCGGCCGTCACCACGCGATCGTGTTCGCCTGGGCCCCGGCCCTGGCGGCGTTCCTGCGGGAGACGCACGAACTGGTCCCGCCGGGCCACGAGGAGGTCTGCATCGACGACTTCCTGGCGGACATCCTCGCGGGGAGCTGAAGGGCGGCCGGCCGGGCCGGAGCCCGGGCCGACCCGGGTGAACGACCGGTGCCGGGCTGAGTAGCCGTACTCATGGCACCGCGCACCGGGCGCCGGGACGATGGGCTGCCACGAGAGGAGCCCGCCCATGTCCGCCCTGTCCGAGGTGCGTTCGCGTCCACGCCCGTCCCTGCCCGCCGCGCTCGCCGTGGGCGTGGTCGCGGTGCTGGCGCTGTCCGCCTGGAACCCGCACGACCGCACGACCTGGTTCCTGGAGACCGTGTGGGTCGTCGTCGGCCTGCCGCTGCTGGTGCTGGTGTGGCGGCGCTTCCCGCTCACGCCTCTGCTGTGCTGCCTGCTCGCCGTCCACGCGGTGGTGCTGATGGTCGGCGGCCACTACACGTACGCCGAGGTTCCGCTCGGTGACTGGGTCAGGGACGCCTTCGGGCTGGACCGCAACCCGTACGACCGGCTGGGCCATCTGATGCAGGGCTTCGTCCCGGCCGTGCTGGTGCGGGAGCTGCTGGTGCGCACCTCCCCGCTGCGGGACAGCCGCTGGCTGGCGCCGCTCACGGTGTGCGCGTGCCTGGCCTTCAGCGCCGTCTTCGAGATGCTGGAATGGGCGGCCGCGGTGGCCGGCGGGCACGCGGCGGACGCCTTCCTGGCGACCCAGGGCGATGTGTGGGACACCCAGTGGGACATGTTCTGCGCGCTGATCGGCGCGACCTCCTCCCTGCTGCTGCTCGGCCGGGTGCACGACCGGCAGCTCGCGGCGCGGTGGCCGTCACCGGGCGGTGTAGCGGTGCCGGGTCCACAGCGGCAGGACGAACCAGCACAGCAGGTACCAGCCGACCACCCCGGCGACCAGGTAGGGCACGAAGCCGTTGTGCGTCGCCACGCGCAGGATGAGCAGCAGTGAGGCGGTCGTCGTGGCGAGCAGCAGCAGCAGGCCGAGCAGGGTCAGCCGGGAGGCCACCCGTACGGCCTGGGCCTTGATGCGCCGCCCGGCGACCAGGCGGTGCAGGGACACCGGCCCGATGAGCGCCCCGGTGGCGCAGGCGCCGAGGACGACCGTGACCAGGTAGATCGTCTGGTCGGTGGCGGACAGGTCGTCGTACTTGTCGGTGAAGACCACGGTGAGCAGGAAGCCGAACAGGATCTGCACGCCCATCTGCGCGACGCGGACCTCCTGGATGAGCTCCTGCCACATCCGGTCGGCGCGCTCCTCCTCGGTCTCGTTGCGCCCGCGGCGCGGGGCTACGCCCTCGGACGTCTCCGGCACGGTTCCTCCCGGTGGTCGACGCGGCCTTCCCTCCCCGTGTGCCCCGTAACGCGCCGTCGTCCCCGGTCGGCACCGGTTTGAACCACCGGTGGACGGTTACACGGACGGCTCGAACGCAGCACATCCCGAGGAGGTCGTGGACGCATGTCCGGTACGCAGCTCACCGTGACGCTCAGCGGCGGAGGCGCCGACGACGCGCGCACGGTCGTCCGGGCCCTGGAGGGCACCTTCGGGGCGCCCGACGAACGCCCGGCAGACGGCAACGCGACGGTGCACACGGCGACCTTCGACGGCGAGACGGACGCGGGCGCCGCCGGCGGCGGCGAGGACGCGGGACGTCTGTCCGCGCCGGTCACCGTCACCGTGCAGGGCAGCCCCGAGGCCGTGCGCCGGGCGAGCGAGACGCTCACCCGGGCCTTCACGGCCCGCGACGAGGGTGCCTCCTCCGGCGACCAGGAGCAGGAGAGGCAGCTGCACCTGGAGCCGTGACAGCCGGCTTGACGGGGTGGCCGGGCAGCCATGCTGCCCGGCCGCCCCGTCGGCGCTACCAGCGGTGTTCGACCTGGTCCTTGATGCGCCGGTCGTACAGGTCCCGGATCGCGTCCAGCGTCGCGGCGGGCAGTTCCGGCAGCCGGGCCGCGGCGGCGTTGGCACGGGCCTGCTCGGGTGAGCGGGCGCCGGGGATGACGCTGGTGACGCCGGGCTGCTCGACGATCCAGCGCAGGGCCAGCTGGGCCGGGGTGTACCCCTCGGGAGCGAGCGCGGAGAACTCGGCGGCGGCCTGGACACCGGTCGTGTAGTCGACGCCGGAGAAGGTCTCGCCCACGTCGAAGGCCTCGCCGTGCCGGTTGTAGGCGCGGTGGTCGTTCTCCGGGAAGACGGTCTCCTCGGTGTACTTGCCCGACAGCAGTCCGGAGGCCAGCGGGACCCGGGCGATGATGCCGACGCCCGCGGCACGGGCGGCGGGAAGCACCTCGCGCAGGGGTTTCATCCGGAACGGGTTGAGGATGATCTGCACGCTGGACACGTTCGGCCGCGCGATGGCGGTCAGCGCCTCGGCGCAGGTCTCCACGCTGACGCCGTAGGAGGCGATCCGCTCCTCCTCGACCAGGGTGTCGAGGGCGTCGAACACCTCGTCCGTGGAGTAGACGGGTGTCGGCGGGCAGTGCAGCTGCACCAGGTCGATCCGGTCGACGCCGAGGTTGCGGCGCGAACGGTCGTTCCAGGAGCGGAAGTTGTCGAGGACGTAGTTCTCGGGGATCTGCTCGACCCGGCGGCCCATCTTGGTGGCCACCATGACGTGCAGGTCCGGGCGTCCGCTGAGGAACGCGGCGATGGTCTGCTCGCTGCGGCCGTCGCCGTACACGTCGGCGGTGTCGAAGAAGGTCACCCCGGCCTCGGCCGCCGCCTCCAGCACGGCGAGGGCTTCCTTGTCGTCGACGTCTCCCCAGTCGGCACCCAGCTGCCATGTGCCGAGACCGATCACGGAGGCGTGCCGGCCCGACCTGTCGAATGTGCGCTCGTCCATGGGCGTCAGTCTGTCACCTGTCCCCGCCGGGCGCGGAGACGGAGTGGTCCGGACCGCCCGCCCGGGCCGCCTCGCCCGGCCCGGGTCCGTGGGCGGGGCGTCAGTCGCGGGGTGTGAGCGTCCGGGCGTGCACGGTGCGGGCCACCTTCGGCCCCAGCCAGCGCTTGAAGCGCCGCAGCGACTCCAGCTGTCCGGCCGCCCGGTCGAGCCGGTAGTAGACCTGCGGGGGGATGTGCGGCAGCAGGGGCGAGTGGCGCTGCCCCAGCAGGGCGAACATGCGCTCCGGCGGCAGGTGGATGTAGCGCGGGAGGTTCTCGTACCACTGGGCGCTGTAGCGTGCGGCGCTCTGCACCGGGAGCAGGGCCGCCTTGCGTTCGGCTTCGTAGCGGGCCAGCGCCTGGGGCAGGGCGGTGTGCTCGCGCAGCGCGGTGGCCAGGGCGATCGCGTCCTCCAGGGCGAGGGTGGTGCCGGCGCCGATCGAGTAGTGGGTGGTGTGGGCGGCGTCGCCGAGCAGGACGAGGTTGCCGTGGTGCCAGGTGCGGTTGGTCAGGGTGCGGAAGGTCTGCCACGGGCTGCCGCCGGGCCGGCCGAGCAGGGGGTGGCCGTCCAGGACGGTGGCGAAGAGCCTCTCCAGCAGGGCCCGCCCGTCGGCCTCGCTCGCCCGGTCCAGGCCGAGGCCGGTCCAGGTCTCGGGAGCGCACTCGATGACGCAGGTGCTGCGGTCGGCGCCGTACCCGTACCCGTAGCACCAGATCCAGCCGTGCCCGGTGTCGACGAAGGCGAAGGTGAAGGCGTCGAAGACCTTGGTGGTGCCGAGCCAGACGTAGTGGTTGCGCCCGGCCGTGAGCCGGGTGCCGAAGTGTGCGGCATGCCGTTCGCGCAGCGTGCTGCGGACGCCGTCGGCCGCCACGACCAGGTCGGCGTCGGCGGGCAGGTCGGCGGCCGTGACCTCGCGGGCGTACTCCAGCCGGACACCGAGTGCGCGGGCACGGGCGGTGAGGACCTCCAGCAGGCGGTGGCGGCCGATGCCGTGGCCCTCGTCGCCGCGGTGCCGGGTCGTCAGGTCGCCGACGTGGGCGACGCCGTCGCGCCAGCGGACGGAGCCGGCGTCCAGGGCCCGCGCCGACTCGGGGTCCTCCGCGTGGAGGCGGTCGAGCAGTCCGCGCCAGTAGGTCACGCCCCAGCCGTAGGTGGAGCCCTCCGGGTCGCGTTCGTGGACGGTGATGTCGTGGGACGGGTCCTGCCGCTTGAGCAGGATCGAGAGATACAGGCCGGCGGGCCCGCCACCGACGCAGGCGACCTTCACGCACACCCCTGGGATCACTGAGAGCTGTCGATTGCGGACGCAGGGTAGCAGCAGAGGGAGCCGATGGCCGGGCGGCCGGATCGCGCCAGGTTGACGGCGTGACGTGCGCCACGCACCGCCCGGAAGGCGGGGAGAAACATCCGGCACGGCACCCACAGCGGGCGGAATTTCCCCTTCCGTACACGGGGCCACTCCCCTCCGCAGCAAGATCATCTTCGTTCAATCTTGCAGGACATAAGGGGAATTGCCCGGATCGCAGCCAACCGGCTCGGGGGGATTTCTCCCGCTCGCGCACCACCCGGTAGGCATGCGGGGTCAGCAGCCGAACCGATCAAGGAGATCCGCATGCCGGAACTCAGCCGTCGCCGCGCGCTCACCGCCGCGGCCGCCCTCGCCACCGTCACGGCGGCGGCGACCCTGCCGGCCGCCGGGCCGGCGCAGGCCGCCGGGCACCACGCCGACCCCGGCGCCTTCGACGAGGTCTACAAGGGCCGCCGGATACAGGGCCGTCCGGGCGGCGGGTCCGGGCACCACCACCACGGCGCCGGCTACGCGGTGTTCGTGGACGGCGTGGAGCTGCACGTGATGCGCAACGCCGACGGCAGCTGGATCAGCGTCGTGAGCCACTACGCCCCGGTGCCGACGCCGCGCGCCGCCGCCCGGGCCGCGGTGGACGAACTGCAGGGCGCACCGCTGCTGCCCTTCCCCGCCAACTGACCCACCCCGCACGGCACCTGGAGCACCCGCACATGGCAGTCCGCAAGAACCAGTCCGCCCTGACCCCCGACGAGAAGCGGCGTTTCGTCGCCGCGCTGATCGAGCTGAAGCGCAGCGGCCGCTACGACGAGTTCGTCACGACGCACAACGCGTTCATCGTCTCCGACACCGACAACGGCGAGCGGACGGGCCACCGTTCACCGTCGTTCCTGCCCTGGCACCGAAGATTCCTGCTGGAGTTCGAGCGGGCCCTGCAGTCGGTGGACGCGTCGGTGTCCCTGCCCTACTGGGACTGGACCGTCGACCGCACTGCGCGCGCCTCGCTGTGGGCGCCCGACTTCCTCGGGGGCACCGGCCGGGAGCGGGACGGCCGGGTGACGGACGGGCCGTTCTCCGCGTCGGGCGGCAACTGGCCGATCAACGTGCGCGTCGACGGCCGCACGTTCCTGCGGCGCACGCTCGGCGCCGGGGTGCGCGAGCTGCCGACCCGCGCCGAGGTCGAGTCGGTGCTGGCGATGCCCACCTACGACATGGCGCCCTGGAACAGCGGTTCGGACGGCTTCCGCAACCACCTGGAAGGGTGGCGCGGGGTCAACCTGCACAACCGGGTCCATGTGTGGGTCGGCGGCCACATGGCCACCGGGGCCTCCCCCAACGACCCGGTGTTCTGGCTGCACCACGCGTACATAGACAAGCTGTGGGCCGACTGGCAGCGCCGGCACCCCGGCTCCGGGTACCTGCCGGTCTCGGGTACGCCGAACGTCGTCGACCTGAACGAGACGATGCGGCCGTGGCACGACACGAGCCCGGCGGACCTGCTGGACCACACGCGGCACTACACCTTCGACGTCTGATCAGACGCCGGCGCCCGCCCGGCACTCCGGGTGGCCCCAGCCGCTGTCGTTCTTGGCGATCTGCTCCCCGGCCGCGTACGGCCGGCCGCACTGGCAGCGGCCGGGGAACTTGGCCTTGAGGGTGCGCGAGGACCCGCTCTTCGCGGCGGATCCCTTCCCCGTCGACGCCCTGCCCTGGCGGGACGAACCGCCCCGGGGGCGCGGCGCCCTGGCCGGGGTGTCCGGGGAGGGCGGCGGCTCGGGCGAGCCGAGGCCGCTGCCGGCCGGCTCCTGGACGGTGGCGGCCTGGCTGGCCGCGCGGTCGGCGAAGTCGTTGAGCCGGTCGCCGTCCACCTGGTGGGCGGGGACGTAGCGGAACTCGACCGAGCGGCCGTCGAGGAGTTCGTCGATGCGGACGACGAGCTCCTGGTTGGCGACGGGCTTGCCGGCGGCGGTCTTCCAGCCGTTGCGCTTCCAGCCGGGCAGCCAGGTCGTCACGGCCTTCATGGCGTACTGCGAGTCCATGCGGATCTCCAGCGGCACGGCCGGGTCGGTCGCCGCCAGGAGGCGTTCGAGCGCCGTCAGTTCGGCGACGTTGTTGGTCGCCCTGCCGAGCGGCCCCGCCTCCCACCGCTGCGGCGCCTCGGAGGCGTCGGCGACGACCCAGGCCCAGCCGGCGGGTCCGGGGTTTCCCTTCGAAGCGCCGTCGCACGCGGCCACCACACGTTCACGCATGGCCCGATCATGCCATGGCCGCGTGGACCGTCCCGACGGCCGGAGTTCCCGGCATCCTGCGCAGCGCCCGGGCGATCACGGAAATCCGTTCGACACGACGCGGCCCGGCCGCTGCAATGGTGCGCCATGGGCGCCCCACGCATGCACGAGGACGAACGGCACATCGACACCGCGCTCGTCGGCCGGCTGATCGCCCGGAGGTTCCCCCGGTGGGCGGGGCTGCCGCTGAGGCGCCTGTCGTCCTCCGGCACGGAGAACGCGATGTTCCGCCTCGGCACCGACAAGGTCGTGCGGCTCCCCCGGCATCCGCGGGCCGTCGACGCGATCACGCACGAACTGCGCTGGCTGCCGCGGCTGGGCCCCGGACTGCCCGCCGCCTCGCCCGAACCCCTGGGCGAGGGGGAGCCGGACGAGGACTTCCCGTGGCCCTGGTCGGTCTACGGCTGGCTGGAGGGCCGCAACCCCGAGCCGGGGCGGCTGGAGCGGCCGGAGCTGCTCGCGGAGGACCTCGCGGCCTACGTCACGGCCCTGCGCCGCGTCGACGCCTCGGGCGGTCCGCCCGGCCGGGGTGTACCGCTGGCGGCCCGGGACGCCGAGGTGCGCGCGGCACTGGACCGGCTGGCCGGCCGGGTCGACACCGGTGCGGTCGCGGCCCGGTGGGAGGAGGCCCTGGGCGCCCCGCCGCACACCGGGCCGCCGGTCTGGGCCCACGGCGACCTGATGGCCGGGAACCTGCTGGTCAGGGAGGGTCGGCTGAGCGCCGTGATCGACTTCGGCACGGTCGGGGTGGGTGATCCGGCCGTGGACCTCATCGGCGCCTGGTGCGTGCTGCCCGCCCGTGCCCGCGCCGTCTTCCGCGCGGCGGTGGGCGCCGGCGGGGCCGAGTGGGCGCGGGGCAGGGGCTGGGCCCTGTCGATCGCGGTGATCGCGCTGCCCTACTACTGGGACACCAACCCGCCGGTCGCCGCGAACTCCCGCCACGTGATCCGGGAGATCCTGGCCGAGCCGGCGTAGCGGCGCGGTGGCGGCTCCCCGTGGGGAGCCGGTCCCGCCCCGGGTCGCCGCGT
This sequence comes from Streptomyces sp. NPDC053665, assembly GCF_055585285.1. Lineage (NCBI taxonomy): Bacteria > Bacillati > Actinomycetota > Actinomycetes > Kitasatosporales > Streptomycetaceae > Streptomyces > Streptomyces sp. NPDC053665. Next base: position 65,086 of record NZ_JBVJKK010000006.1, read on the forward strand.
CACTCGCCGGCGTACGCCCGGTCCAGCGCGGCGAGGTCGAACTTGCCCATCGCCATGAACGCCTGGGTCACCCGGGCCGCCTTCGCCGGGTCCGGGTCGGTGATCATCGCCTGGAGCCGGTCCGGGACGACCTGCCACGACACCCCGAAGCGGTCCTTGAGCCAGCCGCAGGGGCCGGGCTCGCCGCCGTCGGCGGTGAGCCTGCTCCAGTAGTGGTCGATCTCCTCCTGGTTCTCGCAGAAGATCATGAAGGAGACCGACTCGTTGAAGGTGAACTGCGGTCCGCCGTTGAGTGCGAGGAACCGCTGGCCGTTGGCCGTGAACTCGACGGTCATGACACCGCCGGCCGGCTGCGGCGCCCCCTCGGGATAGCGGGCCACCTCGCCGATGGCGGAGTTCTTGAAGACCGACACGTAGAAGTGCGCGGCCTCCTCGGCGCGGCCGTCGAACCAGAGACACGTGGTGAAGCCGTCGGATGCCATGGGTTCCTCCCGGGGGCGTTCGTCGCTGTCACCCATGTCGACCGGTCCCGGCCGCGAAACTCATCGCCGGTCCCCGGCGGATCTGCCGGCAGCGGATCTGCCCAGGGCAGAGGAACGGCCTGCGAGCGGCCAACGGCGCCGACAGTGGACCCGACGGCACGTCCGCGGCAGATCCGCGGCCCTCTCGCCACGACGAGGAGAACCGATGACTCCACTCACGACCCTCGCCCCGCGGGCGGAGGAGGGGGACACCCCTCCCACCCGCTTCGACGACCATCTGGCCGCCCAGTTGCTCACGCAGCGCATCGTGCTGCTCGGCACCCAGGTCGACGAGGTCTCCGCCAACCGGGTCTGCGCCCAGCTGCTGATCCTGTCCGCCGAGGACCCGCGCACCGACATCAGCCTGTACATCAACAGCCCCGGCGGTTCGGTGCACGCGGGGCTCGCCATCTACGACACGATGCGGCTCGTCCCGAACGACGTCGCCACCCTGGCGATGGGCTTCGCCGCCAGCATGGGCCAGTTCCTGCTGAGCGTCGGCACGCCGGGCAAGCGCTACGCCCTGCCCCACGCGCGGATCATGATGCACCAGCCCTCCGCGGGCATCGGGGGCACCACCGCCGACATCGAGATCCAGGCGGAGAACCTGGAGTTCACCAAGCGCACCATCGAGCGGATCACCGCCGAGCACACCGGTCAGAGCCCGGAGACCATCTCCCGGGACGGCGACCGGGACCGCTGGTTCACGGCCGAGGAGGCCAGGGAGTACGGCATGGTGGACCGGGTCGTCCACTCCCTCGCCGACGTCCGCCCGGCCACGACGCGACGCAGGATGGGGCTGCAGTGATGGGGAGCTACACGATTCCGAACGTCGTCGAGCGGACCCCGCAGGGCGAGCGGTCCTTCGACGTCTTCAGCCGGCTGCTCAACGAGCGGATCGTCTTCCTGGGGACCGAGATCGACGACGGCGTGGCCAACGTCGTCATCGCCCAGCTCCTGCACCTGGAGTCGTCGGCGCCGGAGAGCGAGATCTCGGTGTACATCAACTCCCCCGGCGGCTCGTTCACCTCGCTGATGGCCATCTACGACACGATGTCCTACGTGCGGGCGCCGATCTCCACGTGCTGCGTCGGGCAGGCGGCCTCCACCGCCGCCGTGCTGCTCGCCGGCGGCGACCCGGGCCGGCGGTTCGTGCTGGAGCACGCGCGCGTGCTGCTCGGCCAGCCGGCCTCGGGCGGGCAGCGCGGCATGGTCTCCGACCTGGCGCTCCAGGCCAAGGAGATGGTGCGGATCCGCGGCCAGGTGGAGGAGGTGCTGGCGCGCCACACCCACCACGACGTGGCCACGCTGCGGGCGGACATGGACCGCGACAAGGTGTTCACCGCTGCGGAGGCGGTGGCGTACGGGCTGGCCGACGAGGTGCTCAGCCGGCGCCTCGTGACGGTGTGAGGCACCGGCCGGCCCGGCTCAGGCGGCCAGGCACATCCCGTCGTGGGAGGCCGCCTGCGCCCCGCGGCGGCCGCCGCCCGCGTAGCGGGAGGTGACGCGCACCAGTTCGCCCTGGGCCCGGGCCAGCAGGTCCCCCAGGCCCATGCCGAGGGCCTGGGCGGCGGCCGCGAGGACCTCCGAGGAGGCCTCCTTGCGGCCGCGCTCCACCTCCGACAGGTACGGCATGGAGATGCGCGCCGCGTCGGCGACGTCCTTCAGCGTGCGCTCCTGTGCGAGCCGCTCCCGGCGCAGGACGTCCCCCACCAGGTCGCGCCAGAGCGGCTCCTTCGCGGCGGGGGCCGGGGGCCCCTGGAGCGGCGGGGCCGCCGGGCGGCCGGCGGGCGGGCGCAGGGGGACGACGCGGGCGGTGTTCTGCGGTCGGTTGCTCACCGTCCCAGCCTAGGAATCCCGGCCGCCGGGGGAAGGCTCCGGCGTTCCGCCCTGAGGGGAATCAGCGGGAAACGGGATTCCGGAAAATTGGTGGGCATGGTGCACGCGTGAGCGGGTACTCGCAACCCGGGAGTACCCACGCACAGCACAGCCGCGACGTTCGGGAGAGGTAATGGAGACCGCCGTGATCCGGTCGAAGGCAGAGGTCGTCGCAGAGAACGCCGAGGTCGGCACGGGTGACGGGACACTGCCGGGTCTGGCGGACCCGCGGTCGGTCGCCCCGCGGGACGCCCGCGCGCTGTCCCGCCAGTTCTTCCGGCGCCTGACGGAGCTCGAAGAGGGCACGCACGAGTACCAGTACGCGCGCAACACCCTCATCGAGATGAACATGTCGCTCGTGCGGTTCGCTGCCGGCCGGTTCCGGGGCCGCGGCGACGACATGGAGGACATCGTGCAGACCGGCATGATCGGTCTGATCAAGGCGATCGACCGCTTCGAGCTGTCGCGCGAGGTCGAGTTCACCTCCTTCGCGCTGCCGTACATCGTCGGAGAGATCAAGCGCTTCTTCCGGGACACGACGTGGGCGGTGCACGTCCCGCGGCGTCTGCAGGAGCTGCGCGTGGAGCTGGCCAAGGCGCGTGAGGAGCTGGCCAGCCGCCTGGACCGCGAGCCCACGGTCGCCGAGCTGGCCACCTTGATGAACATCTCCGAGAAGGAGGTCGTCGAGGGCCAGATCGCGGCGAACGGATACAACTCGTCCTCGCTGGACGCCGCCCTCACCGGGGACGGCACGGAGGGCGGCGAGGCCGTCCTGGCCGACTTCCTCGGCGTCGAGGAGGAGGGCCTGCGCCTCGTCGAGGACTTCCACTCGCTCGCCCCGCTGATGGCGGAACTCAGCGAGCGCGACCGGCAGATCATCCACATGCGGTTCGTGGAAGAGGCCACGCAGGCGGAGATCGGTGAGCGGCTCGGCTGCTCGCAGATGCACGTCTCCCGGCTGATCAAGCGCATCATCACGCGGCTGCGCGAAGGGATGCTGGGCGAGCTGGGCTGCGCCTGACACGGAGACCGGAGCAGCGGGTGCCGTCCCCCGAGCGGGAGGGGGCGGCACCCGCTGGTCATGTCCGCACGCCTCGGCCGCGCGAGCCCCGGATCCCGACAGCCGGCTTCGCCTGCGGGCCCGCGACCGGCGACGACCGGCACGTCCACGCACGGCGGAGACCGGAGGGTCCGCAACCGACTGAGAGCCGCCCGGTGTCCGGGCGGCTCCGATGTATCTCCATGTTCGTGGTGTAGCCGGGCCACCCGCAGTGGCTCGGTGACGTGACGTCCCCGCAGGGCCTCGCGCCGTCGGTGGATCCGCGTCCCCGCGGGGTTCACGCTCCGGTGGCGCCGGTCAGCGGCAGCACGGCACGCACCCGCTTGCCCACCGGCACCCGCTCCACGGTGACCTGCTCCGCAAGGGCGTGGACGATCTCCAGGCCGTGCCGGCCGATGCGCTCGGGGTTGCGGGGGAAGATGCGCGGCAGTGCGGAGCTGCTGTCGTAGACCGACACCGTCACCGCGTTGTCCGTGCCCGTGAGCTCCAGGATGTAGGGGCCGTTGCTGTGCCGGTCGGCGTTGGTGACCAGCTCGCTGACGACCAGCAGCACCGCCCCGTCGATCCGCTCGTCGACGCTTGCGCACCACTCGGTCCGCAGCTGCTCGAGGAAGAGCGCGGCGAAGGACCGCGCCTCGGCGATGCAGCCCTGCTCGCCTGAGTAGTGTGCGGACCGCCGCAGCGGCTCCACGGGCACGTCGAAACCAGTCGGTATCACTGCCCCGTCCAGGTGGTCGATCATACGTTTCTTTCTGGGAAGCCGGACTGGCCGGACGCTCTGCAGAGTGCTCGTACCCCGAGTCGGCCTTCACAGTCCTCACGATTTCCGGCCCTTGTGGGACCCCGGGCATTGTCCCCCTTCGACGGGGCACCCGGAGGACACCGGGACCGGTCGAGGGGCGACCGGACCGGATCGCCGGAGGTGCGCGGTGGCCTGGTGGACATGGCTGGTCGTGGTGATCGCGGCGCTCGCCGCCCTCGCCGTGGTGACGCTCGCGGTGCAGGCGGGCAGGCGGTCGGGCACGGTCATCGCGGTGCGCCGCCGGCCGGGCGGGAAGGGCGTGCGATGAACGAGCTGCTGGCCGCGCGGAGCCTGACGACCCTGCCCGTGGTCACCCTGGGCGGCGACGCGGTGGCCCAGATCAAGGACACCGTGTTCGACCCCGCGGCCGGCCGCATCACCGGCTTCACCCTGAGCGGACGCGGTCTGCTGTCGGGCCCGCTGAAGCAGAGCCTGCCCTGGTCGGCGGTGCACGCCCTCGGCCCGCACGCCGTCATGGTCCGCGACGCGCACGCCCTGCAGGACACGTCCGTCGTGGTGGCACGGCGCGAGGCCCAGCAGGGGCGGGTCCTGCACGCGAAGGTGCTGACCGACGAGGGGGCGGAGGTCGGCACGGTGCTCGACGTGGTGGTCGAGGGCGGTGGCAGCGGCCGGGTGGTGGGTTTCCGGATCGCCGCGGACAAGGCGCTGGTGCCGGGGTCCCGGCGCAAGAGGCAGCGGGTGTACGTGCCGCGCGGCGAGACGCTCGCCGTGTCCGGCCGGGCCCTGGTCATACCGGCGGACGCCACGCGGTACGTCGCCGACGACCTGCCGGCCTTCACCGCCCGGGTCGGCGCCTTCCGGCAGGAGCACCGGGGGGCACCGTCATGATGCTGTTCTCGCAGGCCCGGGGGCTGCCGGTGCTGACCCTGGACGAGGCCGAGGAGATCGGCGTCCTGAAGTCGCTCACGGTCGACGCCGTGTCCGGCGTGGTGACGCACGTCCGGGTGGGCGGCAAGCACTCCCGCAAGGAGACCGTGCTGCCCTGGGGCGCCCTGCACGCCGTCGGCCCGGACGCCGTCCTGGTCCGCACGACCGCCGCCCCGGCCGCCACGCCGCCCCACCACGAACTCCAGGGCCTCAGGATCCTCACCGACACGGGCGACGCCCTCGGCACGGTGCAGGACGTCGCCTTCGAGCCGGAGACCGGCCGGGTGGAGTCGGTGGTCACCGCCCGGGGCGAGCTGCCGGCGGAGCGCCTGCTCGGACTCGGCGACTACGCCCTGGTGGTCCGGGCCGGCTGAGCCCTCTCCTCGGGGCCCGGTGGCCCGGGCCCCGAGGGCTGTCGTCAGGACGCGGGGGGCTGCTCGGTCGTACCGCCGCCGCTGCCCGAGCCGGTTCCCGGGTCCGAGCCCGAGCCGCCGCTGTCCGGCGGGGACTGCTGCTCCGACGACGGGGGTGCCGGTCCGTCACTGCTGGGCGGCTCCGACGTCGTCCCGCCGTCCGAACTCGGCGGTTCGCCGGTCGACGGTCCGTCGGACGTCGTGTCGCCGGGTGACGAGGGCGTGGTCACGCCGGTGGACGGGGTGGGCTCGTCCGGCTTCTCGGTCTTGTGGTCCTTCTTGCCCGTGTCGCCCTGGTGCCGCTCGAACCACTGGCCGTCGGGTTCGCACATCACGAAGACGTCGACCGGCTTCGGCGCTGGCTTGACCACCACGAGCCTGGAGGGCGAGTAGCCCGGCCACGCCTCGCCGGTGGTCCTGGCGTTCTTCTGGGCGACCGGGGGGTCCAGCGGGTTGCCGCAGGCGCAGCGCACCCGGGGCACTCCGCGCTCGTCGACGAGGACGGCGGTGCCGGCCTGAAGCACCGCCTGGTAGGTGGTGGGAGTGCCGCCGTTGTAGCCGTGGTTGGTGACGCGGGTGTCCATCCGCAGCTGCACGGGGGTGAGCGAGCGCAGGTATGCGGGCACGTCGGACGGCTCCTTGTGCACGACCGAGGCGAACGCCCGCTCCTTGTCCGGGTCCTGCTCGAAGAACGTGATCTGTTTCTCCACGTCGCAGGCGGCGACGTTGCGGGTGCCGCCGTACAGACCGGGTGCGTCGCCCTTCACCCCCGGGAGGGTGTTCGGCCCCGCCGACTCGCTGGCCCGGGTGGGCGGTACGGGCGAGGCCGAGCTCTTCTCGTCCGCGGTGGAGTCGGTGAAGGGGTCCGGGCCGGTGTCCGCCGCGGGTTCGAGGAACACCTCGCCGCTGGAGGTGCTCGTGCCGGCGTCGGAGGCGCCCGTGCTGCCGCCGTCGGGCCGGGACAGCACGACGGCCAGGATCACGGCGGCCACGACGGCCGTGGCGACGATCGCGACACGGGGTACGGAGCCCCACCACGGCCGGCGGGGCTGCGGGGGTTCGCCACCACCGCGCCCGGTGGGCGGTTCGGACGGCGGCCCGCCGCCCGGCGGAGGCTGGGAGGGGCCCGACAGGGGCCCCGAGGGAGGACCTGTGGGACGGCCGGACGACGGCGGATCGACGCTCACGATCTCTTCTTCCGCGTGATTGCCTGCGGCCTTCGCGCAGTCGGGGCACTCGGCCCGGCATGTGCTGGTGTGCCGCCTTTGCACTCTTCTTTCATTGTGTGCTCCAGTCCCACCGGTCCCGCAAGCCGACGCGGACGGACCTCTCCGGCGGGCGTCCGGGCGGGGCGCTGCTTAGCGTGACAGCGTGACTTCGCGCTCCCCCTCCGACCGGGCCGAGCCCTCCGCCGGCCGGGCGACCGCCCCCCACGGCTGGGTACACGCCCTCGTCACGGTCCTCGCCGGGCTGCTGGCGATGGCGGTGGTGGCCGCGCTCGGCCTGTGGGCCGCCGGGGCCACGGATCTGCCGGACGGCGCGTTCGCGCCGGTCGTCGCGGCGACCATGGTCACCGCCGTGGGCGGCACGGTGGAGCTCTCCGGCAGCGCCGGGGACCTCGCCGACACGCAGGCGGGCCTGACCGTGATCCCCCTGTCGGTCACGCTCACCGGGGCGCTCGTCATCGCCTGGGGTTTCCTGCGGCCCCTGCGGCACCGCGCGGTCGCCGGTAGCGCCGAACTGGCCGGCTGGGCCGGGCGGGTGGCCGCCCTGTGGCTGCTCGCCCTGATCGGGCTGACGCTCGCCGCCCGCCACACCTTCGACATCTCCCTCGGCGACGAGCTCGGCGCACTGGGGGATCTGTTCGGCGCCTCACCCGAGGTCGGCTTCACCACGGACGTCCCCCTGTCGGTGTTCGTCGGCGTGGTGTGGCTCGCCGGTGTGCTGGTGCTGGCCCTGCTGGTCGCGCGCGGGGCCCCGCTGCCCGGCGGGCTGCTCCGCTTCCAGGCGTCGGTGCGCCCGGCCGCGTACGCGATGGTCGCCATGCTGCTGGCCTGGGTCGTCGCCGGTGTGGTGATCGCGCTGGTGGTCGCGGCCACGCGGGGGCACGCGGCCGAGACCTTCGCCGTGATCCTGCTCGGCATGCCGAACCTGATGTGGCTGGGGCTGACCATCGGCCTCGGTGCCACCTGGAACGGGCAGGTGCAGGGGCCGTTCGGGCTGCCCATGCCGCACGTGCTGGACGAGGTGCTGCGCACCCCGGACGTCGCGGAGCTGAATCTGCGCACGCTCTCCGAGCACGACGGCCGGGTGTGGTGGCTGCTGGTCGCCGACGTCGTGCTGCTGCTGGCCGCCGCGTTCGTGATGGCGGCGCGGTCGCCGGCCCGGGTCAGGGCCTGGCAGCACGCCGTGCACATGGCGGTCGCGCTCGCGCTGACGGTGTTCATGATCTGCCTCGTCGGGCGGATCTCGGCGCACTTCGGCCTGTCGGTCCTCGGCATCGGCGACCTCGGCGGCGGTCTGTCGGGGCGGCTGTTCCTGCGGCCCCGGATGTGGGGGGCGGTGGGTCTGGCCGTGCTGTGGGGGCTGGTGGCCGGGTTCGCCGGGGCGCTGCTGGCGCGGCACGTGCGGCGGCGGGGCGAGGCAGGGCCCGCGAGCGAGGGCTGAGCCGCCCTCCGCTACAGCCCGCGTGTGCGCTCCACGAACACCGGCTCGGCCCAGCGCGGCGGCGGCTTGGGCAGCTCCTCCCCCGCACCCGGCACCTGCCGCTCGGCGCGGGTCGACGCCCGCACGGCTCCGACCGCGCCGCCGGTGGTGGCGGCCCGCAGTGCGGTCACGAACGCCAGGCAGGACGGGTAGCGGTCGTCCGGGCTCTTGGCGAGGGCCTTGGCGACGACGGGGTCGGCGCCCGCCGGGAGGTCCGGCCGGGCCTCGGTCAGCGGGGGCGGCTCGTCGTACTGGTGGGCCCACAGCAGCGCCATGTCGTCGTCGCGCAGGAAGGGCGGGTGGCCGGTGAGGATCTCGTAGACCACGCAGGCGAAGCCGTAGACGTCGCAGCGCGCGTCGACGGGCTTGCCGGAGATCTGCTCGGGGGCGACGTAGTCCAGGGTGCCCACGAACTGGCCGACCGTGGTGAAGCCGGTCAGGGACAGCGACTTCTTGGTCAGGCCGAAGTCGGTGAGGTAGACGTGCTCGGGGTGGTCGCTGTCGGTGCCGCGGGAGACCAGGATGTTGCCGGGCTTGACGTCCCGGTGCACCAGGCCGTGCTCGTGCGCGGCGTCCAGCGCGGAGGCGACCTGGGCGGCGACGCGGACGGCGGTGGCGGGTGGCATCGGGCCCTCGCGGTCCAGGAGGTGCCGCAGGTCGCTGCCGGCGACGTACCGCATGGCGATGTAGAGGACGCCGTCGGTCTCGCCCGCCTCGAAGACCGGGACGATGTGCGGATGGTCGATCGCAGCCGCGGCCCGGGACTCGTGCGTGAACCGGCGGCGGAAGGTGTCGTTGCGGGCGAGTTCCGGGGCGAGCAGCTTCAGGGCCACGGTGCGTTCCAGGCGCAGGTCGCGGGCCCGGTAGACGACGGCCATGCCGCCGCGCCCGATCTCCTGCTCGATCCGGTAGCCCGCGATCTGCTGTCCGAGCAGTTCGGAGGGCCGTCCCGAGAAGAGGCTGGTCTCGCGGTTCACCGCCCGTCACCTTCGGGCGGGACGACACGGGTGGGCGCGTACCCGACGGCCCGGGTGGGGGGCGCCCCGGCCGGCGGCTGCGTCTCCTCCGCCTCGTCGGTCTCCCGGTGCCCGCCCGGCGCCGCGGCCTCCTCGGCGTCCTCGGGGCGGACGACGCGGGTGGGCCCGGGCGGGCCGCCCGCCACGACCCGTGTGGGCTCGGGGGCGTCGGGGGACGCGGGCCGCTCCGGCCGCGGCGGCTCGGACCCGGCGGCCGGTTCGGGCGCGGGGTCCTGGGGGGTGACGACCCGGGTGGGGACCGGGGCCTTCGGCGGTACGCCCCCCGGCGTCCCGGGCGCGACGACCCGGGTCGGTTCGGGGGCCTGCGGTGGCGGGTCGCTTCCCCGCGGGGACGCCCCGGCAGGGCTGCGGGGCTCCTGCGGCGCCGGGGGCGGCTCGGGGGCGACCAGCCGGGTCGGCGGGTGGGCGGGCGCCGCCTGCGGCGGGGACGGGGCGGGGCCGCCCTGGGCCGGACGGTCGGCCCGGGGCGTGTCGTCCGTGGCGTAGGTGGTCAGCCGGGTGCCGTCGGCGTACACCCAGCGTCCGTGCGCGGAGTCGTACAGCCAGACGGACTCGCCGTCGACGACCACGCCGATGCGCGTGCCGCGGGTGCGGGCGCGGAAGGACTCCAGGTCGAGCCCGCCCGCGAGGTCCTCGACCGCCGACCGGTAGCGCGCGAGGGCCTCCTGCGCGCGGCCCAGCAGCGGACGCGGGTCGGCGGTGCGGGTCAGTGGCCCGTCGGTGGTGGGCGGGTCCTGCGGTACGGCGACCAGGCGGCGCCCGTCGACCCAGGCCGACCAGCCGTTGGAGCACAGCACGTGCCCCCAGTCGCCCTGGCGTTCCAGCAGCTGCACCGGCAGCAGGGGGTCGAGGTCGACGGTGGTCCGGGACGGGTCGGGGGCCTCCCAGGCCGGCATCCCGTGCTGCGGGACGACGTGCGTGGGCCGGAATCCGGGGGTCGTCACGGGCGGTGCCTACTTCCGCATCACGGCGGGCTCGTGGCGGCGCAGCAACCGGGACACCAGGAACCCGAAGACCACCGACAGCACGACGAGCATGGCCACGTCGAGCAGCCAGGTGCCGACCGCGTGCTCGAAGAGCGGGTCCTCGGTCAGCTCACCGGGCACGATCCGGGACAGCCCCACCGTGCCGGCCATCGCGGCCAGGGCCCAGCGCGCCGGCACCAGCCAGCCCAGCTGCTCGAGCCCCGGGGTGCCGGCCAGGTGCAGCAGGGCCCCGCAGAAGACGACCTGGACGATGGCGATGAGCACGAGCAGCGGCATCGTCACCTCTTCCTTGCGCACCAGCGCGGAGACCAGCAGACCGAGCATCATCGCCGTGAAGGCCAGCAGGGCGACGGCGACGGTGATCTCCACCAGGGGCGGCATGAGCACCCCCTCGCCGCCGGGCGCGTTGATGTCCACCCCGAGCAGGGCGACCAGGGTGAGCACCACCGCCTGGAGCACGGTGATGACGCCCAGGACGACGACCTTGGACATGAGGTACGCCGATCTGGACAGGCCCACCGCCCGTTCGCGCTGGTAGATCACCCGTTCCTTGACGAGTTCGCGCACGGCGTTGGCGGCCCCGGTGAGGACCGCCCCGACGCAGAGGATGAGCAGGGCGTTCATCGCCGTGTCGAGGGTCAGCTTGCCGCCGGCCAGGGCCCGTGCCATGGCGCCCATGACGAACGGCAGCGCGATCATGATGATCAGGAAGGTGCGGTCGGCCGCGAGCGCGGCCGCGTACCGGCGCACGAGGGTGCCGAGTTGGGCGCCGCGGCTGCGGGGGCGGGGTGGCGGGGCGATGACGACCGGGCCGGAGCGGTCCTGTCGCGGCTGCGCCGAGGCGTCGGTGACGTACCGGCCGTGCAGGGGCGACGCCAGGTACTCCCCCGCCCAGTCGCGTTCCCGGTCCCGCTCGAAGTGCTCGAACGCCTCCGGCCAGTGCTCGAAGCCGAAGAACGGCAGGGCGTCCTCGGGCGGTCCGTAGTAGGCGATCTTCCCGCCGGGCGCGAGCACCAGGAGGCGGTCGCACACGTCGAGGCTGAGCACGCTGTGCGTGACGACGATGACGGTCCGGCCGTCGTCGGCGAGGCCGCGCAGCATGTGCATCACCGAGCGGTCCATGCCCGGGTCGAGGCCGGAGGTCGGCTCGTCGAGGAAGAGCAGCGAGGGCTTGGTCAGCAGTTCCAGGGCCACGCTGACGCGCTTGCGCTGGCCGCCGGAGAGGCTGTGCACGGGCTGGTCGGCGCGCTGCTCCAGTCCGAGTTCGCGGATCACCTCGTCGACCCGGGCGCGCCGCTCGGCCTTGGCGGTGTCCTGCGGGAAGCGCAGCTCCGCGGCGTAGGACAGGGCCTTCCGTACCGTCAGTTGCGCGTGCAGGATGTCGTCCTGCGGGACGAGGCCGATGCGCTGGCGCAGTTCGGCGTAGTCGCGGTAGAGGTCGCGGCCGTCGTAGAGGACGGTGCCGTGGCCGGCGGGCCGCTGCCCGGTGAGGGCGTTGAGCAGGGTGGACTTGCCCGCACCGCTCGGGCCGACGACGGCGAGCAGGCACTTCTCGCCGACGGGAAAGGAGACGTGGTCCAGCAGCGTCTTGCGGCCGCGGTCGACGGTGACGGCGAGGTCCTGCACGTCGAGGGAGACCTCGCCGGTGTCGACGTACTCCTGCAGTTCGTCGCCGACGAGGCAGAACGCCGAGTGGCCGATGCCGACGATGTCGCCCTGGCCGACCGGCGCCGTGGTGACGGGGCTGCCGTTGAGGTACGTGCCGTTGTGGCTGCCGAGGTCGGTGATCTCGTAGGTGCCGTCGGGCAGGGCGCGCAGCTCGGCGTGGCGGCGGGAGACCACGAGGTCGTCGATGACGAGGTCGTTGTCGCCGGCTCGGCCGATGCGGACGGTGCGGGACGGCAGGGGCCGCACGGTGGTGGGCGCCCGGTAGGTGCCGGTCATGGCCGGCATGGAGACCGCCGAGGGGCGTTCGGGGGCGGGTGCGGGGCGGCCCGTCAGCACGACGCTCGGTCCGTCGGCGGGGTTGCCGAAGCGGATGACGCTGCCGGGGCCGACGTCCCACGCGTGCACGCGGCGGCCTTCGGCGTAGGTGCCGTTGGTGCTGTCCTCGTCCTCGATGGTCCAGTGGCCGTCCTCGGGCCTGAGCACCGCGTGGTGCCAGGAGACCCGGTCGTCGTCGATGACGATGTCGCTGAGCGGATCGCGTCCCACGTGATAGTCGCGGCCCGGGATCATCACGGTGGAGCCCGTCTCCGTCCGCAGGACGAGTTCTGGTGCTACCGATGGCTGCGCCATGGTCAGATTCTACCGATGTGCCCTGGTATGCGCCTGGGCGGACGGGTGGCGGCGGGCTCAGGCCACGGGCACCCCCAGCAGGGGCGCGGCACGCTGCATCCGCAGGGCGTCGACGGACTCGGCGAGCAGTTCGTACTCGGTGGTGTCGTCACTGGTGGCGATGCGCACCAGCCGTCCGGCCGCCAACTCCTCGGCGACGCGCTCCTGCTGGGCGGGGTCGGCGCACCAGGCGCGCAGCAGCATGGGCACGTCGGGCACGGTGTCGGCGACCGGCACGAGCGCGCCCGGCGGTAAGTGCTCGGCCTCGGGCCGGGGGTCCAGGCGTTGCGCGATCCAGGAGGCGCGGTCGCGCAGCCACCACAGGGCGAGGGCGAGGGTGGGCGCCCGGTAGGTGCCCAGCGGCACACCGATGCGGCGGCCGTCGCACACCCCGTACGCGGTGACATGGCACAGGAACTCGTCGTGCACGTGACCCTCCCCCGTTGCCCGGCCCATCGGCCGTGCCTCGCGTGTCGTGCGGCTCGCGTGCGGTGCGTGAGGGCGCGGTCGCTCGATGTGAAAGCGCTCTCGCGTGTCAGTATGTTCACCGCTGAAACACTGTCACCATGACTTTTTGGCCACTCTCCTGGCATATTCACCGCCCGAGTTGGCCGAAATCCGGCAAGGCCCGCGTGGAGGGCAGGACCGCCGCGGTGATCCGGCCGCGGGACCCGGGCCCCGACCAGCGCGAAGGCCTCCCGCGTGCCGGGGTGCGATGAGTTTCCCGGGCCGCCGCGGTCTGCACCCCCGAGAGCGCGAGACGAGAAGGCCGACCGCACCGGAGGATCCGATGGCCACCACCGCAGCCCTGGACGCCGAGTTCACCGCCGTCCTGCGCAAGAGCCCCGCCGAGGGCGGCTGGACGTACCTGGTCTGGCCCCGGTCCGTCGAGTACTTCGGCACCCGGGGCCTGGTCAAGGTCCGCGGCACGATCGACGGGCAGCCGTTCCGCAGTTCCTTCATGGCGCTGGGCGACGGCACCCACAAGCTGCCCGTGCGGGCCGAGATCCGCCGGGCCCTCGGCAAGCAGGAGGGCGACACGGTGACCGTGCGCCTGGAGGAGCGCCTCGGCTGACGCCCGGGCGCCCGGACCGGCGCCCGCGCGGGTACGCGTGCGGCCCGGAGGCGGGAGACCGCCTCCGGGCCGCACGGTGGCCGCTACTGCTTGACGATCGCGTCGATCCGGGCCAGCTCGTCGGCGTCGAACTCCAGGCCGGCGATGGCGCCGACGCTGTCCTGGAGCTGCTCCGGGCTGCTCGCCCCGACCAGCGCCGAGGTGACCCGGCCGCCCCGCAGCACCCAGGCCAGCGCCATCTGGGCCAGGGTCTGGCCCCGGGACTCGGCGATGGCGTTCAGCTCGCGCAGCCGGCCGACCAGGTCCTCGGTGAGCGCGTCGGAGTTCAGGAACGGGCTGTCGCTCGCCGCCCGGGAGCCCTCCGGGATGCCGTTCAGGTAGCGGCCGGTGAGCAGGCCCTGGTCCAGCGGGGAGTAGGCGATGGACCCGGCCTGCAGTTCGTCGAGGGCGTCCAGCAGCCCCTCGTCCTCGGGGCGGCGGTCGAGCATGGAGTAACGCGGCTGGTGGATCAGCAGCGGCGTGCCCAGCTCGCCCAGGATGCGGGCGGCCTCGCGGGTCTGCTCGGCGGAGTAGTTGGAGACGCCCACGTAGAGCGCCTTGCCCTGCTGCACGGCCGAGTGCAGCGCGCCCATCGTCTCCTCGAGCGGGGTGTCGGGGTCGGGGCGGTGCGAATAGAAGATGTCGACGTGGTCCAGACCCATCCGCCGCAGGCTCTGGTCCAGCGAGGACAGCACGTACTTGCGCGAACCCCACTCGCCGTACGGGCCGGGCCACATCAGGTAGCCGGCCTTGGTGGAGATCACCAGCTCGTCGCGGTAGCGCGCGAAGTCCGACTTGAGGAAGGCGCCGAGCGCGGACTCGGCGGCACCGGGCGGCGGGCCGTAGTTGTTGGCGAGGTCGAAGTGGGTGATGCCGAGGTCGAAGGCGCGGCGCAGGATGGCGCGCTGGGTCTCGGCGGGGCGGTCCGGGCCGAAGTTGTGCCACAGGCCGAGCGAGAGCGCGGGGAGCTTCAGGCCGCTGCGTCCGGTGCGCCGGTAGGGCATGTCCGCGTAGCGGTCGGGGTGTGCGGTGTACAACGCGACTCCAGAGGGGTTGGCTCGGTCGGGGTGAAACCGGTGTCCACTCTGGCGTGACCTGCGCCCATGCGTCCAACAGAAGAATCCGATGGAATTCAGCGGTTACGCTTCTCAGTCATGGAACTGCGCCACTTGCAGCACTTCGTCGCGGTCGCCGAGGACCAGCACTTCACCCGGGCGGCGGAGCGCCTCCTGGTCTCCCAGTCGGGGCTGTCGGCGTCCATCCGCGCCCTGGAGCGGGAGCTGCAGACACCGCTGTTCGTGCGCACGACCCGCCGGGTGACGCTGACCCCGGCCGGGCGGGCGCTGCTCGGCGAGGCGGAGCGGATCCTGGCGCAGGTGCGCTCGGCGCACGAGGCGGTCGCGGCGGTCCAGGGCGTGCTGCGCGGGATGCTCGCCCTGGGCACGGAGCAGTGCGTCGCCGGGGTGAACGTGGCGGGCCTCCTGGCCGGCTTCCGGCGGCGTCACCCCGACGTGGAGATCTGCCTGCGGCAGGCCGGCTCGGGCGCGCTCGCGGAGGAGGTCGCGGCCGGGCGGCTGGACCTGGCGTTCGCCGTGCGCACCGCCCGGGAGGAGACCGACCAGTTGCGGGCGGTGCCGCTGTCGAGCGAGCCGATGACCGTGCTGTGCCATCCGAGCCACCGGCTCGCGGCAGCCGGGGAGCCGGTGGGCCCGGAGGATCTCGGCGGAGAGGTCTTCGTCGACTTCCACCCGGACTGGGGCCCCCGCCGCACCACGGACGCGGCCTTCGCCGCGGCGGGAGTGCGGCGCAGTGTCGCCCTGGAGGTCAACGACGTGCACAGCCTGCTGGACCTCGTGGACGAGGACCTGGGCATCGCCGTCGTGCCGCGCCACTTCCGGCACAAGCGCGCCTCGCTGACCGCCCTGCCCGTGCGGGGCTTCGGGGACGCCGGCTACGAGACCGTCGCCCTCCTGCCGCCCGCCCAGGCGACCAGTCCGGCCGCCCGGGCCCTGATGGCCCTGCTCGAGCCGGAGGTCCCGGCGCCCTCCCAGGAGGGCGTCCAGCCCTCCTGACCGGCGTGCCGTGCGGGACGGACTCGTGCACCCCCCCTACAAGAGGCGACGACGGCCAGGAGCCGGGCAGGCGACGAGCCCCACCCGACGGCCTTACCGCCGGGCGGTCGCGTCATGCCGTCCGGGCGGTGCTGCGCGCGGGCGGCGGACGACGACGGATACGTGCTTCCCGTCCACGACCCCGACCCGCGGTGCGGCGGACCTGCGAGTCCTGGCGGCCCGGGATGTCACCGGGGGACCCGTGGCGCGCATCCGCCCGCCCGGGCGGGTGGCCGCCGGCGTGCCGGGGAAGCCGGATTCTCTGCGCGTGTTTTCCGGCGATGGGCGAAGGTGGACGTATGCATGCCAAGGACATCCTCATCGAGGGCTACAGCCGCATCCGGGAAGAGGTCCACGCTACGCTCGACGGCCTCGGGCCCGAGGAGCTGGCCGCCCGGCCCGCCCCGGGCACCAACTCCGTCGCCTGGCTGGTCTGGCACCTCACCCGCGTCCAGGACGACCACGTCGCCGACGCCTTCGGCCTGGAGCAGGTGTGGCTGTCCCAGAAGTGGGACAAGCGCTTCGGGCTGCGCCTGCCCCGCCGCGACACGGGCTACGGCCACAGCCCCGAGCAGGTCGCCGAGGTGACCGTCGACTCGGCGGAACTGCTCACCGGCTACCACGACGCCGTGCACGAGCAGAGCCTCGACGCCCTGCGCGGCCTGACCGCCAAGGACCTGGAGCGCGTCGTCGACGAGCGCTGGGAGCCGCCGGTCACCCTGGGCGTTCGGCTGGTCAGCGTCCTGTCCGACGACCTCCAGCACATCGGACAGGCCGCCTACCTGCGGGGACTGCTTCAGAGCGCGGCGTCGTAGCCGGGCAGCACGACGTCGCGGAGCAGGGCGGTGCGCTCGTCGAACGGCAGGAAGGCGCTCTTGACGGCGTTGACGGTGACCGTCCGCAGGTCCTCGACGGTCCAGCCCGCCTCCTCCACCAGCAGGGACATCTCGCGGGTCATGGTCGTGCCCGACACCAGGCGGTTGTCGGTGTTGAGGGTGACGCGGAAGCCGAGGTCCTTCAGCGCGGTGATCGGGTGCTCCGCGATCGACGTGGCGGCACCGGTCTGCAGGTTGGAGGTGGGGCACATCTCCAGGGCGATGCGCCGGTCGCGCACCCAGCCCGCGAGGCGGCCGAGCTTGCCGGACGCGAGGTCGGGGATGTCGTCGGTGATGCGCACGCCGTGACCGATGCGCTGGGCGCCGCACACCTGGACGGCCTGGTGGATGCTGGGCAGGCCGTGCGCCTCGCCGGCGTGGATGGTGAAGGGGACGCTCTCGCGGCGCAGGTGCTCGAAGGCCGCGAGGTGGTCGGCGGGCGGGAAGCCGTCCTCGGCGCCGGCGATGTCGAAGCCGACCACGCCCGCGTCGCGGAACGCCACGGCCAGGTCGGCGGCCTCGCGCACCCGGTCGAACATCCGCATGCCGCACAGCAGGGTGCCCACCCGTACGGGCGTGCCCGCGGCGGCGGCCTTGGCCATGCCCGCGGCCAGGCCCTCCTGGACGGTCTCCACGACCTCGGCCATGGTCAGTCCGCCCCGGGTGTTCAGCTCGGGCGCGTAGCGCACCTCGCCGTAGACCACGCCGTCGGCGGCGAGGTCCAGGACGTACTCCTCGGCGGTGCGCAGCAGGCCCTCGCGGGTCTGCATCACGGCGAGCGTGTGCTCGAAGGTGGCTATGTAGCGCACGAGGTCGCCGGAGTTGGCGGCCTCGTAGTACCAGGCGGCGAGCTCGTCCGGGTCGGTGGTGGGCAGCGTGTGGCCGACGGCGTCCGCGAGCTCCACGACAGTGGCGGGGCGCAGACCGCCGTCGAGGTGGTCGTGCAGCACGGCCTTGGGGAGACGGCGGATCACATCGGCGTCTACGCGCGTAGCAGTCATAGCGGGGTCTTTCCTTGATCGGGCGGTACGAGCGGGGAGCGGAGCGGGTCAGGCGGCGGGCTGGAGCAGGTCCCAGCGGTTGCCGTACAGGTCCTGGAAGACGGCGACCGTGCCGTACGGCTCGTGCCGGGGCTCCTCCAGGAAGGTCACACCGGCGGCGGTCATCCGGGCGTGGTCGCGGGCGAAGTCGTCGGTGTGCAGGAAGAAGCCGACCCGCCCTCCGGTCTGGTCCCCGACCCGGGCGGCCTGAGCCTGCCCCTTGGGCCGGGCCAGCAGCAGCCCGGTACCCGTCGCCGCTCCGCCGGGTTCGACGACGACCCACCGCGACCCGTCGGGCCGGGCCTCGTCCTCGGCGAGCCGGAAGCCGAGGGCGTCGGTGTAGAAGCGGATCGCCTCGTCGTAGTCGTCGACGACGAGGGTGACCAGGGCGATACGGCGCATCGGGACCTCTCGGAGCACGGGGTTGACCGGAGAGGTTATACGTAAAACCCCCTGGGTGACAACCGTTGCCGCGTGGGCGCGCGCGGGGCGGGACGTCGCACCGTCCCCACCACGGTCGCGCCCTCTGCGCAATGTGAGGGAGATCCGGTGCATATATGGCCCACTTCTGGGTGGGTTGCACTGTCGCCCCGGATGCGGGACGGTTGCGGTTGCATGTTTTCCAGACAGGAAGGTGGTGGGGTGCGCATCATGCGTGCCTCCGCTTGTGACCGCTTCCCCCAGTTCCTCCGCCCGCTCACGCAGCGCCGACACCAGGGTCGGCAGCGCGTGGGGTGACGCCCCCTATCCCGTGCTGGTCGTCGACCGGCACGGCACCGTCGTGCAGCTGAACCAGGCCGCGCGGCTCCTCCTGCCGGACGCGGCGAGCGGGGACGACCTGCACGAGGCGGCGCCTTCCTGGCTCTTCGAGGCGCACCGGCGCCTGGCCCTCGAACCGTCCGTCCCCGGCGCCGCCGCCCCCCTGAGCGGCCCGGTCAACGACCGGATCGTCCAGGCCCACCCGACCGCCGCGGTCGACGGGGACGTGGTGTGGTGGCTGGTCGACGACACCGACCGCCGGCTGGCCGAGCAGGCCGCGCACAACGCGCAGGCCCGCTCGGAGATCCTCTCCGAGGTCTCCTCGACCCTGCTGTCGACGCTGAACGTGCCGCGCTGCATGGAGGTGGCCGCGTCGATGGCCGCGGAACATCTCGCGGAGGCGGCCGTGCTCGTCGCCCCCGCACAGGGCCGCCGTCATCCGCTGACGTACGCGCCGCAGGGCGGGCCCGTGGTGCAGGTGACGCGGCAGATCGACACGCACAGCGTGCCGGGCCTGCCCGAGGCGCTGCAGGGGTTCCCGCCGGTGCCCGCGCGCTGGATCGACCCGGCGCTCCTCCCCGACTGGGTGATTCCCGACGCCTTCACCGGCCCGGTCGGCTCGGTGATAGTCACTCCCCTGCCCGGGCACGGGGTGCCCGCCGGGGCCCTGATCCTGCTGCGCTCCAGCACCGAGCAGGCGTTCACGGAGGGCGAGGAGGTCTTCGCCCGGCTGTTCGCAGCCCGGGCCGGTGCCGCCCTCTCGGCGGCGCGGCTCTACACCGAGCAGGCCACCCTCACCGCGACCCTGATGCACGAGCTGCTGCCGCCCACGCTCCAGCGGGTGCACGGCGTGCAGTACGCCGGCAGCTACCGGGCCGCCAAGGACCACGAGCGGGTCGGCGGGGACTTCTACGACGTCCACCCCGGCGCCGACCCCTCGCAGGAGACCCTGGTCGTGCTGGGTGACGTGGCGGGCAAGGGTCTGGACGCGGCGGTGCTGACCGGCAAGATCCGCAACACCCTGCACGCCCTGCTCCCGCTGGCCGGCGACCACCAGCGGGTGCTGGACCTGCTCAACGGGGCGCTGCTCAGCTCCCGGCACACCCGCTTCGCGACCATGGTGCTCGCCTCGGTGCGCCGCCGGGCGGGCCGGGCGCAGCTCCGGCTGACCAGCGCCGGCCATCTGCCCCCGCTCGTCGTGCGCACCGACGGCCGCGTGGAGGAGATCGCCTCCCGGGGCACGCTGATCGGCGCCCTGCCGACGGTCGCCGCGCACACGGTCGAGACGGTGCTGGAGCAGGGGGAAGCCTGTCTGCTGTACACCGACGGCATCACCGAGGCGCGCGGCGGTCCGCTCGGCGACGAGCTGTTCGGCGAGGCCCGGCTGAAGCGCGTCCTGGGCGAGTGCGCCGGGCTGCCGGCCGAGGCCCTGGTGGAGCGCGTGCAGATGCTGGCCGCCGACTGGGTCGGTGGCGGACGCCACGACGACATGGCCGTCGTCGCGATCGGCGTCCCCAGGACCGGTGGGCTGTCGATCGTCAACGGCCGCCGGGGCGACGGGAAGGCCGGGTGAACGCTCCCGCGATGTCCGTGACACTGCAGAAACGGTTGTGGAGGGCCGTGGCCGAGGGCGACGAGTACGGCGCCGTCGACGTGCTGTCCGGTGCCCTGGCCGACGGGCTGGACGAGGAGACCCTGCTGCTGGAGGTGATCGCGCCGGTGCAGGAGAAGGTGGGGGCCGAGTGGGCCGCCGACCGCATCACCGTCGCCCAGGAGCACGCCGCCACCGCCATCAACGAACGCGCGATGGCCGCGCTGGCCCATCGCGGCCAGGACGCGGTCGGACGCCCGCCGCACCGGGGCCGGGTGACCGTCGCCTGCATCGACGGGGAGTGGCACGCCTTCCCGGCGCGCCTCGTCTCCGAGACGCTGCGTCTGCGCGGCTGGCAGGTCGACTACCTCGGGGCGCAGACGCCGACCCCGCACCTGATCGCGCATCTGCACGGGACCAACCCGGACGCGGTGCTGCTGTCCAGTTCGATCCCCACGCACCTGCCGACCGCGCACGGCGCGATCACCGCGTGCCAGGCCGTCGGCGTGCCCGTCATGGCCGGCGGTCTCGCCTTCGGCCCCAAGGGGCGCTGGGCGCGGGCGCTGGGCGCGGACGAGTGGGCGGCCGACGCGCGCGGCGCCGCCGCCGCCCTGGAGGCCGGACTCGCCCGGCCCCGGCCGGCGGCGCTCCGCCAGGCCGTCGACGACCTCCCGCACCTGGCCGACCAGGAGTACACGCTGGTCGTCCAGAACCGGGCCCGGCTGGTCCGGGGCACGCTGTCGGACCTGGAGGAGCGCTTCCCGGCGATGCGGTCCTACACGGACGAGCAGCGCGAGCGCACCGCCGAGGACGTCGCCCACATCGTGCAGTTCCTGGCGACGGCCCTGTACATGGACGACGCCGACCTCTTCACGGCGTTCCTGAGCTGGACCGCCGGCATCCTCGAAGCCCGGAACGTGCCCGCCCGGTCGCTGCTCGCCGGTCTGGACATCCTCGCCGGGCAGCTGCACGACTTCCCCCGGGCCCTCGCCCTGATCCGCGACGGCACCGGCGTGCTCGCCGACCGCCCCGCCCGTCCTGTCCCCGGCTCCGAGACTCCCGCATGACGAATCTGCCATCCGTTCCGTTCACCGTGGTCCCCGACCGCGTCGCCGACACGCTCACCGTGCGCGTGAGCGGCGAACTCGACTACGACACCAGCGGCGATCTCCTGGACGCCGTCGTCCCCCTGCTGTCCGCGGGGGCGGGACTGCGCGAGGTCCGCCTGGACTTCGGCGGCCTGACGTGGATCGACTCCTCCGGGCTGTCCGCCCTGCTCATGGTGCACCGGCACACCAGCGAGGCCCGGGCGGTCCTGCACCTCGACCACCGGCCCGACTTCCTGGAGCGCATGCTCCACCTCACCAATGTCCTGGACTTCCTGACGGAGCCCGTGGCCCCGGCGGGTGCGCTCGAGGACGGCCGGAGCGACGAGGTGACGGAGGCCGGGGCCACCTGACCGGCGGGCGCGGAGGTCCGCGGCCGACCGCGGTAGCCCGGCGCCCCGGCACGCGCACCGCGCCTCGGACGGGGCCCCGACGAGGGGCCCCGTCCGGCGTCCTCTACGGGTACGTGTACGTGTTGAGGGTGTCGACGGCCGCGGCCGGGTTGCCGCGGTCGTAGTGGTCCACCGCGAGGAAGTTGGGCTTCTTGCGGGCCGCCGGGCGGCAGAAGCGCTGAGCGCGGTCGGCGAGTTTGGCGTTGTCCGTCGCCGCGGTGCCGGTGAGCGGCACGTCACGGAAGTGGTTCATGACGAACAGCGGACGGAACGCCGCTTCGGTGCGGGTCAGCGGGATGTTGGTGTCGGCGCCGTACCAGCGGCTGTAGCAGGACCAGTCGGAGGAGCCGACGCCCGGCCCCATGGACCAGTAGTTCTCGACGGTCCATTCCTGCTGGTACATCACCCCGAAGCTGTCCCGGAACAGGCCGCCGGCCTGGTCGGCGGAGCGTGTGCGGTCGCTGAAGATGAGCAACCGGTCGTTGGCGGCGGCCAGTTGGGCCATCGTGGGCCACCCGTTCTGCCGGACGCCGGTGAGGTCGGGCCGGTACAGCACGTCGGACAGGCCGCGGACGCGGGCGAGTTCGGCGCGCAGGACGCCCGGGTCGACGCGGTCCTCCAGGAAGACGGTCACGAACTGGTCGGGATGCGCCTGGAGGAAGTCGACCATGCGCTGGAGGTCGACCCACAGGGCGACCGGCCGGCTGACGAGGGTGCAGCTGTTGTGGCAGAGGATGGCGCCGTCGCGGGTCTGGTGGATGTCCAGCATGAAGCCGCGGACCCCGTCGGCCAGTTGGCGTTCGATGCCCCGGGTCTGGTTGGGCACGAGGTTGACGAAGGGCGGGGCGAAGCCACCGTCGACCCCGTTGGCGTAGGCGTTGTGCGCGGTGAGGAACGTGACCTGGTCCAGGGTGCGCCGGTCCTGCGGCGGCATGGGAGAGGTGGCGGGGTCGACGGGGGTCAGGTACCAGTCGGCGAGTTCGCCCGCTCCGCCGAGGGCGAGCCGGGCGGGGTGGGCGGAACCGGCGGGCTTGGGGGCGACGGTGAGGTGGCGTGCGGTGCCGGGCGCCCTGAGGGTGTACCGGTCGGCGCCTGAGGGGGTGACGTCCCAGGCCGCGTCGCCGCTCGTGCAGGCGACGGTGGCGGCGAGGTCGCCGCTGCGGCCGAGACAGCTGCCCGCCGCGTCGGTGTTCTCGAGCAGGTAGGAGGATCCGTCCGGCTTCAGCCGCCACTGCTGGCGGTCCTCGTTGCCCCGGGGTCTGTGCTGCTCGACGGCCCCGTTGCTGTCCGCCGCGTTGAGGCCGGTCGTGGCACTCTGGACGTAGTAGGTGCCCGGCGCGGGGACGGTGGCGGCGGCAGCGGGCTGCGGGGCCGCGACCGCGGTCGCGAGCGCCGCGGTCGTGGCCAGCAGGAGGTGGGGGGTGCGTGGGCGCATGCGGGGATGCCCTTCGTCCGAGGGACTGGTCAGGAGCATGACACCCCGCATGACACCACGTCAGTGGGCCCGCCGTCAGCAGTAGAGGTTGCCTCCGGGGGTGGTCCCGAGGATCTGCGTGAAGCGCTGGTAGTTGTTCACGCGGCTCTGGACCTGCGCCGGGTTCTTGCCGTCGCACTCCAGGGAGCCGTTGATGCTGCGGATCGTCTGGCCGAAACCGGCGCCGTTCACCATGGCGTTGTGCGGGGTCATGCTGCCGGGTCCGGTCTGGGTGTTCCAGTACCACAGGGCCGTCTTCCAGGCGACGGCCGAGTCGTTCTGCACCAGCCAGGGGTTGTTGAGGAGGTCGATGCCGAGCGCGTCGCCCGCCGCCTTGTAGTTGAAGTTCCAGCTGAGCTGGATCGGGCCGCGCCCGTAGTAGGCGGCCTGCCCGGCCGGACAGCCGTAGGGCTGCCCCCAGTCGCAGTAGTGCGGGTAGTTAGCGGTGTTCTGCTCCACCACGTGCACCAGACCGCCGGTCTCGTGGCTGACGTTGGCGAGGAAGGCCGCGGCCTCCTGCTTCTTCACCGTGTCGCTGCCGGTGTTGGCGAAGCCGGGGTAGGCGCTCAGGGCCGCGGTCAGGCCGCTGTAGCTGTAGAACGAGTTCCGGTTCGGGAACATCTGGTTGAACTGCGCCTCCGTCACGACGAAGCGCGCGTTGGGCGTGCCGGTCCCGCCGTCGCAGGCGTACGGCTCCCAGTACCAGGTGCTGATGACCGGGTCGTAACCCGGGTTGGCGTGTTCGGCGACGTAGGCCTTGCCGTCGGTGTAGCGGACGATGTCACCGGCGTTGTACGCCTTGCCCGCCACCCAGTTGGGGTAGCTGGAGCAGGAGGCGGCTGCGGCGTTCGTGGCCGGGAGCAGGACCGGGGCGGTGCCGGCGAGGGCGAGGGCGGCCAGGACGGCGGAGACACGGCGTCTCGACACGGGATCAACTCCTTTGCGGGGCACGGCCGCACCCCGGTGGGGCAGGACGCAGCGTCGCCCGCACCGCACGCACCGGCGGACCGGACACGGCGTGGGGGCGGCCGTGGTGGGGGGCTGTGGGGCACACTCAACCGTGTTGGTCTGTACCAGTCAAGGGTCTGGACCAGTCAGGTATAGACCAGTTGGGGTGTCGGCTGGTCGGAGGGGGGAGCTCCGTCGAGGTCGAGCACGTCCACGAGGGCGAAGGCGGCACCCGGTCCGTCCGTCTCGGCCACGGCGACGGCCACGGCGACGGCGGCGGCGGCGGCCCGGTTCAGCGCCACGAACGGCACGCCCCCGGAGCGACGCCCCGCGCCGCACGGGCAGCACAATCTCCCGCATGACCACCACACCGCACCCCCTCGTCACCACCGCCCAGCGGCTCGCCCACGACCTTCTGGTCCCGCAGGCCGAGCGGGTCGACCAGGAGGGTGTGCCCCCGGGCCACATCGAGGCGGTCAGGCGGTCGGGACTGCTGGGGGTGGCCGCACCGACGGAGTACGGCGGGGCGGGGGCGCCCGCCTCCGTGGCGCGCCGGACGGCCGAGGTCCTGGCCGGGGCGTGCTGCTCCACCTGGTTCGTGCAGACCCAGCACCACACGCCCGTGAAGATGCTCACCGGCCACGACGGCCCGGTCCGGGAGAGGCTGCTGCGTCCGCTGGCCACCGGCGAGCTGATGGCCGGCATCGCCTACGCGCACGTGCGCGCCTTCCCGCGGGTGCCGGTGCGGGCCACCCCCGAGCGGGGCGGCTGGCGCTTCGACGGCAGGGTCCCCTGGTACACGGGGTGGGGGCTGAACGACGTGATGCTGCTGGCCGGGGTGACGGACTCGGCGGAGCTGGTGTTCGCCTTCGCCGACGCCCGGGAACAGCCGGGTCTGGTCGCGTCCGCACCGATGCGGCTCGCGGCCCTGACGGCCGCCCGTACGGTGTCCCTGGACCTGGACGGCCTGTGGGTGCCGCAGGAGTCCGTCGTCCGGCGGGTGCCGCAGGCGGAGTTCGCCGAGGAGGACCTGGCGCGGGCCGCGAACGCGGGCCCCGCCGTGTTCGGTGTGGCGGACGCGGCACTGGAGCTGGTGGCGCGGGCCGCGGACGGCGAGGAGCCGGCCCGGACGCTGCGCGTCCGGCTCGACGAGGTCCGGCGGCAGGCGTACGCCCTGGCCGACGAGCCCGTCACCCGCGAGTGCGTCGTCCGGCGGCTGGCCGTGCGGACGCGGGCGTACGACGTGATGCGCGCGGCCACGACCGCGGCCGTGGTGGCCGGTGGCGGGCGGGCCATGGCCCTGGACAACCGCGCGCAGCGCCTGGCCCGCGAGGGGATGTTCCTGCTGATCCAGGGACAGACGCCCGACGCACGCCGCGCCCACCTGGGGTCCTTGGCCACCGGCTAGGGACAACCCGGCCTCCGGCCGGCGGGGGGCGCGGGGCTACGGCCGCGGGGGGCTCGGGGCGACGGCCGCGAGGGGCGCGGGGCGACGGCCGGGAAGGGCCCGGGGCGACAGCCGGGAAGGGCCCGGGCGATGGCCGCGAGGCGCGCAAGCCGACAGCGGCCAGGGGCGCACGGCGACAGTCGCGAGGGACCGGGGCGACGGCGGCGAAGGGGTCGGGGCGACAGCTGCGAGGGGCGCAGCCCGACAGCCGCGAGCGGTGCAGGCCGACAGCGGCAAGGGGCCCGGGGTGACGGGCGCGAGGCGCGCACTGCATACAACCGCGAGAGGCACAGGCCGACAGCCGCGAGGAGCGCATGACGTACAACCGCGAGGGACCCGGAGCGATGGCCGCGAGGGGCACAGGCCGACACGCCCGAGGGGTGCACGGCGACAATCGCGAGAGGCGCACGGCGTACATCCGTGAGGCGCCCAGGCCGACACCCGCGAGAGGCACAGGGCGACAGCCGCGAGGAGCGCACGGCGTACAACCGCGAGGAGTGCAGGCCGACAGCCGCAGGGGGCGTAGGGCGACAGCCGCAGGGGGCGCAGGGCGATGGCCGTCGCTCCGGGCCCCCCGCAGCGGGTCCGTGTCGGTCCCGGTCAGTCCTCGTCCGGGACGACCACGAGGAAGGCGTCCGACTCCAGGTCCATCACGACCGTGGCGGCCTCGCCCTCGGCGCGGCGGCGCGCCGCGTACTCCTCCGCCGGCCACGAACCACGGGGGGATCCCGCCGGGAACCGTTCCAACACCTTCGCACTGATGGCCGCAGTCACGTCCGCTGCCCTCCCCAGTCCCGCGCCGCCCACCGGGGCCGCGTCGTTCGGTCGCTGTCGTACCCATCCGGTTGCCCCCGATCCGCCCGCACATGTACGGGCGTTCGAGCTTCGCATCACCCGCCGCATCTACACATAAAGGAAAAATAAGAGCAGAATGACGCTTATATGGCGTTTCCCGCACTCCCCTCCAGACGCGGGCGCCCTGCACATGAAGGAGACGAGTCATGGCCAACGTCTCGCCCACCCGAGGTGACATCACCAGCCACCCCGATGCCTCCGAGATGCGGGACCGGTACGCCCGGGTCCTCGGCGGCCGCGATGTGGCGCTCGTCGACGGACCGGTGTTCCTGCTCGGTCTGTACTGCGCCGCGTCGCCGTGGATCGTCCACTACACGGCGAGCCAGCCGTCCGTCGCGGCCCACAACCTGATCATGGGGATCGCCATCGGACTGCTGGCGCTCGGCTTCACCCGTGCTCCCGAGCGCATGTACGGCCTGAGCTGGGCCATGTGCGCCCTCGGGGTGTGGATGATCGTCTCGCCCTGGATCGTCGGCAGCAGCCCGGACGCCGGTGTCGTGTGGAACAACATCGTCATCGGCGCCCTGGCCGTGGTCCTGGGCCTGGTGTGCGCCGGTACGGCGGCGAAGGCCGCGCCGAGGCCGTAGCCCCCTGACGGCCGTAGCCCCCCTGACGGACGACCGCGGGAGCGGCCGGGTGCCCCCGGGAGCGGTCAGCCGCGCCCCGTGTACCGGTACGGCGTCGTCGTGGTCAGCGGGACGAAGCCCAGGCGTTCCAGGATCGGCCGGCTCCCCTCGGAGGCGTCCACCTGCAGGTGGCGGTAGCCGCGGGCGGCGGCGGCACGGGCGCGATGGGCCACCAGGGCCCGGTACACACCCCGGCCGCGCCAGCCCTCGACCGTCCCACCGCCCCACAGGCCGGCGAAGTTCGTGCCGGGCACGAACTCCAGGCGGGCGGCGCTCACCGCCTCGTCACCGGCCATCGCCACGACGGCGACGACACTGCCGGGGTCCGCCGTGAGGCGGGCGAGCACCTGCCGGCGCAGCCAGGAGCCGTCCGAACCGAACGCCTTCTCGTGGACCTCCGCCATGAGGCCGACGCCCGCGGCGTCGGTGACCGGCACGATGCGCACGCCCTCGGGCGGCTCGGCGGCGCGGGCGGGACCGTCGCTCGCGCCGATCATCAGCGTCTCCGCCGGGCCGGGCTCGAATCCGGCCGCGCGCAGCCGCTCCCCCAGGTCGGCGGGGCCGTCGTGCCCGTACAACTTCCACTCGAAGTCGGCGCGCGGGCCGCCGAAGCGGTCGATCTGCGCGGCGATCGCCGCGTCCGCCGCAGCCGCGTCGAGGGCGGACCACACGACCCCGTTCCAGCTGTGCGCACCGCCGACATGGCGGACGACGTCCCCGGCACGCTCGACGCGGGCGCCGGGGCCGTCCGGCCGCGCCCCGAGCCGTACGTCGCGGTCGAACTCGGCGAGCAGCGCCGCCCGGTGTCGATGATCCATGACCGAACTCCAGCACCGGCCGGCCGCCCCCGCAACGCCTTTTCCCGCGCGGCGGCCGCCCCGGTGCCGTCCGGGCCCCGCCGCGCCGTCGTTTCCCCCGGCGGGGCCCACACCGTAGGGTCCTTGCCGATCACACCCGCTGCGAGAGGGCCGCACCCATGGTCGTGAAGGACTCGGAACTGCCGTTTCTGCGCCGCTGCGTGGAGCTCGCCGCCGAGGCGCTGGAGGCCGGGGACGAGCCCTTCGGCTCGGTGCTGGCCGGCGCGGACGGCACCGTGCTGGCGGAGGACCGCAACCGCGTGGCGGAGGGTGACCGCACCCGCCACCCCGAGTTCGCACTGGCGCGCTGGTCGGCGCGGCACATGACCCCCGGGGAACGGGCCGCGGCCACCGTCTACACGTCCGGTGAGCACTGCCCGATGTGCGCGGCCGCGCACGCCTGGGTCGGCCTGGGCCGGATCGTCTACGTCGCCTCCTCCGAGCAACTCGCCTCGTGGCTCGCGGAGTTGGGAGTCCCGGCACCCCCGGTGCGGACACTCCCCGTTCACGACGTCGCACCCGGCGTAGTCGTCGACGGCCCGGTGCCGAAACTGGCGCGCGAGGTGCGGGAGTTGCACGTGCGGCTGCATCGCGCGCGCGGCTGAGCCGGGGGTAGGCCCGGCGGGCGGTGGCCGCCCGAGATGCAGGGCCACCGGGGCGAACCTACGATCGGATTCAACGAGATCAGGTGTACGCCCCGGTCTCCCCGACGGGGGGAGGCGCATGTCCTCGCTGCCGGCACACCGGCTGATGGCCGCCTACATCGGCATGGTCACAGCCGCGACCATCCTCTACATGACCCTGCCGGTGGCGGCTCCGGCGCTGTGGGCCGTCATCGGGCTCGGGGGCGTCGCCGCCGTGGCGACCGGCACCCGCCTGCACCGCCCGGCCCACCCGTGGCCCTGGTGGGTGCTGGCCGGCGGGCTGCTGACGTTCATCGCGGGCGACACCTACTACAACGTGATGGAGGAGTACTTCGACGCCTCCAACCCGTTCCCCTCCCCCTCCGACGCCCTCTACCTCCTCACCTACCTGCTCTTCGCGATCGGCCTGTCGGGGCTGGTGCGCCACCGGTGGGCCGACCGCGACCTGCCGAGCCTGCTGGACGCGCTGATCATCACCGCCGGTCTGGCGCTGCCCGTGTGGGTGTACCTGGTGCAGCCCCTGACCGTCGCGGAGGGGATGACCTGGCAGCAGCGCGCCATCAGCATCGCCTACCCCCTCGGTGACGTGCTGGTGCTGGCCCTGCTGGCCCGCCTGCTGGCCCCGAGCCCGGTGAGCGGCCCCAACCGGGCCGTGCAACTGCTGGTCGTCGGCACGGGGACGCTCCTGGTCTTCGACATCGCCTACGGCATCCTGCAACTGAAGGACGTCTGGGAGACGGGCACCCTGCTGGACCTGGGCTGGATCGCCTTCTACACCGCCTGGGGCCTGGCCGCGCTGCACCCCTCCATGGTCGAACTGACCGCTTCGATGCCGCAGCGCGAGTCCCTGCTGCCGCCACCGCGCCGGCTGGTCATGCTCGCCGTGGCGACCCTGATCCCACCGGGGATCCTGCTGCACGAGGGGCTGTCCCACGAGACACAGGACGCCGCCGTGATCGCGGCGTTCTCCGGTGTGCTCTTCCTGCTGGTGATCCTCCGCCTGGCGGGGATGGTGGTGGCCCACCGCAGATCCGTGAGCCGGGAACTCGCGCTGCGTTCGGCCGCCGCGTCCCTGGTCTCCGCGTTCCGGCCGGAGGAGGTCGACCGGACGTGCCGTACGACCGTCGACCGGCTGATGGGCGCGGACGTGGCGCACCGGACGATGCTGCTGCCCACCGAGCGGGCCGGGGACCTGGGCGCCCGCGGCGCCCGGCTGGTGAGCCCGGCCGCGCTCGACCCGCGCATCGCCGCCGGACTGGGCGGCCTGCCCTCGGTGCTGGTGTGCCCCATGATCCAGCCGGACCGGCCCGGCGCGACCGTCCCCGGCGTCCTGCTGGTGTCCGCGCCGGAGCGGCAGCTGAACGAGACGTGGGGCTCGCTGGAGATCCTCGCCTCGCACGCCGGCCTGGCCCTGGAGCGCGTCACCCTGCGCCAGGAGGTGGTGCGCCGGGAGAACGAGGCGTACTTCCGCACCCTCGTGCGCAACGCCTCCGACGTCATCCTGATCGTCGAGGACGACGACACCATTCGGTACGCCAGCCCGTCGGCGCGCTCGGTGTTCGGCACCGAGGAACTGGTCGGGGTGTCGCTGCCGGGTCTCGTGGACCCGGCCGACCGGCGGCGGGCCCGGCGGGAGCTGGCAGCGCTGCGGGAGCACGGTTCGCGGGCGGGGCACGACCACTGGTGGGTGCGCCGCGGGGACGAGCGCGTCGAGGTGGAGGCCCGCTTCAGCGACTTCCGCGCCGAGCGGACCGTGTCCGGCCTGGTGGTGACCCTGCGGGACGTCACCGAGCAGCGGCGGCTGGAGCAGGAGCTGACGCAGCGGGCGTTCCACGACTCGCTGACCGGCCTGCCCAACCGGACCCTGCTGCTGGAGCGGATCGAGCGCGCCCTGCTGCGCGGCCGCCGCGAGGCGTCCCTGACGTGTCTGCTCTTCATCGACCTGGACGACTTCAAGCTGGTCAACGACACGATGGGGCACCGGGCGGGCGACCAGCTGCTGATCTCGGTGGGCAACCGGCTGTCCCGGACGCTGCGGCGCACCGACACCGCGGCCCGGCTGGGCGGGGACGAGTTCGCGGTGCTCATGGAGGACGCCAAGCAGCCGCTGGACGCGGAACTGCTGGCGGCCCAGGTCATCCAGACGCTCGGCCGGCCGTTCGACCTGGCCGACGAGTCGGTGACGGTGTCGGCCAGCGTGGGCGTGGCCACCGCGCGGGACAGCACGGACGCGGAGGAGCTGCTGGGGCACGCCGATCTCGCGCTGTACGCGGCCAAGGCGGCGGGCAAGCGGCAGTGGCGCCGCTTCCGGCCGCTGCTGCGCAGCCGCATGGTCGAGCGGCACGACCTGCAGACGCAGCTGGCCAAGGCCGTGGCGGACAAGGCCTTCCACCTGCGCTACCAGCCGGTCGTGGACATCACCGCGGGCGAGGTCGTCGGATTCGAGGCACTGGTGCGCTGGCCCTATGCGCAGCGGCCCCATATCGGCCCGGAGCAGTTCATCGGCCTCGCCGAGGAGACCGGGCACATCGCGCCGCTCGGCTCCTGGGTGCTGGAGAACGCCGTCAACGACATCATCGGCCTGCAGAAGCTGCCCGGGCCCGCCCGCCCGCCGTACGTGAGCGTGAACGTCTCCGCCCGCCAGTTCCGCGACGCGGGCTTCATCGAACAGGTCGGCCAGGCACTGAGCACGCCGGGGCTGGAACCGGGGTCGCTGCAACTGGAGCTGACGGAGACGGTGCTGCTGCAACGCGACGACCGGTTGCAGACGGTGCTGAACACCCTGAAGGAACTCGGGGTGCACATCGCCGTCGACGACTTCGGCACCGGCTTCTCCTCCCTGCGCTACCTGCGCGACTTCCCCATCGACGTGCTGAAGATCGACAAGTCGTTCATCGACGACATCGCCCGCGACGCCCAGCAGGTCGCCCTGGTCGAGGGGATCGTGCGGATCGCCGACACGCTGGGGCTCCAGGTCATCGCGGAGGGCATCGAGGACACCTCGCAGCGGGACCTGCTGGCGAGCATGGGGTGCCGCTTCGGGCAGGGCTTCCTGTTCGCCCGGCCCATGACGGTGCAGCAGAGCGCGCACGTGCTGCGCGAGCCGAGCGCCCGTCCCTTCGCACCGCCCCGGCCCCGGCGGCCGCGGATGGACGCGGCCCGCGGGCGCAGGGAGGCGCGCTGGGCGGATCTGGAGCACCTGCGGCGCACCAGCCCGATGAGCGACGCGGTCCTCGACGAGGTGCGCGGCCGGCACATCCGCAGCGGCGACCACTGGCTGATCGACTTCGCCTCCTGCAACTACCTGGGCTTCGACTGGGACCCGGAGGTCATGGGGTCCGTGGAGCCGGCGGTGCGCCGGTGGGGCACGCACCCCAGCTGGTCGCGGCTGCTGGGCAGTCCGCGCCTGTACCCGGACATCGAGGAGCGGCTCGCCGCGCTGCTGGGCGCGCCGGACACCCTGCTGCTGCCGACGCTGACCCTGGTGCACTCGTCGGTGATCCCGGCGCTGGCCGAGGACGGGCACATCTTCGTGGAGGCCACGGCGCACCGGACCGTCTACGACGGCTGCGTGGTGGCCCGGGCGCAGGGCGCCACCCTGCACCGCTTCCACGCCGAACGGCTGGACGAACTGCGCACCTCCCTGGCCGCGGTCCCGCCGGGCACGCCCCGCCTGGTGTGCCTGGACGGCGTGAACAGCATGAGCGGCAACATCCCCGACCTGCCCGCGCTGGCCGCGGTGTGCCGCGCCGAGGGGGCGACGCTGTACGTCGACGACGCGCACGGCTTCGGCGTGATCGGCGAACGGGGCCCGGGCGAGCCGTGTCCGTACGGCATGCGCGGCAACTGCGTGGTGCGGCACACCGGGGAGTCGTACGACGGGATCGTGCTGGTCGGCGGGTTCTCCAAGGCGTACTCGTCCCTGCTGGCGTTCCTCGCGCTGCCGTCGGAGCTGAAGAACCGGCTGAAGACCGCGGCGGCGCCCTATCTGTACTCGGGGCCCTCCCCCACCGCGTCCCTGGCGACGGCCCTGTCGGGCCTGGACGTCAACGAGCGCCGCGGGGACGCCATCCGGGCCGACCTGTACCGCAAGACGGTGCGGGTGCTGGACCACCTCGACGGCATGGGGGTGAGCACCCTGAACGCGGACCGGCTGCCGATCGTGGAGGTGCCGCTGGCCAATCCGGCGGACCTGGACGCGGTCGCGGCGTTCCTGTGGGAGGAGGGGGTCTATGTGACGCTGGCGGCCTATCCGCTGGTGCCGCGCGACCGGGTGGGTTTCCGCGTCCAGCTCACGGCGCTCAACTCCGACGAGGACATCGATCATCTGAACGGGACCCTGACCCGGCTGTCCGAGCGTTTCCCGCTGCGGATGAAGGGCTGAACGGCCATGACGACGCACAACGACGACGTGGACTGGGACCGCTGGCCGGTCGCCGACTACCTGGCGGAGAACTACCGCGAGGTGCATCCGTCGGACGCGGCGGTCATCGCCCACCACAGCGCCTTCTACCGGCGTTTCGCGCCGGGGGCGATCGGGCGTTCGGTGGAGTTCGGGGCGGGGCCCAACCTGTACCCGCTGATGCTGGCGTCGGCGGCGTGCCGGCGGATCGACGCGGTGGAGGCCGGGGCGAGCAACGTCGGCTATCTGACCAACCAGATATGCCACCGCCCGGACGCCAGCTGGCTGCCCTTCCACGCGCTGTGCCGGGAGCTCAACCCGGACGTCCCGGCGACCCTGGCGGGGGCGCTCGCCCCGGTGAACGTCGTCCACGCCGACGTCCGCACCCTGCGGCCGGGGACGTACGAGCTGGCCTCGATGCACTTCGTCGCCGAGGGCGCGACGGAGGACTTCGGCGAGTTCGCCGACTTCTGCCGCCTGTTCGTGCGGACCGTCCTGCCGGGCGGTCACCTCGTGGCCGCGTTCATGGAGAACATGCCGACGTACCGCATCGGCCCGGCGTCACGCTGGCCGGGCTGCCCGGTGAACCCGGACACCGTCACGGAGGTCTTCGCCCCGCTCACCCGCGACCTGGACGTGACCCGCATCGACGTGGACCCGACGCTGCCGGACTACGGCGACTCCGGGATGGTGCTGCTGACGGGGGTGGCGGACGCGGTGTGAGCGGGGACGCGGCCGGGCCCGGCGGAGGATCCGTGCCCGTCCGGCGCGGCCCGGTGGCGTGCGCCGGGGTTCAGCGCTCGGAGCCGGGGCGGAAGCGCCGGCGCAGCAGGACTCCGCCGGCGAGCAGCGCCGCACTCGCCGCGACGGTCTGGAGGGCGTGGTCCGTGCCCGTGTGGGCCAGGGCGGCCCGGGTGTGGGGGGCGGCGTGCGGGACCGGGGCGGGAGCGGGGAGCGTCCGGGGCCGGGTGGGCGGCTCCGGCTCCGGCTCGGGCTTCGGCGGGCGGGGGCGGTCGGGCCGCGCGGGCGGGCCGTCCGGGGTGTTCACGGACGTGTTCCCGGTGGCGGGGTTGCCGACGCCCACCACGTTCACCGAGTTGCCCGTGACGTTGACCGGCAGGTCGACGGGCAGCTGCACGCCGTTGCCGGAGATCACGCCCGGGGAGTCCTTGGCGGTGCCCCCGGCGGCGGCGCCCTTCGGGCCGTGGTGTCCCTCGTCCACGTCGGCGCAGGCGTTGCCCGCGGCCGGGTTGAGCAGCCCCACCACGTTCACGGTGTTGCCGCACGCGTTCACCGGGACGTGCACCGGGAGCTGGACGGTGTTGCCGGAGACCAGTCCGGGCGATCCGGCGGCGGCGCCGTCCGCCCCGGCGCCTGCGTACGCCGGTGCGGTCATGGCCATCGCGCCCGAGGCGGCGGCGACGGCGATCATGCCGTTTCGGGTGACCCGTTTCATGGGGTGCCTGCCTTCCAGACATCGTCGTCGCGGGCACTCACCCGCACCGGGTAGAACGCCCGCCGCCCGGTCGGAGTTATGGCTGATCGGTCTTTCACTCCATCGAGCGTCCTGCTTGTCGAACTAGCGGTAAAGCCCTTCGTATGCCGCTCGCCGGGCGCAGCCCCGGGCGGCCACGCGTGCGGAGGCGAGGGTTCCGGGGTGCGCTTATCGTGGGCGAGGGCGCCGTTTCCCGGTCCGCTGCGAAGCCCTGCGTCCCTGGAGGCATCCATGCTGCCCAAGCTGTCCACGCGCCCTCCGATACGGCGCTGCGCGGTCACGGCGGCGGCCGGTCTCGCCCTGCTGGGCATCGCACTGCCGGCCGTCGACGCGCCGTCGCCCGGCCTGGCCCGCTTCTACGACCAGAAGGTCGCCTGGTCGAGGTGCGCGGGCGTGGAGATGCCGAAGGATCTGCAGTGCGGCAAGGTCACCGTTCCGCTCGACTACGCGCACCCCGGCAAGGGCACGCTCGACCTCGCCGTCGCCCGCTACCGTGCCACGGGCGATTCCCGCGGCTCGGTGCTGCTGAACTTCGGCGGCCCGGGCGGTCAGGGCGTGGCCCAACTGGCCATGGGCGGCAAGGACTTCATGGGCCTGACGGACGGCTACGACGTGGTCTCCTTCGACCCCCGCGGGGTCGGCCGCTCCTCACCGGTCAGCTGCGGGAACGCCCCCGACGCCCTGGCCGCGGCGGACGAGGCCGCCGACGGGGGCGACGCCCGCGTCGTGCTCGAGGAACTGCGCGCCGCCGCGGCCGCGTGCGCCGAGCACTCCGGCCCGGTCCTGCCCCACATCGGCACGGTGAACGCGGCCCGCGACCTCGACGTCATGCGCGCCGCCCTCGGCGACGGCAAGCTGAACTACCTCGGCTTCTCCTACGGCAGCCGGCTCGGGGCCGTGTACGCGGCGGAGTTCCCCGGCAAGGTCGGCAGGATCGTGCTGGACGGCGTCGACACCCTGACCGAGCCGCTGGCCGAGCAGGGCGTGGTGAGCGCACAGGGACAGCAGACCGCTCTGGAGAACTTCCTCACCTGGTGCACCGAGGACATCGCCTGCCCCTTCGGCCGCAACCCCCGCGAGGCCCGGGAACGGGTCGTTCAGGTGGTGAAGGCGCTGGACAGGGACCCGGTGCCGACGGACTTCGGCGAGGCGTTCTCCGGGCAGGACTTCGCCGGCGCCCTCGGGCAGGGCCTCTACAGCCGTGCGCTGTGGCCCTCGCTCCAGCGGGCCCTGTCGCAGTTGCTGGAGGAGGGCGACACCCGGGGCCTGGAGGCCTTCCTGTCCGGAGGGTTCGCCACCACCCCGGGGCGGGCTCCGCACGCCGGGCTGACCGACCCGCAGGACGTCCCCATGGACAACCTGCCGGCGGCGCTGATGGCGGTCAACTGCGCGGACGACCCCGACCGCCCGGCCGCCGCGCAGGTCACGCGTGATCTCGACCGGCTGCGCGCCCGCTACGAGGAGGCCTCGCCCGTCTTCGGCCGGTACCGGCTGACCCAGGTGCTGATGTGCTACGGCCGCCCCAAGGGCACCGACTACATCCGCGAGAAGGTGAAGGACGTCGACGGTCCGCGGATGCTGCTCGTCGGCACCCGGGGCGATCCGGCCACGCCGTATCGGTGGACGGTGGAGACGGCGAAGCGCCTCGGCTCCTCGGCCGTGGTGCTGGACAACCGGGGCGAGGGACACACCGGCTACGGCTCCTCCACGTGCGTGCAGCGCAAGGTCGACGCCTTCCTGCTCTACGGCACCCTGCCGCCGGACGGCAGCTCCTGCGGCTCCGACCACGACGCGGAGTGAGGACGTCCGGGCAGCACCGAGCCGTCGAACACAGGGCCGTCGAACATGTGCCGCAGCACTGCGCGGGTGACCCGACGGGTCGTCAAACCCCCTGTGTACGCTACGACTTGGGATCGCCGGGGGCACCCGGGGCGCCTACCTCCGAGTAACCCGGTGAGACGGTGGCATATGCCAGAAGCACCACCGTATCGTGTGGTGCCAAATCCCTTACAGGCCGTCGCGGGCTGTGCAACAGTCGTAACGGTCCCTCCGTCCGCCTTGGTCGTACCGTCCCCGCATCGGAGTCCGTCATGCCGTCCCACCTCTCCGCGGACCGCCCCGCCGCCCAGCCGCCCGGCCGCGGCTCGGTCGACGCGCTGATATCGCAGACGCGGCGGCTCAAGGGCGATGTGGACGCGGTGCGCCGGGACGCGGCGGGTGACGAGCCCGACCACCCCCGGGGCCGCTGGCAGCGGGCGCTGTACGACCTGGCCCTGCACCAGCTCGACGACCTCGACGAGCACCTGGCCCAGTTGCGCGACGGCCCGCCGCCCACGACGGCGGCGACTGAGCCGGCGCCGGGGGGCTCGCTGCTCAGCCGGGTCGGCAGCGCGGAGTGGAACCTGCTGACGGACGAGGCCAGTTGGTCGGAGGAGCTCTACCGGATCCTGGGCCGCGACCCCGCCGCCGCCCCGCTGACCCTCGATGAACTGCCGTCGGTCGTGCTGGACGAGGACCGGCCGGGACTGACGGCGATGGTCACCAACTGCCTCGTGGACGCCCGGCCCATCGACGGCGAGTTCCGCATCGCCCGCCGGGACGGGGACGTGCGCACCGTGCACATGATGGGCGAACCGGTGCTCGACACCGACGGGAGCACGGCTTCGATGTGGGCCGTGCTGCGCGACGTCAGTGAACTGCGCCGCAGTGAGCGGGCGGTGAGCGAGACCCGTGACTCGCTGCACCGCCGGCGGGAGGCCGCGCGCAGCGAGCAGCGGCTCGCGGCCGAGCTGCAGGAGGCCGCGCTGCCGCCCTGGCGCGGCTCCCTGCGGCTTCCGCACCGCGTCCCCGGCGTGCTCGACCTCGCCGCCCGCCGCCTGCCGGCGTCCACACGGACGCCGATCGGCGGCGACTGGTACGACGCGCTCGAACTGAGCGACGGGGACACGCTGCTGAGCGTCGGCGACCTCACCGGCCAGGGCGTGGCCGTCACGTCGAACATGACCATGCTGCTGGGCGCCGTGCGCGGCATGGCGATGGCCGGGGCCGGCCCCGCCCAGGTGATGGGCTGGCTGAACCAGTTACTCGACGCCACGGTGCAGCCCGCCCTCGGCAGCGCCGTCTGCTGCCGCTACCGGCCCGGCACGCGCACCCTGGTGTGGGCGCAGGCCGGGCACCCCGCCCCCCTGCTGTTCCGCGGCGGGACGGGGCGCGTGCTGGACGCCCCGGACGGCGTCCTGCTGGGCGCCACCTCCGGGCCGGTCTACGGGCAGGCCGAGGAGGTGCTGCAGGCGGGTGACCTGCTGCTCCTGCACACCGACGGGCTGGTGCCCGGCCACACCGGCGCGGCGGCCGCGCACCGACTCCTCGGCCTGGCGCCGCGCCTGACCGGCGACCGCACCGCGGAGGACTGCGTGCAGACGGTCGTCGAGGAGTTCGGCACGCACGAGCGGGAGGACAACGCCTGCCTGCTCGCCGTCAGACTGACGGGCGAGGCCTAGGAACCGGCGACCCTTCAGGCCGGGGCGCGGCCGGTTCCCCTGCTCTTGGTCCTGGGCAGGGCCAGCTTGATCTCCTCCCGCAGTTCCTGGACCTTCGGGGACCCCGAGTACTGTGCGGTGAGCCGGTACATCTCGCGCAACCGGTCCCAGGTGCGGTGCGAGGAGTTGGACCCCATCGACACCAGGGCCAGCCGCGCGTAGCGGTCGGCCTGTTCCGGGTCGTCCGCGATGAAGCAGGCGGACGCCATCGACAGATAGTCGAAGATCTTCGACCGCTGACGGCCGTCGACGCGCAGGGCCAGCGCCTTCTCGGCGTAGTGCTGGGCGTGCACGGCCGCACCGGGCTCGAACTCGGCCAGCGTCCGGTAGGCCAGGGCCTGCATGCCGTACAGGTCCTCCTCCTTGAAGGTCTGCATCCAGTCCGGGGGCGGGGCGTCGGCCCGGTCGGAGACGAACAGGTCCTCCGCGCGGCCCAGAGTGCGGCGCATGGCCTGCCCCTTGCCGAGGGCGGCCTGCGCCCACGCCTCCACGGTGCAGAGCATCGCCCGGGTGCGCGGCAGCACCTCGTCGCCCGAGCCGGACGTGGCGAGCTTCATCAGGTGCAGGGCGTCGTCCGGCTTGCCCAGGTGCACCATCTGGCGGGCCGCGCGGGAGAGCGCCTCGCCCGCGCGGGGCCGGTCCCCGCCCTCCCGGGCGGCGTGCGCGGCGATGACGAAGTACTTCTGCGCCGTGGGCTCCAGGCCCACGTCGTGGGACATCCAGCCGGCGAGGACGGCGAGGTTGGCGGCCACGCCCCACAGGCGCCGCTGCAGATGGGGCGGGTGGCGGTAGGCGAGCATGCCGCCCACCTCGTTGAGCTGGCCCACCACCGCCTTGCGCTGGAGCCCGCCGCCACGGGCGGCGTCCCAGGCGCGGAACACCTCGACGGAGCGCTCCAGTTCCTCGATCTCCTGCGACCCGATGGGGGCGGCCTCGTAGCGGTCGAACCCAGCGGGGTCGGCGTGCAGGGAGTGGTCGGGGTGGGGGGTGCCGGCCGTCAGGGCAGGGTCGGTGTGCAGCCAGTCGTACATGGCGCTGCTGAGTGCGGATCCCGCGGCGAGCGCGGCGCCCGCGCCCACCAAGCCGCGTCGGTTGAGCATGAGGTCCATTCCCGTGAATTCGGTGAGGACCGCGGCGGTTCGCTCGGGCGCCCACGGCACACCGTCGGGAGAGTCCGCACTCCCGCCGCCCTGCCGTTTCCCCGCGCGCCCGTGCCTGACCAGACCGAGGTCCTCGATGGTCACGACACGGCCGAGACGCTCGGTGAACAGAGCCGCCAGCACCCGCGGCACCGGATCGCGCGGGATCTCTCCCGTGTCGATCCACCGCCGCACCCGGGAGGTGTCGGTCGCCAGCTGGGGATGGCCCATGGCCGCCGCCTGCCGGTTGACCAGCCTCGCGAGTTCGCCCTTGGACCAGCCGGCCAGGCCGAACAGGTCCGCGAGCCGGGTGTTGGGTTGTCCGCTCACGTCAAGCCCCCAGGTTCTCGGCTGAGTTGACAGTAGCCCCGCCGGAGTTGCCGGGCGACTATTCGCCAGGGTTCGCCAGGGTGCGCCAGATGGTGTGCCACGGGCCATCCGGTGTCAGGTAGGAACGCGCCACCCCGACCCGGTCGCCCCAGGGGCATTCCCCAGGGTGATCCCGGGCTCCGGGCCGGGTGGTGCGCTGTCGTCGCAGGCACACGAAGGGATCTGTCTCGCCCATGTACGCAGCATCGTCCTCCGTGTCCGCACCGCCCCGGTCGCTCCACCCGCGTCCCGCGGACAGCGGCCCCTACCTCGCCCCCGCGCGGCCGGCGACCCCCGTGCTCGGCGCGGGCCGGGCCCGGCGCGGCGCGGTCCTCGGCACCCAACCGCTCAGCGGGAGACTCGACTTGTCCGGCCCCCAGGGGGCGCAGCTGCGCACGGCCATCGCGTCGGTGCACCGCATCTGCCCGGAGTTCAGCCCGGTGCAGGTGCTGCGCCGCAGCGGCCGGTCCGTGCTGCTGGTCGGCACGACCGGCCGCAGCTCCGCCGTCGCCAAGTGCTTACTGGACCACTCCCCCGCCTGGTCCGAGCGGATCCGCCACGAGATAGCGGCATACCGCTCGTTCGTCCGGCACCGCCCTCCGGTGCGGGCGCCGAGGCTGGTCGCGGCGGACCCGGACAACTGCACCCTGGTGATCGAGCGGATGCCCGGGCGGGTGGCGGCCCTCCAGCGTCACCCGGTCGAGGCGCCGCCGCGCGCGGACATCAGAGCGGCTCTCGGCGCGATCTGCCGGCTGAACGCCTGGCGGCCGCCGGCGGGCACGTTCGACGCCCCGCTGGACTACGCGGCCCGTATCGCGCGCTACCACGAGCTGGGTCTGCTCACCGACCGCGACCTGGGCGACCTGCAGAAGCTGCTGCACGGCATCGCCCAGGCCTCCGGACGGCAGGGCATGGGCCAGTTCTGCCACGGCGACGCGCTGCTGTCGAACATCCTCCTGTCACCGGCCGGTCCCGTGCTGGTGGACTGGGAGCACGCGGGCTGGTACCTGCCGGGCTACGACCTGGCGACGCTGTGGTCGGTGCTCGGGGACGCACCGGTCGCCCGCCGTCAGATCAGCCAGATCGCGCAGTCGGCGGGCCCGGCGTCCCGGGACGCCTTCCTGGTGAACCTGATGCTGGTGCTGACCCGCGAGATCCGCACCTGTGAGACGGCCGTGCAGCGCTCCCTGCACGAGACGGCCCCGGCGGCACCGGGGGCGGCGGCCCACCCGGGTGCTGCGCCGTCCGGCGAGGAGCAGAGGCTGCTGCTGCGGCGGCTGCACGACGACTGCCAGCTGGCCCGCCGGGCCGTGCGCGCGGCGGTCGGCACGCGCTGACGGGGACGGAAGGGCCGCTGTGCGCCGGTCGGCGCGCAGCGGCCCTTCTCGTGCGTGCGGGGGCTCGTTCAGCCCTGCTGGACGTTCAGCCCTGCTGGAACAGCTCCGCGGGCAGCGGCTTGAGCAGCGCGTACAGGTCGTCCGTGATGGGGCGGTCCCAGGCGGCGATGGTCACCAGGACGTTGTCGCTGCGGTCGAACTGCACACAGGAGATCCGGCTCTCGGAGAGCTTCACGCGCCGGACGATCAGGAGGTTGTCGCCCTGCATCACCGGGACGTCCTCGGTGTCGACGACCGTGACCTCCTCGTCGTTCTCCAGCGCGAGCAGCAGCTGGGCCACCTCGAAGGGGACCTCGCCCTCGGGAACCTCGCGGGCCGGTGATCCCTCGGGCAGATTGCCGATGATCATCGCGGGGCCGCGGCCGCCGAACAGGTCGTAGCGCAGGAAGACGCCCTGGCAGGTGCCGTCGGGCGCGGGGAGCAGTCCCGCGCCCAGGTTGCCGGGCCAGTCGCCCGGGTCCATGGCCAGGACGTCGAAGTCGGGCCCGGCGGGCGTGGCGCTGCGGCGGCGGAGGAACGACATGTCGCCCATGGTACGTGTCCGGGCCTGCGATGCGCCGGGCGGGCGGCGGACGGATGGGCCCCGGCCGCCGCCGCACGCGGCCGCGCCGCGCTCAGTCCTCGGCGGGGGCGGGCGGCACCACCGCGACGGGGCTCGCGGCGTGCAGCAGGACGGCCTGGGTGACCGAGCCCACCATGCGGGCCGGTGCCGTCAGCCGCCGCCGGTGCCGGCCCACGACGACGAGGTCGGCGTCCGCGGAGGCGTCGACCAGGTGACCGGCCGCGTCACCGGCCGCGGCGACCGTCTCGACCTCGACCTCGGGATGCCGCTCGCGGTACGGGGCGAGGAAGCCGTCGGCCAGGACGCGGGCCTCGTCCTCGATGCGGTTCTGCTCGACGATCGGCGGGGGCAGTTCCCCGGGCATCATCCAGGGCTGCGCCGGCCACGGGTATGCGGCGACGGCCCGGAGGCGGGCGCCGCGCCGGGCGGCCTCCGTGAAGGCGAACTCCAGGGTGGCCTCGTCGGGGCCGTCCACCTTCAGTCCGACGACCACGCGCGAGCGCGGGCCGGACCCCGCGTCGCCGGGCGCCTCGCGTCCGGGCCGGGGCACCACGACGACCGGGCATGCGGCGTCACGGGCGACGGCCATGCTGGTGGAGCCGAGCAGCAGACTGGCGAAGCCGCCGCGGCCCCGGGAGCCGAGCACCAGCAGCTGCGCCTCGGCGCCCAGTTCGGGCAGGACGACGCCGATGGCGCCCTCCAGGGCCGGTGCAGCGCGTGTCCGGCGGGCCGGGGCGTCCTTCGAGGTGGGCGCGGACGCGGTCGAGGACGGGGTCGTCCTGCGGATCCGCCGGGCCCGCGGTGAGGACGTCGGGCTGGGCCCAGTGCGCGTACTGGCGGACATGGACCACGCGCAGGGGCGCCGCACGCCGGCGTGCGGCGTCGACGGCCCAGTCGAGGGCGCGCAGGCTGTCGTCCGAACCGTCGACCGCCGCGACGACCGGCAGGGTGCTCATGGGTTCCTCACCTTCCGGGATACGACCGTCCCTCCCGGTGCCGGGCCGACGTGCGCGGCGGCTCCGGGAGGATGCCTCAGGTCTCGTGTCCGCGATCGCCGCGGGAACACCCCCGGACCGGCCGCCGCCGGCGCCCGCTAGGTGAGGTCGAACTCGCCCTCCCGGGCTCCCGAGACGAACGCGCCCCATTCGTCGGGCGTGAAGATCAGGGAGGGGCTCTCGGGCCGGGCGCTGTTGCGCATGGCGATGAAGCCTTCGACGAAGGCGATCTGCACATCTCCCCGGCCGCGGCTGCTGGACTGCCAGTGTGCGTTGCTGAGGTCCAGGTCCGGCTTGTCCCAGCCCGTGAACGGGCGCTGCTGGGTGGTGGTCTCGGGCACGTCCGTGCTCCTCCCCATTTCGTCGTCCGCGGCCAGCCTAGCGACCGGGCCCCACCGCCGACAGGGCACGTGAGGGGGACCTTTCCGCGGTGGCGATTGAACTGGAGGTGACGTCCGGACGTACTGGTGGGGGCAGGCCCGCGCGAGGGCTCTGTTCGCCATGCCTTTGCACCTCTGCACGACCGCACGGAAGGACCACCGGGTGTCGCCTTTCACTCGCTCCCGCCCTCAGCCGGACCCGGCCGCGAGCGGAACGGAACCGGACGACGACGGCACCGGGCCGGCACCCGGCCGGATCCCGGCCCCGGACCCGTCTCCGGCCCCGGGGGAGGACGCTCCCGGCGAGGACGGGAGCGGCGGTACGGCGGACTCCGGGGCCGCCGGGGACGGGCGGCGGCCCGGCTGGCTCGGCCGGCGTCATCCCCGGGCCGCTCGGTGGACCTCGCTCGCGATCACCGTCCTGGCCGGCGTGCTCGTGCTGTTCGCGTTGCTCGTGCCCAACCGGATCGAGCGGCTGGAGTTCACGTCGTTCGTCCGGATCCCCGCCGAGGGCGTGCTGCTGGCCGGGCTGCTGCTCGCACTGCCGCCGAGGCCGCGGCGGATCACGGCCGTCGTGACGGGGGTGCTGCTGGGGCTGCTGACCGTCCTGAAGTTCCTGGACATGGGGTTCTACCAGGTCCTGGCGCGGCCGTTCGACCTGGTCCTGGACTGGATCCTGCTCGACGACGCGACGGACTTCCTGCGGGAGTCGTTCGGCCGCACCGGCCAGGTCCTGGCGGTGACCGCCGTGGTCGTGCTGTTCGTCGCGCTGCTGGTGCTGACGACGCTGGCGGTGGTGCGGCTGACGAACCTGATGGTGCGGCACCGGCAGACCGCCGGCCGGACCGTGCTCGTCCTGGGCACGGCGTGGATGACCTGCATGACGCTGGGCCTGCAGATCGGCACCGTGCCGATCGCCACGAAGGGCAACGCGGACTTCGTCGGCAACCGTGTCGAACAGGTCCGGGCGGGGCTGCGGGACGCGCGGGTGTTCCGTCAGCAGGCCGCCGTGGACGCCTTCGCCGAGACCCCGCCGGACCGGTTGCTGACGGGACTGCGGGGCAAGGACGTCCTGTTCACCTTCATCGAGAGCTACGGCCGGGTGGCGATCGACGATCCGGCGATGGCCGCGCAGACCGGCGCCGTCCTCGAGGAGGGCACGGCCGGGCTGAAGTCCGCCGGGTTCGCCTCGCGCAGCGGCTGGCTGCGCTCGCCGGTGACGGGCGCGGGCAGCTGGCTCGCCCACTCGACGTTCCTGTCCGGACTGTGGATCAAGAACCAGCAGCGCTACCGCAGTCTGACCACCAGCGACCGCATGACGCTGACCAAGTACTTCGGCAGGACGGGCGCCTGGCGGACCGTCGGCATCGTGCCGGGCGTGCGGCGGGCCTGGCCGGAGGGGAAGTTCTTCGGCCTGGACCAC
The DNA here is from genome assembly GCF_055585285.1 of Streptomyces sp. NPDC053665. Classification (NCBI taxonomy): domain Bacteria; kingdom Bacillati; phylum Actinomycetota; class Actinomycetes; order Kitasatosporales; family Streptomycetaceae; genus Streptomyces; species Streptomyces sp. NPDC053665. The sequence continues at coordinate 109,254 of NZ_JBVJKK010000006.1, forward strand.
ATCTACGACTCCGAGCACCTCGGCTACCACGGCCCCTATTTCAGCTGGACGCCGGTGCCCGACCAGTTCAGCATGGAGGCCTTCCAGCGCCTGGAGCACGGGAAGAAGGACCGCGAGCCGATCATGGCGGAGATCATCCTGGCCTCCAGTCACAACCCCTGGTCCCCCGTGGCGCACATGATCGACTGGGAGGACCTCGGCGACGGCTCGGTGTTCCACCGGATCAAGAAGGAGGGCACCGACCCGAAGGAGGTCTGGAAGGACCCGGAGAAGGTGCGCGCCGAGTACCGCAAGGCCATCGCGTACTCGATCCGCAGCCTGACCGAGTGGATGCGGCGCTACGGCGACGAGGACACGGTCCTGGTCTTCCTCGGCGACCACCAGCCGGTGCCGACCGTCCTCGCCGGGGACACCGGCAGGGACGTGCCGATCAGCATCGTCGCCAAGGACAGCAAGGTCCTGGACCGCATGGCCGACTGGGGGTGGACCGACGGCCTCAAGCCGGCGAAGGACGCGCCCCGCTGGGGCATGGACCGGTTCCGCGACCGCTTCATGACGGCCTACGGCCCCCAGCCGTGACCGGGCCGTCCGGCCGACGGCCCGACCGCGTGCCCCGCGGTCGGCCGGCGTGCGGCCGGCCGGCGCGCGGTCAGGCGAAGAAGGCGGACACGCGGCCGGTGAACCACTCCGGGTCGTCGAGCCACGGGTAGTGCCCCGCGCCCGGCTGCACCACGCACTCGGCGTGCGGGAAGACCCCGGCGGTCCGGCGGGCGAGGCCGGGGGCCGGTCCGCCGTCGGCCTCGCCCGCCAGGACGAGCACCGGGGCGGCCAGGAGGGCCAGTGCGCCGCGCGTCGCCTCCGGGTCGTAGGCGCCGTCACCGCCGTAGGCGTCGGCCGCCTCGTCGTTGGTCTCGGCCTCCTCGCGGCCGGCATGGGCCCGGGCGGTGTCGTCCCAGCGTCCGTGGAAGAACGGTACGAACACCGCGTCGAAGTCGCCCGAACCGTCGAGCCAGGCCTCGAACGCCGGGAACGCCTCCGCGAACCAGGGTTCCGCGGCCCTCAGCCGGGCCGCGGAACGCCGGTCGTCGGCCGTCGCGGGCCACCCCAGGGCCCAGGGAGTGGCGGTGACCAGCGCCAGCCGTGCGACCCGCTGCGGATACCGGGCCGCGTAGAGCATGGCGAGACTCCCGCCCGCCGAGTGCGCGAGCAGGTCCATCCGCTCCAGGCCCAGGTGGAGCCGCAGCGCCTCGACGTCGTCGACGAGCCGGTCGCAGCGGTACGTCGCCGGGTCCGCCGGGGTCTGCGACTCCCCCGTACCGCGCAGGTCGAGCAGCACCAGCTGCCGGTGGGCGTCCAGCCCGCCGAGGTTCCCCAGGTAGGCGGAGGCCCGCATGGGGCCGCCCGGCAGCACGACCAGCGGCTCTCCTTCGCCGAGCCGGTGGAAGGCGAGTCTGGTCCCGTCCGGGGCGTCGAAGATCGGCATGGCGTGGATCCTCGCGCCCGGGGCGGGTCCGGCACAAGCGGGCCGGCCGGCCGCTCTACCGCTTGCCGAGGTCGTCCCGGAGCAGGCGTTTGAGGATCTTTCCGCTGGCGTTGCGCGGGAGTTCGTCGACGAACACCACCCGTTTCGGCGCCTTGTAGGGGGTGAGCCGCTCGCGGACGTGGTCGATGAGCTCCGCCTCGGTGACCTGTCCGTGCGGGACGACGACGGCTGTGACGGCCTCGATCCACCGCTCGTCGGGCAGGCCGACGACCGCGGCCTCGGCGACCTGCGGATGGGTGTACAGGGCGTCCTCGACCTGGCGGGACGCGATGACGACACCACCGGAGTTGATGACGTCCTTCACCCGGTCGACGATGGTGAAGTAGCCGTGGGCGTCGCGCACCGCGAGGTCGCCGGAGCGGAACCAGCCGTCGCGGAAGGCCTCGGCGGTCTCCTCGGGCTTGTCCCAGTAGCCCTCGCACAGTTGCGGGGAGCGGTAGACGATCTCGCCGGGGGTGCCGTCGGGCACGTCCTTGCCGTCCTCGTCGACCACCCTGGCATCGACGAACAGCACGGGCCGCCCGCAGGAGTCCATGCGGCCCTTGTGCTCATCGGGTGCGAGGACGGTGGCCAGCGGGCCGATCTCGCTCTGTCCGAAGCAGTTGTAGAAGGCCAGGCCCGGCAGGCGCTCCCGCAGCCGTTCGAGCACCGGCACCGGCATGATCGACGCGCCGTAGTAGGCCTTGCGCAGGCCGCTCAGGTCGCGGGTGGCGAAGTCGGGGCGGTGGGACAGGGCGATCCACACGGTGGGCGGGGCGAACAGGCTGTCCACCCGGTCCGTCTCGATCAGGTCGAACAGCCGGTCGCCGTCCGGTGCGTCGAGGATGATGTTCGTCGCGCCGACGGCCAGGTACGGCAGCAGGAAGACGTGCATCTGGGCCGAGTGGTACAGCGGCAGCGCGTGCGCGGGGCGGTCGCCCGCGCGGAGATCGAGCGCGGTGATGGCGCTCAGGTACTCGTGCACCAGGGCCCGGTGCGTCATCATCGCGCCCTTGGGCAGGGCCGTCGTGCCGGACGTGTACAGCAGTTGCACGAGGTCCTCGCCGCGCGGCTCGGGACCGTCGTACACGGGTACCCCCTCCAGCCGGACGAGCAGCGAGCCGTCGGCGTCGCGCAGGGGCAGCGCCGGTGGCCCGCCGGGGAGCCGGGCGGCCAGGTCCGGGTCGGTGAGGACGAGCGAACTGCCCGACTGGGAGACGATGTAGGCCAGATCGTCGCCGGTGAGGTTCTGGTTGACCGGGACGTGCACGAGGCCGGCGCGGGCGCAGGCCAGGAAGGCGATCAGGTAGGCGTCGGAGTTGTGGCCGTAGGCGCCGACCCGGTCGCCCGGGGACAGTCCGAGGCCGAGCAGCACGCTCGCCGCGCGGGAGACGGCGGTGTCCAGTTCCCGGTAGGTCCAGGTGCGCTCGCCGTACTCCACGGCGACGCGGGCGGGGGTGCGCCGGGCGCTGCGCCGCAGGAGTCCGTCGACCGTGCTGTCGTGTCCGGGCGGGGTCGTCGCGGGCGTCGTCATGACGACGATCCTCGGTTCGGCCCGGCAGCGGGTCAAGCAGGTGCACCGGCGGCCCGCCACCTCTCCCCCGTCTGATCGCTCGTCAGCGAGCCCCGCGCCGAGGGGGCGTGCCCGGCGCCGTCCTCCGGTTCGCGGGTGGGTGCGGCGGACATACTCCGGGGGACAGCGTGACGGTCGAGGCGAAGGGATGCGCGGTGACCCACGAGGCGGCAAGCGGCGGACCGACCCGGCGTCAACTGGCCAGGGCGGGGATGGCTTTGGGCGGAGCCCTCGCCCTGGCGCCCCTGCCCGCCGGACCGGCGGCGGCCGCGCCCGCGGCGCGGGACCGGCGTCCCACCCTGCGGCACGGCTCGGCCGCACGGGCGGGGCTGCTCCCCTCCCATCTGCGCCGGCTCGTCACCGACGCCGAGGCGTTCCTCGGCCCTTCCCCCGTGCACCCCTGGTACGCCGGCGCCGTGCTGCTCGCCGGGCGCGGCGGCACGGTCGCCCTGCACCGGCCCCTCGGCATGGCGGTGCGCTACCGGGCCTACGACGAGAAGACCGACACGGGCGTGGAGTTCCCGCCCGGCGAGCAGATCCCCATGGCCGCGGACACCGTCTTCGACCTGGCGTCGGTGTCGAAGCTGTTCACCTCGATCCTGGCCGTGCAGCAGATCGAGCGGGGCGCGCTGGGGCTGGAGGCGAAGGTCGCCTCGTATCTGCCGGACTTCGGGCGGGCGGGCAAGCAGGACATCACCGTCCGGCAACTGCTGACGCACACCTCGGGGTTCCGCGCGTGGATCCCGCTGTACGGCGCGCCGACGCACGAGGCGAGACTCGAACTCGTCTGGAACGAGGCGCCGGTCGCCGCGCCGGGCACGGCGTACCTCTACTCGGACCTGAACCTCATCTCGCTGCAACTGGTGCTGGAGCGGATCACGGGCCGCTCCCTGGACACCCTGCTGCGCGAGGAGGTCACCGCGCCGCTCGGGCTGCGCCGCACGCGCTACAACCCGCCCGCCTCGTGGCGGCCGCGGATCGCGGCCACCGAGGACGCCCGCAAGCCCTGGTCGGGGCTGGACCGGGGTCTGGTGTGGGGCGAGGTGCACGACGAGAACGCCTACGCGCTGGGCGGGGTCGCGGGTCACGCGGGTGTGTTCTCCGACGCGTGGGACCTCGCGGTGCTCGGCCGGACCCTGCTCAACGGCGGTGTGTACGGGCGCCGCCGGATCCTGTCGCCGGAGTCGGTGGAGCTGATGTTCACCGACTTCAACACCGCGTTCCCCGGTGACGAGCACGGCCTCGGATTCGAGCTCTACCAGCACTGGTACATGGGCGCGATGGCCACCCCGCGCACGGCCGGGCACACCGGTTTCACCGGCACCTCGCTGGTGCTCGACCCGACGACGGACTCGTTCCTGGTGGTGCTCGGCAACTCCGTTCATCCGGTGCGCAGTTGGCGTTCGGGGTCGGCTCCGCGGGTGGCCGCCGCGAACCATCTGGCACGGGCGGTGCCGGTCCGGCCGGCCCGGGGCCGCACGGCCTGGTTCTCCGGTACGGCGGTCTCCGCGACGGCGACGCTCACCCTGCCGGCGCTCGACACCTCGCAGGGCCGGGCGCGGCTGCGCTGCGCGCTGTGGTGGGACACGGAGCCGGCCTCCGACGTGCTGGCCCTGGAGGCGTCCACCGACGGCGGTGCCGGCTGGCAGCCGGTGCCCTTCACCACCTCGCGCCCGGGCGAGGAGCCGCGACCGCACCCGGCGGGCACGGTCACGGGCTTCTCGGGCCGGGTCTGGCACCGGCTGACCGCCGAGGTGCCCGCGGCCCGCGGCCTCGTCCTGCGCTGGCGGTACACGACGGACCGGCTCTACGTGGGACGCGGCTGCTACGTGGACGGGCAGCGGGTGGAGTCGGCCGGCGGCGTCCTGTTCGACGAGGCGCGTCCGGCGGACACGGCACGCCTCGAAGCGGTGGGCTGGACGCCCTCGGCCGACTGACGCGGCCGTCCGCTCACTGGTTGAAGACGGCCTTCTGCACCTCGTTGGGGCCGTCGAAGCGGTCTTCCTTCAGGCCGTCGAGGGTGCTGACGACCTTGTCGTCGGCGTGGTTGCTGCGGGCGCGGTCCACCAGGTGCTGCTTGTCCGTGGGGTAGTCCATGCCCTTGAGGGCCTTCTGCAGGTCGGTCGGGCTGAGCTCGGCCATGAGGGGTCTCCCGGGGGTGGTGCGACCGTTCGAGACGGCCGGATGGTCCGTTTCCTTGTGTTTTGTCGGAGTGCCCCGGGACGGCGGAGCGATTCATCCCGTCCGCGTTTCGAGGACCGCCATCGCGGCGTTGTGCCCCGGCACCCCGCTGACGCCGCCGCCGCGCACCGCGCCCGCCCCGCACAGCAGCACGTTGGCGTGCCGGGTCTCCACGCCCCAGCGGCCCGTGCCGTCCTGGGCGAAGGGCCAGCTCAGCTCGCGGTGGAAGATGTTCCCGCCGGGCAGGCCCAGGTCGCGTTCCAGGTCGAGGGGTGTGCGGGCCTCGATGCAGGGCCGGCCGTCGGCGTCGGTGGCCAGGCAGTCCGTGAGGGGCTCGGCGAGATGGGCGTCGAGCTGGGCGAGGGTCGACGCCAGCAGTTCCTCGCGCACCGCGTCGTTGTCCCGCGCGAACAGCCGGGCCGGGGTGTGCAGGCCGAAGAGGGTGAGCGTCTGGCAGCCGCGCTCGGCGAGACCGGGGCCGAGGATGGTCGGGTCGGTCAGGGAGTGGCAGTAGATCTCGGAGGGCGGGGCGGCGGGCACCTCGCCGGCGGCCGCCTGGGCGTGCGCGGTGGCGAGCTGCTCGTAGCCCTCGGCGATGTGGAAGGTCCCGGCGAACGCCTCGCGCGGGTCGACGGAGGTGTCGCGCAGCCGCGGCAGGCGTTCGAGGAGCATGTTGACCTTGAACTGGGCGCCTTCCGCGGGCTCCGGGGGCGTGTCGCCGGTGAGCGCGGCAAGGGCCTGCGGGGAGGCGTTGACCAGGACGTGCCGGGCGGCGACGGCGCCCTCGCCGTCGGCGGTGCGGTAGGCCACCTCGGCCGTGCGGCCGTCGGTGGCGATGCTCAGCACCTCGTGACCGGTGGCGAGGACGGCGCCGGCGGTGCGGGCGGCGTCCGCGAGGGCGTCGGTGAGCGCGCCCATGCCGCCGACGGGCACGTCCCAGTCACCGGTGCCGCCGCCGATCACGTGGTAGAGGAAGCAGCGGTTCTGCTTCAGGGAGGGGTCGTGGGCGTCGGCGAAGGTGCCGATGAGGGCGTCGGTCAGGACGACTCCACGCACCAGGTCGTCCCGGAAGTGCTGCTCGACGGCGACGCCGACGGGCTCCTCGAACAGCGTCCGCCAGGCCCGGTCGTCGTCGAGGACGCGGCGCAGCTCCTCGCGGGTGGGCAGCGGCTCGGTCAGGGTGGGGAAGATCCGCCGCGCCGCGCGGCCGGTCATGCCGTAGAACTCCTGCCAGGAACGGTACTCGCGGTCGGAGCCGGTGAGCCGGGCGAAGGCCTCCCGGGTGCGACGCTCACCGCCCCCGACCAGGAGGCCGGTGGCCCTGCCGTCGCGTTCGGCGGGGGTGTACGAGGAGACGGTGCGGGTGCGGACCCGGAAGTCCAGGCCGAGGTCCCGGACGATCTTTCGGGGCAGCAGGCTGACCAGGTAGGAGTACCGGGACAGCCGGGCGTCGACCCCGGCGAAGGGCCGGGTGGACACCGCCGCCCCGCCGGTGTGGTCCAGCCGTTCCAGAACCAGCACGGAGCGGCCCGCGCGGGCCAGGTAGGCGGCGGCGACCAGGCCGTTGTGGCCGCCGCCGACGATGACGGCGTCGTAGGTCCGGTGGGCGCGGGGTGCCTCGGGTGCGGTCATGGTTCTTCGTAACACGGGGTGATCGTCGTCGGCCAGACGGCCGCCGGACCGGTCACTGACCGGCCGGCGTCCGCTGGTCCCGCAGGGCCGCCACCCTGCGGTACAGGCCGGCCGCCTCGTCGGCGCGGCCCAGGCGTTCCAGGCAGTGCGCCTCGTCCCTGCGGGCGGCCAGGGTCTCGGGGTGGTCCGGCCCGAGCAGGCTCTCCCGGGCGGCGGCCACACGCCGGTAGGCGGTGAGCGCGTCCGCCCAGCGGCCCAGCCGGCCCCGGGCCGCGGCCACCTCGCGGTGGCTGAGCAGGGTGTCCGGGTGGTCCGGGCCGAGGACGTGTGCGCGTTCGGCGGCGACGGCCCGGTGCACCTCCTCGGCCTCCGCCCAGCGGCCGAGCCGGCCGAGGCTCAGGCCCGCCTCGTGCCGGGCGGCAAGAGCGGTCACGGCTTCCGGGGACGGGGTGGGCCGCTCCTCGGGGACCGGATCACCGGTGCCGGTGGCGGGGCCGGGCGCGGGGCGTGCGATCCACTCGCCGGACAGGGCGGCCGCCGGGTCGGGCCGCGGGGTGCGCGACACGGCGCCGGCCGCCCTGCGTCCGCCGGTCATGCCGTGGGCCCAGGACGGCATCCGGCCCGCCGGCGCCGGTCCACCGGGAGCCGGGAAGGGTACGGCGGTGCCGGACGCGGGGACCGGGGCGGGGCGGTGGGCGGTGATCCGCCACGCCAGTTCCCGTGCGTCGCCCGGTCTGTCCTCGGGGTCCTTGGCCAGGAGGTCCAGGATCACCCGCTCCAGGAACACCGGCAGCCCGGGCCGGAGTTCGCGCGGCGGACGGGGCGGGGTGTCGCGGTGGCCGACGAGGATCGCCCAGGCGTCCTCGAGGTCGAACGGCGGTACACCGGTGGCGAGTTCGTACAGCACGCAGCCGAACGAGTAGAGGTCGCTGCGCTCGTCGACGTCGGTGCCGCCGATCTGCTCGGGGGACATGTAGAGCGGGGTGCCCATGGCGATGCCGGTGCCGGTCAGCCGGGAGGTGAAGCCGATGTCGTGGCCGAGGCGGGCGATGCCGAAGTCGCAGATCTTCACCGTGCCGTCGCCGAGCCGCACGATGTTGGCGGGCTTCAGATCACGGTGCACGATGGCCTGTTCATGGCAGTACGCCAGGGCGGCGGCGACCTGTGCGGCGATCTCCACGATGTCGGCCACCGGCAGCGGGTGATTGCGGTGGCCCGCGAGCAACTCGCTGAGGTTGTGGCCCTCCAGCAGCTCCATCACCAGGTACAGGACGCCCTCGGACTCCCCGAAGTCGTGCACCACGGTGATGCCCCGGTGCTGCAGCGCGGCGGCCACCCGGGCCTCGCGGCGGAACCGCTCCCGCACGACGCGGGTGAAGGCGCGGTCGTGGTTGGCGCCCAGCGGCTTCAGGCACTTGACCGCGACGTGCCGGCCCAGCGACTCGTCGCGGGCCCGCCACACCTCTCCCATGGCGCCGCGCCCGATCAGCTCCAACTGCCGGTACCGGCCCTGGATGAGCCTGCTCTCCCCCATGTCGCGCGACGCTCCCCCCGGTAGCCGTTCGCCCGCCCCCTGGCCCCTTCAGTATGGCGGCCCGCCGTCCGCGTGTGTACGGGGCGGGCCGGGGGTGCGCGCCGAACCCGCCGCGGACCGCGGGATGTGCCGGGCGCGAGTCTGCCGGTGTGGCCGCCGCCCGCCCCTGGCGTGCGGTCAGGCGAGCGTGGCGAGGAACTCCGTGCAGGCCCGCGCGCAGGCGCGGCAGGCCGCCGCCGAGTCCTCGGCGCCCGGCTGCCGGTCGAAGACGTGCGCGGCCTCCAGGCACACCGTCCGGCACCACTCGACCTGGACCCGGATGGTGTTCTCGTCCACCTGGTTCTGCTCGGACAGCACACGGCAGGTCGCGTCGCAGACCTCCGCGCACATGATGCCCTTGCGCCGTACGAGTTCCTGGTTCTCGGTGCCGTCGGGATCCACGAGGCTCGCGCGCAGCGCGCAGGCCCGAGCGCACTCGGTGCACGCCTGAGCGCAGGCGAACCGGTCCTCCAGGAACCGGAACAGCTCCTGCTGGGATGTCGTCGAAGTCACGCAGCGCGGGTAGCCGCGCCCGGCGCCGGTCAAACCCGGTACGGAGGCACGGGGTGAGCCTGGTTCGCGGCGCGCGGCAGGGGGTACCCGCGTGCCATGGATAGCGCATGGATGGAGATGGCCGCGGGGCGTGGCGCCCTGGGCATCGGGCTGGTCGTGGCGGGTGTGGTGGTCGTGGCCCTGCTGCTGGGGGCCTTCGTCCTCGGCTTCCGCGGCAAGCGCAGGGAACTGCCCACACCGCGCCCGGAGGAGCAGCCGCGTCTGCCCGAGGGCGGTCCGGTCCGGGAGACGCAGGAGCGCCGGGAGCCCGACGAGATGCCGCGCAGCGACGAGCGCCTGACGCCGCACGAACTGAAGACGAACGGCCGGCAGAGCGACCGGACGAGTGCCGCGCAGGAGCGCCCGCGCTGGAACGAGGGCGGCAGCGGAGGGTTCGGCAGCGGCGGCCCCGGAGCCCGCTGAGCCGCCCCCCTTCCCGCGAGACCGGCGTCCGGTCGGGGAACCGACGAAGGGCCCGTGCCTGGAGCACGGGCCCTTTCGCATGCCCGGCACCCTCCGGCCGCAGTGGCGTGGATCACAGCCTCGGGGTGCAGCGCGGCGGAGGGTCCAGCGTCTTTCCACAGGTGTAGGAGGCCACACAGACGCGGGACGGTGAGGATGGAGCAGGTTCGGGCGGACGGCTTCGACGAGTTCGCGGCCGCCCGTTGGTCGGCGCTGCTCCATGTCGCGCGTCTGCTCACGGGGGGCGATCGGCAGCGGGCCGAGGACTTGGTGCAGGAGGCCCTGGTGAAGCTCTGGTTCGCCTGGCCGAAGGTCGCCGAGCAGGCTCCGGAGGCCTATGTGCGCACGGTGCTCGTGCGGCTCGCGGCGCGCTCGGCCAGGCGCCGCTGGTGGGGCGAGCGCCCGGTGGACCAACTGCCCGACCGGGCCGACCCCGGCGACATGTCGTCGGCCGTCGCGGAACGCTCGCGGCTGGAGGCGGCGCTGGCCCGGCTGTCACCGAAGCAGCGGGCCGCGGTGGTGCTGCGCTACTACGAGGACCTGCCCGAGACACAGGTCGCCCAGGCGCTGGGCTGCCCGGTGGGCACCGCGCGGTCCCACGCCTCCCGCGGAGTCGCCCGGCTCCGCCTGCTTCTGTCCGACGCCGTCCGGCCCGTGGGGTGAGAGGAGTGGAGATGGACGACTTCGAGCGGGACCTGTCACGCCTGATGCGCGACACCCGGCAGCACGCCCCCTACGAGCCCGAGCACCGGCAGCGGCTGCACGCCGGCATCCGGGCCCGCCGCCGGTCCAGGATGCTGTGGAAGGCGGGCGGTTCGGCCGTCGCGGTGGCCGGGCTCAGCGTGGGGCTCGCCCTGCTGCCCCAGATGGGCAGCCGCGCCCAGCCCGCCGAACCCCGGCCGCAGCGCACGACCAGCCCGGCGCCCACCGTCGAACCGTCGCCCACGACCGACGCGCCCGGACCGAGCGTCACCCCGACCCGGCCCGAGTCCACCGCCCCCGCGACGACGGCGGGCAGCGACGCCCCGCAGGCCGGCACGACCATGCCGGTAGACCCGACCCCGACCCGTACGGTCGCCGAGAGCCACGCCGCGTCGGGCCCACCGGACACCGCGCCGCCCTCCTCGCCCTCCGGCACCGTCCCGCCGTCCGTCCCGGAGTCGCGCACCCCCTCCGCCTCGTCCTCCGTCGAGTAGCCGCCCGCACGGCCCGTCCCGCCGGGGCACCCCGCCCCGAACCGTCATCCCGCCACCCGCCACGGGCGCCTTCGGCCTGCCCGGAAACCGGCGCGCCCGCCGCGGCCCCGCGCCAGAAAGCGACCGTGAGACCCCATGAGAACCGCACGGCGGCCTGTCCCGGCCGCCCGCCCGGCCCCCGAGCCGTCCGCGCTGCCGCGCCGGGCTCCCCTGCCCGCGCACCACCCCGAGCCGGTGCTCGACGTGGTCGTGCCCGTGCACAACGAGGAGCACGATCTGGAACGGTGCGTCCGGCGGCTGCACGCGCACCTGGGCGAGACGTTCCCCTACCCGTTCCGCATCACCGTCGCCGACAACGCCAGCACCGACGCCACGCCCCGCATCGCCGCGCGGCTGGCCGCCGAGCTGCCCGGCACCCGCTGGATCCGGCTGGCCGAGAAGGGGCGCGGCCGTGCGCTGCACACCGCCTGGTCGCGGTCGGGTGCGCCGGTGCTGGCCTACCTCGACGTGGATCTGTCCACCGACCTCGCCGCCCTGCTGCCGCTGGTGGCGCCGCTCATCTCCGGGCACTCCGACATCGCCATCGGCACGCGGCTGGCGCGCGGCGCCCACGTCGTGCGCGGGCCGAAGCGGGAGATCATATCCCGCTGCTACAACGGCCTGCTGCGCGGCACGCTCGCGGTGGGCTTCTCCGACGCGCAGTGCGGGTTCAAGGCGGTGCGGCGCGACGTCGCCGAGCGGCTGCTGCCGCTGGTCCGGGACCGCGAGTGGTTCTTCGACACCGAGCTGCTGGTCATCGCCGAACGCGCGGGGCTGCGGATCCACGAGGTGCCGGTGGACTGGGTGGACGATCCCGACAGCCGGGTGCACATCGTGTCCACGGCGCTGGCCGACCTGCGGGGCATGGCCCGGCTCGGCCGGGCGCTGGCCTGCGGCCGGCTGCCGCTGACCGCGCTCCGCCGCAACGGCGGCGACCTCGCCGGGAGGCTGCCGGCGGACCTGGCCCGGCAGGCCGTGCGCTTCGCCGCCGTCGGCCTGGCCAGCACCCTGTGCCACCTGCTGCTCTACACGGCCCTGCGACCGGCGGCGGGCGCGCAGACCGCCAACTCCCTCGCCCTGCTCGTCAGCGCGGTCGCCAACACGGCCGCGAACCGGCGGCTCACGTTCGGCGTGCGGGGCCGCGGCGGCGCGCTGCGCCACCACCTCAAGGGCCTCGGGGCGTTCGTCGTCGCCCTGGTCCTCACCGGCGGCTCCCTGGCCGTCCTGCACCGTGCAGCGCCCGGGTCGGGCCACCGCGTCGAACTCCTGACGCTGATCGCCGCCAACCTGGCCGCGACCCTACTGCGCTTCCTCCTCCTCCGGGCCTGGGTCTTCCCCACCCGGCCCGCCCGCCGTACGACAGGACCCGCATGACCACCGCCGAGCTGCACCGGCCGCCGTCCGGCGGTGGAGCGCCCGAAGTCCCGGACATCGGTGGCAGGTTCCGCTCACGGCTGCGGGCCGCAGCGGTCCGCCACGGCCCCGTGCTGCTGACCTACGGCGTGCTGAAGCTGGCCGGATTCGCCGTCTTCCTGTGGCTGCTGGACTCCACGGGGGACTTCCGCCGGAAGAATCCGCGCTTCGGCGGTGGTGAACACGCCTGGGACGTCCTGGCCAGCTGGGACGGCTGGTGGTACCAGCAGATCGCCCTGCACGGCTACGACCCCGCCCTGAAACCCATCACGGGCGCGACCGGCCTGATCACGCTGGAGGGGAACTCGGCGGCGTTCTTCCCGCTGTACCCGGCACTGATGCGGCTCGTCTCGGAGGTCACCGGCCTCGGTCCGTACGGCGCCGGCATGACCGTCTCCGTGGTCGCCTCCTTCGTCGCCGCGCTCGGCATCCACGCGGTCACGCGCCGGTTGGGCGGGCACCGGGCCGGTCTGGTCGCGGCCGGGCTGTGGGCGGTCTGGCCCGGATCAGGGACCGAGTGGTCGGGCTACTCGGAGTCCCTCTACACGGCGCTGGCCGCGTGGTCCTGCCACGCCGTCATGACCCGCCGCTGGCTCACCGCCGGTCTGCTGACCTGCGCCGCCGGGCTGTGCCGGCCCACCGCCGCCGCGCTGGTCGCCGCGCTCGCCGTCGCCGTCGTGCTGTCCCTGCGGCGGCGCGAGGACGGGATCCGCCGCCCGCTGGCCGCGCTGGCCGTCGCCCCGCTGGGCCTGCTGGGCTACCTGGGCTGGGTCAATCACCGCATGGGGGACGTCAACGGCTACTCCGAACTCCAGGAAGGCGCCTGGGCCCACACGTTCGACTGGGGCGCGCATACGGTCGACGTGCTGACCTCCGTGCCCGTCGGGCGCTTCGACTACCTCTTCGCGATGCCCTTCGAGGACGTCATCGGTGTGTGCGTGGTGCTCATGGTGCCGGTGCTGACGGTCCTGCTGCTGCGTCTGCGGCCGCCCGCGGTCCTGGTGGTGTACACGGTGCTGTCGTACCTGATGGTGATGTCGACCCAGCAGTACTTCGGGAACGTCTCGCGCTACCTCCTGCCGCTCTTCCCGCTGTTCGTCCCCCCGGCGCTGGCGATGCGCCGGCTCGGACGGCCGTCCCTGGCCGCGGTCCTCGGCACCGCCGCCCTGGCCTCCGGTTCCTACGCGGGATACGTGCTGTTCGAGCTGGGCGTGCCGTGACCCGGCGCGGAAGCGGGCGCGCGGGCGGGCGCAACGGCGTGACCTGGCGGCATACTGATCCCGCGCCGTGCCACGACCGGGCAGATCGGCGCGGAGGGGATGAGGTGGCGTGACCGCGGAAGGAACGGGTGGGCGGGGGACGTCCGGCGAGCCGGACGGCCTCCCGGCGCTCACCGACGAGGTGTGGCTGAGCTTTCTCGGGGACAGCGAGTCGGCCATACGGGCCACCGCGCCGAGGGAGCCCTCCGCACGGGAGCGGGCGGAGGGCGTGCGGCCCGAACCGCCGCAGTCCGTGGGCGAACTGTGGCAGCCGGACGACCCGCGGGTCCGCGTGGCCTGGCGGGACCTGGACCACCGCGCGAGGGTGCGGCGCGCCGGACGGTTCGCGGCGACCGCGGCCGCCGTGGCCCTGGCCCTCGGGGCCTGGTCGCAGCTGTCCACGGGCGCGGGCACGGACGGCCGGCGGGAGGAGGGCACCGTGCAGCAGGTGGGCGCCGAGCTCTCCACGGCCACTCCGCTGCCCTCGGGTACGCCCGCCTTGGACGCACCCCGATAGCACGCGCAGGACGGGTGCGGTCCGGCCCCGCCGCTTAGGATGACCTCACCGGCCGGATCCGGGCGTCTCCCCGGGCACGGCCCCCGCCGGCGAGCCGACCGGGACGCGCACGCCGACCCGAAGGGGACAGCCATGAGCGCGCCACGCCTCAGCAGTACGCCGTTGCCGGGCATAGGCGTGCGCTACGACCTGACGACCCGGGACAGCCGCCGCCTGTCGGTGGTCGCCCACCGCGACGGCCACCGCACCCTCAGCGCCTACCGGGAGGACGACCCGGACGCCTGCGACCTGTCGGTGCGGCTGACGGCCGACGAGGCGGCCACCCTCATCGACGCGCTGATGCCGGCCCACCACACACCCAACCTGCTCTCCACCACCGACCTCGGACTCGTCGCCGAGCGAATAGAACTGCCCGGTGCCTCGCACTGGAACGGGCGGCTGCTGGGCGAGTCCCGGATCCGCACCGACACCGGCGCGTCCGTCGTGGCGGTGCTGCGCCGGGCGGACGCCGTCCCCTCCCCCGCCCCGGACTTCCGGCTGGCCGGCGGCGACATCCTCATCGTCATCGGCACCCGCGAGGGTGTGGAGGCGGCCGCCGCGATCCTCGGGCGGGAGTGACCCGCCGTGCACGACTCCGCGGTGTTCCTGATCGAGTTCGGGTGCCTCATCCTCGGGCTCGGACTGCTCGGCCGGATCGCCGGGCGCTTCCGCTTCTCACCGATCCCGCTGTACCTGCTGGCCGGGCTGGCCTTCGGCAAGGGCGGTCTGCTGCCGCTGGGCGCGAGCGAGGACTTCGTGGCCATCGGCGCGGAGATCGGCGTCATCCTGCTGCTGCTCATGCTGGGCCTGGAGTACACGGCGGCCGACCTCGTCACCAATCTGCGCACCCACTACGCGGCCGGGCTGGCCGACGCCGTCCTCAACGCCCTGCCGGGGGCCGTGCTGGCCCTGCTGCTGGGCTGGGGCCCGGTCGCCGCCGTGGTCCTGGCCGGGGTCACCTGGGTGTCGTCCTCCGGCGTCATCGCCAAGGTCCTCGGGGACCTGGGCCGGCTCGGCAACCGCGAGACGCCGGCCATCCTGAGCATCCTCGTCCTGGAGGACCTCTCCATGGCGGTCTACCTGCCCATCGTCACGGCCCTGCTGGCCGGGGTGGGCCTGGCCGCCGGCGGTGTGACCCTCGCCATCGCCCTGGGGGTGGCGTCCCTGGTCCTCGTCCTGGCGGTGCGCTTCGGCCGCCACGTGTCCCGCTTCGTCTCCAGCGACGACCCCGAGAAACTGCTGCTGGTCGTCCTGGGGGTGACGCTGGTGGTGTCCGGGGTGGCCCAGCAGTTGCAGGTGTCGGCCGCGGTGGGCGCCTTCCTGGTGGGCATCGCGCTGTCCGGGGAGGTGGCCGAGGGGGCGACGAGCCTGCTCGCGCCGTTGCGGGACCTGTTCGCCGCGGTGTTCTTCGTCTTCTTCGGTCTGCACACCGACCCGGCCAGCATCCCGCCGGTGCTGCTGCCGGCCCTCGCCCTGGCGGCGGTCACGGCGGCGACGAAGATCGCCACCGGTTACTGGGCGGCGCGCCGGGCCGGGGTCGGCCGCAAGGGGCGCTGGCGGGCCGGCGGCACGCTCGTCGCCCGCGGGGAGTTCTCCATCGTCATCGCCGGTCTCGCCGTCACCTCGGGCATCGAGCCCTCCCTCGGCCCGCTCGCCACGGCGTACGTGCTCATCCTGGTCCTGCTCGGTCCGCTGACCGCGCGCTGGACCGAGCCCCTGGCCACCCGTCTGAGCGACCGCCGGGGCCGCCGGAGGCGGACCGGGCGGACACCGCCGGCTCCCCCCGGGGACCACGAGACGATCGAGGGGCGGGACGCGGTCGGGCGGGCCTGACGCGAGCCCGGCGGCCACGGTGCGGGACGGGGTCGTTCAGCCCGTCTTCCAGCCCCGGCGGGTGTCGACGCGCTCCCACTCCGCGTCCCACATAGCCGAGCGCCGCCGGTCAAGGGCCAGGCGGGTCAGCCACAGCGTGCCGAGGACCGTGCCGCCCACGAACGCCCCCGCCAGCACACCGCCCATCGACGCGTGCAGCCACGCCTCGCCGCCGGACACGGGTGGGCCGGTGAGGTCGCCGGCCCGGTTCACCCAGACGGGGACCGCGGAGCCGGCCTCGGCCCGGGGTGGC
The DNA here is from genome assembly GCF_055585285.1 of Streptomyces sp. NPDC053665. NCBI lineage: Bacteria > Bacillati > Actinomycetota > Actinomycetes > Kitasatosporales > Streptomycetaceae > Streptomyces > Streptomyces sp. NPDC053665. Next base: position 125,337 of record NZ_JBVJKK010000006.1, read on the forward strand.
ACGCGGGCCTGCTCCTGGTGGAGGGACCCGTCGGGTGCGATCCAGCGCACCTTGCCCCACACGCGGTTGTCGTTCGCGGCACGGGCCGCGGACGGGCCCGGCGCGTCCTGCACGAGGACCGCCCGCACCTCGTGGCTCTCCGCCCGCTGCCGGTCGACGGCCCGGTCGACGGCGGCCGCCGCCGCCAGCCCCGCGAGCAGTCCGCCGAGCAGGGCAAGCAGCCACCCGGCGAGCACGACCCAGGCCTCGACGACGTCGACGCGCCGTCGGAGCGGGTTGTGTCGCCACCGCCACCACCGCACGGTCGTGCGCCCGGACGCCTCCATGGCCGACACCCCCTCGTGAGCACCGGCAGCACCCTTCCAGTGTGCTCCCTGAAGTGCCGCGAGGCCCTGTCGAGAGGGCCTTCAATCGGACCAGCGGTCCTCTCCGGGGCGGCGCAGCACCGTCAGCAGGCCCTCTTGGCCGGCCACCGCCTCCAGGGCCAGGGTGCGGTACCCGGCCTGCGCGAAGAAGACGGTGATGCGGTCCTGGTCCTCGCTGAGCACGGTGCCGTCCCCCCACTGCTCGTGCCGCACCTCGGTGCCGACGGGGTAGGCGGCCGCGGCCGGGTGCTCGGGCCGCTCGCCGGGCCCCTGTCCGTCCCGGTCCCCGTCGCAGAGGTCGCAGTTGCCGCAGGGCGCCTCGTGCTCCTCCCCGAAGTAGCCGAGCAGGAACTGCCGCCGGCAGCCGGTCGTCTCGGCGTAGGCCCGGGCCATCTCGACGCGGGTGCGGTCCGTGCGGCGGTGCGCCTGCGCCGTGCGCGCGGCCTCCTCCGCCGCCTCCTCGGGGGTCACCCCGCCGGCCGGACGGATCTCGCCGTCCTCGCCGGTGTCGACGGCCTCCGCCTCCTGGAGGAGGTTCACCGCGGCGGTGACCCGGTTCCTGGACAGTCCGGTGTCCTCGCGGAGTTCGTCGAGGCCGGCGGGGTCGTCGCCGTGCTCGTGGACGGCCCGGGCGACGTCGGACAGGGTGTCGCGGCCGGGGGTGCGGCCCGCGAACCAGGTCTGCATGCCGGTGTCCTCGGACCGGTAGTGCAGCACGGCCAGGGCCGGGTCCCCGTCCCTGCCGCAGCGGCCGATCTCCTGGTAGTACGCGTCCAGCGAGCCGGGCAGCGACGCGTGCAGGACGAACCGCACGTCCTCCTTGTCGATGCCCATGCCGAAGGCCGAGGTCGCCACCACCACGTCCGCCTCGCCGGAGAGGAACGCGTCGTGGATGCGCTCGCGTTCGGCCGCGCGCATCCCGGCGTGGTAGGCCTCCGTGGTCAGTCCGAGGGAGCCGAGTTCGCGGGCGAAGTGCTCGCTGTCCTTGCGGGTGCCGGCGTAGACGATGCCGGGCTTGGGCTCCGCGGCGGCGCGTTCGACGACGGTCCGGCGCCGCTCCTCGTCGTCCAGGAAACGGCGGACCTCCAGCCGGATGTTGGGCCGGTCGAAGCCGGTGACCATCAGCCGCGGCCGGCGCATCCCGAGCCGTTCGGCTATCTCCTTGCGCACCGGTGAGGCGGCGGTGGCGGTCAGGGCCAGGACGGGCGGCCGGCCCACCCGGCGCACGGCCTGCTCCAGGCGCAGGTAGTCGGGGCGGAAGTCGTGGCCCCAGGACGACACGCACTGCGCCTCGTCCACGACGAACAGGGCCGGTTCCACCGCGGCGAGCCGTTCCAGCACGTCGTCCTTGGCCAGTTGCTCGGGCGACAGGTACAGCAGCCGGGCCTCACCCCGCTCCACCGCCTCCCAGGCCTCCCGTGTCCCGGCGGCGCCCAGGTCGGAGTTGATCGCGACGGCGCCCGGCGCGCCCTCGCCCTGGGGCAGCCCGGCGATCTGGTCGCGTTGCAGGGCGAGCAGCGGTGACACGACCACGACCGGCCCGGGCAGCAGGACCACGGGGACCTGGTACACGGCGGACTTGCCGGACCCGGTCGGCATGACGACGAGGGTGTCCTCGCCGTCGAGCACCCATTCCATGGCGGTGGCCTGCTCGGGCAGGAGCGTGTCCCAGCCGAACACGTCGGCCGCGGCCTTCCGCAGGCTCGCGGCCCGGTCCCGTGGCGTCCCCGACCCCTTCCGTCCCATGCCGGCTCCTCGCTGTCTCCGTGCGGACGGCGCTGCGTCGCGTCCGCGGCGCAGCCCTGGGTACCCGCCGGACCGCGTGCGTATCAGGGGTGTGCGGCGGCGGCCTCAGCGCGGGGCCGCGGCGATCCGCACCCGCCCGCGCCCCTCGCCGGGGCCGCCGGAATCCGCGGGGCTGCCGGAATCCGCGGGGCCGCCGGAATCCGCGGGGCTGCCGCACAGAAAGGAGGCCAGGGCGCTTCCCTCCTCCCCCACGGCGTCGCGTTCGGCACGGGAGAGGCCGCGCAGCGGGGCGACGTGGACGGTGTCCGCCTCGACGGTCCAGGTCGCGGCGACCCGGCCGTCGACGAGGACCAGGCGGGCACCGGCGACCGACAGGCCGCGGTGCGCGTCGTCGATGACGCGGCTGCGGTCGTCGTAGCCGAGGACCGCGTTGTCGAACGCGGGCAGGAACCGCACGGGGGCCGGGGTATCGGGGTCGGGACGCGGCGCGCCAGGAAGGTCGAGGAGTTCCCGGCCGCGCTCGTCGCGGAAGGAGAGCAGTTCCCCGCGCAGGGCGCGCACCGCGCGCGGCAGTCCGGCCAGGCCGCACCAGGCGCGCAGGTCGGCGGAGGCGGCGGGGCCGTACGCGGCGAGGTACCTGCGCACGAGCGCCTGCCCGACGGGGTCGGAGCCGTCCGCGGCCGGTGGGTCGATCGCGCGTCCCAGCCAGGAGGACATCAGGCCGTAGCGTGCGCCGCCCTTGGTCCGCCACAGGCCGCGCGGCGGGAGCTGCACGGTCGGCAGGAGACCGGCGACCAGCATCTCGCCCAGGGGCCGCGGGCCCGCCTGCGGCCAGCGGCCGGCGACGGCCCGGGCCAGCTCGGGCATGGTGCGGGGTGCGCCGTCGGACATGACCTTCTCGCCCTCCGCGGCGAGTTCGCCGAGGTCCACGCCGTCCAGCTCGCGGCGGTAGACGCCCAGGACCCGTTGGCGCAGCATGGCGTCGTGGCGGGCGCGCCAGGCCAGGGCGTCGTCGGCGGTGACCAGGTGGACGGTGCGGCGCATCAGGTGGGTGCGCACCACCCGCCGTGCGGTGACCAGCGCGGACAGGTCGTCCGGGTCGAACGCCCGCAGCCGCGACCAGAGTCCGGTGAACGGCTCCTGCGGTTCCTGCGCCTGGAGCCCGCCCAGGTGGGCGACGGCGTCGAGCACGGGCAGGCCGGTGCGCTCCAGGAGCAACTGGCGTGCCAGGGTGGCGCGGTTGAGCGCCCGTGCGTCGAGAACGGTCATCTCGGAACCTCGGTCCTCGCGTCGTTCGCCGGCCCGTCGTCCGCTGGGCGGGCGGCTTCGCGGCCAGACTGGCAGGCGACGAGGTCAGGTCGTGACCGCAACCGCCGGGTCCGCGGCCCGGCATCGGTCTGCGTGCGGTGCCGGGCCCGCGCGTCCTCGCGTCTGTGCGGCGGTCCTGCCGTCACGGCCCCGGCCCGGACGGCGAGCCGCTGCCGGTCCGCGACGACAGTCCGGTCAGCCCGGCCGCCGTGCCGACCGGCTCCAGGTGCGGTCCGATCCATTCGCACAGCAGGACGGTGGCGTCGTCCTCCAGCCGGCCGTGGTGGTACTCCAGGACGGCCTGCACCAGGCGGCGCAGCGTCTCGGGGACGGGCAGGCCGTCGGCGTGGTGGCGGACGAGGAAGTCCGTGAAGCGCGCCAGTCCGAACTCCCGGCCACCCGAACTGCGGGCCTCGGTGATGCCGTCCGTGTACAGGACGATGCGGTCCCCCGGCTGGAGGTGCTCCTCGCACACGGTGGTGCGCAGGCCCAGTCCGGTGCCCATGGGGTGGGCCGGGGGGCAGCGCAGATGGCTGGACCAGCGGCTGTCCCGGATGATGATCGGCGGGTGGTGGCCCCTGTTCACCCACCGCAGGACGCCGGTGCGGGTGTCGAGCGTGGCCAGGATGCCGGTGACGTAGCGCCGGCGGTCGTACTGCTCCAGCAGGGCGGCTTCGACGGCCTCGGCCTTGGCGGCCAGACCGGCCCCCTGACGCCTGGCGCTGCGGCACGCGCCCAGCGCGAGGGCTCCGGAGAGGCCGGCGGCGGTGTCGTGCCCCATGGCGTCGAAGATCGTCAGGTGGACCAGGGGGCCGTCGACGGCGTACTCGAAGACGTCGCCGCTGATGTCGTAGGCCGGTTCCAGGACGGCGGAGATGGTCACCCTGCCGTCCGCGTAGGTGCGCGGCGGCAGGAGGTTCCACTGCATCTCCGCGGCCAGGCTCATGGGCCGGCTGCGCGCGGTCCGGGCCAGCGCGTCGCTGGTGCTCCGCTTGCTGACGATGATCAGTGCGACGAGGCCCGCCAGCGCCTCCATGTCCGCGTGGGCGGCCGCGTCGTCGCGCTCGGCGCTCACCCGCAGCAGTCCGATGCGTTCCGTCCCGTCCAGCAGCGGCACCCACCACTCGAAGGCGTCGCCGCCCGGGGGCGAGGCGGGCAGGACGTCGCCGTACTGGAAGGCCCGTCCGGCGACCGTGCCCTCGACGGGCAGCTCCCGTTCGGCGTCGTCGTCGACCCCACCGGCACCGGGCAGCAGGCGCAGCGTCCGGCGCTGGAGGTCGGCGAGGTAGATCAGCACCCGGCCGAAGGAGGCAGCGCGTGCGCACTCGGTGGCCTTGTCCGGCAGCAGCTCGACCGGCATGAGATGGCTCGCGGCCAGCAGATCGGCGAGCATCCGCCGTCCGCCCTCCCCGCTGTGTTCCCTCACCGTCCCGCCTCCTTCGTTCCCCGGCCGCACCGGACGTACAGGCTCCTGCCGCGCACCGGACGGTCCCCCTCCGGGCCGCGGCGCTCCGCCGCGGAGGCGTCGGTGACCGGCCCTTGGGTACTTCGAGGGTGAACCACCCCCTGCCGCACGTGGAAACGGAGGCCGTGTTGCTGTCCTACTCCCTCGCCCGCGGAGTTCTCGTCGTCACCGTCCACCGCGACCCCGGCGTCGGCGGGCGGGCCGAGCTGCTCAGCCGGATCAGCGGTCTCGCCGAGGCGTACCGCCCGGCTCCCCTGGTCGTCGTCCTGGAGGAACCGGCCTCGCCCGCCGCGGTCGGCGTGCTGCTGCGGGTGCACCGCCTGTGCGGCCGGCTGGGCGTGCTGATGTCGGTGGCGTCGCACAGCGCTCCCACCCGCCGGGCCCTGGAGGCGGCAGCCGACCCGGCGGGCACGCGCCTGGTCGTCCACGCCCGTACGGACGTCGCCGTCGCCGCCGCGTACACCGCGGCCGCCTGAGAAGGGGGTCACCGGCGTCACGGCATCGTGCTCTGGGCGCTGACCAGGTCGGTGACGGCCCGCAGGCCCCCGTGCGCGAGGGCCGCGCGCTGCCGGTCGGCCCCGGTGCCGTCCTGAAGCAGCCGGTGGACCAGGGACGTGACCTGACGGGCGTCGCCCGAGGCGTCGAGGGCGAGGCTCACGTGCCGCAGGAGCTGGTACAGCACGTCGCCCGCGCGGTGCAGGGTGCCGCCGGGGTCGACCAGGGTGTCGCCCAGGCCGTGCCGGGCGGCGTGCCACATCGCGCCCTGGAGCAGTTCCTGGTCGCAGTCGGGGGCGGGGACCCCGGCGTTCGCCTCCGCCAGAGCCGTCTCCACCAGGGCCCGGATGATCGCGGCGAGCATGACCGCCTCGTCGGCGCGCAGCTGGACGTCCGGGCAGCGGACCTCGATGGTCGGGTAGCGGGAGGAGAGGCGGGCCTGCCAGTAGAGCTGACCGACGTCGGTGATCAGGCCGGCCTCCAGCAGCCGCTCCACGCGCCGGTCGTGGTCGTCGACGTCACGGAAGGCCGGGGGCATCCCGCTGACCGGCCACCGGCTGAAGATCACCGTGCGCCAGCTGGCGAAGCCGGTGTCGTGACCGTCCCACAGCGGGGAGTTGGCGGCCATGGCCGTCAGCGTCGGCAGCCAGTGGCGGATCCGGTTGAGGACCTGCACGCCCGCTTCCCGGTCCGGCACGCCGACGTGCACGTGCGTGCCGTTGACCAGCTGCTCGGCGACCAGCTGCGGCGCCTGGGCGACCATCGCGCGGTAGCGGGCCTGGTCGGTGACCGCGATGGGACGGCCGTGCCGCACGGGGGGTGTTCCGCACACCCCGATCCGGCAGCCGTGCTCCTCGGCCGCTCCGCCCACGGCGTGGCGCAGCCGCAGCAGATGACCGCCGACCTCCTCCAGGGTGGTGCAGACCGGGGTGGCCACCTCCACCTGTGCCTGCAGCAGCTCGTACTGCACCTCCTGGTCGGCCACCAGACGGCCCACGCCGGCCGCGGCGCGCACCTTGTCCGCCTGGGGCACCGGCAGACCCGTGACCGGGTCGAGCAGCAGGTACTCCTCTTCCACGCCGATCGTCGTCATCGACCACCCTCTGTTCCGCCCGCCCGGCGGGCCGGGGCACCGTACGCCCGGCCTGCGCTCGGTGCGCGGGGAGGACCGCTCTCGCGGGTCACCGAGTGCCGCGGCCCGCACGCGGCAAACCAGGCCGGGGAGGGGGAAACCAGCTTCTCCCGGGAAGGGCGCGTCCGCGAGGTGTGGACGGCGGAGCACGGGTACCCGCGCGCGGCATCCGGCGCCCGCGGTTGGCGGTGCCGGCGTCGCACCGGCCCGCCGAAGGGAACGGCCCATGCCGAGAACCGCTCACGCCGAGGACGGCTCATGCCGAGGACCGCCCTTGCCGAGGACCGCCCCTGCCGAGGACCGTCGAGGGGCAGTCGGTCCCGCGCGAACGGCGTCGATCGCACCGCCCCATCGAATGGATCATTCCGCCATTCAGCCCAGGAAAGCATGATGTCGGGCAATGGCGACGAATGAGAGCGATTAGGTTCCTCGGGTCGGATGACCCGTCACCCGTCACGCATTGTTGCTGCCGATAGAGGACTGATGGCGACACACACTGAACCGGTTGCGCCCGTACCCGCGGCGGAGCGCCGCGGCAGGGGGAAGGTGATCGTCTCCTGGCTGACGACCACCGACCACAAGAAGATCGGACATCTGTACCTGATCACCTCGTTCCTGTTCTTCCTGATCGGAGGAGCACTGGCGATGGCGATCCGGGCCGAACTGGCGCGGCCGGGCCTGCAGATCCTGTCCAACGAGCAGTACAACCAGTCGTTCACGATGCACGGCACGATCATGCTGCTGCTGTTCGCGACGCCGACGTTCGCCGGGTTCGCCAACGCGATCATGCCGTTGCAGATCGGTTCCCCGGACGTCGCCTTCCCCCGGCTGAACATGTTCTCGTACTGGCTGTTCGCCTTCGGCGGGATCATCGTGATCAGCAGTTTCCTCACCCCGCAGGGCGCGGCCGACTTCGGCTGGACCGCCTACACCCCGCTCAGCGGCGGCGAGCGCACCCCGTACATCGGCGGGGATCTGTGGATCATGGGGCTGGCCCTCGCCGGTTTCGGCACGATCCTCGGGTCGGTCAACTTCGTCACCACGATCATCTGCATGCGCGCCCCCGGCATGACGATGTTCCGCATGCCGATCTTCACCTGGAACGTGCTGCTCACCTCGGTGCTGGTGCTGCTGGCGTTCCCGGTGCTGGCGGCGGCGCTGTTCGCCCTGGAGGCCGATCGCCGGTTCGGGGCGCAGGTCTTCAACCCGGAGAACGGCGGGGCGGTGCTCTGGCAGCACCTGTTCTGGTTCTTCGGCCACCCCGAGGTGTACATCCTCGCCCTGCCGTTCTTCGGCGTGATCACCGAGATCATCCCCGTCTTCGCGCGCAAGCCGATCTTCGGTTACACGGGGCTGGTCGGCGCCACCATCGCCATCGCGGGCCTCTCGGTGACCGTGTGGGCCCACCACATGTTCGCCACCGGCGCGGTGCTGCTGCCGTTCTTCGCCTTCATGACGTACCTGATCGCCGTGCCGACGGGTGTGAAGTTCTTCAACTGGATCGGCACCATGTGGAAGGGCTCCCTGTCCTTCGAGCCGCCCATGCTCTGGGCGGCCGGCTTCCTGGTGACCTTCCTCTTCGGCGGCCTGACCGGCGTCATCCTGGGGTCGCCGCCGCTGGACTGGCACGTCACCGACAGCTACTTCGTCATCGCCCACTTCCACTACGTGCTCTTCGGCACCATCGTGTTCGCCATGTTCGGCGGCTTCAGCTTCTGGTGGCCGAAGATGACCGGCACGATGCTGGACGAGCGCCTCGAGAAGATCCACTTCTGGACGCTGTTCGTCGGCTTCCACATGACGTTCCTGGTGCAGCACTGGCTGGGCGCCGAGGGCATGCCCCGCCGGTACGCCGACTACCTCGCCGCCGACGGGTTCACCGCCCTCAACACCATCTCCTCGATCGGCGCTTTCCTGCTCGGCATGTCGACCTTCCCCTTCCTCTACAACGTCTGGAAGACGGCCCAGAAGGGCGAGAAGGTCGAGGTCGACGACCCGTGGGGCTACGGCCGTTCCCTGGAGTGGGCGACCTCCTGCCCGCCGCCGCGGCACAACTTCGTCACCCTGCCGAAGATCCGCTCCGAGTCCCCCGCCTTCGACCTGCACCACCCCGACGTCGCCGTGCTGGACCAGGCGGAGAACACCGGACGGCGCGACGCCGTGGAGGCCGAGGGCCACAAGGGCGACCGGCCGTGAGACGCGGCGGGCACGGGGCGCCGGCCGGCGCGACGGGCAGCGGCAGCGGTAGCGGCCTGGCGGAGGAGGCCGAGGGGTATCTCCTCGCCCGTACCCACCGCGATCAGGCCCGGCGTGAGGCCGAGGAACTGTGCGCGCGGCTGCCGTGGCTGACCGCCGCCGAGGCCGAGGATCTCACCGTCCACTTCGTCCGGCAGCGGCTCGACGTCAGCCGCCGCCTGCTGCGCGGCACGATCCAACGGGCGGCGGAACTGCGCGAGGAGTACGAGGCCCGTTACGCCGAACTGCGGCGCGCTCTGCTCCGGCGCCATGCGGCCGGGGCGTGTGCCGTCCTGGCCTGTGCCGCCACGCTGAGCACCGTGGTCCGCGACCTCACCGGCTGACGACCGGGGACGAACGGGAGCGGGTCGCCTCGATCGCGAGGCGACCCGCTCCTGTTCGTCGCGCGCGGAACGGCTTACCGGGCGTGGGCGTCCTTGCGGGGCAGGGGCCCGACGCCGGCCCGGCGGCCCCGGCGCAGGGCGGCGTGCCGCTGCCCGGGGCCGGGGCCGTTCCGTGCGGCGAGCGCGTCGGCGACGGCACCGGTGACGAAGGCGTAGACGGCCTTGTGCAGGACGTCCACGACGAGTTCCTTGCGGGGCCAGGTCTGGGGCGGTGCTCCGACGCCGGTCGCGTTCTCGAGGATCTGGTCGTTGGTGAGGCGCACGACCGTGAACTTGGCCGAGGCGACCGGGCCGCGCAGCCCGGCCTGGGCCATGACCGAGCGCAGCACCCCGAGTGCGGCTGCCTGGCCGAAGTGCATGGCCCAGTTCACGGGCAGCGGCTGGGTGCCGGGGCGTTCGGGCAGCCCTGTCAGCCGCTGCAGGACCCGGGCGGGCACGTGGGAGTCGGGCCGGCCGGTCACCGCCTGCTCCGCCTTCTCCCCGAGGGTCATCACGACGCCGCCGACGCTACCGGCGACCAGCCCTTGCCACAGTGCGCGCCTGATCATGCGGCGCCGGGTACCCCGGTGCCGCGGGCTTCATCCCGGTGCTCCGCGGCTTCGGCCGGGTGCTGCGGCTGCGCCCGGATGCTGCGACGTCGGCCGGAGCGGCGGCTCACGACTGGGCGGTAGGCCGGGGGCCCTCGGTGAAGGTCTCCGCCAGCAGGTCGGCCAGGGCCTCTGCAGAGGGGTGCGGGGCGCGGCGGGGGGGTGAGGGCGTAGATGCCGCGGGTCGGCGCGTCGACGAGGGGCACCGCGGTGACGTCCGCGCGCAGTGCGCCCGTCAGCACACCGGGGACGAGCGCCACGGCGTGGCCCGCGGCGACCAGGGCCAGTTTGCCGAACAGGTCGGCGGCGGCGAGGTCGATGCGCGCGGTGACTCCGGACCGGGCGGCGTGCCGGCCGAGCAGCGCAGCCGAACCGTCGTTGTCCTCGGCCCAGATTTCGTCGGCCAGTTGCTCGATGCGCACCGGTCCCCGCCCGGCGAGCGGGTGGTCCGCGGGCAGCACGACCGTCATCTCGTCCAGGCCGAGGAACCGGTGCTCGGCCCGCGGGTCGGTGGGCAGTCCGGGGGGCGCGTCGGTGACGACCGCGAGGTCGAGCGTGCCGGCGAGCACCCGCTCGTGCAGCTCCTGGCTCAGCTCGGGCAGCAGGCTCCAGCGCAGGGTCTCCCGCGTCCGCAGCAGGCGGCGCAGCGCGACCGGCACCAGCCCCGCGGCCAGGGACGGGGTGGCACCCACCGCGAGGGGCCGGCCGGGCGCCCCGTCCCGGCACTCCCGTACCGCGCGGACGGCCCGGTCCGCCTCGTGCAGCGTGGCCAGCGCGTGGTGGCGGAACACCTCGCCCGCGGGTGTCGGGCGCACCCCGCGCGCCTGCCGCTCCACCAGCGGCACGCCCAACTCCCGCTCCAGCCCGGCGATCTGCCGGGAGACGGCCGACTGGGTGTAGCCGAGCTCGGCCGCCGCCGCCGACAGCGACCCCAGCCGGCACACCGTCACGAACGTCCGCCACGCAGTCAGTGCCATGCCGGGAGTATGCCGGTCCGGCGGGGGCGGCACGGTGCCGGCCACCCGCCGGGACAGCTCTGCGCTGTACGCATGACTGCCCTGCGGGATCTGCGCTTGTGGCAGGTCGGGCCGGGGCAGCAGGCTGTGCGCATGACAGCGCACTCGATCGCCGTACTCGGCCTGGGCCGCATGGGCTCCGCCGTCGCGGCACGACTGACCGACCGGGGCCACGACGTCGTCGGCTGGACTCGCTCCGGCCGCCCGGCGGGCGCCACCCGTACGGTGCGGGATCCGGGCGAGGCCGTGGCGAGGGCCGATGTCGTGGTCCTGGCCCTGTTCGACGGCCGGGCCTGCGAGGAGGTCGTCGACCGGGTGCACCGCGCATTGCGCCCCGGCACGATCGTGGTCAACACCGCCACCGTCGCCCCCGCCGAGGCGGCGGTGCTGGCCGGGCGGCTGGGCACCGTCTACGTCCACGCGCCCGTCCTGGGCTCGGTGCCCGCGGTCGCCGCCGGGACCCTGCACCTGCTCGTCGGGGCCGACCCGGACACGCTCGCGGAGGTCCGCCCCGTCCTGGACGCGCTGGGCACCGTGCGACCGTGCGGCGACGCACCGGCCGCCGCCGCTCTGAAGCTGATCGCCAACAGCAGCCTGGCGGGGGCCGTGCTCAGCCTGCGCGAGGCGCTGCGGCAGGCCGACGCGCTGGGTCTGCCCCGCGGGCAGGTCCTGGACGTGCTGGAACTGGGGCACTTGAGCGCGTTCGTCTCCCGCAAGCGGCCGTTCCTCACCGGTGAGCGGGGGCCGGAGCCGGGCGCGGCCCAGTTCACCGTCGGGGCGCTGGCCAAGGACATGGCGTTGCTCGCCGACGCGTCGGGCGTCCCGTTGCGCAGTGCGGCGGACCTGACCGGCACGTCCGCCGACCCGCAGTCCGACGTCGCGGTCGCCGCCACGGTCCCGGGCCCGGACGACGCCGTGCTGGAACCGCTGCGCGCCTACGTACGCGGCCATGCCACGGGCCAACCGGGGCACTTCCGCGACGCGTTCCTGCCGACCGCGCACATCTCCGGGATCCGGGAGGGCGGGTTCGTCTCGTGGGGCCTGGAGGAGTACTGCGCCCTGTTCACCGGCACGCCGGCCCCCGACGAGCCCACGCGCCGGCGCCGCGTCGACGCCGTCGACGTCCACGGCAGCGTGGCCACGGCGTCGATGACGCTGTGGCACGGGCCGGACACCTTCACGGACGTCTTCCTGCTGGTGCGGACCGGCGAGGAGTGGCGGATCGCCGACAAGGCCTATCACCGGCGTCAGCACCGGCACCAGCACCAGCACGGCTGAACGGCCGGTGACAGGCCTGCCTCACGGCATGCCGTGGACCGTCCGTCCGGTCACAGGGCGTCGGCCAGGCGGTCGACCTGGTCCGGGTCGGTGCCGTAGCAGTAGAGCATCACCTCGTCGGCACCGAGGCCGGCGAAAGCGGTGACGGCTTCCCGGACGCCGCCGGGCGTGGTGAGCAGCCCGGCGACCATGTGGTCCGCCCTGCCGGTGAAGGCGTAGTAGGCGTGCATCGCGGCCCGGGCCTCGTCGACGACGTGGTCCGGACCGAGCGCGACGTTGACCTGGGCGACCAGGCGGGGCTCGCCGTCGCGGCCGTATTCCCGCCAGAAGGCGCGGGCGGTGTCGAACAGACCGCCCGCCCAGGTCGGCGGTGCGGCGGCGAGGAAGCCGTCGCCCCAGCGGGCGACGCGTTCGATCGCGGCGGGCCGGAAGCCGCCGAAGAGGACCTCGGGGCCGCCGGGCCGGGCGGGCAGCGGGCCGATCGGGCCCGCGCCGTCGCCGTGGGCCTTCCCCGACCACAGGCGCCGCATGACCTCCATCTGCCCGTCCAGGCGTCGGCCCCGGGTGCTCAGGGGGACGCCGGCGACCTGGTGGTCGTCGTCCCGGCCGCCGACGCCCAGACCCAGGACGAGGCGGCCGCCGGTCATCCGGTCCAGCGTGGCCGCCTGCTTGGCGAGCAGGGCGGTGTCGCGCAGCGGGGCGAGCAGTACCTCGGTCTGCACGCGGATGCGGGAGGTGGCACCCGCGAGGATCGCGAGCGCGACGAGGGGTTCGGGGTTGTCGTAGACGAGCCGGTCGAGCAGGCCGAGGGTGCTGAAGGGCCCGGCCTCGGCGCGCCGGGCCCAGGAGAGCAGGGCCGCGGGGTCGCCGATGGGCAGGCCGATACCGACGTTCATGGAGAAGACCTCCGACAGGAAGGGTCGATAAGGACAGCTGCCGCCCCTCCGGCACCTCAGCGAGGTGGGACGCTCCCGCCCTGCGGCGTGCTTCCGGGGAACGTCTCGTCGAAGTGCCCCCACCCTAGGGGCGCTTGCGGCCGGCGCCAACCGGATTTCGCGGGGATGCGCCGCAGGGCTGTCGGACCCGGCTCGTCCCGCCGGGTGGGGGCCCGGCGGGACGAGCCCTCGCCTGCCCCGCCGGGGCGGGTCGGGTCAGAAGCCGCCGTCGACCCGGTCCTGCCGCATGAGCCGCTCCAGCTCCGCGTCCGACAGCGGGCGCAGCGTGTCCAGGAGCCGGCGCAGACCGGGTTCGCCGAGGGTCTGGCTGGAGACCTCGGCCTCCCTGCCGCGGTACCTGCGGACGAGGGTGATCTCCGGCCGGCCGCCGGGGATCGGGCGGACCCTGCGGATGCCGCCCCGCGCGTCCGCGGTGCAGGTCGAGCCCTCCTCCGGCACTTCGGGGCACCGCGCCCGGGGCGCCCACGGGGAGCGCACGGTGAGCGTGACCAGTGACAACCCGTCCTCGCGGACACCGCGGTACTCGACACCGAACGCCGGGCCGACCCGGACGCGCTCCACCCTCATCCCGGGCGGCGCGGCACCCAGGTACTGCACGTCCTCGTACTCCCGGTAGCGGGCGACCTCCGCCTCGTGCTGCCGCTGCCGGGCCTGCGCCGGTCCGGCGAAACCGCCGTAGGCCACACCGGCCGCCAGCGCGGCCACGGCCCCGGCCCGCACCCACCGGTCCGGCACGAAGAACGCGGCGGCCACGGCGTAGGGGAGCCCCGTCAGCGCTACCCGGGTGCCGGCACCGCCCAGGTCGACCCCGGCGTGGTACGCGGCCAGCCCGGCCAGGACTCCGGGCGTGCCGAGGAGGAAGACCGCGGCCGCCCAGCCGAGGCGGCCCCGGGCCGTACGGCACAGCGGGACCACGGCCCCCGCCGGGACGGCCGCCGCGGCCAGCAGGGCCACCACCGCGGGCACCCCCACCGCCAGGACCACGGCCGCGGCTCCGCCGCCGCCGCCCCAGGCCGCCGCCGCCAGCGCGAGGCCCAGGGCCGGTACGGCCGCCACCGCCACCCCCCAGACCAGGAGAAGGTGCAGCGCCGCCGTCGCTCCCCTGCCACCGCTCGTCATACGGCGGATGCTGTCAGCCGGCCTTCCGTTCCACATGAGTTGCCGTACTCAGTCCTCGTCGGAATCGGCGGCACACGTGACCGTCGCCGCCGTACGGTCGATACTTGCCCGGAGCTGACGCCCTGTCGGCGAAGCCGGTGCCGCCAGCGCCGGCGGAATGCCTCGCCCGCCTGCGGACCGGGCAGGCCGAGAACTGGCCCGCCCCACGCTGAACTGCGAAAATGTTGGCCGGAGACATGTTCACCGGTCCCACCAGGAGGTTCCCGTGAAGATGCTGATCAACGTCCCGGAGACCGTGGTCGCGGACGCGCTGCGCGGTATGGCGGCTGCTCACCCGGAGCTGACCGTGGACGTGGAGAACCGGGTGATCGTGCGGCGGGACGCCCCGGTCGCCGGGAAGGTGGGGCTGGTCTCGGGCGGGGGTTCGGGCCACGAGCCGCTGCACGGCGGTTTCGTCGGCCCCGGCATGCTGTCCGCGGCCTGCCCGGGCGAGGTCTTCACCTCCCCCGTGCCGGACCAGATGGTGCGCGCGGCGGCCGCCGTGGACAGCGGGGCCGGTGTGCTGTTCATCGTGAAGAACTACACCGGTGACGTGCTCAACTTCGACATGGCCGCCGAGATGGCCGAGGACGAGGGCATCCAGGTCGCGAAGGTGCTGGTCAACGACGATGTGGCGGTGACCGACAGTCTCTACACGGCCGGCCGGCGCGGCACGGGCGCGACCCTGTTCGTGGAGAAGATCGCGGGAGCCGCCGCCGACGAGGGCATGCCGCTGGAACGCGTCGAGGCGATCGCCCGGCAGGTCAACGAGAACTCCCGCAGCTTCGGTGTCGCGCTGAGCGCGTGCAGCACTCCGGCCAAGGGCAGTCCGACCTTCGATCTGCCGCCCGGTGAGCTGGAGTTGGGCATCGGCATCCACGGCGAGCCCGGGCGGGAGCGGCGGGCGATGATGACGTCCGGCGAGATCGCCGAGGCGGCCGTCGACGCGGTCGTGGAGGACCTGCGGCCGCGCAATCCGGTGCTGGTGCTGGTCAACGGCATGGGCGCGACGCCGTTGCTGGAGCTGTACGGCTTCAACGCCGAGGTGCAGCGGGTGCTGGCCGTGCGCGGGGTGCCGGTGGCCCGCGTCCTGGTGGGCAACTACGTCACGTCCCTGGACATGGCGGGCGCCTCGCTCACCCTGTGCCAGGTCGACGAGGAGATGCTGCGGCTGTGGGACGCGCCGGTGAAGACGCCGGGGCTGCGCTGGGGCATGTGACGCGCGAGGCGCAGCGGACCACCAGGTACCTACCAGGCAAGGAGAGCCCGTGCTCGACGCCGATTTCTTCCGCCGTTGGATGACGGCGACCGCCGCGTCCGTCGACCGTGAGGCGGAACGGCTGACCGCCCTCGACTCCCCCATCGGGGACGCCGACCACGGCAGCAACCTGCAGCGCGGCTTCGCCGCCGTGACCGCCGCGCTGCGGGAGGAGTCCCCGGACACCCCCGGCGCGGTCCTGACCCTGGCGGGCCGCCGGCTCATCTCCACGGTCGGCGGCGCCTCGGGGCCCCTGTACGGGACACTGCTGCGCCGCACCGGGAAGGCCCTCGGCGACGCTTCCGAGGTGAGCGCGGAGCAGTTGGGGCAGGCGCTGCGGGCCGGGGTGGACGCGGTGATGACGCTCGGGGGCGCCGCACCGGGCGACAAGACCATGATCGACGCCCTGGTCCCGGCGGTGGACGCGCTCGGGGAGTCGTTCGCGGCGGCCCGCACCGCCGCCGAGGAGGGGGCCGTCGCCACGACGCCCTTGCAGGCCCGCAAGGGCCGGGCAAGCTACGTGGGCGAGCGCAGCATCGGGCACCAGGATCCGGGTGCCACCTCGGCCGCGCTGCTGATCGCGGGACTGGTGGAGGCCGGCGGTGAGTGACGAGCGGCTGGTCGGGATCGTGCTGGTGTCGCACAGCGCGGAGGTGGCCGCGTCGGTCGCCGCGCTGGCCAAGGGCCTCGCGGGCGGCGGCCCGGTGGTGCCGGTCGCCCCGGCGGGCGGCACGGAGGGCGGAGGGCTCGGCA
This sequence comes from Streptomyces sp. NPDC053665, assembly GCF_055585285.1. Classification (NCBI taxonomy): domain Bacteria; kingdom Bacillati; phylum Actinomycetota; class Actinomycetes; order Kitasatosporales; family Streptomycetaceae; genus Streptomyces; species Streptomyces sp. NPDC053665. The sequence continues at coordinate 141,493 of NZ_JBVJKK010000006.1, forward strand.
CCAGCACCGAACTGATCGCCGCGGCGGCGGCGTCGGTCGACCGGGGCGCGGGGGTCGCCGTGCTCACCGACCTGGGCAGCGCGGTGCTCACCGTCAAGGCGCTGCTGGCCGAGGGCGACGAACTCCCGGAGGGCACGCGCCTGGTGGACGCACCGTTCGTGGAGGGCGCCGTGGCCGCGGTCGTCACGGCGGCGACCGGGGCGGACCTGGAGGCCGTGGAGGCGGCAGCGGCCGAGGCGTACTCCTACCGGAAGGTGTAGCGACGGGGTACTCCTGCGGAGGCCGAGCGGCGACGGGCTGCGGGCTCGCCCACGCGCGAGCCCACAACCCGCCCCCGAGGCACCCGCGCGGCACCGCGCGCCGGGCGCGGGTGCGGGTAGTGCACCCCGGCCGCCGCACGCGCGGCCTGGCGCCGGAAGCACCCACGCGCGGGCACACCACCTGCCCGCGAGGGACCCGGACGCGCCGCGGCCGCCGCACGCCTGACGCGGGTGCCAGTCACGCGCCCCGGCCAACGTCAACGAGGCCGGACCCCGGAAGCACCACGCGAGCACAGTCGCAGCCCGCCGACGAGGCACCCGCAGCCGCCGCCCGCCCGACGTGGGCGCCAGTCACGGGCCCCGGCCAACGCCAACGCGGCCGGACGCCGGAAGCACCACGCGAGCACAGTCGCAGCCCGCCGACGGGGCACGCAGCCGCCGGCCCGTCCGACGTGGGCGCCAGTCACGCGCCCCGGCCAACGCCAACGCGGCCGGACGCCGGAAGCACCCACGCGCGAGCACACGGCCCGCCGAAGAAGTACCCGCTCCCAACGCCCACGAGCCGACGCACGTCCGACGCGGACGCCACTCACCCGCCCGGCCGACGCCAACAAGGCCGGGCCCCGGAGGCGCTCCGGCAGGGTGCCCACACTCGCCGCGGCGCGCCCTGCGGATGCGGCCGGAGCGACGCACGTCGCCCGCGGTCGCCTGGCCGCGGGCGCGACCGGCACCGACGCGGTCGGGTGCTGCGTGCCCGGTTCGGGCGGCCGGCTCGGGCGGTGGCCGGTCAACCCGTCGGCGTGCTCGCGTCGGGCGTCGTGCCGACGAGCCGCCGGGCCGCCCGCTCCCCCGCCTTCACGGCCGCCGCGTGATCCTCGATCGGGGACGCCTTGGTGTTCTTGAACACGATGTACGTCACGCCCGATGGCACGCCCCCGCCGTGCGGGTCGGGTCGGATGCCGAGCGCCTCGGCGGTCGCGTAGGACGCCTCGCCGATGATGTTCTGGGGGCCCGTGTCGCCGACGACCGCGTACTGCACGCGGTCGCGGTGGACGACGGCCACGACCGAGCCGCCGCCGATCCCGTGGGCACGGTAGTCCCAGATGCGGCTCGGGGCCGGCACCACGATGAAGGGGAGGCGTTCGGCGCTCAGCGGGCGGCCGTCGGACTGTGCGAACGCCGTGCTGGCAGCGAAGTACGGGTCGGTGGCCCGGTTGCAGCGCGGCCCGGGGCGGCCGTCGCAGTCGATGTCCATGTCGGCCTTCCAGTGCACGACGTCGCGGGTCCCGCAGACGGGGATGTCCGCCGGTCTGCCGTTGTCGCTGCGGTAGCGGCCCGTGGAGATCTGGTCGCAGTGGCGCACCGCGGCGAGCAGGTCGGCGGCCCGGACGGTGCCCTCACGCCACACCACCGGCTGGGCGCGGTGCGGGGGCGGCCCGGTGGGGACGGCCGACGGGGCGAGCAGGGCGGCACTGGCCGCGGCCAGTGTGAGGGACCGGGCACGCACGATGGGTGAGCCTCTCCTCGGGGACCTGACGGGCACTCAGCCCAATCTGTCCCCGGTGCGGTGGCCGGGCCACCGCTGGGGGGCCGGACGGTGCACGCGTCCGTGAGCCGCGACGGGGGCCGGGAGGCCGGGTCCGCGGAGGACCAGGCCCTCCCGGCCGCCCACGCCGGCGCGGGATCTGCGACGACAGCGGTCCGCGCGACGGACTCGAACTCCGGTCTGTGGGACCGCAGTTCGAGCACCTGGCTCCTCAGCATACGGGCCGGCGCCGGGCGGCCGGCAGCGGAATGCGGTGCCCGTACGGTGCCCAGGGCGCGCAGATTCGGGACCCGTCGAACGGGGCCGCCCTCTTGATGTGATCGCGTCAGCGGCGGCATATTGGTCCGGACCATTGCCGAGTGCCGCCCCGGGAGGCAGCGACGTGCGAGTTCCCTCCGCTCTGCCCGCTTCCCTGCGCCGGCTCGCGTGCTGCGCGGTCCTCGCCCTGCTCACCGCGTGCGGCGGGCCCGGTGCCGGCCAGGAGGACGGCGGCTCGCCGCCCGGCGCGCCGACGGGCGTCACCGCGCAGGCGGGGACCGCCACCAGCGTGCACGTCATGTGGAACACCACCGCCCGGGCCGAGCGCTACGAGGTGTATCGCGGCACCACGAAGGTCGAGGAAGTGCCTGGTGCCAAGCACATGGTGGACGTCACCAGGCTGCGGCCCTCCACGTCGTACGTCTTCACCGTGCGGGCGCGGGACGCCGAGGGGCGCCTGGGCCCGAGCAGCCGTGCCGTACGGGCACGGACACCGGCGGCCGTCGCGGACGACCGCTCGGCGCCGAGCCGCCCGGCGGCGGCCCGGGGCCGGGTGGCCGGCAGCCGTGCGGTGCAGCTGACCTGGTCCGCGGCGAAGGACGACCGGAAGGTGGTGTCGTACGACATCCAGCAGAGCGGTACGAAGATCCACAGTGTGGGCGGGAACCAGACGGCCGCGGTGGTCACCGGGCTGCGTCCCGGCCGCGCCTATGTGTTCACCGTCCGGGCCCGGGACGCGGCCGGGAACGTCTCCCCCGCCAGTGCCGGCGTGCGGATCACCACCCCGGGCGGGGACGATGGCCGCGGTACGGCGCCCACCGGCTTCCGGGTGGCGAGCCACCGGGCGGACGGTGCCCACTACCTGGACCTCAGCTGGGTTCCGCCCCGGGTCGACGGGCGGATCACGGAGTACGAGATCCAGCTGGACGGCAGGACCGCCACCTCGCTGGTGTACGGGGGCCGGGCTCCCCGGGACCGGGCCGAGTACAGCTTCTACGTGGGCCGGGAGTCCGGGGTCCGGCACCGGGTGCGCGTGCGGGCGATGCTGCCGGACGGCACCTGGGGAGGCTTCTCGGCGGAGCGGACGGTGACCACGGGCGCGGGGCGCTGACCCGCCCGCGCGTCACCCGGTGGAGGCACGGCGTCACCTGCACGGGGGCGCCCGGCGTGCGGCCTTGACCGGGGGCGTCTTGGCTGGCCACGAGGCAGCACGGGCGTTCCCCGACCCTCGGCGGCGCAAAGGGATGTACCGCCAACCGTGCCGCCGGAGGGCAGTCCACATGAGCAACTCATCGTCAGTTCTCCGCTCCGGCCTGACCGTGGCAGCCGCCGCCGCGCTGCCTCTCTTCCCGGCCGCGGCGCCCGCCTTCGCCGGCCCGGGCATCTCCGTGAGCACCACGGGGACGACCGTGTCGGTCACGACCAGCTCGTGCACCCAGATCAACGGCAGCTGGGGCACGGCCTCGCTGCTGACCAGCAGTCAGGGCAGCTTCGCGCAGGGCCGTCAGGTGACCCTGTCGGGGACGTCCACCAGCCAGTCCGCCGCCTGGTCCGGCGTCTCTCCGGGCACGTACACGGTGATCGTCGTCTGCTCCGACGGGACCACGGCCGGCACGCAGTCCGTCGTGGTGTCGACGGCGCCCTCGCCGTCGCGGTCGGCGTCCCCCTCGGCCTCGCCGTCCCGCGGCGTCATGGGCGGGGTCGGCGGCTCCTCGACGGACTACGGCACCGTCACGCTGGTGGCGGGCGGCGCGCTGGTCGGCACCGGCCTGCTCGGCACGGCGCTGTACCTGCGCCGGCGCAACAAGCCGCACCGGATCTGATCCGGTGCGTACGGCGGCCCGCCCTTCCGAAGCGCTCCGGTCGGGCGGGCCGCGGTCATGTCCGTGCGGAGGGTTCGGCCGGTGCGCCGTCCGGCAGTTCGGGGAAATCCGTCAGAGCCCGCCGCAGCCACTGGGTCCAGAAGGTCTCCAGGTCGATGCCGGCCCGTAGCACCAGGTGCCGCAGCCGGTCCTCGGTGCCGTCCCGGCCGGGCGGGAAGTCCCGCTTCTCGATCTCCCGGTACTCCGCCAACTGCTGCTCGTGCAGCTCCAGATGGCGCCGCAGGTCGGCCTCGAGACCGGCCGTGCCGACGACGGCCGCCGCCCTGAGCCGCAGCAGCAGGGTGTCGCGGTGCGGCTTGGGGTCCTGTGCGGCGGCGGTCCAGCGGGCCAGTTCGGCGCGGCCCGCGGGCAGGACCTCGTAGCTCTTCTTCTGCCCGCGGGCGGGCTGCTCGGACGGCAGGGCCCGGATGAGGCCGTCGGACTCCAGCTTTCCCAGCTCGCGGTAGATCTGCTGGTGCGTCGCCGACCAGAAGTAGCCGATCGACCGGTCGAAGCGGCGCGTCAGCTCCAGCCCGGACGACGGCTTCTCGAGCAGGGCGGTGAGGATCGCGTGCGGGAGTGACATGGCCTCATCCTAGGATCGCGGTCGCGCCCTACAGGGCGGCCGCCAGCTCGGTGCCCTGCTTGATGGCGCGCTTGGCGTCCAGCTCCGCGGCCACGTCGGCGCCGCCGATGAGGTGGGCGCTGCGTCCGGCCGCGATCAGCTCCTCGTACAGGCCGCGGCGCGGGTCCTGGCCGGTGCACAGCACGATCGTGTCGACCTCCAGCACGGTGCTCTCCTCCCCGACGGTGACGTGCAGCCCGGCGTCGTCGATCCGGTCGTAGCGCACGCCGGGGACCATGGTCACGCCGCGGTGCTTGAGCTCGGTGCGGTGGATCCAGCCGGTGGTCTTGCCGAGACCGGCGCCGACCTTGGAGGTCTTGCGCTGGAGCAGGTGGACGGTGCGCGGCGGGACGGGCCGCTCCGGCGCGGCGAGGCCGCCGGGGCCCTGGTAGTCCATGTCGACGCCCCACTGGCGGAAGTACGTCGCCGGGTCCTCGTGGGCCTTGTCGCCGCCGTCGGTGAGGAACTCGGCGACGTCGAAGCCGATGCCGCCCGCGCCGAGGATGGCGACCCGGTCGCCGACGGGTGCGCCGTCGCGCAGGACGTCGAGGTAGCCGAGGACGCTCGGGTGGTCGACGCCGGGGATCTCCGGGGTGCGGGGGGTGACGCCGGTGGCGACGACGACCTCGTCGTAGCCGTCGACGTCGGCGCTCGTGACGAGGGTGTCCAGCCGGACGTCGACGCCGTGCCAGTCGAGCTGGGTGCGGAAGTAGCGCAGCGTCTCGTCGAACTCCTGCTTGCCCGGCACCTTGCGGGCGACGTTGAGCTGGCCGCCGATCTCGCTCGCCGCGTCGAACAGCGTGACCTCGTGCCCGCGCTCGGCGGCGGAGACGGCGCACGCCAGACCGGCCGGTCCGGCGCCGACGACCGCGACGCGCTTGCGCAGCCGGGTCGGGGAGAGCACCAGCTCGGTCTCGTGGCAGGCCCGCGGGTTGACCAGGCAGGAGGTGATCAGGCCGCTGAAGGTGTGGTCGAGACAGGCCTGGTTGCAGCCGATGCAGGTGTTGATGGCCTCGGGGCGGCCGGCCTCGGCCTTGGTGACGAAGTCCGGGTCGGCGAGCATCGGGCGGGCCATGGACACCATGTCGGCCGCGCCGTCGGCGAGCAGTTCCTCGGCCAGCTCCGGGGTGTTGATGCGGTTGGTCGTGACGAGCGGGACGGACACCTCGCCCATGAGCCGCTTGGTCACCCAGGTGTAGGCGCCGCGCGGCACGGAGGTCGCGATGGTGGGGATGCGGGCCTCGTGCCAGCCGATGCCGGTGTTGATGAGGGTCGCCCCGGCGGCCTCGACGGCCTTGGCGAGGGTGATCACCTCGTCCAGGGTGGAGCCGCCGGGGACGAGGTCGAGCATGGACAGCCGGTAGATGACGATGAAGTCCTCGCCGACCGCCTCGCGCACGCGGCGCACGATCTCCAGCGGGAAGCGCATGCGGTTCTCGTACGAGCCGCCCCAGCGGTCGGTGCGCCGGTTGGTCTGCGTGGCGATGAACTCGTTGATGAGGTAGCCCTCGGAGCCCATGATCTCCACGCCGTCGTAGCCCGCCTGCCGGGCGAGGCGCGCGGTGCGTACGTAGTCCTCGATGGTCCGCTCGACGTCGGCGTCGGTCATCTCCCGCGGGGGGAAGGGGCTGATGGGCGCCTGGAGGGGGCTGGGCGCGACGAGGTCGCGGTGGTAGGCGTAGCGGCCGAAGTGCAGGATCTGCAGGGCGATCCGGCCGCCCTCGCCGTGCACGGCGTCCGTGACGACCCGGTGCTGCTCGGCCTCCTCCTCGGTGGTGAGCTTGGCGCCGCCCTCGTACGGGCGTCCCTCGTCGTTGGGCGCGATGCCGCCGGTGACGATCAGGCCCACGCCGCCGCGGGCGCGGGCGGCGTAGAACGCGGCCATGCGCGCGAACCCGCCCTCGGCCTCCTCCAGGCCGACGTGCATCGAGCCCATGAGGACCCGGTTGGGCAGGGTGGTGAAGCCCAGGTCGAGGGGGCTCAGCAGGTGCGGGTAACGGCTCATCGGGCCCTCCGTGCGCGGTGTCGTGCCAGTAGTTGTAGAGGACTACCGCGGGTTTGTGCAACTAGTTGCACAAGGCGTGACGGAGGGCACAGCCGGGCCGTGACCAGCGGTTCCGGTCCGCGGCCGGGCACACGCACGGCCGGCCGCCGCGCCCGGGGGCACGGCGGCCGGGGTACGGCGACCGGGGTACGGCGGCCGGGTACGGCGACGGCGAAGGGCTCACCTGCTCTGCAGGCGCACGTGCAGCTCCTTCTCCTGGTCACCGGAGACGGTGCTCAGGTCGTGGACGTCGAACAGCGAGTCCAGGGTCGTGCGGAACCGCTCGATCGCCCAGTAGCCGCCGTGCAGGTCGGCCTCGACGGAGGACGACAGCGTGACCGGGGCGCCGCCCTCGTGCTCGTCGGCCACGTCGAAGGTGCCGAGCCAGACGGTCGGCCGGGTCTCGTGCAGGTCCTCCGGCACGTCGTCGGCGCACCGGTCGGACTCGTAACAGGAGCACAGCGCGTCGAACACGGTCCGGGCGTCGTGCTTGCTGCACCCGCTGATCTCCACCGAGACGGAGTGGGGGTGCGGTCGCTCAAGGTCCATCGTGATCGCTCCTTCCACGGCCACGCTGCCGGTCCGCCCCTCCCCCAGCAAAGCACCACCCGCACGTGAGCACTACCGGCGGCGCCCCGCCGCCCGCACGGCGGTCCGGGCCGCGGTGGGAGATGGTGGAAGGTGACGCAAGGAGCCGGTCGGAAGCGGCCGCACGCGGTAGAACATGGGGTGTCGGTGCACGACGGCGTGCGCCGGGACGGCGAACGGGGCGTGGGATGAGTGCAGCCGGGGCTCCCGAGAACGAGGGACGGCCACGCGGCTCCGCGCGGCCCAGCGGACTGCTCGACGTCCTGCGGGTGGCCTCCATCGTCCTGGACTCCGAGGGCCGCATCGTGCTGTGGAGCCCGCAGGCCGAGGAGCTGTTCGGCTACGACGCCGCGGAGGCGCTCGGGCAGTACGCCGCCCGGATCATGGTCCACGAGAAGCACCTGGACCTCGTGGTCAAGCTGTTCGCCGACGTCATGGGCACCGGCCAGAGCTGGGCCGGGGCGTTTCCCGTCCGCCGCAAGGACGGCACCACGCGGGTGGTGGAGTTCCGCAACATGCGGCTGCTGGACGACCAGGGCGACGTGTACGCGCTGGGCCTGTGCGCCGACCAGCGCACCGTGCACCGGCTGGAGCGCGAGGTGGCGCTGTCCACCCGGATGATCGCCCAGTCCCCGACCGGGCTGGCCGTGCTGGACACCGGACTGCGGTACGTGTCGGTCAACCCGGCGCTGGAGGAGATCAACGGCGTCCCCGCCGAGGAGCACCTGGGCCGCACGGCCCGCGAGATCCTGCCGCAGATGGACGTCGACGCACTGGAGTCCGCCGCGCGCCGCGTGCTGGAGACCGGCCGGCCGGTCGTCGACCAGTCCACCGTCGGCCGCACCCCGGCCGACCCGCACCGGGACCACGCCTGGTCGGTCTCGCTGTACCGGCTGGAGAACGCCTTCGGGACGGTGCTGGGCGTGGCCGTCTCGATCGTCGACGTGACCGAGCAGTACCAGGCGGGCATCGAGGCGGAGGCCGCGCGGCGGCGGCTGGCCCTGATCGCCGACGCCTCGGGGCGGATCGGCACCACGCTCGACCTGGACCGCACGGCCAGCGAGCTCGCCGAGGTCGCCGTGCCCGAGCTCGCCGACGTCGCGGCCGTCGATCTGCTGGACGCGGTGGTGCAGGGCCGGCGCACCAGCCTCGGGCCCGCCGAGTCCGCGGTGATCCGCGCGCTGGCGGTACGGGGTTACGACTCCGCGGAGGCCCTGGAGGCGGCCGACACCCCGGGGCAGGTGGCCCGGTACGCCTCCGACCGGCTGGTCACCGAGTGCGTGCGCACGGCGAGCCCGGTGGTGCTGCCGGAGGTCCGGGACGAGGACCTGGTGCGCATCGCGCGCTCCCCCGAGGCGGCCGAGCTGCTGCGCCGGGCGGGGGTGCACTCGTACCTGGCGGTGCCGCTGATCGCGCGGGGCGAGGTGCTGGGCGCGCTGGACCTCAAGCGCACCCGCAATCCGCTGCCGTTCAGCGAGGACGACCTGCTGCTCGCGCGGGAGCTGGCCGCGCGGGCCGCCGTGCAGATCGACAACGCGCGCTGGTACCAGAGCGCCCGCGAGACCGCCCTCACCCTCCAGCGGAGCCTGCTGCCCAGCCACCCGCCCGTGACGGGCGGCCTGGAGGTCGCCTCCCGCTACCAGCCGGCCGGAGCCACCAGCGAGGTCGGCGGCGACTGGTTCGACGTGATCGAACTGGACGGGGGCAAGACCGCGCTCGTGGTGGGCGACGTGATGGGCAGCGGCATCCCGGCGGCCGCCGCGATGGGACGGCTGCGCACCGCCACCAACACCCTCGCCTCCCTCGACCTCGAACCGCACGTGCTGCTGGAGCACCTCGACCGGATCACCGCCGGCCTGGAGCAGTCCATCGCGACCTGCGTGTACGCCGTCCACGACCCGTATCTGCGCCAGTGCCGGATCGCCAACGCCGGGCATCTGCCGCCGGTGCGGGTACGGGTGGGCCGCTCCCCGGAACTGCTCGACCTGCCGACCGGCGTGCCGTTGGGCGTGGGCGGGGTGGCCTTCGCCACCACCACCGTGGACCTCGACCCGGGCGACCGGCTGGTGTTCTACACCGACGGCCTCGTAGAGACCCGCCGCGACCCGCTCGACGACCGGCTCGGCACGCTGCTGTCCCTGCTGGAGGGCCCGGACCGCCCGTTGGAGGAGGTGTGCGAGCTGCTGCTGCGCACCCTGCACGAGCCGGACAACTTCGACGACGTCGCCCTGCTCGTCGCCCGGGCCACGGCGCCGGGCCCGGGCTCCGGTGCCGTGGCCGGGCGGGACCTCAGGTCCTGACGCCGATCACCACGTGCGCGTGCAGCTCCTCCGAGACGGCCGGGCGGGCCGCCAGGCCGTGGCTCTCGAAGACCGCGACGGCGGCCGGGGTCTGGTCCCGGCTCGTCTCCACCAGGACGCAGCCGCCCGGGGCGAGCCAGTCCGGCGCCCCGGCCGCCACCCGGCGCAGGACGTCCAGGCCGTCGCCGCCGCCGTCGAGAGCGACCCGGGGTTCGTGGTCGCGCGCCTCCTGCGGCAGCAGCGCGATCTCGCCGCTCGGCACGTAGGGCACGTTGGCCGCGAGGATGCCGACCCGGCCGCGCAGCTCGCCGGGCAGCGCCTCGAACAGGTCGCCCTGGTGGACGTGCCCGCCGAGGGGGCCGATGGTGCCGCGGGCGCAGCGCACGGCGGCCGGGTCCACGTCCGCCGCGTGCAGTTCCACGGGGCCGAGTCCGGCGGCCAGCGCGGCGGCGACCGCACCCGCGCCGCAGCACAGATCGACGACGACGCGTGCGTCGGGTGCCTGGAGCAGCGCCTGCTCCACGAGGAACTCGGTACGGCGGCGCGGTACGAAGACGCCCGGGGCGACGGCGATCCGCAGCCCCCGGAACGCGGCCCAGCCGACGACGAGTTCCAGCGGCAGCCCCGCGGCGCGGCGTTCGGCCATGACGGCGGCCTCGGCCGGGGTGCGGGCGGCGTCGAGGATCAGTTCGGCCTCCTCCTCGGCGAAGACACAGCCCGCGGCACGCAGGACGGCGACGAGGGACGTACGGGAGGAGGGCGTGGAAGGGGAGGAAGGCGCAGGCGCAGGCGCGGGTGTGGGTGCGTCGGGGGACGCGGGCGATGCGGAGAACCCGGACGCCGCGGACGACGGGGACGACGCCGAGAACGGGGACGACGCGGAGAACGGGGATGATGCGGGCGACATGGAAGCCAGGAGCCTTTCGAGAGCCGAAGGGCGCTCAGCGGTCGCCTACGGCCGGCGATCCGCGGGAGGTCGGAAGGAGAGCACCCGAGCTGACACAGCGGTAATGGGTCTCACCTCCTCGGCTTTCCGGCGGCCGGGTTCGTTCCCGGCCGGACGGCAACCCTACCCGACCCGCCGACGGCCCCGGGGGCCCGGCGCCCGCGCGGGAACTGGTTGGCTCATGCAACCATGGAGGTGAGCCACAGTCTCCGAGGGAGGTTCCCGTGCACACCGCGCACACCCGGCGTACCGCCGACGCCGTGGAGACGATCCAGCGGGAGATGACGGTCTTCGCCCGCCGGGCGCGGGCCGCCGCGGGGCGGATGCACCCGGAGCTGTCGCTGGTGTCGTACACGCTGCTCGGGCACCTGGAGGAGAGCGGCGGGTGCCGGGCCACCGACCTGGCCGCCCACTACGCCCTGGACAAATCGACGGTGAGCCGCCAGGTCACCGCGCTGGAACGGGCGGGACTGGTCGCACGCCGTCCGGACGCGGACGACCAGCGCGTACAGCTGCTGCATCTGACGGAGGCCGGGCGGCGGATCCTGGCGCAGGTCACCCACAGGCGCAGGGCGGCCTTCCGGGAGCGGCTGGCGCACTGGCCGGCCCCGGACCTGGAGCGCTTCGCCGACTACCTGGTGCGCTACAACACCTCGCCGGGCCCGGACCCGGAGGACCAGGACGCGCACCCGGCCCCGACGGCCACGGCCTAGGGCCGTCGCAGGACGGCCGCCCGGCACCTCTGTCCGCGCACCACGTACGGTTGAGCAGGCAATCACCGAGCACACCGGCCCGGCGGGGCACCGCGGGACCGGCCCGGAGGCACCACCGCATGCACATCACCCGAGGCTTCACCGGCCGCCCGCGCGCCGCCGGTCCCGCCCTGCCGCCCGGGCAGTACGACGCCCGCGACGACTGGCCGGTCCTGTCCGCCGAGGTCACTCCCGAGCTGGCACCCGCCGACTGGACCTTCCGCGTCGACGGGCTGGTGGAGGAGCCGCGCACCTGGGGCTGGGAGGAGGCGCACCGGCTGCCCGCCTCGGCGTACGAGGGGGACATCCACTGCGTGACCGGCTGGTCGAAGTTCGGGGTGCGGTTCTCGGGTGTGTCCGTGGACGCCTTCCTGGACATGGTCCGGCCCCATGGGTCCGCCACCCATGCCGTCGCCTACGCCCACACCGGCTACACCACGAACCTCCCGCTCGCCGACCTGACCGGCGGGCGCGCCTGGATCGTCTGGGAGTACGGCGGCCGGCCCCTCGCCCCCGAGCACGGCGGCCCGGCCCGGCTGGTGGTGCCGCACCTGTACTTCTGGAAGAGCGCGAAGTGGATCGCCGGCCTGCGCGTCCTCGACCACGACGAGCCCGGGTTCTGGGAGTCGAACGGCTACCACGAGCGCGGCAACCCCTGGGAGGAGCAGAGGTACTCCGGTGACTGAGACGTTCGTGCCGCCCACGCCCTTCGCGGTGCCCGGCCGGATCGCCGTGGACGAGCAGGCCGCCTCCGTGTGGCAGACCGCCACCTTGACGGAGATCCGCCGTGAGACCCCGCGTGCCGCCACCTTCCGGTTCGCCGTGGCGGACTGGCCGGGGCATCTGCCCGGCCAGCACCTGATGGTTCGGCTCACCGCGGAGGACGGCTATGTGGCGCAGCGCCACTATTCGATCGCGTCGGCTCCGGACGACTCCGGTCATGTGGAGCTGACCCTCGACCGCATCGAGGGCGGCGAGGTCTCGGGGTGGTTCCACGAGGTCGCCCGGCCCGGCGACCGGGTCGAGCTGCGGGGTCCCGTGAGCGGCTTCTTCGCCTGGCCGGGCGACCGGCCCGCGCTGCTCGTCGGCGCCGGCTCCGGGGTCGTCCCGCTGATGTCCATGGTGCGTCACCACCGGGCGCGCCACCTCGACCTGCCGCTGCGCATGCTGGTCTCCGCGCGCAGCCCGGAGGAGCTCATCTACGCCCGGGAGTTGGGCGCCGAGAGCACCGTGGTGTTCACCCGGAGCGCACCGGAGGGTGCGGCGGTAGGTCGTATGGCGGCCGCACATGTGGCGCCGCTCCTGGCCGCGCAGCCTCCGGGTGGGTGGGAAGCCTATGTGTGCGGCTCCAACTCGTTCGCCGAGCACGCCTCCCGGCTGCTCGTGGCGGCGGGCCAGCCGGTGGACCGCATCCGGATCGAGCGCTTCGGCTGAGGGCGGGTGCGCGGGGTGGGAACGGCCCCCGCGCCCGGCCGTCCGGGACGCCGCGCCCGCCTCAAGTCGGCCCCGCCCTGGCGGGTTTCGCTGCGGCCCCGCCGGGCACCCCCCTGTCGGGCCGAACCCGGGTTGCCGGTCCCGGCCCTCCCCCGCGGGTGACGGTGAGGTGGTCGACATGCGAACCCGGATGCCCGGCCTGTACCGGGGGCACAGTGCGCTGCGCCGCAGGTGCGACGTCGTCGAGACGTGGACGGTCCTGGCGTTCGCCCTCCTGATCCTCGTGGGTGCGCCCCTGGCGGGGACGGCGACCGGGCGCTGGGCGTACGGCGAGGCGAAGTCGATGTCGGTGGCGCAGCACGCCGAACGCCATCGTGTCCGCGCCGAGGTCCTGGGCAGGAGCGAGGGTGCCCTGCCGTCGGCGCAGGCGGGTGGTCAGCATGCCTACCGGGCGACGGTGCGCTGGACGGAGGACGGCGGCGGTGCGCGCACCGCGCGCGTCCGGGTCCGCGCGGGGACGGACCCGGGCGAGGTCGTGGACGTCTGGCTGGACTCCCGGGGACGCCCCGTCGGACGGCCGATGGACGACACGACGGTGTGGCAGCACGCCCTCACCATGGGCGTGGGCGCCGCGGGCGGTGCGGTGCTGCTGGTGCTGCTCGGCCACTTCGCGGTGCGCCGCGTCGCCCTGCGCCGCAGACTGGCCGAATGGGACCGGGCGTGGGCCCGGACCGAACCGCTGTGGACGCACCGCAACGTGTGACGGCGGCACCTCCGCGTATGTATGACGCGGCACCGTCGCGTACGTGTCACGGCGGCAGGGACGCGCACGTGTGACGGCAACACCGGCGCGCATGTGTGACGGCGGCACCGGCACGCACAGGTGACGGTGACACCGGCTCGCACGTGTGACGGCGGCACCGGGCGGAAGCACCTGGCCACCTCTCCGGCCGCCCCCGTACTGTGCTCCTGCGCACCACTCCGGCAGCCGTACTCCCCCAAGGTGGTCCTGCATGGCCCTGTTCGACCTGTCCGACGACGAACTGCGCGCCCACCGGAGCGCGTCCGTCAAACCGGAGGACTTCGACGCGTTCTGGTCCGCGACCCTCCGGGAGGCACGTGCGCACGACCTGGACGCCCGTTTCGAGCCGGTGGACACCGGCCTGTCCACGGTGCGCGTCCTGGACGTGACGTACGCCGGCTTCGGCGGTCATCCCGTCAAGGGCTGGCTGACGCTGCCCGCCGCGGCGCAGGAACCGCTGCCCCTGGTCGTGGAGTTCATCGGCTACGGCGGCGGGCGCGGCCTGCCGCACCAGCACCTGCTGTGGGCGTCCACGGGCCGGGCGCACTTCGTGATGGACACCCGCGGCCAGGGCAGCGCCTGGGGCGGGGGCGGCGGCACGGACGACCCGGTGGGCGGCGGGCCCGCCTTCCCCGGGTTCATGACGCGGGGTGTGGACGCACCCGGGAACTACTACTACCGCCGGGTGTTCACGGACGCGGTACGGGCCGTGGAGGCGGCCCGTGCGCATCCGCTGACCGACCCCGCGCGCACCGTGGCCGTCGGATCCAGTCAGGGCGGCGGCATCACCCTCGCGGTCGGCGGCCTGGTGCCGGACCTGGCGGGCATCGCGCCGGACGTGCCGTTCCTGTGCGACTTCCCGCGCGCGGTGACCCTGACGGATCGTCACCCGTACCGCGAGATCGGGCTGTTCCTCAAGACGCACCGCGGCCGCAGCGAGCAGGTGCTGCGCACGCTGTCCTACTTCGACGGCGTCCACTTCGCCTCCCGCGGCCGGGCCCCGGCGCTCTTCTCGGCCGCGCTGGAGGACCAGACCTGCCCGCCCTCGACCGTCTTCGCGGCGTTCAATGCCTGGGCGCACGAGGACAAGGCGATCGAGGTCTACGACTTCAACGACCACGAGGGCGGCGGCCCGTTCCAGGAGGCGGCGAAGCTGCGCTGGATGCGGTCGTACATCTGATCCGGCCGTTCCCCGCACGCGCCCTTCCCTGCCGGTCCGACCGGTCGGTACGTTCATCGGGCCCCGGGCGCCGACCGACCGGCCCGGGGGCCGAGTGACGGGCCGCTGGAGGGGTGGGGTTCATGTCCGCGAACGGGCGCCATGGGGACGGGACGCGGGTGCACGGCCACTGCGAGCCGCAATTCGCCGCCGTGCGCCGGGCCTTCGAGGAGAACTTCGGCACGCGGGGGGAGCTGGGTGCCGCCGTGGCCGTCGTCCGAGGCGGCCGGACGGTGGTGGACCTGTGGGGCGGCTGGGCCGACGCGGCGCGCACCCGGCCCTGGGAGCGGGACACGCTGGTCAACGTGTGGTCCACCACCAAGGGCCCGGTGGCCCTGTGCGCCCACGTCCTGGCCGACCGCGGCCTGCTGGACCTGGACGCGCCGGTGGCGGCGTACTGGCCCGAGTTCGCCGCGGCGGGCAAGGACAGGGTCCTGGTGCGGCACCTGCTGTCCCACCGCGCCGGGCTGGCCGGGCTGCGCGAGCCGCACTCGCTGGAGCAGCTGTGCGACTGGGAGCTGACCACGCAGCGGCTCGCGGCGACCGCGCCCTGGTGGGAGCCCGGCACCCGGAGCGGCTACCACGCGCTGACCTACGGCCATCTGGTCGGCGAGGTCGTGCGGCGCGTGTCGGGGTTGTCGCCCGGCGCCTTCCTGCGGCGCGAGGTGACCGGGCCGCTGGGGGCCGACTTCGGCATCGGCGTCGCGGAGAAGGACTTCGGGCGGGTGGCGGAGCTGGTCCAGCCGCCCGTCGTGCCGGACGGTGGGCAGGCGACCGCCTCCGCGCGGCCCGCGCCGGTGGTGATCGCCGCGCTGGCCAATCCGCCTGCCTCGGCCGCCGCGGCCAACTCGCCGGCCTGGCGGACCGCCGAGATCCCCGCGGCGAACGGGCACGGCACCGCCCTCGGGGTCGCCGAGGTGTACGCCGTCCTCGCGGGGCGGGGCACCCACCGGGGCGTGCGCCTGCTGTCGCCGCAGGCCGCCGAGCGGGTGCGCGAGGGGCAGGGCCGGTGCCTCGACCTGGTCCTGGGGGCCGGGCTGGGCGGTGAGACGGAGGCCGGGCTGGGGCTGTGGCTCAGCGGCCCGCAGGGCTCCTACGGGCCGAACCCGCGCGCCCTCGGTCACGACGGCTACGGCGGCTCCTGCGGCCTCGCCGACCCGGAGGCCGGCGTCGCCCTCGGGTACGTGATGAACCGCATGGGCCCGCACATCGCGGACGACCCCCGGAAGACGGCGCTGGTGGAGGCCCTCTACGGCGCCTTGTGACGGTGGCGCGGGCGGTGCCCGCGCGCACGATGCCCGGATCGCGGCGACAGTGGGGAGGACGGCCTTCCGACCGATCCGGCACCGTCCCGTGCCGGCCGCCACCGAGAGGAACCCTGTGCGATGAGCACGTTCACCACCTCCGACGGAACCGAGATCTACTACAAGGACTGGGGCTCGGGCCGGCCCGTGGTGTTCAGCCACGGCTGGCCGCTGAACGCCGACGCCTGGGACGGGCAGGCGCGGCTCGTCGCCGAGCACGGCTTCCGCGCGGTGGCGCACGACCGCCGCGGGCACGGCCGCTCGGGCCAGCCGTGGCAGGGCAACCACATGGACCGGTACGCCGACGACCTGGCCGAGCTGATCGAGTCGCTGGATCTGCGGGACGCGGTCCTGGTGGGCCACTCGACCGGCGGCGGCGAGGTGACCCGCTACATCGGACGGCACGGCACGGAGCGGGTCTCCAAGGTCGTGCTGCTGGGCGCGGTCCCGCCGCTGATGCTGCGCACGGAGGCCAACCCGGAGGGCACGCCGAAGGAGGTCTTCGACGGCATCCGCGCGGGCGTGGAGTCCGACCGGTCGCAGTTCTACTGGGACCTGAGCGAGAGTTTCTACGGCTTCAACCGGCCCGGTGCCGCCGTGTCGGAGGGCATGCGCCGGCAGTTCTGGCTGTGGAGCATGCAGGTGGGCCTGAAGGGCGCCTACGACTGTGTCGCGCAGTTCTCGGAGACCGACTTCACCGAGGACCTGGCGCGGATCGACGTCCCGACGCTCGTGGCGCACGGTGACGACGACCAGATCGTGCCGATCGGCGCCTCCGCGCACCGGACGGCGAAGCTGGTGGAGAACGCGACGCTGAAGGTGTACCCGGGCGCCCCGCACGGTCTGGTGGGCGACTACGAGAAGTCCTTCAACGACGATCTGCTGAACTTCCTGCGAGGCTGACTGGCCCTGCGGGGCTGACGGCCCCCGCGGCCCGGGCCACGACCAGACGCGCCCTCGGGCTGCCGTCCGGTCGTCGCCCGAGGCCGGGCAGCGCCCACAGTTCCACCGCGAAACCGGCGCGCAGCAGCTCGCGCCGGACGTCGCCGAGGCGGAAGGCGCGGTAGTACATGACGAACGGGGGCCGCCACAGCGCGTTGCGCACCCGCATCGCGGTGTCGAAGCCGAGCAGGGCCCAGTAGCCCGGGGAGGTCGGCCGGGGCGGGGCGAGGACGGGGAAGGCGAAGCTGCCGCCCGGCCGCAGGACGGCGCGCACCTGGGCGAACAGGCCGGGCAGTTCGCGCGGCAGGAAGTGCCCGAAGGCGCCGAAGCTCACGACCAGGTCGAAGGCGGACGCGAAGGGCAGGGCACGGGCGTCGGCGCGGACCCAGGAGACCGGCGGACGCGCCGGGCGGGTGCGCTCGCGCGCGATCGTCAGCATCCCCGCGCTGAAGTCGACCCCGGTGACCCGCTCCCGGCACACCTCGGCCAGTACGCCGACGCCTGCTCCGGTGCCGCAGCACAGGTCGAGTCCGGCTCCGTAGGGCCCTGTGCCCCGCAGGGCGTCGGCGACGGCGTCGAGGATCACGTCGGGCGTCCGGAACGGGGTGTGGTCGAACTTCGGCGCGAGCAGGTCGTAGCCGCGCTCCACCGACGACAGCGCCTGGACCGCGAGCTCGCGCAGGGTGGGACCCTCGGGGCTGAACATCGGCTCAGCCTAGGGGACTGCGCTGCCGCAGGACGGTCAGCACGCGTTCGCACCAGCGGAGGTTGTCCTCCTCGAAGGAGATGCCTCCCATGAGGGTGAGGTAGGGGCCGATGCGGTCGGTCTCGCGGAGGTAGTCCTCCTCGCTGCGGCCGGCCAGGAGGCGTTCGCGGACGCGCAGGTAGCGGGCGAGCTTGCCGCGGGCCCACTCCCGTCGCTCCTCGACCAGCGCACGGGTTGCCGCGGGATCGACGCCGTCGTCCATGGCCTGGATCTTGATGAGCAGTTCGTCGCGGATGGCGGTGGGCCGCCTGGGCGGCGTGGCGGCGAAGGCCCGCAGGTCCCGGCGGCCCTCCTCGGTGAGGGTGAACATCCGCTTGTCCGGACGCCGTTCCTGGCGCACGACCCGCGCCTGGATCAGGCCGTCCTGGGCGAGCCGCTCCAGTTCCCGGTAGAGCTGCTGGGGGGTGGCGGCCCAGAAGTTGGCCAGCGACACGTCGAACAGCTTGGACAGTTCGTAGCCGGACGCCTCGCCCTCCAGGAGGGCGGCCAGGACGGCGTACTTGAGGGACATGTGGACACCGTACCAAGGCTTGATTAATCTACTGCGCACCTACTCAACTAATTGACCAAGGCGGCCCGAGATGCGTGCATTCCGTGAGGCGATCGAAGCCCTCGACCTCGACGCCGCCGAGGCGCTGCTGGCGCCGGACGTGGTGTTCACCAGCCCGGTGGTGTTCAAGCCGTACGCCGGGAAGGCGATCACGGCCGCCATCCTGCGCGCGGTCTCGGAGGTCTTCGAGGACTTCCGCTACGTGCGCGAGATCAACGACGCGCAGGGCCGGGACCACGCCCTGGTCTTCACGGCGCGCGTGGGCGACCGGGAGATCCAGGGCTGCGACTTCATCCACGTCGACGACAACGGCCTCATCGACGAATTCACCGTGATGGTGCGCCCGTTGTCCGGGGCCCAGGCACTCGCGGCCGCCATGGGCGCCCGGTTCGAGCGCATCGCCGAGGACGCCCGGGCCCGCTCCGTGTGAACGAGCGGGCGCGGGCGCCGGATTGGCGCGTCGGGCCGCCGTCCGGGGCCCGTCCGCGGTTGGATGTCCTCATGACGTCCGCCGAGCACGACCGGCTGATGCGGGCCAACCAGGCGAACTGGGACGCCCGCACACCCGTCCATCTCGCCAGCCGCTTCTACGGTCTCGACCAGGACCTCGACCCGGAGCGCTGGTTCGCCCCGTTCGAGTGGGAGGACCTCGGCGACCTCGCCGGACGGGACGTACTGCACCTCCAGTGCCATCTGGGCACGGAGACCCTGGCCTTCGCCCGGCGCGGGGCCCGGGCCGTCGGCCTCGACTTCTCGGCGGCGTCCGTCGCGGCCGCGTCCGGCATCGCGCGCCGGGCCGGCGCCGACGTGCGGTACGTGTGCGCGAACGTCTACGACGCCGTCGAGGCCCTGGACGGGCGGCAGTTCGACGTCGTCTACACCGGCAAGGGCGCCCTGTGCTACCTGCCCGACCTCGACCGGTGGGCGCGGACCGTGGCCCGCCTGCTGCGCCCGGGCGGCCTGCTGTACGTGGTCGAGTTCCATCCCCTGCTCCACGCCCTCGGCCCCAAGCCCGCACCCGGCGAGGGCCCGGAACTGCTCCTGCGCCACGACTACCTGGGCGGCGGCGGGCCCGTGCACCGCGACGGGACCCACACCTACACGGACGGCCCCCCGGTCCGCGGCGCCACCGACAGCTACGAGTGGATGCACGGGATCGGCGAGGTCGTCACGGCGTCGGTGAGGGCGGGACTGACCGTGCGACAGCTGCGCGAGACCGGTGAACTCCCCTGGCCGCGCTGGCCGCAGATGGTGCGCGCGGAGTCCGGTTGGTGGCGGCTGCCCGAGCCGCGGATCCCCCTGCTGTACGGGCTGTCGGCAATCCGCTGACCCCCGGCCTCTCGCCCGGCGCACCGTCCGGGTGGTAGCCTGCGAACAGCACTCGTGCACGCCCCTTGTCGTGGGCGCCGGTGCGGTTCTCGCATTTCTCTCCTTCTCACAGCACTTCCGTCGGTGCGCCGACGCGCCCGGTGCTGTTTCCCCGCCGCCTTCGAGGTGCTCCCACCCGCGCGCGGCCCTCTCCCCTCCCCCAGGCATGTCCCCTGACGTCCGTCCGTGAAAGGACACCCCGATGACCACCACGATCGACACCACCACGATCGACACCACCCCGGCCGTCCGGCCCCGTCCCGAGACCCGGACCGTCCTCGGCGTCCTCGACGTCGACGCCGGCGGGAAGGGGCACCTGCGCGGCCCCGACTGCCTGCCCACCCCCGCCGATCCCACCGTCTCCCCCGCCCTGGTGCGCCGGCACGGCCTGCGCAAGGGCGACCTCGTCGAGGGCCCCCTCGGTGACCGGCGCGGCCTCGGCGACGTCGTGCGGATCGACGGCCGCACACCGGCGGACGTGCGCGACCGCCGCCACTTCCGTGACCTGACACCCCTGCATCCGCACCGCAGGCTCCGCCTGGAGCACCCGGCCGCCGGGCTCGCCGGCCGGGTCGTCGACCTGGTCGCACCGGTCGGCAAGGGCCAGCGCGGACTCCTCGTCGCCCCGCCAAAGACCGGCAAGACGGTGCTCCTGCAGCAGCTCGCCGCGGCCGTCGCCGGCAACCATCCCGAGTGCCGGCTGATGGTGCTGCTGCTCGACGAACGGCCCGAGGAGGTCACCGACATGCGGCGCGCCGTGCGGGGCGAGGTCTACGCCTCCACGTTCGACCGGAGCGCCCGGCAGCACATCGCGCTCGCCGAGCTGGTGATCGAACGGGCCAGGCGGCGCGTCGAGGCCGGTGAGGACGTGGTCGTCCTGCTCGACTCGCTGACCCGGCTGTGCCGGGCGCACAACAACGCGGCCGCCGCCGGTGGCCGCATTCTCAGCGGCGGCGTGGACGCCTCGGCGCTGACCGGGCCGAAGCGGTTCTTCGGCGCGGCCCGGGCCGCCGAGGAGGGCGGTTCGCTCACGGTCCTGGCCACCGCCCTGGTGGAGACCGGCTCGCGGGCCGACGACTTCTACTTCGAGGAGCTGAAGAGCACCGGGAACATGGAACTCCGGCTGAGCCGGGACCCGGCGTCCCGCCGTCTCTTCCCGGCCGTCGACATCACCTCCTCGGGCACCCGGCGCGAGGAACTCCTGCTGGACCCCGACGAATCGGCGGCCGTGCACGGTCTGCGCCGGGTGCTGCGCGACCGCGACGGCAAGAGCGGTCTGGAGACGCTCCTGGCGCGGATGCGCGAGACGCCGGACAACGCCGCGTTCCTGCGGCGGGTCCGGCCCACCCTGCCCGTGTGAGGCCCCGGCGACGCCGACGACGGCGAAGCGGCCGTCCCCTCATCGCTCCTCTTCGCACCAGGCTGCCCCTGTCCGGCTGCCTCCCGCCGGGCCGCCCCCGTCCGGCTGCCTCCATCCGGGTGCCGGCGGCGGGTGTACGGCCCCGTCGGCTGCGTCGGAGAGCCCGTTGGTTTCTACGTTGATTCGTATGATCATCGGATTCTCCTCGAGGCTGGCCGTATCCGCGGGCGCGCTGTGTGCGGCGGGCCTGATGGTCCTGATGCCCGCCGCGGCGGCTGACACCGGACAGGCGCAGCCCACGGCCCCGCCGGCCGGGCCCAGGGCGGCCGCCCCGCTCCCCTCGCTGCTGCACCGCCCCGGCGTCCAGGTGCGCCCGCGCGCCGGGGCCCCCCGCGTACCGAAGGTCTCCGCCCTGTCCTGGCTGGTGGCCGACGCCCGGACCGGCGAGGTGCTCGCCGCCCACAACGCGCACCGCAGGCTGCCCCCGGCGAGCACGCTCAAGACGCTCTTCGCGCTCACGGTGCTGCCCTCGCTCCCGGCGGGTGTCCGGCACACCGTCCGCGCGGAGGAGCTGCGGGGCATCGGCGCCGGCAGCAGCCTGGTCGGGGTCGCCGAGGGGCGTACGTACCGCGTCGACGACCTGTGGCGCGGTGTCTTCCTCAACTCGGGCAACGACGCCGTGCACGTCCTGGCCGAGCTCAACGGCGGCTGGCGGACCACGGCCCAGCGGATGCAGGCCAAGGCCCGGTCGCTCGGGGCCCTCGACACCCATGTGGTGTCCCCCGACGGCTACGACGCCCCGGGCCAGGTGTCGTCCGCGTACGACCTGGCGCTCTTCGGCCGGACGGGGCTGCGCAACCCCGACTTCGCCCGCTACTGCGCCACGGTCGAGGCGCAGTTCCCGGGCGCGGGCGGGTCGTACGCGATCCGCAACACCAACCGGCTGCTGAGCGGCACCCACGGTGTGAAGCCCTACCGGGGGATGATCGGCATCAAGAACGGCTACACCAGCAAGGCCGGCAACACCCTGGTGGCGGCGGCGCGCCGCGACGGCCGCACCCTGGTCGTGACGGTGATGAACCCGCAGGACGACGGCGGGTCCACGGTGTACGACGAGGCCCGCGCTCTCCTGGACTGGGGCTTCGGCTCGGCCGGCCGGGTCGAGGCCGTCGGCTCCCTCGGCGCGCCGCGGCCCGCGGCGCGGGCGGCGACGACCCCGCCCGCGGTCGCGGCGGCCGTGTCCGGGCAGCCGGAACCCGCCTGGACCTCGGCGGTCCTGATCGCGGGGGCCGCCGGAACGGGAGCCGCGGTCGTCGTCCTGGTGCTGCGCATCCCGGTCCGCAGGAAGAGCCGGCCCTGACGGGTCTCCCGCCGGCCTCACGCGGGCGGCGTGGGCACCCGCGAGGGGCCGGTCCGGGCGGGGTCAGAACACCGACAGACCGGTCAGGGTCGTGAAGCGGTCGAGGGCCGCCACCCCGGCCACCGAGTTGCCCCGCTCGTCGAGGCCGGGGCTCCACACGCACAGGGTGCAGCGCCCCGGGACGACCGCGACGATGCCGCCGCCCACGCCGCTCTTGCCGGGCAGGCCCACCCGGTAGGCGAAGTCGCCGGCCGCGTCGTAGGTCCCGCAGGTCAGCATGATCGCGTTGATCTGCTTGGCCTGGCTGCGGGTCAGCAGGCGCGTGCCGTCGGCGCGGACGCCGTGCCGGGCGAGGAAGCCCGCGGCGAGGGCCAGGTCGGCGCAGGACGCGGCGATCGAGCACTGGCGGAAGTACTGGTCCAGCAGCGTGGGCACCGGGTTGTCGATGTTGCCGTAGGACGCCATGAAGTGGCCGAGGGCCGCGTTGCGGTCGCCGTGGGTGGACTCGGAGGCCTCGACGGTCCGGTCGAAGGTCAGGTCCGGGTTGCCGCTCTCCGCGCGCAGGAACGCCAGCAGCTCGCCCGAGGCGTCACCGGTGCGGGTGTGCAGCCGGTCGGTGACCACCAGCGCGCCCGCGTTGATGAAGGGGTTGCGCGGGATGCCGTTCTCGTACTCCAGCTGCACCAGCGAGTTGAACGGGTTGCCGGAGGGTTCGCGGCCCACGTGCTCCCACAGGGCGTCGCCCTCGCGGGCCAGGTCCAGGGCGAGGGTGAAGACCTTGGTGATCGACTGCGCGGAGAACGGCTCGCGCCAGTCGCCGACGCCGTACACCGTGCCGTCCGGCTCGGCCACGGCCATGCCGAAGCGGCGCGGGTCGCGGGCGGCGAGCGCCGGGATGTAGTCGGCGGGCCGGCCCCGGCCGGGGGTCCGCTCGATCTCCTCGGCGATGCGCTCCAGGACCGGCTGGAAGGTGGTCGGCGACGTCATGATCGGCATTGTCCCTCCCGGCCGGTCCGCTCGCGCGTCCCCGGGTCAGCCCCGCGAGGGGCCGCTGCCGGCCAGCACCTCGGGCCGCAGCAGGTCCGCGAGCCGGTCAGCCGGCAGCAGGCCCTTGTCGAGGACGAGTTCGGCCACGCCCCGGCCGGTGGCGAGGGCTTCCTTGGCGATCTCGGTGGCCGCCGTGTAGCCGATGTGCGGGTTGAGGGCGGTCACCAGGCCGATGGAGTTCTCCACGCTCGCCCGCAGCGCCTCGGTGTTGGCGGTGATGCCGGACACGCACCGCTCGGCGAGCGTCACGCAGGCGTTGCGCAGATGGGTGACGGACTCCGACAGGGAGTGCAGGATGATCGGCTCGAACGCGTTGAGCTGGAGCTGTCCCGCCTCGGCGGCCATGGTGATGGCGACGTCGTTGCCGATCACCTCGAAGGCGACCTGGTTGACGACCTCCGGGATCACCGGGTTGACCTTGCCCGGCATGATCGACGAACCGGCCTGCACCGGCGGCAGGTTGATCTCGCCCAGCCCGGCACGCGGCCCGGAGGACAGCAGCCGCAGGTCGTTGCAGCTCTTGGACAGCTTCACCGCGACGCGCTTGAGCACGCCGGACATCTGCACGAACGCGCCGCAGTCCTGCGTCGCCTCCACCAGGTCGGCCGCGGTCACCAGGGGCAGGCCGGTGAGGGCGGAGAGGTGGCGGCGGGCCGACTCGGCGTACCCGGCGGGGGCGTTGAGGCCGGTGCCGATGGCGGTGGCGCCCAGGTTGATCTCGTGGATCAGCTCCACGGCCTCGGCGAGCCGGGCCCGGTCCTCGTCCAGCATGACGGCGTAGGCCGTGAACTCCTGCCCCAGCGTCATGGGGACCGCGTCCTGCAACTGGGTGCGGCCCATCTTGAGCACGTCGCGGAACTCGACGGCCTTGGCGGCGAACGCGTCCTGGAGGACCGCCATCGCGTCGAGCAGCCCGCGCACGGCGAACACCGTGGCGATCTTCACGGCGGTCGGGTAGACGTCGTTGGTCGACTGGCCGAGGTTGACGTCCTCGTTGGGGTGCAGGTGGCGGTAGTCGCCCTTGGCGTGGCCGAGCAGTTCCAGCGCCCGGTTGGCCACGACCTCGTTGGCGTTCATGTTGGTCGAGGTGCCCGCGCCGCCCTGGATGACGTCGACGACGAACTGGTCGTGCAGCTTGCCGGCGCGGATCTCCCGGCATGCCTCGACGATCGCGGCGGCCTTGCGGGGCTCCAGCAGGCCGAGTTCCTCGTTGGCGAGGGCGGCGGCGGCCTTGACCGCGGCCAGCGCGTCGACCAGGTGCGGGTACGCCGAGATGGGCGTGCCCGTGATGGGGAAGTTCTCCGTGGCCCGCAGGGTGTGGACACCCCAGTAGGCCTCGGCGGGAACGTCACGGTCGCCGAGCAGGTCGTGCTCGGAACGGGTGGCGGCGGTCATGAGGGTGAGGGATCCCTTGTCTGAGAAACGGAGCGTGGACGTGCGCCCTTCGGGGGCGCGGGGAACTGCGCGAGCGACCACGGCGGCCCCGCGGCCGCCGGACGGGAGCGGCCCGGCACGAGCTCAGGCGCAGGCAGCACCGGCAGGAGACCCCAGCAGGGGAACGGGCCGCACCCGCCCGACCTCCCGCCCACCTCCGAGCAGCGGCTCACCCTCGAACTCCTTGAGCAGCCCGCGGTCGACGCCGGCCCGGACCAGTGCCGCGGCGGTCACCGGCACCCGCGCCCGGTTCGCCCCGTCGGCGATCTTCACCGCGACGGCCCGGCCGTCGGCCAGTGCGGCGACCTGGACGCCCTCGAAGCCGTCCTTGGACAGCAGTCCCGGCACGGCCCGCATCAGCGCGGCGACGTCCCGGCCGGAGCCGGAGGCCATCTCGGCGTGCTCGCGCATGGCGTCGGCGACGCGGGCCTCGGGCGTGCCCGGGGCGGCCGCGACGATCCGGGCGGTGGCCCGGGCCAGTCCGTGCAGAGAGAGGGAGAACAGGGGCGCGCCGCAGCCGTCGACGCTCACCCGGGCGATGCGCTGCCCGGTGAGGTCCTCGACGATCTCGGCGACGGCCTGCTGGAGCGGGTGGGCCGGGTCGAGGTAGTTCTCCAGCGGCCAGCCGTTGAGGGCGCAGGTGTAGAGCATGGCCGCGTGCTTGCCGGAGCAGTTCTGGGCGAGCCGTGAGGGCAGCCGACCCGCGCGCACCCAGGCGTCCCGGACGGCCGGGTCGTACGGCATGTCGGGGACGTTGCGCAGGTGGTCCTCGCCGAGCCCGGCGAGTTCGAGGATGCGCCGGGCCCCGGCGAGGTGGCGTTCCTCGCCGGAGTGGCTGGCCGCGGCCAGCGACAGCAGTTCGCCGTCCAGCGGGAGTCCGGCCCGGACCATGGCGACGGCCTGGACGGGTTTGATCGCGGAGCGCGGGTAGAAGGCGGCCTCGACGTCTCCGAGCCGGAGCGTGACCTCTCCGTCGGCGTCGAGGACGACGACGGAGCCGTGGTGGACGCCCTCGACGACGCCGTCGCGGACGAGGTGGGCGACGGGGGCGTGTGCGGGTTCGCGGACAAGGGGTGCGTCCGCGGGGGAGCTGCTGAACATCACTGCCTGCTTCCTCTGGAACGGCGCGTCGGTCACGTGCCGGATCCGGTGGTGGACGTGCGGGCGACACGGCCGCGGACGGCGAACCGTCCGGCGACCGGGGCCGCGGCGATCAGCGGCAGGCACAGCACGGTGGTGCGTTCGGCGCCGCCGCCGACGGAACGTTTCTGCACCTCGTCGTGCAGGGACTGCCCGCTCAACGCCCGGCTCCGCCGTCCGCGGGCCCGTCCGCCGTGCGCGGCGAGCGCACGATGTCGGTGAGGGTCGTCTCGACACGGTCGAGGTGGTGGGTCATGGCCGCCACGGCGTCGTCCTCGCTGCCGTCGGTCAGCGCCTCGACGATCGCGCGGTGCTCGCGGTTGGACTGCTCGCGGCGGCCGCCGAGTTCGTTGAGGAAGGCCGACTGGCGGGCCAGGGCGTCCCGGATCCCCTCGATGACCCGCCGGAAGACCGGGTTCTGGGCCGCCTCGGCGACGGCGAGGTGGAACAGCGTGTCCATCGCGACCCACGCGGTGGTGTCCGTCTCCCGCTCCATCCGGTCCATCAGATGGGCCAGGTGGTCGAGGTTCTCCGGGGTGCGGCGCAGGGCGGCGTACCCCGCGACGGGGATCTCGACGTGGCGGCGCACCTCCATCAGGTCGCTGGCCGCGTAGTCGCCGAAGGTCGGGTCCTCGACGGCGGCGGCGACGACGAAGGTGCCCTTGCCGGTGCGGGACACGGTCAGTCCCATGGTCTGCAGCGCCCGCAGCGCCTCGCGCAGCACGGGCCGGGAGACCTCGAGGGTGCGGCACAGCTCCGCTTCGGACGGGAGTTTGTCGCCGATGGCGTACTCGCCCCGCTCGATGGCGCCGCGCAGGTGTGCCAGGACCGCTTCCATGGCGCTCACGCGCCGCACGGGCTGTCCGGCTGTCCGGCTGTCTGACAGGTTCACGGGAGCGATACTCCGGGCCGACGGCTCGTCCTGTCAAGCCGGCCCGTGCCGCCCGCGACGGCCCTTCCCGCCGGTTTCCGCGCCCTGACGCCCTCCGGCACCTCTCGGACGCGCCCCTCACAGGCGCACCAGCGCGGCCCCGGCGAAGGCCGCGGCGACGCCCACCGACACACTCGCGGCGACGTTCAGGGCCGCCCGCAGTCCCGCCCCGGTCTCCGCCAGGCGCAGGGTCTCGTAGGAGAACGTCGAGTACGTCGTCAGCGCCCCGCACAGGCCGGTGCCGAGCAGGAGCTGCAGCTGGGCGCCGGCGCCGGTGAGCAGGCCGAGGACCAGGCAGCCGGTGACGTTCACCGCGAAGGTGCCCCACGGGAAGACCGAGTCGTGCCGGGCCTGGACCGCCCGGTCGGTGAGGTAGCGCAGCGGGGCGCCCACCATCGCGCCGCAGACGACCAGCAGCCAGTTCACGGCGACTTCTCACCCTCCGTGTCCGGGTTGCCGGGATCGTCCCCGCTTTCGGCGCAGCGGATCACCTCGCACGTGTCGACGGTGACGAGCCCGTCGGTGACGAGGTCCTGGAGCTGCGGCAGGAAGGCGCGCACCCGCGGGGCGGTGTCGACGACCACGACCGCCACGGGCAGGTCCTCGCCGAGCGAGAGCAGCCGTGCGGTGTGGATGAGGGAGGAGGCGCCGAAGCCCTCGATGCCGCGGAAGACGGAGGCGCCCGCGAGTCCCGCCGCGTGGGCCCGGTGGACGATCTCCGCGTAGAGGGGCCTGTGGCGCCAGGTGTCGTTCTCGCCGACGATGACGGTGAGCCGCAGGGCCGTACCGGTCGATGCGGTCATGACTGCCTCCTTGCGAGGGCGGCGCGGATCGCCGCGCTGCGGGCGGAGCGGGTCGCCGTCGCGGCGAGCCACACCGCCGCGAGGGCGGCGAGCGGGGTCGCCGCGAGGTAGGCGAGTCCGGTCGCCGCCCTGCCGTCGTCGATCAGCTGCCGGACATCCACCGCGTAGGTCGAGAAGGTGGTGAACCCGCCGAGGACGCCGGTGCCGAAGAAGGGGCGGACCAGCGGGTGGGCCGTCCGGACCTCGGTGATCAGCACCATGAACACGCCGATCACGGCGCAGCCGGCGATGTTCACCCAGAGCGTCGTCCAGGGGAAGGCGCCGTGCGGCGACGGCCACGCGAGGCCCGCCGCGTACCGGGCGGTGGCGCCCGCCGCCCCGCCCAGCGCCACCACGGCGACCACGGGCGCCTGGGCACGCCGGGAGGACGCCCGGCGGGAGCCGGCCGGGCGGCTGAAGGGCTCCTGAGGGGCTGTCACGGTGGTGCGTCTCCTACTCGCCGGGGCCCGGGGGTGCGGGCGTGTGCCGTCGCAAGTAGGGACCGTTGGCGGCGTCCTGCCGCGGTTCGGGTACGGCGGGCCCCACCGCCGCGCCGCGGTGGACCCCCGCGGCCGCGTTCAGGTTAACCCCGGCCGCGCGGCGGGGTCACGTCGAGGGCCGGGCCTTCGGCCCGCCTACCAGCCCTTCTCGAACATGCGGGCCACCTCGGCGATCCGCATGTCGTCCCGGTGGTAGCGCACCACGCCGGCGGACCGGGTCGAGCGCAGCAGGCCGGCCGCCTCCAGCAGGCGCAGATGGGTGAGGGCGACCGGCGCCGCCAGCGCGAACCGCTCGGCCACGTCGTCCACGGTGACCCCGTCGGCGGCGGGTCCGGGCTCCTTGAGCCAGGCCAGGATGCGCAGCCGCGTCTCGTCGGTCGGAGTCCTCAGCATGTCGTGCCCCTGCCCCGCGGCTGTGCCCTCACCGCGCCCTCCCACTGTCTCGCAGCTCCGGCGGCCCTGTCCGGCACTCGCACGCGTTGACCGATACCGAACTGCCGTGGCGCTGAGCGGAGTTCATGATCGGCGGGTGTGCGGGGAGAACGGCCCCCGCTGCCGGTCCCGGACGGGGCCGGACGGGAGCCGGACGAGCCGGACGGGGCCTGACCGACGAGGGCCGCCCACGCGCGACTATCAGCGCCGCACCAGCGCGAGCACACTCAGCCCGAACATCGCGACACCCAGAGGGAGATGGACGGACGGCACGTGCGCGATGCCGAGCACGACCTGGACCGACGCGAGGAGGAGGAAACCCGCCGCGTGCCCTACGGGCCGCGCCGAGCCGCCGCCGGGCTTCCAGGCCAGGACCGCCGCGAGCAGGTACAGCATCGACGCCCCGTACATCACCCGCGCCCCGACGCCGTGCAGCAACTCCCCGTAGGACGAGGTCAGCAGCAGCCCGGCGGAGACCGCCTGGAGGAAGATGGTCAGCGTCTGCAGGGCGATCGCGAACTGCAGGAAGGAGCTGCCGCGCGGTGCCGTCGCCTGTGTGGCCATGTCAGTCCCCTGTTCCGCCCGGCCGGGCAGCAGATCGGTAAGGTCTCACCGGTCCGACGAAGCGGGCGCGCGAAAGGTAAGGCGAGCCGGTGGCCGGGGGGCATCCGATGACGGGGACGGACACGGACGGGACGGCCGGTGAACGGCGCCGGCTCATCAACGTCGCCTACCGCCTGCTGGGTTCGCTGGCCGAGGCGGAGGACGCCGTGCAGGAGGCGTACGCCCGCTGGTACGCGCTGCCCGTGGGCCGGCGGCGGGAGATCCGCTCCCCCGGCGCCTGGCTGACGACCGTGACCGGCCGCATCTGCCTGGACGTGCTCGGCTCTGCACGGGCCCGGCGCGAACGCTATGTCGGCGCGTGGCTCCCCGAGCCGCTGCCCGACCGGGCCGAGTGGGGCCACGGCCGGGCCACCGACCCGGCGGACCTGATGGTCCTGGACGAGTCGGTGACCATGGCCTTCCTCGTCGTGCTGGAGTCGATGACACCCGCCGAGCGGGTGGCGTTCGTCCTGCACGACGTCTTCCGCTACCCGTTCGCCGAGATCGCCGGCGTCCTCGGCCGGACCCCGGCGGCCTGCAAGCAGCTCGCGGCCTCCGCCCGGCGCCGGGTGGGCGCCGCTCCCGCTCCCGCCGCGGCCGGTCAGGCGGACGTGGTCCGGCGGGTGCGGCGGGCCTGGGAGGACAAGGACATCGCGGCCCTCGTGGACGTCCTCGACCCGGCCGCCGTGATGACCGCCGACGGCGGTGGCGTGGCCGGTGCGGCACTGCGTCCGGTGGAGGGCGCCGCCGGCATCGCCCGGTACATGGCGGGGATCGCCGACCGGGCGCCGGGACTCGAACTCCTGGAGCGGTCGGTCAACGGGGTGCCAGGGCTGGTGGCCCGGCGGGCCGGCGCCGTCCTGACCGTCGCCTCGTTCGAGGTCGCGGACGGGCGCGCCACGCGGATCTGGGTGGTGCGCAATCCGGAGAAGCTGCGGCCTTGGGCGCGGGCTGCCTAGGACACCTGCCGATCTCCGGCCGTCCGGGCCGCCGGCGGACCGTGGACGAGCACTGCATGCACACTCATGGAACCCCCCGGCCGGTGTTACCGTGCACCTATGGCAGCGACGACGGCCGGTGTGCGGCTCGAGGAACGGTGGCGGGACATCCTGTCGGCGCACGCGCGCACGATGTGCGAGATCGACCGGGCGCTGCATCCGCACGGCCTCGGCGCCTCCGACTTCGAGGTGCTGGACATGCTGGTGACCGCGGCGGCCGACGAGGGCGCGCAGTGCCGGGTGCAGAACCTGGTGGGGCGGGTCCACCTCAGCCAGAGCGCGCTGTCCCGGCTGATCGCCCGGTTGGAGAAGGACGGACTGGTGACGCGGTCCGTCTGCGTGGAGGACCGGCGCGGGGTGTGGGTGTCCCTCACGGACAAGGGGCGTGCCCTGCACGCCGAGGTGCTGCCGTTGCAGCGGGCCGCACTGGCCCGGACCCTGGGCGAGTAGCGCCCGGGCCCGGACGGGGCGGTTGGCCCTACGGGCGCGCCAGCAGGGTGCGCACTCCCTCCGAGGTGAGCGTCAGGCGGTGCTCCGAACTGCCGTCGATGGTGAGCGACAGGTCGTCGGCCGGCCATTGTGCGGCCAGGGCGCCGAGCGGTACCAGACGGTAGCGGGACACGAACGGCAGCAGCCCGGCCATCTCCATCTCGGAGGTGAACACGGGCACCACGGGCTCGCCGCCCGGCTGCTCCAGCACGGGCAGCGCCACCGCCGAGGGGTTGGCGGCTTCGCCGTCGCTCGCGTCGTCGGGCACGGGGATGAGCACGTCGCTGTTGGCGAGCGCGTCCAGTGCCGCCGCGTCCTCCGTGTTGTCGGCGAGGACGTCCAGAGCCCGCTGGGCGGGCGTGGGCGTGGGGTCGTTTGCAGGTGTCTCCATGGCAGATTCCCTGGTAGCGGCGGTCGTGCGTGCCGCCCGGGACATGATCCGCCCCGGGCGCATTCCTGCTCGCGTACCCGAACGGGCCGGGCGCAACCCTTGCGGATCTTGAGGGTTCCGGGGTCCGTCGGCAGCCGCTCCCCCCGCAACCCGGCGCCCGGGGTCCGCGGGTGTCCGCGGTCCGGGCGGTCGGGGGGGGAGCGCAGCCGGACGGACTACGGTCGCCCTGCGGCGGCGCGGCGCCAGGCGGAGTCCCGCAGCAGCCGCAGGCCGTTGAGGCCCACCAGGACCGTGGACCCCTCGTGGCCGGCGACGCCCAGCGGCAGCGGCAGGTCGCCGGCGAGGTCCCAGACGACGAGCCCGGTGATGAACACCCCCGCGATCACGAGGTTCTGCACGACGAGCCGGCGCGCGCGGCGGGACAGGGCGACGACGGCGGGTACGGCGGCGAGTTCGTCGCGCACGATCACGGCGTCGGCGGTCTCCAGGGCGAGGTCGGACCCGGCCCGGCCCATGGCGATCCCGGTGTGGGCGGCGGCCAGGGCGGGCGCGTCGTTGACGCCGTCGCCGACGACCAGCACACGGCGTCCGGCCCGCTCCAGTTCCCGCACGGCGGTCAGCTTGTCCTGGGGCAGCAGCCCGGCGCGCACGTCGGTGATGCCGGACTCGGCGGCGACCCGCGCCGCGGCCCGGGCGTTGTCGCCGGTGAGGAGCAGCGGAGCGGCGCCGGTGAGCGCGGTCAGGGAGGCGACCGTGCCGGCGGCGTCGGGGCGCAGCCGGTCGGCGATGCCGAGCAGTCCGGCGGGAGCGCCGTCCACGACGACCAGCACCGCGGTGCGGCCGGACTCCTCCAGTTCCGCGGCCGTCGCCGCCGCCGTGTCCGCGAGGCGGGCGGGCGCGCCGACCGCGACCGTGCGGCCGTCGACGACGGCGCTCACTCCGACGCCGGGCGTGGAGGTGAAGTCGTGGGCGGCGGGCACGGGCACGCCGCGTGCGTGGGCGGCCGCCACGACCGCCCGGGCCAGGGGGTGCTCGCTGGGCTGCTCGGCGCCGGCCGCCAGGGCCAGCACCTCCTCCTCGTCGAGGCCGGACCCGGGCAGGGTGCGGACCTCGGTGACGCGCGGGCTGCCCTCGGTGAGCGTGCCGGTCTTGTCGAGGGCCGCCGCGTCCACCTGCCCGAGCCGCTCCATCACCACGGCGGACTTCACCAGGACGCCGTGCCGTCCGGCGTTGGCGATGGCGGAGAGCAGGGGCGGCATGGTGGCCAGGACGACCGCGCACGGGGACGCCACGATCATGAACGTCATGGCGCGCAGCAGCGCCTCGGTGAGGTCCTCGCCGGCGGCCAGGGGCACCAGGAAGACGGCCAGGGTGGCGGCGACCATGCCCAGCGAGTAGCGCTGCTCGACCTTCTCGATGAACAGTTGCGTGGGTGCCTTGGTCTCGGACGCCTCCTGCACCATGCGGACGATCCGGGCGATGACCGAGTCGGACGCGTCGCGCTCGACCCGGACCCGCAGGGCGCCCGTGCCGTTGAGCGTGCCCGCGAACACCTCGTCGCCCCGGCCCTTGGGCACGGGCAGCGGTTCACCGGTGATGGTCGCCTGGTCCACCTCGCCGGCCCCGTCGAGCACCCGGCCGTCGGCACCGATCCGCTCGCCCGGGCGGACGAGGACCGTGTCGCCGACCGACAGCTCCTCCACGGGGACGGTGTGCTCGGTGCCGTCGGGGGCGATGCGGGTGGCGGTGGCGGGGGCCAGGTCGAGCAGTCCGCGGACGGAGTCGGCGGTCCGGGCCGTGGCCAGCGCCTCCAGGGCACCCGAGGTGGCGAAGATGACGATGAGCAGGGCGCCGTCCATGACCTGCCCGATGGAGGCCGCGCCCAGGGCGGCGACGACCATCAGCAGGTCGACGTCGAGAGTGCCGTTCTTCAGCGCCCTGAGGCCCTCCCGGCCCGGCTCCCAGCCACCCGACACGTATGCCAGTGCGTACAGCGGCCCCCAGGTCCAGGAGGGCGCGCCGGTGAGCTGGAGGGGCAGGGCGAGCAGGAAGCAGGCGGTGGCCGCCGCGGCCCACCGGGCTTCGGGCAGCGTGAGCAGCCGGGTGCGCCGCCGTGGTGCGCTCCCGGTGCGCGCGGGCTCCGCCCGGCCGGCGGGCCGCGGCGTGAGGGTGGAGGTCATGGGAGGGGTCCTTCGGGCGGGGACGCGTGAGGCCCCCACCTTACAGGAACACATGAAGACTCATTCATGCCTTCATGTGCCGTCGGCGGCCGTCCGCCTCCCCTGGCGGACGGCCGCCGCGCGCGGCTCAGGTGTCGAAGTCCACCGTCAGTTCGTCCGACACCGGGTACGACTGGCAGGTCAGGACGTAGCCGGCGTCGACCTCGGCGGGCTCCAGGGCGAAGTTGCGGCGCATGTCGGCCTTGCCGTCGGTGACCAGGGCCCGGCAGGTGCCGCAGACGCCGCCCTTGCAGGCGAAGGGCAGGTCGGGCCGGGTCTCCTGGGCGCCTTCGAGGAGGGTGCGCTCGCGGGGCAGGGCGGAGGTGGTGGAGCGCCCGTCCAGGGTGACGGTGACCTGGCTGACCGGCCCGGAGGGGCCCGCCTCGGCGTGGTGGACCTCGCGGACGGGTTCGTCGCCGGCGTAGAACAGCTCCTGGTGGACGCGGTCGGCGGGGACGCCGAGGCCGGCCAGGACCTGCTGGGCGGAGCGGACCATGCCGTGCGGGCCGCACAGCCACCAGTGGCCGGCGGACTCCACGTCGACCAGCGCGTCGACGAGCGCCGACAGCCGCTCGGCGTCGAGGCGGCCGGACAGCAGCTCGGCCTCGCGGGGTTCGCGCGACAGGACGTGGGCCAGCTGGAAGCGCGTCGGGTACAGGTCCTTCAGGTCGGCCAGTTCGTCCGCGAACATCACCGTGCCGGTGCGGCGGTTGCCGTACAGGAGGGTCACGCGCGAGCGGGGGTCGGCGGCCAGGACGGACTCGGCGATGGAGATCATGGGCGTGATGCCGGAACCGGCGGCGATCAGGACGTGGTGCCCGGGGGCGGTGAGGTCCGGGGTGAACGCCCCGGTCGGCGCCATCACCTCGACCAGGTCGCCGGGGCGCACCTCGTGCACCAGCCAGGACGAGAACAGGCCGCCGGGGACGACCCGCACGCCGATGCGCGGGGCCGTGCCCGCGGGTGAGCAGATCGAGTAGGAGCGGCGCTCGTCGCGGCCGTCGATCTCGCGCCGCAGCGTGAGCGACTGACCCGGCGCGAAGGCGAACTCCCCGGCGAGGTCCGGCGGGATGTCGAAACCGACCGCCACCGCGTCCTCGCACAGCGGACGCACCTCGGCGACCCGCAGGGAGTGGAAGACCGGACGTCGGCGGGCACGCGCGGGTACCCCCGGGGAGGGGGCCGGCTCCATCAGGTCCTCCATCAGATCTCCTTGAGGTACTCGAACGGCTCGCGGCAGGCGAGGCAGCGCCACAGGGCCTTGCAGGACGTGGCGCCGAAGCGGGAGGTCTCCTCGGTGTCGGGGTGACCGCAGCGCGGGCAGGGCACCGAGCGGCGGGTCGGCGACAGCACGAGCGGGACCGGTCCCGCGGCGCGGGCGGGTGCGGCGCCGGGCGGGGCGATGCCGTGCTCGGCGAGCTTGCGGCGGCCCTCGTCCGTGATCCAGTCGCTGGTCCACGGCGGGTCCAGGACGGTACGGATCTCCACGCGCGCGTACCCGGCGTCACGCAGCCGGGCGGCCACCCCGGCGCGCATCTCCGCCATGGCCGGGCAGCCCGAGTAGGTGGGGGTCAGGCTCGCGACGACCGTGCCGTCCTCGGCGAGCGACACCTCGCGCAGCACGCCGAGGTCGGCCAGGGTGAGCATGGGCAGCTCCGGGTCGGGCACCTGCTCGGCGATCCGCCGTGCCCGCCGGGCGTCGAGCAGCGTCGTCACCATGTCGCCTCCGGGTGCGCCCGCGCCACGCCCTGCAACTCGGCCAGCAGGGGCACGAGATGCCCGGTGTGCTCGCCGGAGCGGCCCGAACCGGGCAGCGGCCGGTAGACCGGCATGGGCAGTCCGGCCGCCTCGGTCACCTGGCGCAGGACGGCGACGACCTCCTCGCGCACGTCGTACGCGGTGAACAGCTCGCCGAGGTAGGGCGCCACCTGCTCCTGCGCCCTGCGCATCCGCCGGTGCGACTCCTCGGTGCCGTCGCCGAGGCGCACGGCCCATTCCGCGGCGTACTGCCGGTGGTAGGCCAGTTCCTTCACGCCCTTGGCGGCGATCGCCGCGAGGACCGGGTCGGGGTGGCCGGTGAGCCGCTCGAAGTGCGCGAGCCGCCAGCTGGAGAGCACCAGCAGCCGGACGATCGAGAACGCGAAGTCCCCGTTGGGCAGTTCGGCCAGACGGACGTTGCGGAATTCGCCGGCGTCACGGAAGTAGGCGAAGGCGTCCTCGTCGCGGCCCGTGCCGTCGACCTGGCCCGCGCGGGAGTAGAGGAGGCGGGCCTGGCCCAGCAGGTCCAGGCCGATATTGGCGAGGGCCACCTCCTCCTCCAGCTCGGGGGCGCGGGTCGTCCACTCGGCGAGTCGCTGGGCCGCCACCAGGGCGTCGTCGGCCAGGTCGACGCAGAGGCCGGCCAGTTCACCGGCGTCCACGCCGTCCGGGACGGTGGTGTCGACGCCGTGCAGGGGGTCCTCGAAGCCGGTGCCGTAGGCCCAGCGGGTGTCGTCCTCGTGTCCCTCGGCGAGGGTCAGGTAGACGTGGTCGTCGCTCATGCCCTCTCCTTCAGATGTGCGGGACGTCGTCGGGGATGTCGTAGAAGGTCGGGTGTCGGTAGACCTTGTCGGCGCTCGGCTCGAAGAAGGGGTCCTTCTCGTCGCGTGTGGAGGCGGCGATGTGCTGCGAGCGCACG
The DNA here is from genome assembly GCF_055585285.1 of Streptomyces sp. NPDC053665. Lineage (NCBI taxonomy): Bacteria > Bacillati > Actinomycetota > Actinomycetes > Kitasatosporales > Streptomycetaceae > Streptomyces > Streptomyces sp. NPDC053665. Next base: position 177,482 of record NZ_JBVJKK010000006.1, read on the forward strand.
ACCCAGATGGACACGCCCTCGTTGCGGCGGGTGTAGAGGTCGCGGGCGTGGGTGAGCGCCATGCGGTCGTCGGCCGCGTGCAGCGAGCCCACGTGGACGTGGTTCAGGCCGCGCTTGCCGCGCACGAACACCTCGTACAGGGGCCAGTCCTGCTTGCCGGCGGTCATGCCACCGCTCCCTTCCGCGTCCGGGACGCCTGCTTGGCGGCGTGGGCGGTGGCCGCCTCACGCACCCAGGCGCCCTCCTCGTGGGCCGTGCGGCGTCGGGTCACGCGCTCCTCGTTGCACGGTCCGTCGCCCTTGATGACCCTCATCAGCTCGTCCCAGTCGGGCGTGCCGAAGTCGTGGTGCCCCCGCTCCTCGTTCCAGCGCAGCTCCGGGTCCGGGAGCGTCACACCGAGCTTGTCGGCCTGCGGCACGGTCATGTCGACGAAGCGCTGGCGCAGTTCGTCGTTGCTGTGCCGCTTGATCTTCCAGGCCATGGACTGCGCCGAGTTGGGCGAGGCCTCGTCGGGCGGGCCGAACATCATCAGCGACGGCCACCACCAGCGGTTCACCGCGTCCTGCACCATCTCGCGCTGCTCGGGCGTGCCGCGCATCATCGTCATCAGCAGCTCGTAGCCCTGCCGCTGGTGGAAGGACTCCTCCTTGCAGATCCGCACCATGGCCCGCGCGTACGGCCCGAAGGAGGAGCGGCACAGCGGCACCTGGTTGCAGATCGCGGCGCCGTCCACGAACCAGCCGATGACACCCACGTCGGCGAAGCTCATCGTCGGGTAGTTGAAGATCGACGAGTACTTCTGGCGGCCCTCGATGAGACGCTCGGTGAGGTCGGCGCGGTCGGCGCCCAGCGTCTCCGCCGCCGAGTACAGGTACAGCCCGTGCCCGGCCTCGTCCTGGACCTTGGCGAACAGGATGGCCTTGCGGCGCAGCGACGGCGCCCGGGTGATCCACTCGCCCTCGGGCTGCATGCCGATGATCTCGGAGTGCGCGTGCTGCGCGATCTGCCGGACCAGTGTCTTCCGGTAGCCCTCGGGCATCCAGTCGCGCGGCTCGATGCGCTGGTCCCGCGCGATCGTCGCCTCGAAGTGCTGCTGGAGAACCGGCTCGGCGCCGTCCGCCCCCGCGGGGCTGGAGTGTGTCGTGTCCATCCGTCCCACTTCCCAACCGACCATTCGTTCGGTCCATGCTATCCAAGCCGGGGCGCCTTGGTAAGCCCCCGGCTCTTGACAGCCCCGGTGGCGGCTTGATTACTTGGCGCCAAGCTAACCGAATGGTCGGTCGGGCTACAAGGTGGTGCGTGAAGTGACCGGAACCGCTGACGCGACGACGCCCGCGGAGGCCATGTTCGCCGCGGACCGGGCCTCCCGGGGCCTCGGGATCGAACTGCTGGAACAGGGCGTGGGCACCGCGGTGCTGCGCATGACCGTGACCGGGTCGATGGTGAACGGCCACGGCATCGCACACGGCGGGTACGTCTTCCTCCTCGCCGACACGGCGTTCGCCTGCGCGTGCAACAGCCATGGTCCGGTGACCGTCGCGGCGGGCGCGGACATCTCGTTCGTCGCCCCCGTGCGCGAGGGCGACATCCTGGTGGCGAGGGCGGAGGAACGCACCCGGTACGGCCGCAGCGGCCTGTACGACGTGACCGTCCTGCGGGGCGACGACGTGGTGGCCGAGTTCCGGGGCCGCAGCCGCACCATCCACAGCACGAGGTCCGAGGAGCCGGCATGACCAGCCACACGCAGACCACGCCGGGCGCCGTGGACCCGGCCGGACGGCGGCGGGGCGAGCCCCTCCCCCACGCCCTCCTGGACGACGCCGAGCGCCTCACCCGCGAGGAACTGCGCGCGCTCCAGCTGGACCGGCTGCGCCGGAGCCTGCGGCACGCCTACGACAACGTCGAGACGTACCGCGCGAAGTTCGACGCGGCCGGCGTGCGGCCCGAGGACTGCCGCTCCCTGGAGGACCTGGCCCGCTTCCCCTTCACGACCAAGGCCGACCTGCGCGACACCTACCCGTTCGGCATGTTCGCCGTTCCCATGGACCGGGTGCGGCGCGTGCACGCCTCCAGCGGCACCACCGGCCGCCCCACGGTGGTCGGCTACACCGAGAACGACCTGTCGATGTGGTCGGACCTGGTCGCCCGGTCGATCCGGGCCGCCGGCGGCCGCCCGGGGCACAAAGTGCACATCTCCTACGGCTACGGGCTGTTCACCGGCGGCCTCGGCGCCCACTACGGCGCGGAGCGCGCCGGCTGCCTGGTGATCCCGGCCTCCGGCGGCATGACCGCCCGCCAGGTGCAGATCATCCAGGACTTCCGGCCCGAGATCATCATGGTCACCCCGTCCTACATGCTGACCCTGCTCGACGAGTTCGAGCGGCAGGGCCTCGATCCGCGGGCGAGCAGCCTGCGCGTGGGCATCTTCGGCGCGGAGCCGTGGACCGAGCAGATGCGCCGCGAGATCGAGGAGCGGACGGACATCCACGCCGTGGACATCTACGGGCTGTCCGAGGTGATCGGCCCGGGCGTCGCCCAGGAATGCGTGGAGACCAAGGACGGCCTGCACGTCTGGGAGGACCACTTCTACCCCGAGGTGGTCGACCCGATCACCGGTGAGGTGCTGCCCGAGGGCGAGGAGGGCGAGCTGGTCTTCACCTCGCTCACCAAGGAGGCCCTGCCGATCGTCCGCTACCGCACCCGCGACCTGACCCGGCTGCTGCCGGGCACGGCCCGGCCCGCCTTCCGCCGCATCCAGAAGATCACCGGCCGCTGCGACGACATGATCATCCTGCGCGGTGTGAACGTCTTCCCCAGCCAGATCGAGGAGATCGTGCTGCGCACCCCCGGGGTCGCACCGCACTTCCAGATCCAGCTGACCCGGCGCGGCCGCCTGGACCACATGGGGGTCCGGGTCGAGAGCCGGCCCGGCACCCCGCCGGAGTCGCGCGAGGCGGCGGCGCGGGCGATCGCGAAGGACGTGAAGGACGGCGTGGGCGTCACGGTCGACGTGACGATCGTCGAGCCGGAGACCCTGGAGCGGTCCGTCGGCAAGCTCAAGCGGGTCAAGGACCTGCGCGAGGAGTGAGGGCCGGCCGGGTGGCGGTCGGGCAGGGGCGTTCAGGAACGGCACCGCACGGGGGTGGCCGGTTCCTCGCCGGGTGTTGCGGGCCCCGCGTGCGCCTCGCCAACGCCGGGCGCCTCCGGCCGGGTGTGCACCGCGTACGCCGAGGTCCGCCCGGTCGCCCCGGTCTCGTGCGACCCGGGGTCCGCCTCGGGTGAGGTGTGCGCCCCGGGCGAGGTGCGCGCCTCAGGTGACGTGTGTGCCCCGGGTGGGGTGTGCGCACCGGTCCGGGTGTGTGCCGTGAGCGCGGTGGACGCACCCGGCTCGGTGGACGCCCCCGGCTCCGTGGAAGTACCCGGCTCCGTGGATGCCCCCGGCTCGGTGGGTGATCCGGGACCGGTCGCCGTCCGGGACCGGACCGGCTTGCGGATCAGCAGCAGGGCCGCGTCGTCGTGCAGCCTGCCGCCCACGTGCGCCAGCAGTTCGCCGTGCAGGGCGTCGAGGGTGCGGGCCGGTTCGGGGCTCACGTGCCGCTGAAGCCCCTCGGCCAGCGGGTAGAAGGCCCGGCCGTGGTCGCGGGCCTCGGTGACCCCGTCGGTGTACAGCAGGAGCTGGTCGCCCTCGGCGAACGGCAGTTCCTGCAGGCCGGGGACCTGGCCCGCGAGGGCGCGCAGTCCGAGGGGCGGGGACGGCAGATCGGGCTCGACCGGCGTCACGGCCCCCGACGTGCGGACCAGCAGCGGGGGCGTGTGCCCGCAGTTCACGATCTCCAGGTGCCCACCCGGCGGATACCCGGCGACGATCGCGGTGACGAAGTCGTCGTGGCCGAGGTTGCGCGCGAGGCTCCGCTCGATCCGCTCGACCACGGCGAGCAGGTCGGGTTCGTCGTGGGCGGCCTCCCGGAACACCCCCACGACCAGGGCGGCGGTCCCCACGGCGGGCAGCCCCTTGCCGCGCACGTCGCCCACGATCAGCCGCACCCCGTGCGGGGTGGGTATCAGCGCGTAGAGGTCACCGCCGATCCGGGCCTCCGCCGCCGCGGCGCTGTAGCGCACGGCCACCTGGAACGGGCCGACGTGGGCCGGTACGGGCTTGAGCAGCGCGTGCTGGGCGGTCTCGGCCACCGAGCGGACGGCCGCGAGGACCCTCTCCCGCCGCCCGCGCAGCACGACCGCCAGGCCGCCCGCGAGGGTGACCGCCACCAGCGCCGCCAGCACGCCGGTCAGTTCCGGCCCGGGCACCTCGTCGCGAAGCCCGAGCACGGCCGCGACCGCCGTGGCCAGCAGGCCGACCCCGGCGACGCCCGTGAGCCCGTTGGTGACGGCGGCGAGGGCGGGCCCGGCGGCGAGCAGGGGGAGCCAGATCGTGCCGGTGTCACCGGTCAGGTCGGCGAGGAGCACGGCGACGACGACCAGGGCGGGCAGGACGGGTGTGCCGGCGGCCAGCCGCGCGCGTGCGCGTCTGCGGGCCGGTGCTCCGGCACCGGCCGCTCGGCTGCCGGACGGCCGTACCGGGCGGTGGTCGCCACCGAGGTCTCGCGCATGGCTCATGTGCTTATCCGTGTCCTTCACCTGTACGCGGGGCGCGGCCGGAAGCGCACCCCCGAATGTCCGTTTCATACAGAAAAAGGGGTGGGCCGGGACGGCGGCAAGGAGACGGTTTTCAGATAGTGAGCGAGAGCCCTCGGGTGACGCGGCTCGCGGTCGGCAGCAGCCGCTCGCGGATCTCCGGCAGCCGGGAGAGGCGGTGCGCCGGGAGGGAGACGCCCAGCGAGCCGACCGTGTCCCCGCTGTAGACGGGGACGGCGACGCAGACCGTGCCGAGGGAGTACTCCTCGAGGTCCGTGACGGCGGGGGCCAGCGGCGGGGCCTCCAGCCGCCTGAGCAGTTCCGGCAGGCTGGTGATCGTCCGCGGGGTGAGGTCGGCGAGGTGGTGGCGGGCCAGGTAGTCCCGGCGGGCCTCCTCGTCCAGCTCCCGCAGCACGGCCTTGCCCAGCGCGGTGGCGTGCCCCGCGTCCTCGAAGCCGACCCACAGGTCGACGCGGGGGGTGCCGGGCCCGTCGACGATCTCGGCGACCCGGATCTCGCCGTCCTCGTAGAAGGTGAGGTAGGCGGCGCTGGCGAGCTCGTCGCGCAGTGCGTTGAGCGTCGGCCGCACACGGTTCAGCAGGGCCTGGGCCCGGCCCGTGGAGCGCAGGGACTGCAGCTTGTCGCCCAGGACGAAGCCGCCGTCGTCCAGCTTCCGCACATAGCCGTCGTGCACCAGGGTGCGCAGCAGGTGATAGGCCGTGGCCAGGGGCAGGCCGGTCTCGCGTGCCAGCTGCTTGGCCGGAGCGCCGTTCTCGTGCGCGCTCACCGCCTCCAGCAGACGCATCGCCCGCTGCACGGAGCCGATGAGCGTGGGGCCGTCTCGCGCACCCATAGGAACAGCCTGCGCCAGGCCGGCACGGCGAGCAAGGTGGACACCGATACGTGCGCAAGCGATGCCCGAGCGGGCAGAAACGGAACAAAGGCGCGAAACGCCGCAAGGGTCCTTCTCGGCTCTTCCCCGAGCGGCCACCATGCCATGTCATGGACATCTTGCTCGTCGCCAGCGCGTTCAACAGCCTGTCCCAGCGTGTGTACGCCGAACTGTCCGACCAGGGCCACCGCCTGGACGTCGTCCTCGCCTCGCACGGCGCCGACGCGGTCCGCGCCGCCGTGCACGAGTTCCGCCCGGAGCTGATCGTCGCGCCGATGCTGAAGTCGGCTCTGCCGGAGGACATCTGGCAGGAGCACACCTGCCTGGTCGTACACCCCGGCCCGCCCGGCGACCGCGGCCCCTCGTCGCTGGACCACGCCCTCACCGAGGGTGCCCGCGAGTGGGGCGTGACGGTGCTCCAGGCCGGGGCCGCCATGGACGCGGGCGACATCTGGGCGGACGGCTCCTTCACGGTCCCGCCGGCGGGCAAGAGCGACGTGTACCGCAACGAGCTGTCCGACGCCGCCACGGCCGCCGTCCTGCAGGCCGTGCGGCGCTACGCCGACGGCGCGTTCAAGCCCCGGCCGCAGAGCGACCCGGGCATCCACGTGGTCTGGCGGGACTTCCTCCGCCAGGAGCAGCGGCGCGTGGACTGGGAGAACGACGACACGGAAACGGTCCTGCGCACATTGCGCGCCGCCGATTCGCAGCCGGGCGTGCTGGACGAGCTGTGCGGGCGCGAGGTGTTCCTGCACGGCGGGCACCCGGAGGACCGGCTGCGCGGGCGGCCCGGGGAACTGCTGGCCACCCGGGCCGGCGCCGTGTGCCGGGCGACCCGGGACGGTGCCGTGTGGATCCCGGAGCTGCGTCCCCGCAAGAGCTCCGGTGATCCGGCTCCGTTCCGCCGCCCCGCAGCCTCGGTGCTGGCCGGGTTCCCCGCGCCGGCCGGCAGCGGCCCGGGCATGCCCGGCATGACGGACCGCCCGTACTGGCTGCCGGAGATCGCGGCCCGGCTCGAACTGCCCGCGGACCGCACGACCTGGACGGACATCCGCTACCGCCAGCAGGGCGACGTGGGCTTCCTGTCCTTCTCCTTCCCGGGCGGCGCGATGAGCACCGTCCACTGCCGCAGGCTGCTCGCCGCCTACCGGTACGCGCTGACCCGCCCCACCTCGGTGCTGGTGCTCGGCGGCGGCCGGGACGTCTTCGCCAACGGCATCCATCTGAACGTCATCGAGGCGGCCGGCGACCCGGCGGGCGAGTCCTGGGCCAATCTGACCGCTCTGAACGACCTGGTCGAGGCCGTGCTGCGTACCACCGACCGGCTGGTCGTCTCGGCCCTCGCCGGCAACGCGGCCGCCGGGGGGCTGATGCTGGCGCTGGCCGCGGACGAGGTCTGGTGCCGCACGGGCGGCGTCCTGAACCCGCACTACCGGACCATGGGCCTGTACGGCTCGGAGTACTGGACGTACTCGCTGCCGCGCCGGGTGGGGGCCGAGACGGCGGAGCGCCTGACGAGCCAGGCGCTGCCGGTGAGCGCGGTGTCGGCCGAGCGGATGGGGCTGGTCGACCGTCTGGTGCCGGTCGCGGCCGAGGAGTTCACCGCGGAGGTGGAACGTCTGGCCGCCGGGACGGTGAGCGACGGCGACCTCGCCCGGCGCATCACCGCCAAGGCCACGGCGCGGCACGCGGACGAGCTCCACCGGCCCCTGGCCGAGTACCGCAGGGCCGAACTGGCCCGCATGCGGGCCGTGTTCTTCGACCCGCAGGCGTCGTACCACGCGCTGCGGTCCGCCTTCGTGCGCAAGGTCCCGGCCGGAGCGGCCCGGCCGCTGCTGGGCGCGGACGGGTGAGGAGGAGGCGGCGCGGCCGGGCGCGGGGAGGCCGACGGCCCGTCGGCGCATGAGCGCGACGGGCCGGGGCGGGGCGTGCGGGCCGGGGCGTCACCGGCGCACGTGGGACAGCCGCCCGGCCAGCGCCGGGATGATCACGGCGGCGGCCACCAGGTGGGACACGGCCAGGACGGCCTGGGTGGACAGGGCCGTGTGCGGGGCGACGGCAGGGCCCGCGAGGGACAGGACGGTGAGCGCGACGGTGGTCACCGTGAACGTACGGGCGGGCCGCCGGGCCCACCGGGCGAGTGCGACCGCCAGGACGATGCCCGCGACCGACCAGAACAGCACCCCGCCGAAGAAGCCGCCGACCGGGATCGGTGCCGCCTCCTTCGCGCCCGGGCTCGCCGCCTCCATGGGGACGCCGGCGGCGCGGGCGGCCAGCGCGAACAGTTCGGTCACGACCGCGCCCGCGAGCGTCGCGAGCAGCCCGACCAGCCAGACGGGACGGGTGGCGAGGAAGCCGGAGATCCTGGCCGGACGGTCCTGCGCGGACGGGTTCTGAGTGGTCGTCACAGTCATGTCGGGCTCTCCTGAGGGGCGTTGGGGCTCGGCGAGCCCTGTGCAGGGGTAGACGGCGCGGTCCGCCGGAACTCATCGGTGCGCGCGGTCCGGTATCGCCGCTGCCGCCCCTGGCCTGCCGCCCCTGGCCGGCGTGGGGGACCGAGCCGTCACGCGGAGCGAGTGCCGCCGGGTGGGCGCACCACGGGGGCCGTACTGTCGGAGGCAGGACGTCCCACCCCCGGAGGCATCGGCAGCATGGACCAGCGGCGGCCCCTCACCGACGAGACGCTGAACGCGGCGGCGGACGCGTTCGAGCGGTTGCGCCCGCGCCTGTTCGGCATCGCGTACCGCGTCCTGGGCAGCGTGTCCGAGGCGGAGGACGTGGTGCAGGAGGTGTGGCTGCGCTGGCAGGGCACCGACCGGGGCGTGGTCCTCGACCACGGGGCGTTCCTGGCCAGGATCACCACCCGGCTGGCGATCAACGTGGCGCAGTCGGCGCGGGTCCGACGCGAGTCCTACGTCGGGCCGTGGCTGCCGGAACCGGTGGACACCAGCGCTGACCCGCAGCTCGGCGCGGAGCGCGGGGAGGCGCTGGAGCTGGCCGTACTGCTGGTCCTGCAGCGGCTCAACCCGGTGGAGCGGGCCGCCTACGTGCTGCGGGAGGCGTTCGGCTACGCGTACGACGAGATCGCGGGCATGCTCGAGCTCAGTCAGGCCAACGCCCGGCAGATCGTCTCCCGGGCCCGCCGGCGTCTGGCCGCCGAACGGCGGGAGCCGGTCGACACCGCGCAGCACCGGCGTCTGCTGGAGGCGTTCGTCGCCGCCGCCCGGGACGGCGACGTCGCCGCGCTGGAGGACGTGCTGTCGGCCGACGTGGTCGCCCACGCCGACGGCAACGGCATGCGCGGCGTGGCCAGGCTGGCAGTGGCGGGGGCCGGGCGGGTGGCCAGGGTCACCGCCTTCGCCCACAGGTTCTTCCCCGGCGCCGAGTACCGCGTGGCCGAGGCCAACGGGCAGCCCTGCCTGCTGCTCCTGGTGGACGGGGCGGCCGTCGCCCTGGTGAGCGCCACGGCGGGGCCGGACGGCATCGACGGGCTGTACTGGGTCCTGGCTCCGGAGAAGCTGCGGGCGTACGAGCGGTCGGCCCGGGGCCGGACCGATCGCGCGTAGGCCGCCGGTCAGCTCCGCTTCAGCCACTCCTCGAAGCGGGTGGCCGCGAGATGCGCGCTGTCGTCACCGGTGAGCACGTCGGGCATGCCGGCGAACAGGCCGGCCTCCTCGTCGGTGACGACCGTGCGGCCGTCCGGCTCGGCCGCCAGGGTCAGTTCGCCGAGCCGGTCGAGGCCGAACACCTCGGGGCCGGCGATGTTGCGGATGCCGTGGGACGGTTCGCCCTGTGCCGCCTCGGCGACGACCGCGGCCACGTCGGCGGAGGCGATGGGCCGCAGCCGGGTGGACGGCAGCCGCACCTCGGTGCCCTGGGTGGACATGTCCATCACCGGAGCGACGAACTCGAAGAACTGCGTGGCGCGCACCAGGCTGTACGGCACGCCGCTGTCGCGCACGGCGTTCTCCTGGGCGACCTTGGCCTCGTAGTAGCCGTAGCCGGGCACTTGGTCGACCCCCACGATCGACAGGGCCACATGGTGGCGGACGCCCGCTTCCTTCTCCGCGGCGAACAGGGTGCGCGCCGACCGGGTGAAGAAGTCCAGAGCCGGTTCGGTGTCGAAGGACGGCGAGTTCGACACGTCCACGACCACGTCGGCGCCCTCGAGGACCTCGGCCAGTCCCTCGCCGGTGAGGGTGTCGACGCCGGTGGAGGGTGCGGCGGGGACGGCCTCGTGCCCGGCCTCGCGCAGGAGGGTGACCACCTGCGAGCCGATGAGTCCCGTACCGCCGACGACCACGATCTTCATCACTGTCTCCGTTTCGCTGAAGTGCTGACTCACCACAGAGACAGAGCGGGGCGCCGGTCTGTGACAGGCACACCGGTCGCGTCCACCGGGCGACCCCGGATCGCTGCACCCCTCTTCCCGGCACCGGCACTGCCGTGCCATGCTCACGCCGCCACACACCTGAACGTTGTTCACTCATCTGAACATGATGAACAAGGAGCGGACGATGGGCGCACCACGACGCGCGGGGATCCTCGCGCTGGCACTGACGGCGTTCCTCACGGGCGTCGCCCCCACCGCCTCGGCCCGGCCCGAGACGGCACACTCCGACCGCGTGCCTCAGACGACCGTGCTGGACGGCACCCGTCTCGAGCACACCAGGACCCGCGTCCGGCACGGCGACCCCCGGCTGCGGCAGGCGGTCCGGGCGTTGCGGGCGCGCGCCGACAAGTGGCTCGACCAGGGCCCCTGGACCGTCGTCGACAAGCCCCGCCCGGCCCCCGGCGGCGACGTCCACGACTACCTCAGCCAGGCCCCGTACTGGTGGCCCACCACGACACCGACCGCCGGCAACCCCTGGGGCTGCCCGTACGTGCAGCGCGACGGCGAGCGCAACCCCGAGGTCGACTCCGGCACGGACCGCCAGGACCTGGAGAAGACGTTCGACTCCGCCTACGACCTGTCCCTCGCCTGGTACTACACCGGCGAGCGGCGCTACGCCCTCAAGGCCGGGCAGGTGCTGCGCACCTGGTTCCTCGACCCGTCCACCCGGATGAACCCGAACCTCGACCACGCGCAGTTCATCCCGTGCAAGTACGACGGCCGCGCCATCGGCATCATCGACTTCTCGCAGTCCTACACCGGCGTCCTGGATGCGCTCGCCCTGCTGGAGACCGGCGCCCCGGGCTGGACCCGGCAGGACCGCGGCGCCATGAGCCGCTGGAACACCGACTTCCTCGGCTGGCTGAAGGACAGCGACTTCGGCAGGCAGGAGGCGGCCGCCGCCAACAACCACGGCACCTTCTACGACCTGCTGCTCGCCGGCCTGGCCCACGCCACCGGCGACGTGGCGCTGGCCCGGCGCACGGTGCTCGACGCACGGGGCAGGCGCATCGCCGTGCAGATCGCGCCGGACGGCGGCCAGCCCCAGGAACTGGCCCGGACCAGGAGCTGGCACTACTCGACGTTCACGCTGGTGGCCCACACCAGGCTGGCGGCCATCGGCCGCCGGGTCGGGGTGGACCTGTGGGCCTACCGGGGCCCGGACGGCCAGAGCCTGTCCAAGGCGGTGGACTACCTGCTGCCCGCCGCGACGGGCGCGGCGGACTGGCCGCATCCGGAGCTGGAGTTCCACCGTTTCGCGGCCACCGATGTCGTGCACGCGGCCGCCGACGCCGGGGACCCGCGGGCGCGCCGGGCCGTTCCGTCGCTGGAGGAGCCGCCGGGCGGTGACCTGTGGGCGCTGCGCCCGGCGGCGGAGCAGCTCGACTCGATCACGGGCTGACGGGTCGAGGGACGCGAGCCGCCGGGGCGGAGACCGGTCAGATCGTGGAGAGGTCGATCGCCCGGTCGACGTCCCGCGGCCGCAGGACGCGCAGGATACCTTCGAGCAGGTAGTAGTCCGCGTACGGCAGGGAGATCTCCACCCCGTCCTCGGCCGGGCGGTTGCGAGTGCAGCGGGCGACCACGGCCTCCGCCCGGGCCGAGTCCCGGGTCAGGCACGTCTCCGACAGGGCCGTGAGCAGTCGCAGTGCGACCTCGCGGTACGCGCCGCGGCCGGTCGCGGCGGCCAGGTCGAGGAGCCCGCAAGCCATGACCGCGCCGGCGGACGCGTCCTTGACGTCGTGCGGCTGCTGCGGCGCGCGGTAGTCCCACACCGGGACGTGGTCCGGGCTCAGCGCGCCGATCGCGAAGTCGGCGAGGCTGCGGGCGGTGGCGAGGAAGTCCCGGTCGCCGGTCCGCCGGTACATGGTGGTGAACCCGTACAGCCCCCAGGCCTGCCCGCGCGACCAGCAGGACGACGGGCTGTACCCCTGGACCGTGTTCGGGCCGATCGGGGCGCCGGTGGCGGGGTCGAAGTCGTAGACGTGCGGGGTCGAGCCGTCCGGGCGCGGGAAGTACCGCCGGGTGGTCCGCGCGTGCTCGACGGCGATGTCCAGGTACGTGGCGTCACCGGTCTGCCGGCCGGCGAAGGCCAGCAGGTCCAGGTTCATCATCGTGTCGATGATGACGCGGCCGGCGTTGTCCGGGCTGTCGAGCGCGCCCCAGGCCCTGATGAAGCGGCCGCGCGGGTTGTACCGCCGGATCAGCGAGTCGGCGGCGCGCAGGGCGCCCGTCCGCCAGGCCTCGTCGCCCGTCAGCCGCCAGGCGGTCACCCAGGAGGGAGTGAAGAGGAAGCCGAGGTCGTGCGTGCCGGTGTCGTACTGGCGCGGGGCGAGCCGGCGCGCCGCGTCCGCGGCCAGGGTGCGGAAGGTGTCGTCGCCGCTGTGCAGCCACGCCATCCAGAGCGTGCCCGGCCAGAAGCCGCCGACCCAGTCGCCGTTCTGCGAGTACACCCACTTCTCGAACTTGGTGCCGACGGGGAACGCGGTCACCTTCGGGGCCACGGCGTGCAGTTTCCCGACGGCGTAGTCGGCGGCCTCGCGGAGCCGGCGCAGGGTGGGTGCGGGCACGGGAGCCCCGCCGGCGGTCGGGGCCGCGGTGGCGGCGCCGTGCGGGCCCGGGGCCGCTGCGGCCGGCGGGGCTGCGGACAGTGCTGCGGCACCGGCCGCCGCGGACAGTACGGCACGACGGGAGACACGCATGCGGATCCCTCCAACTGTGGGGCGTGGGAACGGAGTTGACCGAGCGTCGCATGAACGGCAGCAGCGTGTACACCCACGTGAGAGATGTTCATGATGGTGAACGTCGGGCGTGCGGTGGAGGGACCGGCCGGAGCTACCGGCCTTCGGGGGAATTCCGGCCCGGGGGCGCGGTTCGGGGGGCGCCGGGTGGTACCGGCATGTGGTGTCCACGCCTCCCGGTCCGCCCGCCTCGCCCCCGCCTCCCCTGAACGACGCGCAGGAGCGGGTACCGCGAGTGCTGCGGACCGCCGGTGCCTACGCCTGGCGGCTCATCGCGATCGGCGTCGTCGTCCGGTTCGCCTTCTCCGTGCTCGGCGAGTTCCACCGGGTCGCCGTCGCCGTCTTCCTCGGACTCGTCATCACGGCGGTGCTGCGCCCGGTGGCGGGCCTGCTGGCCCGGTACATGCCCCGGCCGCCGGCCGTCGCCATCGCCCTGATCGGCGGCATCGTCCTGGTCCTCGGCGCGCTGGCCCTGGTCGGCGAGACGGTGGCGGAGCAGCGCACCGGGCTGGAGCGGGAGTTCGTGGCGGGGGTCGACCGGATCGAACGGCAGTTGGAGCAGGCGCCCTTCCACCTTCCGGCCCACATGTTCGACGACCTCCAGTCACGGGTCGGCAGGCTGCTCTCGGAGCACCGCTCCACCCTCATCAGCACGGCGCTGACCGGCGCCAGCCGCCTGGTGGAGGTGCTGACCGTGCTCGCGCTCGCCCTGTTCTGCTCGGTGTTCTTCACCTACTCCGGCGAGCGGCAGTGGCAGTGGGTGTGCGACCAGCTTCCCGAGCGGGCACGCCTGCGCTTCTCGGTCGGGGCCGGAGCCGCCTGGCGGACCTTCACCGGTTACACGCACGGCATCCTGCTGGTGGCGGCGACCAACGCGGTCCTCGTCGGCATCGCCCTGTTCGCGCTGGGGGTGCCGCTGGCGGTGCCCCTGGCGCTGCTGGAGTTCGTGGCCGCGTTCATCCCGCTGATCGGTTCGCCGATCGCCCTCGCCGTGGCGGCGGTGGTCGCCCTGGCCTCCAAGGGTCCGCTGATCGCCCTGGTGGTCGTCGCGCTGATCGTGGTCATCGGCCAGATCGAGGGACACCTCCTGCACCCCCTCGTGATGAGCTGGGCGGTCCGGCTGCACCCGGTGGTGGTCGCGCTGGCCGTCGTGGGCGGGGCGGTCGCGGCGGGGGTCATCGGCGCGGTGGTGGCCGTACCGCTGGTGGCGGTGGTGTGGTCGGTCTACCAGGCTCTGCGCGGCGGTTCCGAGGAGCCCCCCGCCACCCAGAGTGGTCGCGCTCCACACCCGACGCCCTAACTATGGTGTCCCACCACATACGCCCCTGACCTGGCCGTTCCTACGGTGTGGCGACACACAACCGTCCCCGCAGAACGCCAGGAAGTGGTGCCGATGTCGTCGCCCGCGACAGCTCCCCCCGCCCCGTCGAACCTCAAGCGCATCGTCGCCGCCAGTCTCATCGGCACCACCATCGAGTGGTACGACTTCTTCCTCTACGGCTCCGCCGCCGCGCTCGTCTTCAACCAGCTGTTCTTCCCCGACTCCGATCCGCTGGTGGGCACGCTGCTGTCCTTCCTGACCTACGCCGTGGGCTTCGCCGCCCGGCCGCTGGGCGCGCTGGTGTTCGGGCACTACGGTGACCGGCTCGGGCGCAAGAAGCTGCTGGTGCTGAGCCTGCTGCTGATGGGCGGGGCGACGTTCGCGATCGGGCTGCTGCCGACACACGCCACCATCGGCTCCGCCGCCCCGGTGCTGCTCACCGTGCTGCGCCTCGTGCAGGGCTTCGCCCTGGGCGGCGAGTGGGGCGGGGCCGTGCTGCTCGTGTCGGAGCACGGCGACGCGCGGCGGCGCGGCTTCTGGGCCTCCTGGCCGCAGACCGGCGCACCGGCCGGCCAGCTCCTCGCCACCGGTGTGCTGTCCCTGCTGACCGCTCTGCTGTCGGACGCCGCGTTCGGCAGCTGGGGCTGGCGGATCCCGTTCCTGCTGTCCGGCGTCCTGGTGATCGTCGGTTTGTGGATTCGTCTGTCTGTCGACGAATCGCCGGTCTTCAAGGAGGCACTGGCGCAGGCGGAGGCCCGCAAGGCGGCCGCCCGGCCGACGGAGGCGGAGAAGACCCCCCTGGTCGCCGTCCTGCGTCACCACTGGCGCGACGTCCTGGTCGCGATGGGCGCTCGCATGGCGGAGAACATCAGCTACTACGTGATCACCGCCTTCATCCTCGTCTACGCCACGACCTCGGCCGGGGTGTCCAAGCAGACGGCCCTCAACGCCGTGCTGATCGCCTCCGCGGTGCACTTCGCCGTCATCCCCGCCTGGGGCGCCCTCTCCGACCGGATCGGCCGGCGCCCGGTGTATCTCGTCGGCGCGGTCGGGGTCGGGCTGTGGATGTTCCCGTTCTTCGCGCTGATCGACACCGGCGGCTTCGGCAGTCTGCTCCTCGCCGTCACCGTCGGCCTGGTCCTGCACGGCGCGATGTACGCGCCCCAGGCCGCGTTCTTCTCCGAGATGTTCGCGACCCGGATGCGCTACTCCGGCGCGTCCATCGGCGCCCAGTTCGCCTCGGTCGCGGCGGGCGCGCCCGCTCCGCTGATCGCCACCGCGCTGCTGTCCGACTACGGCAGCTCCACACCGATCGCCCTGTACGTCATCGCCGCCGCCCTCCTGACGGTCGTCGCGGTGGCGGCGGCCAAGGAGACCCACCGGCGGGACCTGGCGGACGTCACCGCCCCCGAGGCCGGCGCCACCACCCCGGCCGGGGCCGGGACGGAGGCCGAGCCGGAGGACGCCCGCACCGTCTGACGCACGTGGCACGTGGCTCTGACGCCCCCCGCACGCCCGATGCGTGCGGGGGGCGTCAGGGCCGTTCGGGGGCCGAGAGCCGGTGCAGGCGCAGGGCGAGCTGGATCTCCAGGGCCCGCGCCGGGCTCTGCCAGTCGGCGCCGAGGAGGCGGCCGACGCGCTCCAGACGCTGGGCGACGGTGTTCACGTGCACGTGCAGGTCGTCCTTGGTGCGGGCGGGGCTCATGCCGCTGGCGAAGTACGCGTCGAGGGTGCGCAGCAGCTCGGTCCCGCGCCGCTGGTCGTACGCGACGACCTGGCCGATCGTCCGGTCGACGAAGCCCGGGATGTCCCGGTCGCCGGCCAGGAGCAGCCCGAGGAAGCCGAAGTCCTCGGCGGCGGCGCCGTCACCGCGGCGGCCGAGGAGACGCAGGGCGTCGAGACAGCGCCCGGCCTCGGCGTACGCCGCGGCCACCGCGTCGGGGCGGGCGGCGAGGTCCCCGGCGGGCGCGGAGGCGCCGACCGTGACCGGGGCGTGGACCGCCGTGCCCAGGTGGCGGGCGGCCCGGCGGGCCACGGCGGTGGCGGTGTCTCGGGGGCCGAGGGGCAGCAGCAGGACCGTGCCACCGTCGCGTGCGGCGGCCAGGCCGTGACGGGTCGCTGCGAGGTGCGAGGCGGCGGCGGCCAGACGGCGGCGGGCGTCCGCCTCGTGCTCGGCGTCGCCCCTGCCGTCGGCGGCGTCCTCCAGCCGCGCGGCCAGCACCACGTGCACCGCGTCGAGGTCGGCGTCGAGCCGTGCGGCACGCTCCCGCAGCAGGCGCGGGTCCCGGTCGCGGGCGTCCAGCAGGTCGTCCAGCAGCTCCCCGCGCACGCGCTGTTCGGCGTCGGCGGCGGACCTGCGGGCCAGCAGCAGCAGGGAGGTGACCATCGCGGCCCGCTCCAGAGTGCGCTGATCGACCGGGTCGAGGCCCGGCTGGCCGTGCAGGACGAGCGCGCCGAGCAGCTCCCCGCCGGCGGCCACGGCGGCGATCCAGTCGTCCTGGTGCCGCACCGCGTGGCCCTCGGCGCGGGAGGCCTCCACGGGCCCGGCCGGTGCGGCGGCGGCCTCGGTGAACTCGACCGTGCCGTCCAGGATCTCGGAGACCGCGGCTGCCACGTCGTGCACCCCGCCGCCCCGCAGGACCAGCTCGGCGAGCCGGTCGTGCACGTCGGAGGCGCGCTCGATGACGCCGCTGCGGTCCCGGATGATCTCGTTGGCCCGCTCCAGACCGGCCAGGGCGGACCGGGTCTCGGCGAGCAGGTTGGCGGTGTCGATGGCGGCCGCGGCCAGCGCGGCGAAGGAGCCGAGCAGCGCGATCTGCTCCCGCTCGAAGACCCGGGCGCGCCGGTCCGCCGCGAACAGCACGCCGATGACGTGGTGCCCGAGGCTCAACGGCACGCCGAGGATGGCCACCAGTCCCTCGTCCCGCACGCCCGCGTCGATCGTCAGGGTGTGCTGGAAGCGGTCGTCCTTGAAGTAGTCGTCGGTCACGTACGGGCGCGCGGTCTGGGCGACCAGGCCGCCGAGCCCCTCCCCCATGCCGAGCCGCAGCTGCTGGAAGCGGGCCGCGACGGAACCCTCGGTGACCCGCATGTAGGTGTCGCCGCGCTCCGGGTCGTTCAGGCTGAGGTAGGCGACGTCCGTGCCCAGCAGCGACCGGGCGCGCTGCACGATCGCCTGGAGCACGGCGTCCAGGTCGCGCAGCCCGGCGAGGTCGTGGGCGGTCTCGAACAGCGCGGACAGCTCGGCCTCGCGCCGGCGCCGGCCCTCCAGCTCCGCGCGCACCCGCAGGGCGAGCGGCTTGGCCTGCGCGAGCGCGGCGATCCACTCCGCGGACCGGCCCTCGGCGCGGGCGAGCAGCTCGGGCTGCTCGTAGGCGTCGGCGGAGGCGCCCCTCGCCAGCAGTTCGAGGAACGGCGTCTCGGCACACGCCGGGGACGGCTGCGCCCCGCCCGGCGGCAGCGCGGCGGGGGCCGGCCGCGCCCCGGCGCGGGTCGGCCGCTCGGCGTCTCCGGCCGGCGAGGCCCCGGCTCGGGACGACGGCGGTGCGGCCGTCCCCGCGGGGCGCCCGGCCGGCTGGTCGTGATCACTGGACATGCCCACAGGATTCACCATGACCAGGCCGTCCCGTCAGCCCTGTGGACAACTCCCGGGCGACGGTCACCGGCCCTCAGTGGGCGGTCCAGCCGCCGTCGAGCACGAGCGAGGTACCGGTCACGAAGGACGCCTGCGGCGCGCACAGATACGCCACGGCCTCGGCGACCTCCTCCGGTTCGATCAGGCGCTTGACGGCGCTGTCCTGCAGCAGCACCTCGGACAGCACCCGCTCCTCGGGGATGCCGTGCGCCCGCGCCTGGTCGGTGATCTGCTGCTCGACCAGTGGGGTACGCACATAACCGGGGTTCACACAGTTCGAGGTGACTCCATGGGCGGCACCTTCGAGCGCCGCCGTCTTGGAGAGCCCCTCCAGCCCGTGTTTGGCTGCCACATAGGCCGACTTGTAGGCCGAGGCGCGCAGCCCATGGACGGACGACACATTGACGATGCGGCCCCAGCCCTGTCCGTACATGTGGGGAAGGGCGCCGCGGATGAGCCGGAAGGGCGCCTCCAGCATCACCGTCAGGACCGTGTGGAAGACGTCGGGCGGGAACTCCTCCAGGGGCCGCACGAGCTGGAGCCCGGCGTTGTTGACGAGGACGTCGGTGCCCGCGGCGGCGAGTTCCGCCGCGTCCAGGTCGGTGAGGTCGAGGACGTGCGGTTCGAGACTGCCCGCCAGGCCGCGGGCCTGGTCGGCGAGCCGTTCCAGACCGGCGGCGTCCCGGTCGACGGCTCTCACCTTGGCTCCGGCGGCCGCGAGCCGCAGCGCGCAGGCACGGCCGATGCCGCCGGCGGCGCCGGTGACGAGCGCGGTGCGGCCGCCCAGGTCGAGCGGGGAGGCGTGGGGAGCCATGAGGGCACGGGGCGCGGTCATGCCTCGACCCTAGGCAGCGCCCACGCCTCACCACATGTGGTCAGACCCCACACTTCACCCCGCAGAGGTGGGCTCGAACCATGTGGGGCCGTCGGACAGGGCTTGCTTGATCCGGAACAGTCCGAACTCGTCCAGGGCGGGCAGGGCATCGAGGGCGAACCAGGCGACGTCCAGCGACTCGTCGTCGTTGACCCGGGCCTCGCCGCCGACGGCTCGGCAGCGGAAGGTGATGTCCATGTACTGGCAGATGTCGCCGTTCCCGTAGGTGACGGGTTGCAGCGCCTGGACCAGGACGACCCGTTCGGCGACGCAGTGCACGCCCGTCTCCTCGTACACCTCCCGGACCGCGCAGGCCGCGGGCTGCTCCCCCGGGTCGGGGATGCCGCCGAGCACGGACCACCTGCGGGTGTCGGCCCGGCGGTTGAGCAGCACCCGGCCCTCGTCGTCGAGGACGAGGGCGGTGACACCGGGGAGCCAGAGCAGCTGGTGGCCGGCCGAGGCGCGGAGCGTGCGGATGAAGTCGGGAGTAGCCATGCCCCGACCCTAAGCGGCCGGCCCCGCCGTCCCGGCCGGTTCGGGGCGGTGTGCGCCGGGCGTACGGCTACACGTCACCGGCGCGACGCCCGCGCAGGGCGGTGGCGGCGGCCCAGCCGAGTCCGCCGGCCGCGACCAGCACCAGCGCGATCTCCGGCAGGACCCCGAGCCGGGTGGCCGGGGTCTGCGAGGACCGCAGCGGCACCTTCTGCACCAGCGAGTCGGCCACGAACATCCCGGTTCTCCGGGTGATCGTCCCGTCGGGCATGATGAAGGCGCTGACGCCGCTGGTCACCGGCACCGCCACGGTCCGGCTGTGCTCCACCGCCCGGACGCGGGACATGGCGAGCTGCTGGTAGGTCATCTCGCTGCGGTCGAAGGTGGCGTTGTTGGACGGCACGGAGATCATCTGGGCACCGTCCGTGACCTCGGACCGCACCGCCCAGTCGAAGGCGGCCTCGTAGCAGGTGACCAGGCCGACCTTGGCGCCGTGCATGGTGAACACGCCCGGTTCGGTGCCGCGGGTGAAGTCCTGGCGGACCATCTCGGTCCAGCTCTTGTTGATCGCGCCGATGAGCGGGCGCAGCGGCAGGTACTCGCCGAAGGGCTGGATCTGGCGCTTGTCGTAGGTGTCGACGGGCCCCTCGGCCGGGTCCCAGAGGATCTGCTCGTTGTACAGCCGGCCGTCCCGCTCGACGACACCGCCGACCGAGATCGGCACGCCCACAGCCTTGGCCGCCCCGTCGATGACCGCCCGGGCGTCGGGGTTGGCGAAGGGGTCGATGTCGGAGGAGTTCTCCGGCCACAGCACGAAGTCGGGCCGGGCCGCCTTGCCGGCCTGGACCTCGGCGGCCAGGCGCCGCGTCTCGCGGGCGTGGTAGTCGAGCACGGCGCGCCGCTGGGCGTTGAACTCCAGGCCGGCCCGGGGCACGTTGCCCTGGATGACCGCCACGGTCACGTGGCCGTCCTCGGCCCGGTCGCTGACCAGGGGCCGCGCCGCCACGGCGCCCACGACGGGGAGAGCCAGGGCGATCAGGCCCACGGCCGCAGCGGCGCGCCGCACCTCACCGGT
This sequence comes from Streptomyces sp. NPDC053665, assembly GCF_055585285.1. NCBI lineage: Bacteria > Bacillati > Actinomycetota > Actinomycetes > Kitasatosporales > Streptomycetaceae > Streptomyces > Streptomyces sp. NPDC053665. Next base: position 197,536 of record NZ_JBVJKK010000006.1, read on the forward strand.
CCTGCGCCGGGCGACGGCCGTCCGGACGGTCTCGTACAGGCCGAAGCCGCACAGGGCGACCGCGAAGCCGAGCACCGGGGTGCCGCCCACCGCGGCGAGCGGCAGGAACACGCCGTCCGCCTGCCCGAACGCGACCTTTCCCCAGGGGAAGCCCTCGAAGGGCACACGCGCGCGTGCCGCCTCGCCGGCGATCCACACGGCGGCGGCCCACACGGGCGCGCCCGGCAGCTTCGACACGGCCGCCACCCCGGCACCGACCGCGCCGACGAACAGCGCCTCGATGGCCACCAGGGCGAGCCACGGCCCGGGCCCGACCTCCACCCCGGTCCACACCAGCAGCGGCAGCAGGAATCCCAGTCCGAAGAGGTAACCGAGACCGAGTCCGGCCTTCCACCCCCGGCCGCGCAGCACCCAGCCGAGGACGGCGAAGGCCGGCAGGGCCAGCCACCACAGGGTGCGGGGCGGGAAGCTGACGTAGAGGAGCAGTCCGGCGAGGGCGGCTGCGGCGGCCGGGACGAGACGCGCGAGCCGGTGGCCCCACGTCCGGACGCCGGGCGCGACACGCGGCTCCAGCCGGTCCGACTCGCCGACGGATGTTGCGGTGACGGTCACCTCCGGAGTGTACGGCGAGTGAAGTCGCAGCCGACAGCACGGTCCACGGCGCCCGGCGGAGCACACCGTCGCGCAGTCCCCATGGCACCTCTGGAGGGCATGGTCCCGCACCCCCGGCGACAATCCGCACCCACACAGTGCTGCCGCCCCGCCCCGCCCCGCCCCGCCCGGGCGCTCGCGCCCGCCCCCACACCACCCGCCTTGTTCATTTCGTCACGGCGCATCCCCAAATCCTTCACCAGCCGTTACGGTGTGCCGAAGCCTCCGCCGTGCGGCCCGCAGCGGTCGTCCGGACGAGGTCGTCACAGGTCAGGGGCTAGGGCGCCGGGGGGCGTGCGGGGTGGGTTCCAGCGGGATGGCGTCCGCGTCCGGTGCGGACGCGGACGGTGGGAGACGCAGCGCGGCGGACGCCGCGGGTGTGGTGGTGCTCGGGGCCTGCGCCGGCTGGTCCCTGATCACGGCGGCCGCGCACGACGGCCGGCCCGAGGGCGTGCTCCTCGCGGTGCTGGCGGTCGCGGCCGGGTACGCGGCGGGCCGGATCGGCGGAGCCGTGGTGCCGGTCGGCGCGCCCGTGGCCGCGGCCCTGGCAGGCATCGCGCTGACCTTGGCGGTGCCGCACCTCGCCCCCGGCCCGCAGATCGGCGCGCCCCTGGGGCACGCCGGGGCCACCGCCGCCGTGCTGACGCTCTCGGCCGGTGCCGCGTGCTGCGCCGCCTGGGGAACCTCCCGTCCGGCCGTGCGGTTCGCCCTGCGGCTGCTCGCGGCCGGAGCGGCCCTGCTGGCGGCGCTCCTCGGCTCCACCGTCGGGTGCGTGGCCTGCGTGGCCGTGCTGCTCTGCTCGGTGGCCACCGGCCGCACCCCGCACCGCGGTGCCGCCCTGGCCGTGCTGGCCTCGGTCGCCGTCCTGGTGACGGGGCTGACCTGGTCGGTCGCCGCATGGGCCGTGCCGAGCGGCTCGGGCGGTGCCGTCGAGGAGCGGCTCACCCCGCACCGCGTGGAGCTGTGGCAGGACGCGTGGCGCCTGCTGGCCGAGGAGCCGGCCCTGGGCGCCGGGCCCGGCCGCTTCGGGGAGCTGAGCGCGACGTCGGCCCATTCGCTGGTGTCCGACGGCAGGCCGCACTCCGCGGCGCTGCAACAGGCGGCCGAGCAGGGCGTCGTCGGCGTGGTCCTGCTGGCGGCGGCGTTCGGCTGGGTCCTCTACGCGCTGTGGCGGGGTCCGCGTCCCACGCCGGTGGCGCTCACGGCGGGCGCGGCCCTGACGGCCCTCGCGACGATCGCGGCGCTGGGCAACGCGCTCAGTTTCACCGCCGTCTCGGTGGGTGCGGGCCTGCTGGCGGGCATGGCCACGGCGCGCCCCCTGCCGGCCGGTCCGGCGAGCCGTACGGCTCAGCCGCGCTCACAGGACGCGGGCCGCGCGGCCGCCTGACGGCGCGGAGGGATCCCGCCCCGCCTCCACCGCACACCTCAGTGCGCGGCCGCTCCCGGCTTGCCGGGCCGCAGCCGTTCCTCGATGACCCGCACGGCCGCCTCCGCGTCGTCGACGGTGACCGTGAACGTGTGGCCGTCCCACAGCTCCAGCACCACGCCCTCGCCGCGTCGCACGACCACCGCCGTCCCCTTCTCCGGCCGCCACCGGTAGCCCCAGCCGCCCCAGTGCCGGGGGGTGACGTGCGAGGTGTACGTGGCGCCGACGACCTGGGAGAGGGGGATGCGCCGGCGCGGCAGTCCCATGTGGCCGCAGCGGACCTCGAGGTGGTCCTCGTCGACCCGGAGGGCGACGTGCACGAAGGCGAGCGTCCCGAAGAGGACCAGCAGACCGGCGGCGATGCACCCGACGACGGCCATCACGAGCGGGGCGATCCCGGACTTCCACGCCGAGTCCACGGCCAGCGCGATGCCCAGGGCGAGGCAGGCGGCACCCGCGAGCGCCAGCAGCCACTGGGCCCGGTTGGTCGCACGACCGGTCCAGACGTCGGGGTACCGATGGGTGGCGTTCTCGCCGTGGGGGTGGTCCCTCATGCCATCGAGGTTACTCACGTTCCGCTGTGTCGGTACCTCGTGGCGGACGGTGACTGCGCCGGCCGGGCGTCACCGCCCGCGTCGTGCGCCGTCGCCCGCTCAGCGCGCGGGCGTGACCGCCTGGAGCAGCCGGCCCTCGGCGTACGCCAGCGCGGGCTCGGGCAGCGCGCCCTCGCGGCCGCTGAGCAGCACGGTGAGGGTGCCGTCGGGTGCGGCGTCCGGGGCGGGCTGTTCCCCGAGCCGGCGCAGGGCCTGGGCGGCCACGGCACCGGCGGAGCCATGCAGCACCAGGGGCGGGCGGCCGGGGCGCTGGACGGCGGCCCGGATGCGCTCGGCGACCAGTTCGTAGTGGGTGCAGCCGAGGACGACGGTGGTCACCTCCTCGGGCGTGAGGGCGGCGGCCGCGCGGACGGCGGCGTCGATCGCCGCCTCGTCCGCGTGCTCCACGGCCTCGGCCAGGCCCCAGCAGGGCACCTCGGTGACGGGCACCCCACCGGCGAAGTCCCGGATCAGGTCGCGCTGGTAGGGGCTGCCGGTGGTGGCCGGGGTGGCCCAGATGGCGAGGTGGCCGCCACCGGCCGCGGCCGGCTTGATCGCGGGCACGGTGCCGATGACCGGGAGCTGCGGTTCGAGGCGGGCGCGCAGGGCGGTCAGGGCGTGCACCGTCGCGGTGTTGCAGCCGACGATGAGGGCGTCGGGGCGGCGTGCGGCGGCCGCTTCGGCGACGGCCAGGGCGCGGCCGGTCAGGTCCTCCGGCGTCCTCGGGCCCCACGGCATGCCGTCGGGGTCCAGGGAGAGCACGAGATCGGCGTCGGGGCGCAGCCGCCGTACCGCGGCGGTGGCCGCCAGCAGACCGATTCCGGAGTCCATGAGCGCGATCTTCACCCGATCACGATAGACGATGAGCCGCTCCGGGCCGGTGCCGTGGTGCAGACTGCGCGCGTGAGCGCCGTTGTGTGGACTGCCGCTGGATCACTGCTCGCCTGGCTGTGGCTGCTGCTCGGCCAGGGCTTCTTCTGGCGCACGGACGTGCGCCTGCCGCGGCGGCGGGACCCGGACGTGTGGCCGCCGGTGTGCGTCGTGGTCCCGGCCCGTGACGAGGCCGCGGTGCTGCCGGCCGCGCTGCCGTCGCTGCTGGGGCAGGACTATCCGGGGCGGGCGGAGGTCTTCCTCGTCGACGACGGCAGTACGGACGGTACGGGGGAGCTGGCGCGCGGGCTGGCGCGGCGGCACGGCGGGCTGCCGCTGACCGTCGCCTCCCCCGGGGAACCGCCCGCGGGCTGGACGGGCAAGCTGTGGGCGGTGCGCCACGGGATGGCCCTGGCACGCGCGCGTGATCCCGAGTACCTGCTGCTCACGGACGCCGACATCGCGCACGCGCCGGACAGCCTGCGCGCGCTGGTGTCGGCGGCCGGGTCCGGCGGGTTCGACGTCGTGTCGCAGATGGCGCGCCTGCGGGTGGAGAGCGTCTGGGAGCGGCTCGTGGTGCCGGCGTTCGTCTACTTCTTCGCGCAGCTCTACCCGTTCCGGTGGATCGGCCGGCGGGGCACCCGCACGGCGGCCGCGGCCGGCGGCTGCGTGCTGCTGCGGGCGGACGCCGCCGCGCGGGCGCGGATCCCGGACGCCATCCGGCACGCGGTGATCGACGACGTGGCGCTCGCGCGGGCCGTGAAGGGCACGGGCGGCCGGGTCTGGCTGGGGCTGGCCGAGCGCGTGGACAGCGTGCGGCCCTACCCGCGGCTGCACGACCTGTGGCGGATGGTGTCGCGCAGCGCCTATGCCCAGTTGCGGCACCACCCCGTGGTGCTGGCGGGGACGGTCGCCGGGCTGGCGCTGGTGTACCTCGTGCCGCCGGCCGCCCTGGCCGTCGGTGTCGCGGCGGGCAGTACGGCCGCGGCGGTCGCGGGCGGCCTCGCCTGGCTGATCATGGCGGGGACGTACGTGCCGATGCTCCGCCATTACGGGCAGCCGTGGTGGCTCGCCCCGCTGCTGCCGTTCACCGCGTTCCTCTACCTCCTCATGACGGTCGACTCCGCGGTGCAGCACTACCGGGGGCGCGGTGCGGCCTGGAAGGGCCGCACCTACGCGCGCCCGGAGGCCCTGCCGGACGAGGGCTGACGGCCGTTCCGGGGCGTCACTTCCTGCCGGGGGTCCAGTTCATGCCCCATCCGTAGGCGTAGTCGACGGTCCGCTGCGGGCTCACGCCCCGCTCGGGCACCAGATAGCGCGCCTCCCGCTGGACGACCAGGTCCCCGCCCGTGTTGGTGATCAGCGCCAGCGCGCACACGAGGGAGGGGACCGTGCACTCGTCGAGGGAGAAGTCGATGGGCGCCCCGTGCTGGGGGCGGAGCGTGACCGTGGCGTGCAGGTCGGCGAAGGAGCGGGCGCCCTCGTAGATGGTGACGAAGACGAGGATGCGCCGGAAGAGGTGCTTGTGGTCGAGGTTGACGGTGAGGTTCTCGCCGGACGCGCTGGCGCCGGTGCGGTCGTCGCCGTCGAGGTGGATGAACGGCGGCCGGTCGAGTGCCCCGAAGGCGTTGCCGAGGGCCTGGACGACGCCCTTGCTGCCGTCGGCGAGTTCGTACAGGGCGCACAGGTCGAGGTCGAGGTCGGAGTGCATCGCGGTGGGGCGGCCGAACTTGCTGCTCCAGCCCGAGAACTGCTTGCGCACCTCCCAGTTGAGGTTCACGTGCAGGGCGCCGGAGGTGCCGCCCTGTTTGGTGAGCGAGACGGAGGGGGCGTTCTTGGTGAGCGTGACCTTGGTGAGGCGGACGGGCTCGGGCGCCGGGGGCGCGGCGGGCGGGGGCGGGGTGGCGGGCCGCGCGGTCACCGGCGGTGCGGGAGGCGAGGGCGCGGCGGCGGGGGCCGGGGCCGCCTGCTGGGGCTCGTCCACGGTGATGCCGTAGTCGGTGGCCAGTCCTTCGAGGCCGCTGCTGTAGCCCTGTCCCACGGCGCGGAACTTCCAGGCGCCCTGCCGGCGGTAGAACTCGCCCAGCACGAAGGCGGTTTCCGTACCGGCGCCCGGGTTGTCGAAGCGGGCGACGGTGGTGCCCGCGCCCGCGTCCCGGACCTCGATGTACAGGCCCGGTACCTGCCCGAACGTGCCGCCGTCCGCGGAGGCGGCGAGGACGACCGTCTCGATGGCGGGCTCCACGCGCGCGAGGTCGACCAGAAGCGTGTCCGTCACCTGTCCGCCGGCGTCGCGCTTGCCCTCGTGCCGGACCGCGCCGGAGGAGTGCGCGGGCTGGTTGTAGAAGACGAAGTCCGCGTCCGAGCGGACCTTCCCGCCGACCAGCAGCAGGGCGGAGGCGTCGGCGTCGGGTACTCCCGGGCCGGTGCGCCAGCCCAATTCGACCCGCAGTTCCCCGGTGGGCACCGGAGTGTTCGACCCCTTCGTCATGTTCATGTCCGCCCCCATTGCCGATCATTGCGCCGGGCCCGTCCCGGACGCCCGTCGAGTTCCGTCCGCACAACCTATTCCTGATCGCCGCGAACTCCCATGCACGCTCGCGCAAACACTGCGGGTCAACCGTCGGTAACCCGCCCGGAACTCGGCCTTTACACGATCTACCCGCCGCTCGGCGCCCCTTTTTGCCGAGTTCGCTCGCATTGGGGATCCCGGGTCACTGCGGGCCCGCAAAACAACCCTCTTATCGGTCTCCCCAACCAGCACATCGTGGGCTTAACTTATGTGCCATGACCTCCCCCCGCTCCACCTATGGCGGCGGCTACTACTCCGCCTCCTTCCCGGACACCCCGATCTACGACAGGCTCGTCGCCGAGCGGGGCACCCCGCAGATCGCCCCGATCCGGGTCCCCGCTCAGTACGACATGCAGGGCGGCAACCTCCCCGCCCTGCCCTCGGCGCTGCCCGCCCTCCCGGCAGCCCCCTCCCAGCCCGCCTACGGCTACCCGCAGGCGCAGCAGCCGGCCCCGCTGCAGCAGGCACCCGCGGCGTACATCCCGCAGCAGGCCACCGCGCCGCGCGGTTACCCCGGCCCGTATCCGCAGCAGCCGCGCCCGGTGGCGCCCGCGGGGTACGAGGCGATGCGCCCCGCGGCTCCGCGACCCGCCCCGGCGCCCTATCAGGACCCGTACCAGAGCCAGCAGTACCGCGGGTACTGAGAGCCGCCCCGGGGGCTGTCGGCGCCTGCTGGCACGATGGCCCCATGGGGAACGCTCACCTGCACTCGATCCACGTCCACCCGGTCAAGGCGGCCCGGGGCCTCGCGCCCGCCGAGGCCGTCGTGGAGCCCTGGGGGCTGGCCGGCGACCGGCGCTGGGCCGTGCTCGACGACGGGGGAAAGGTCCTCACCCAACGCCGGCTGCCCCGCCTCGCCCTCGCCGCCGCCGAGTCGCTGCCCGGTGGCGGCGTCCGGCTGTCCGCACCCGGGATGGAGCCGCTGACGGTGCCCGTCCCCCGGGGTGCGGGCACGGTGCCGATGGAGATCTTCCGTGACAAGGTCGAGGCGGTCCCGGCCGACGGCACCGACGCGCACACCTGGTGGAGCTCCTACCTCGGCGTCGGCGCGCGCCTGGTCCACATGGACGACCCGGCGACGCGCCGCCCCGTCGCGCCGGAGTACGCACGCCCCGGCGACACCGTCTCCTTCGCCGACGGCTTCCCGCTGCTGCTCACCACCACCTCCTCCCTCGACGCCCTCAACACCTCGATCGCGCAGGGTGAACACGCGCAGGAGGGCCCGCTGCCGATGGACCGCTTCCGGCCGAACGTCGTCGTGTCGGGCACGCCGCCCTGGGCCGAGGACGGCTGGTCGCGACTGGCCGTCGGCGAGGTGGAGTTCCGCGTCGCCAAGCCCTGCGGGCGATGTGTGGTGACCACCACCGACCAGGGCAGCGGCGACCGTGGCCGGGAGCCGCTGCACACCCTCGGCCTGCACCGCCGCCTCGACGGCAAGCTCGTCTTCGGCCAGAACCTGGTCCCGCTGTCCCGGGGCACCCTCCGCGTCGGCGACGCAGTCCGCATCCTCGCGTAGCGGTCGCGCGCCGGTCGAGCCGGGCGCCCCGGGCGCGACGGGAACCGGCCCCGCGGCCCGGGCGTTGGCCTTGTGTGAGAAATTCATGAGAGGCCCCGGCGCGCGGTGACGAGGAAGGCCCTCCGCGCGCGGGACCGGGCGTGGACGGCCGCGCGGGGCCGTCCCGGAGCGGGAAGGGGGTGCGGGCCGTGCGAGCGATCAGCGGGCTGTGGCGCTGGCGGCGCAACCCGCTGTGCCGTCCGACCGATCTGGCCGAGGCATGGCTCGCGTTGGCCGCCCTGCTGCTCATCCTCGTGGCCGCGCCGGTGGCCGGCGCGGTCGCCGGTGGCGCCGCCCAGGACGCCCTGCAGCGCTCCGTCCGGGCCCAGCACGAGACCCGCCACACGGTGACGGCGACCGTGGTCCGCACGCTCGACCGCTCCCTGCTGGACGCCGACCCGGAGACGTCCTCGGGCCGGGATCTGCGCACCCGCGTCCTCGCCGAGTGGACGGCACCGGACGGCACGGCGCACCGGGGCACCGTCCTGGCGAGCCTCAGGGACCCGGAGCAGGGCGAACGCTTCCGGATATGGACCGACCGGCACGGCCTGCTGGTGGCCCGCCCCCTCGACGCCGCGACGGCGTCGACGCACGCGGTCCTCGCCGGCGTGGGCGCGGCCCTGCTGACGGGCGCCGCCGTGGAGGCCGGCAGACGGGTGCTCGTGTGGCGCATGGTCCGCCGCCGGTACGCGCGTTGGGACCGGGCATGGGGCAGGGCGGGCCCGGACTGGGGCAGGACGGGCACCGGCAGCTGACAGCCTTCCGGCTCTGGTCAACCCACCGCCCGCGCGCACGCTACGGTGGTCCGGCCGAACCCGTTCGGCACGACCCGCGCGCGAGCGAGCAGGAAGGGCGCGCCGGTGCCGATACCGCGTGCGCGACCGGGCCCCCGGGCCGGGCCCGGTCGCGGCGGCACCGGCAGGACGCGTCCCGAAGGCGAACGAGCCATCAGTACGACCGAGGTGGGGGCACAGCTACACCATGGCACAGGGCACGGTCCAGGTGACGCACACCGGTACGTCGCGGTGGCGGCGCCGCACGGGTGAGTACGCATCGCTCGCCGCGGCCCTGGAGGCAGCGGCCGACGGGGACGTGCTGACCGTCGCGCCCGGCACCTACCGGGAGAACCTCGTCCTGCAGCGCGCTATCACCCTGCGCGGGCCGGAGAACTCCCCGGGCTCGGTGCGGATCGCCCCCGTGGACGGGGTGCCGCTGACCGTGCGCGCCTCCGCCGTGGTGCACGACCTGCACGTGGAGGGCCAGGACGCGACCGCCCCGGCCGTGCTGGTCGAGGAGGGCACGCCTGAGCTGCGGGACGTACGGATCGTGACGCGGTCGGCGGCCGGGATAGAGGTGCGCGGCAACGCCCGGCCGACGGTGCGCCGCTGTGCCGTCGACAACCCGGCGGGCGTCGGCATCGCGGTGGTCGACGGCGCGGGCGGGGTGTTCGAGGAGTGCGAGGTCGTCGCGGCCGGCCAGGCCGGAGTGGCCGTGCGCGGCGGCGCCCACCCCCGTCTGGAGCGCTGCCGGGTGCACCACGCCTCGGGACCGGGGCTGTCGGCGACCGGGGAGAACTCCGCGGTGGAGGCGGTGGGCTGCGAGATCTACGAGGTGCGCGGCAGCGGGGTGCAGATCACCGGCCGGGCCACCGCCCACCTCACCGACTGCGACGTGCACCGCACGACGGCCGACGGGGTCACCCTCGACACCGACGCGGTGCTGACCCTCGCCGACTGCCGCATCCACGACATCCCGGAGAACGCGGTCGACCTGCGCTCGCGCTCCGTCCTCACGCTGACCCGCACGACCGTGCGGCAGTTCGGGCGCAACGGCCTGTCGGTGTGGGACCCGGGCACCCGCGTGGACGCCAACCAGTGCGAGATCTTCGACAGCACGGGCGACTACCCCGCGGTGTGGGTCAGCGACGGCGCCACGGCGGTCCTGGAGTCCTGCCGGGTGCACGACGTGCCGGACGCCCTGTTCGTGCTCGACCGCGGCTCGCGCGCCGACGTCGTGGACAGCGACCTGTCGCAGGTGCGCAACACGGCCGTGTCGGTGAGCGACGGCGCGACCGCGCAGCTCGACGACTGCCGCATCCGGGACGCGGCGACGGGCGCCTGGTTCCGCGACCACGGCAGCGGCGGCACGCTGAGCAACTGCACGCTGTCGGGCACCCAGACCGGCGTCATCGTCACCAAGGGCGCCGATCCCGCGGTGGAGCGCTGCACGGTCGACTCCCCGGCGGAGGCCGGCGTCTACGTCTCGGCCGGAGGCCGGGGCAGCTTCGCGAACTGTCGGGTGACGGGCAGCGGCGGCTACGGCTTCCACGTGATCGACGGCAGCCGTACGACGCTGCGCAAGTGCCGCACGGAGCGGTGCGCCCGGGGCGGCTACGAGTTCGCCGACAGCGGCGCCGACCCGGCGTCCGCGGCGGGACCGGTGGTGGAGGACTGCACGAGCGACGAGAGCGCGGCCCTGCGGGCGTCCGCCGTGCCGGAGACGGCCGTGCAGACGGCGGAGCACTCCCCCGGTCTGCTCGGCGCGGTCCCCGGTCCGCGCACCGAACCGGCGGCCCCCGCCCCGGCGGAACACGCACCGGCCGAGCGGCCCGCCCGCAGCTCCAAGGACGTCCTCGGAGAACTCGACGCGCTGGTGGGCCTGGAGAGCGTCAAGCGGGAGGTGCGCGCCCTCACCGACATGATCGAGGTGGGCCGGCGCCGCGTGCAGGCCGGGCTCAAGGCCGCGTCGGTCAAGCGGCACCTCGTCTTCACCGGCTCCCCCGGCACCGGCAAGACGACGGTGGCCCGGCTGTACGGCGAGATCCTCGCCTCCCTCGGGGTGCTGGACAAGGGCCACCTGGTCGAGGTGTCCCGGGTCGACCTGGTCGGCGAGCACATCGGCTCCACGGCGATCCGCACGCAGGAGGCCTTCGAGAAGGCCCGCGGCGGCGTGCTGTTCATCGACGAGGCGTACGCGCTCTCCCCCGAGGACGCGGGCCGCGACTTCGGCAAGGAGGCCATCGACACGCTGGTGAAGCTGATGGAGGACCACCGGGACGCGGTCGTGGTGATCGTCGCGGGCTACACCGCCGAGATGGAGCGCTTCCTGTCGGTCAATCCCGGTGTCGCCTCCCGCTTCTCACGCACCATCACCTTCAGCGACTACGGCCCGGAGGACCTGCTGCGGATCGTGGAGCAGCAGGCGGAGGAGCACGAGTACCGGCTGGCGCCGGGCGCCGCGGAGGCCCTGCTGAAGTACTTCTCCGACCTGCCCAAGGGCCCGGCGTTCGGCAACGGCCGTACGGCACGGCAGACGTTCGAGGCGATGGTGGAGCGGCACGCGAGCCGGGTCGCCCAGGTCGCCGAGCCCACCACCGACGACCTGACGCTGCTGTTCGCCGAGGACCTGCCCGAGGTGCTGTGAACCCGCCCGCCGCCTAGGCGGCGGGTGGTTCGGGGGTGTCGCGGGGCGGTGGGACGGCCGGCGTGAGCCGGCCCAGCAGCTTGTGGCGCTCCTCGGCGAAGACCGGGTCGGCCCGGTAGTCGGAGTGGCCGAGGATCGGCGCGGGCAGCGGCAGCCGCGCGGTGCGGCCGTAGGCCAGGGGGTCCTTCAACGGGGCGTGGTCGACGGCGGGTCCGCCGTCGCCGGACAGGCGCACCGGGCCGCCGATGGGGTCGGTGAGCCGGTACAGGTTGCGCCAGCAGTCGACCTCGCGGTGCAGGGAGCCGAGCGCGGCGGGCCCGAAGTGCGCCGGGAACCAGCGGCCGTACAGCCGCTCCAGCGGTGAGCCGTAGGTGAGCAGCGCGACCCTCCTGCGGGCGGACGGGGCCAGTTGCCAGGCCGCGGCGGCGGCGAGCACGCTGCCCTGCGAGTGCCCGGAGATGACCAGGCGGCCGCCGGTGGCCCGGGTCCAGGTGGCGATGCGCCAGGTGAGGTCGGGCACCGCGCGCTCGGCGTAGCAGGGCGGGGCGAACGGGTGGGCGGCGCGCGGCCAGAAGGTGCCGACGTCCCACAGGATGCCGATGGTGCGGCGTGCGGCGGCGTCCTTGTAGGCGCGCCGGCCCCAGGTGACGAACAGGATGAATCCGAGGCCGATGAGCCAGGAGCCGAGGGCCTCGGCGGTCTCGGCGGCGCCGTGGACGACGGGGTAGGTGCCTTGTGCGGCCTCGCCCGGCGTCCGGTCGGTGGCGAGCGCCCCCACGAGGGCGCCCGCGCCGAGGAGCAGCGTGACGCCCGAGACGACGGCGACGACGCGGGGTCCGCGGTCGGTGAGCGAGGCCATGGCGCGGGTGTAGGCGATACGGCGGGTGCGGGCCCGGTCCTGGACCTCGTCGGGGTAGTCCCGCGCCACGGCGTCCCGTTCCTCGCGGGCCAGGTGCCAGGCCCGTCGGGCCAGCCAGCCGACCAGCCCGAGCAGCACCACCAGCAGGGGCGGGATGACGGACGCCTGCCAGGTCAGCAGCACCGGCGGGCCGGCGATCACCGTGCCCGTCCCGTCCAGCCAGTCGGCCACGCGCTGCGACACGCCCCCGGACATCACCCCGCCGAGCGCGCAGGCGAGCATCGCCACGGCCGGCCCGCCCAGGCCCCGCAGCACGGCCCGGCGGTCGGGGTCGGTGCGGTGCAGGGCATGGGCGACGACGGCCAGGCAGATCACGAGCAGGCCCTGGACCAGGGCGATCGCGCCGAAGGTGGTGTCACCGGGCAGCCTGCCCGCCGACCTCCACCCCGGGCGCTCCCAGCCGGCGTAGAGCACGGTGAGGGCGAGCAGGACCAGCGCGACGAGCGGCAGGCGCCGAACGTGGCGTTCGTCGAGCTCCCGGTCGAGGCGGTTCTCGCTGCGGCCGCGACGGCACACCACCCAGACCACGGCCAGGGCGCACGCGGTGAGCGCCGCCTCCAGCGCCAGGCCGAGCAGGTGCAGCACGGCCGGGCCGCCGGGCTCGCGGTCGTGCCGGGCGGCGGCGCTGCCGACGGCGGCGGCGACCGTGACGAGCCCGGCGGCGGTGTGCGCGGCACGCAGCCGGGCGACCAGCCGGCGCCCGTACCAGAAGCCCGGCCGGGCGAGGGCGGTTGGTCCGTTCTCCTCCTCGGGCTCGGGGGCGCGGGCGGCGGGCGTGTGGGACTCGTAGTCGTTCCAGGTGCGCCGGGACAGGTACCACAGCAGGACGGTCAGGGCGGTGGGGACGGCGGCGGCCAGGGCGAGTCGGCGGCCGGGGGCGCTCCACCAGCCGCCGTCGGAGACCGTGGGTGAGAGGAAGCCGAGCCAGCTGTGGCGGTCGGCGCACGCGGTGGTGCCGGCGCACTGCCATGCCGCGAGGTCCAGGGCGACCTCGCAGGCCGCCGCGACGAGCAGCACCGTCAGGGTCAGGGCCGTGAGCCGCACCAGCAGGCCGTACAGGCGGACGGTGCGGCGGCGGCCGTGTGCGGTGGGGCGCATCCAGTGGGCGAGGTTGACGACCATGAACGGCAGCAGCAGGAGCCACAGGGCGCGGATGCCGTTGCCGGAGGTGAGGTTGCACCACACATAGGCCTCGGGCACCGGTTCCTCGCGGCGGCGGCCGGGGGTGTCCTCGGCGTCCACGTCGTCGGCGCGCCGGAAGACGGCGGCCGTGTCGTCGCCGGTGATGCGCACCGTCCGCGGGTCGTTGAGCATCTCCTGCGGGGTGGTGCCGCCCACGCCGTGGACCAGCAGTTCCAGGGCGGTCTCCCCCGCCCGCTCCGCGGGGCCGCCGGGTCCGCCGGGTCCCCCGGCCGGGGCCTGTTCCTGCGCACGTTCCACTGATTCGCACTTCCCCGTGACGCGCCGTCGGCTCTGTCCGTGCGGGCACAGGATCTCCACTCCCGCGGCGCCCTACACCTGCTGTCACGGAATCTCCTCGTTCCGTGACACGGGTGACGCGGAGGAGGCGCCCGTGATGGCGTGAACGCGACCAGTGGTCGGTGGCGCCGTCCGGACACCGCCGTGCGAGGATGGGGCGTCCGTGCACCGGAGCCCGGGGGGAATGTCCTGGTGGGCGGGGATGCGCGGGGCATGTCGGGCGGCACTGAGGCGAAAGGACCGGAGCGTACGTGAGCGAGAATCAGAACCTCCTCGCGGAGCAGCGGCGATCCCTGATCCTCGACGAGGTGCGCCGCCGGGGCGGTGTCCGGGTCAACGAGCTCACCCGCAAGCTCGGCGTGTCCGACATGACGATCCGCCGCGACCTCGACGCGCTCGCCCGCCAGGGCGTGCTGGAGAAGGTGCACGGCGGCGCGGTCCCGGTGGTCGAGGCGAGCACCCACGAGCCGGGCTTCGAGGCCAAGTCGGGCCTGGAACTCACCGCCAAGGAGGACATCGCGCGGACGGCGGCGAAGCTGGTCGCGCCGGGCGCGGCCATCGCGCTGTCGGGCGGCACGACGACCTACGCGCTGGCGCAGCAACTGCTGGACGTGCCCGACCTGACGGTGGTCACCAACTCGGTGCGGGTCGCGGACATCTTCCACGCGGCGCAGCGCACGTCGGGTCCGCGCCAGGGCGCGGCGACGGTGGTGCTGACCGGTGGTGTGCGCACGCCCTCCGACTCGCTGGTGGGGCCGGTGGCCGACCAGGCCATCGCGGCGCTCCACTTCGACCTGCTGTTCCTGGGTGTGCACGGCATATCGGTCGAGGCCGGGCTGTCGACGCCGAATCTGGCGGAGGCGGAGACGAACCGGCGGCTCGTGCAGTCGGCCCGGCGCGTGGTGGTGGTCGCGGACCACACCAAGTGGGGCAAGGTGGGGCTGAGTTCGTTCGCCGCGCTGGAGCAGATCGACACCCTGGTGACGGACGCCGGACTGCCGGACGAGGCCCGCGGGGTGGTCACGGAGCATCTGCGGCGCCTGGTGGTGGCCGGCGAGCCGGAGCCCGACGAGGACGAGGACGAGGACCAGGACCTCTGACCGGCCTCCCGGAGAATCTCCGCCCGGCCCCGCGAGGGGCCTCCTCCGGCCGGTAGAGCGACGGAGGGCTGCCCGGTCACGGGGAGACCCCCGACCGGGTAGGGCGACGGGCAGCCCCTCGGGCCAGGCAGAGGTCCGCGACCGGGTGCAGCGACGGACGGCTCCCCGGCCTACGCGGCAGCCCCCGACCCTGGGGCGACGAACTGCCCGCCCGCCACGGCTCGACGCAGAAGGCCCCCAGCAGGCAGCACGACCGACGGCCCACGCCCATGCGAAGGCCCCCGACCGGGTAGAGCCACAGACGGCTGCCCGGTCACCCAAGACGCCAGAGCGGTCCCCCGCCGGCAAGGCATCCGACCGCTCACCCTTCACGCCCGGACCCCGGCCGGTAGCACTGTGCGGCATCCGTCCGCCCGGCACGTCGCCGGAAACGGCGTGCGCCCCGCGTGCGCCCCTCCGGCGCCCTGCCCGTCACGCGCGCCGGGACCTGCCCCCTCTCAGCAGGGCCAGACGCCGGTCTCCAGCAGCGCGTCGATCGCCGCGCTGTACGGCGCGATGTCGAGCCCCTGCGCGGCCAGCCAGGCGTCCGAGTAGTACTTGTCGAGGTAGCGGTCCCCCGGGTCGCACAGCAGGGTCACGACACTGCCCCGCTGCCCCTCGGACACCATCTCCGCCACGATCTTCAGCGCGCTCCACAGGCCCGTGCCGGTGGACCCGCCCGCCTTGCGGCCGATGACCCGCTCCAGGGCCCGTACGGCGGCGACGCTGGCCGCGTCGGGCACCTTCATCATCCGGTCGATCGCGCCGGGCACGAAGCTCGGCTCCATCCGGGGCCGGCCGATGCCCTCGATGCGCGAGCCGCAGTCACAGGTGACATCTGGGTCGCCGGTGGTCCAGCCCTCGAAGAAGCAGGAGTTCTCCGGGTCGGCGACGCAGACGCGCGTGTCGTACTGCATGTAGTGCACGTAGCGCGCCAGGGTCGCCGAGGTGCCGCCGGTGCCCGCCGTCGCGACGATCCAGGCCGGTTCCGGGAACCGCTCCAGGCGCAGCTGGCGGAAGATGGACTCGGCGATGTTGTTGTTCCCGCGCCAGTCGGTGGCGCGTTCGGCGTAGGTGAACTGGTCCATGTAGTGGCCGCCGGTCTCGGCCGCGAGGCGGGCGGACTCCTCGTACATCGTGCGGGGGTCGTCCACGAAGTGGCAGCGGCCCGCGTGGAATTCGATGAGGCGGATCTTCTCGGCGCTCGTCGTGCGCGGCATGACGGCGATGAACGGCACACCGATCAGCTTCGCGAAGTACGCCTCGGAGACGGCGGTCGAGCCGCTGGAGGCCTCGATGACGGGCCGGTCCGGCCTGATCCAGCCGTTGCACAGGCCGTACAGGAACAGGGAGCGGGCCAGCCGGTGCTTGAGGCTTCCGGTGGGGTGCGTCGACTCGTCCTTCAGATACAGGTCGATGCCCCACTGCTCGGGCAGGGGGAACTGCAGCAGGTGCGTGTCGGCCGAGCGGTTGGCGTCGGCCTGCACTCTCCGGACGGCTTCTTTCAGCCACGCGCGGTAGGCGGCGTCACTGTGGTCGACGTCGAGGGTCACGCCGGTGCGGATCGGCTGGGGGGTGCTCACGAGGGTGCTCCTAACGCTGCGCGCCGTCGACGCGTCGCGCGGCCGACACCTCGATCATAAGCACCCGGCGCACGCTTCTCACCTGCATAAACGCATCTTTGAGCCCCCCAAAGCGCCCCCTGGGGCAGGGCCGGTGCAAGGGGGCGCGCACACCTGGGGGCGCATCGGCGGGTGTGCTGCGGGCGCCCCCCGGCCGGGGTCTCGCGGGCACTGGTGCTCGACGCCGGGCGGGGGCAGACTGCACCGCGGGACCGGGACTCCGGGCGGGGTGACGGCGGGGATGGCGACCTGCCGCGGGCACCGCGCCGGAACCGCGGTCCCGGGCACGGCGCACCGCCGTAACCTCGGTGCGCCGGCCTGAGACGGGGACACACCCTGGACGGGCACACTGGCTCGCGAACGAGCCCGTACCGCACTCCGCGTGCAGCGGGGGCGGTGCGCCGAGACGCACAAGGGGGCGGGTGGCATGGCGGAGCCGGAGTTCAGGGCCACGGGCGTGCGGATCGGCAAGCGGCTGCGCTCGCTCACCCGGGCCGGCCAGGTCCGGATCAGCGACGGCCGGCTCGAGTTGCTGACCAGTTACGGCAGCGAGATCGACAGCGCCCCGGTCCAGGCCGTCCGCGCCTCCAAACCCTGGTTCGGTCCCGATGACCGGGCCACGGCGGATCTCAACGGCAACCGGTACCTGCTCACCCTGGGCGATCACGACCCCGCCCCGGGCGAGCCGGGACCGCCGGCCGCACGGCGCTTCATCGAAGCCGTGCGCCGGGCGTCGGGGCGAGACGACTGAGATGCACGCGAGTTGCGGTACCTCACCCCTTGCGCCACTCTGGTCTCACGTCACTCTGGGTTTACCGGCGATAACGCTGCGAACCAGCCCGCCGGCCACGACAGCGGGCGAGAGTGTCACGAAGACGCCCTGCTGGATCCGAACTCCGTGTTCTTCCGGACCTCACGTCGGGGAGTCGCAGCCGTGATCAGCATTCCGAGCAGGCACTGCACGGTGGAGCTTCAGGCCCTGCCGTCGCGGATCGGCCAGGTCCGCAGAATCGTATCTGCGCAATTGCGCTACTGGCATCTGGACGCCCTGATCGACCGGGCCTCGCTCGGCGTGACCGAGCTGCTGTCCAACGTCCACCGCCACGCACAGCCGGACAAGACGTGCACCGTCGAGATAGAGCTGCTGCTCGACCGGCTCACCGTCTCGGTACGCGACGGCGATCCGCGGATGCCCGTGGTCGACGACGCCGAACCGCTGGCGACCTGCGGGCGCGGGCTCGCCATGGTCGCCGCCATGAGCGAGAGCTGGGGCGTCCGGCCCGACGGCGAGTCCGGCAAGGTCGTGTGGTTCACCCTGCCGACCGCCTCCACCGCCCTCGCCACGCCCTCGCGCCGCTCGCGCCACGCCGTCAAGGAGAAACCGGTGCGCAGGTTCGCGGAGGTCGGGCACGCCACCGACGGGCTTCTGCCCGACCATGCTCCCGCCCGGTCCGCCGTTGCCGGTTGACCGGGCGGTGACCACCGTTCGCACGACGGCCGCCGGGTGGCGCACCCCGCGCACCGGTTGACGCGCCCCGCGGGCGCGCCACCGGGGCGCGCGCCACCCGGCGGCGGCGCGCCCGACCCGGCCCGGCCGGCCAGGCCAGGCCAGGCCAGGCCAGGCCGCCGCGCGGCTCCCCACCCCAGGCGGCCTCCGAACTCCCGGCGACCCAGCACCCCCGGCCATCCCGGCGACCCAGCACCCCCGGCACCCCCGGTGACCCCGGCGGCGTCCCCGCGAGCAACTCCCTCGACTCTGTACCTACTGGTATGTACAGTGGACCCCGTGAGCACTTCTGAGCGGCTGATCGAGTCGACGCGCGAACTGCTGTGGGAGCGCGGATACGTGGGCACCAGCCCCAAGGCGATCCTGGAACGGGCGGACGCCGGACAGGGCAGCATGTATCACCACTTCAAGGGCAAGCCCGACCTCGCGCTGGCCGCCATCCGGCGTTCGGCCGAGGAGATGCGCAGCACCGCCGCCGGGATCCTCGACGGCCCGGGTACGCCCTCCGAGCGTGTCGAGGCGTATCTGCGGCGGGAGCGGGACGTGTTGCGGGGCTGCCCGGTCGGCCGGCTGGCCATGGACCCGGACGTCGTCGCGAGTCCCGAACTGCGGGCCCCGGTGGGCGAGACGCTCGACTGGCTGCGCGGACGGATCGCCGACCTCGTCGAAGAGGGCAAGGAGCAGGGCCAGTTCGCGCCCGTCCTGGACGCCTCGGAGATCGCCGCCGCCGTCGTCGCGACGGTGCAGGGCGGCTACGTCCTCGCCCGGGCCTCCGGCTCCCCCGCCGCGTTCGAGGCGGGCGTGCGCGGACTGCTCTCCCTGCTGACACCGCCGACCCCCTGAGGACTGCGCCGTGCATGCCATGCAGTACGAACTCACCCTGCCCGCGGACTACGACATGGGCATCGTCCGTGACCGGGTGGCCCGCCGGGGACACCTGCTGGACGACTGGGACGGACTCGGCCTCAAGGCCTACCTGATCCGCGAACGCGGCGTGCACGGTTCGCCCGTCAGCCAGTACGCGCCGTTCTACCTGTGGAACACCGTCGAGGGCATGAACTCCTTCCTGTGGGGCGGTGGTTTCCAGGGCGTCAGCGACGACTTCGGGCGGCCCTCGGCCCGTCAGTGGACGGGCCTGGCGTACCAGGAGGGAGCGGGCACGCACGCGCGCTTCGCGGTGCGCCGGCGGCACGGCTTCCCCGCCGGGGAACCCCTGGCCGAGGTGGCCCGGGACGCGGCGGACGAGGCCCGGCGGCTGGCCGCGGAGGACGGGACCGTGCTCGCGGCGGCGGCCGTCGACACGAGCCGCTGGGAGCTGCTGCACTTCTCCCTCCGTGAGCACGCGGCGGCCGGCGCCGGCGACGAGGTGTTCGAGGTGCTGCACCTGTCGGCGCCCGGACGCGGACGGCTGCCCCGGGGCCGTCAGTGGTGACCGCCGTCCGGACGGTCCTGGGGGACGTGTCCCCCGGCGACCTGGGGGTGTGCGACGCCCACGACCACCTGTTCTTCGGCACCCCCGTGCTGCCCGGCCAGGAGCTGCGCAGCCGGGCGGCCGCGCGGGCGGAGCTGACGGCGTTCCGGGACCAGGGTGGCGGGACCGTCGTGCAGTGGACCCCGTACGGGCTCGGGCGGCGGGCGGCCGATCTGCCGCCGCTGTCCCGCGAGACGGGTGTGCACGTGGTGGCGGCCACCGGCCTCCACCAGGCGGCGCACTACGACGAGGACACCCTGGCCCGGCTCCGGGGACGGCTGGCAGAGGTCTTCGTGGCCGAACTCACCGAGGGCATCGGGACGTCGGGGGTGCGGGCGGGGCTGATCAAGGTCGCGGGCGGCTTCCACGCCCTGGACGCGCACGCCCGCTGGACCATGCGGGCGGCGGCGGAGGCGCATCACGCGACGGGCGCGACGATCGCCGTGCATCTGGAGCTCGGCACCGCGGCGCCGGACGTGCTCGACCTGCTGTGCGGGGAGCTGGGTGTGGAGCCGCACCGGGTCGTGCTCGGGCACCTGAACCGCTCCCCCGACCCCGTGGTGCACCGGCACGTCGCGGAAACCGGCTGCTACCTGGCGTTCGACGGCCCGTCACGCGCCCACCACGCCACCGACTGGCGGATGCCCGACGCCGTGCGGGCCCTCGCCGACGCCGGGTTCGGCGACCGGCTGCTGCTGGGCGCGGACACCACGACGGCCGCGGCCCGTTCGGTGGACGGCGGCCCCGGGATGCCTCACCTGCTGCGCCGCGTCCGGCCCCGGCTCGTGCGCGCGGTGGGCGAGGAACTGGTCGGGCGCATCCTCACGGAGAACCCGGGACGGGCGTTCGCGGTGCCGTGGCGCTGAGCACCGCGCCCGTCCGTCTCAGCCGCCGGGCTGGTCGCTGTCCTTCATCGAGCCCCAGCCGTGCCAGCGGTCGACCTCCACCCAGGCGCTGACCCGCGGCCGTTCGCGGTCCGGGTAGGGCCCGCCGGTGTAGTGCCGGGCGAGGAGGTCGATGTCCGCCAGGTCCTCGTCGTCGTAGATCTCGGTGACCCGGCCGATGAGCGTGACGTGGGTGTACCAGTCGTCCCCGGCGAGGACGGTGAGGGTGACGCGCGGGTCGCGGCGCAGGTGCTTGAGGCGGACGCGGCCCGCGTCGAGGTTGATCAGTGCCCGGCCGTCCTTCCAGGCGTACCAGGTGGCGGTGGTCACCGGCGCTCCGTCGGAACGCAGCGTGGCCATGACGCACGGGTTGGGCCGGGCGAGCAGGGCCTGGGCCTCGGGCGGCAGCGGCGGCTTGGACATGCGGGAACCTCCTGGGTCTGTCAGCGGGAGTGGTCGTCGAAGCTGGCGAAGTAGGCGGCGGCCATGTCCTCGTCGGCGTGGCCCTGCACCGCGGCGCGCTCCAGCCGCTCGGCGGTGGCCGCGGCGACGTCCAGGCGGACGCCGTTGTCCGCGCCGGCCCGGGCGATGAGGCGGGCGTCCTTGGCGGCGGTGCCGACCGCGAACTGGGGCGGGGTGAGCCGGTCCTCGAGGATGAGGCCGGACTTGGCCCGCAGATAGCCCATGTCGAGCGGGCCGCCGGCGATGAGGTCGAAGAACGCGTCCGGGTCGACGTCCAGGGCCTTGGCGAGCGCCAGGCTCTCCCCGGCGGCGGCCGTGACGGCGAGGACCCAGCTGTTGGCCACGAGCTTCAGCCGGGTCGCGCTGCCCGCCGACCCGTCCTCGCCGGTCCACACGGTGCGGGCGCCCACGGCGTCGAACACCGGCGTCACCCTGTCCCGGCCGCCGGCGGGCCCGGCCGCGAGCACGGTCAGCTGCCCGTCCTCGGCCGGCTTCCGGGTGCCCAGGACGGGCGCGTCGTAGAAGAGCAGCCCGTGCTCGCCGGCCAGGGCGGCCAGACCAGCGACGGCCTCGACGCCGGCGGTGGTCGACTGCACCCAGGCGGTGCCGGCGCGCAGGCCCGGTGCCGCCTCGCGCACGGTCGCCTCGGTCACGGGTCCGTCGTGGAGCATCGTGAGGACGACGTCGGCGTCCCGGACCGCCTCGGCGGGGGTGCCGGCGACGTGCGCGCCCTCGGCGGCGAGCGGTTCGGCCTTGGCCCGGGTGCGGTTCCAGACGCGCACGGTGTGCCCCGAGCGGGCGAGGTTGCGGGCCATCGCCGCGCCCATGATGCCGGTGCCCAGGACGCTGACGGTGAGCTGGTCGGTCATGGTGTCGACTTCCTCGGTGGTGCGGTCGGGTGTGCTGCCCGCGGGACGGGCGTCGTCCGGTGAACGGGTCCCCCCGGCGCGGGGATCATGCACGGCTTGCGCAGGCGGATGCGGCTCCCGGGTGCGCCGGAGGGCCGTCCCCCGCCGCGCCAGGGCGTCACCCCTGCCGTGCCAGGGCCCCGAGGGGATCGTCCAGGACCGGCTGCCAGGCCAGTTCCGCCGCGCCGACCAGGCTGTTGTGGTCGAGGGTGCACGCCAGGATGGGAACGCCGCCGCTCTGCCCCCACAGACTGCGGTCGGCGACCACCGCGCGCAGGCGGGCCGGGTCGGCGTCCAGAAGGGTGCGGTGCAGGCCGCCGAGGATGATGCGGTCCGGGTTGAGGATGTTGACCAGCCCGGCCAGTCCGAGCCCCAGGCGGTCGATGAGGGCCTCGGTGGCGGTGCGGACGGCCGGGTCGTCGTAGTGGTGGCGGATCAGGTTGATCGACTGCTGGAGCAGGGACACCTCGGGGCCCGGGGCGCGTCCCGCCTCCGTGAGGAAGGCCAGCGGATCGGTCTCCACGTCGAGGCAGCCGCGGCTGCCGCAGTGGCAGGGGCGGCCCTCGGGGTGCACGGTCAGGTGGCCGACCTCCAGGGCGAGACCGGAACTGCCGCGGTGCAGACGGCCGTCGAGGACGAGGGCGCCGCCGACGCCCCGGTGGCCGGTGGCGACGCACAGCAGGTCGCGGGCGCCGCGGCCGGCGCCGTGCCGGTGCTCGGCGAGCGCGGCGAGGTTGACGTCGTTCGCGGCGAACGCGGGCCCGCCGAGGCCCGCCGCGCGCACCTGCTCGGCGAAGATGTCCCGCACGGGCGCTCCGGCGGGCCAGGCCAGGTGCAGGGGGTTGAGGGCCAGTCCGTCGGGTTCGGCGACGGCGGACGGCACGGCCAGGCCGGCGCCCACGCACCGCCGTCCGGTCTCCCGCAGCAGCTCGGCCCCGGCGGTGACGACGGAGGCCAGGACCTTCGCGGGGTCGGCGTCGACGGTCTCGCAGCCGGGCGCGGTGGCGACGATCCGCCCGCCGAGCCCCACCAGGGCCGCGCGGAAGCCGTCGGCGTGCACCTGCGCGGCGAGCGCGACGGGCCCGTCCTCGGCGACGGACAGGCGGTGCGAGGGCCTGCCCTGCGAACCGGCCGCGGCGCCGGGGCGGGCGTCGACCCGGATCAGGCCGAGCGCCTCCAGTTCGGCGGCGACCGCCCCGGCCGTCGCGCGGGTCACCCCGAGTTCGGCGGTGAGCACGGCCCGGGTCGGCGCCCGTCCGGTGTGCACGAGCTCCAGCGCGGGTCCGAGCGCCGCGCGCCCCCGGTCGAGCCGCGTCCTCGTGGTGCTCCCGTCCCCCGGCCGGGGGTCCGCCTTCCCGCTCATGAGGGCGAGTCTCCCATGATCCGCCGCGTCGGCCGCTACAGGCCGCTGACCCGCAGCGTGATGTTGAGCCGCCCGCTCAGGCCCAGCCCGGGCGGTGCCGTGCCCGGGTGGATGCGGGGCACCCCGTGGTGGGCGAGCCGGGAGGGGCCGCCGAACACGAACAGGTCGCCGCTGCGCAGCTCGACGTCGGTCCAGGGCCGGTTGCGGGTCTCGGTGTTGCCGAAGCGGAAGACGCAGCTGTCGCCGAGGCTCAGCGAGACCACGGGCGCGTCCGCCTTCTCGTCGCTGTCGCGGTGCATGCCCATGCGGGCGTCGGCGTCGTAGAAGTTGATCAGCGCGATGTCGAAGGCGGGGTCCGGTCCGCCGAGGGTGTCGCGGACCGCGCGGCGGCCCAGGTCGCCCAGGAGGGGCGGGAAGGGCTTGACCGGGGCGCCGTCCCCGTCGGCGACGGTCCGGGCGTAGCGGTAGGGGTACCAGTGCCAGCCCAGGCACACCTGCCGGGCGCTCATCGTGCCGCCGCCGGGGGTGCGGACGGTGCGCAGCCCGGCGGGCGGCCGGGCCCAGGCGCGGCAGGCCTCGACCAGCTCGCGCTGGTCCCGCGCGTCCAGCCAGCCGGGCACGTGCACCGCTCCCGGGGCGATCTGCGCGCGCTCACGGGGGAACAGCTCGGCGTCCATGCCCTCCATGGTGCCCGACCAGGGGCGACGGACCGCTCGGCTAGCCTGGTCGCACGATGGACGACCGTATGACGACCCCGTGGGGCGAACTGGCGCTGACCCGTTTTCCCGAGGACCCGCGTGACCGGCTGCGCGCCTGGGACGCCTCCGACGCCTATCTGCTGAGGCACCTGGCCGGGGAGCGGGTGCCGCTGTCGGGGAACGTCGTGGTGGTCGGTGACCGGTGGGGGGCGCTGGTGACGGCGCTCGCGGCGCACCGGCCGGTCCAGATCACCGACTCGTATCTGACGCAGGAGGCGACGCGGGCCAATCTCGCCCGGGCCGGTGCCGGGCCCGGGGCGGTGCGGCTGCTCACCACGCAGGATCCGCCGCCGGAGCGGGTCGACGTGCTGCTGGTGCGGGTGCCGAAGAGCCTGGCGCTGCTGGAGGACCAGTTGCTCAGGCTGGCGCCGGCCGTGCACGCGGGGACGGTCGTGGTGGGCACGGGCATGGTCAAGGAGATCCACACCTCGACGCTGCGGTTGTTCGAGCGGATCCTGGGACCGACCCGCACCTCCCTCGCCGAACAGAAGGCGCGCCTGATCTTCTGCACCCCGGACCCGGCGCTGGAGCGGCCCGCGGGTCCCTGGCCCCACGTGTACGCGCTGCCGGACGACGCCGGGCCGGTGGCGGGGCGCACGGTGGTCAACCACGCCGGGGTGTTCTGCGCCGACCGGCTGGACATCGGCACGCGCTTCTTCCTGCGCCACCTGCCGCCGGGCCGGGGCGGCCGGGTGGTGGACCTGGGGTGCGGCAACGGGGTCGTGGGGACGGCGGTGGCGCTCGCCGGCCCGGGCGCCGAGGTGCTGTTCGTGGACGAGTCCTTCCAGGCGGTGGCCTCGGCGGAGGCGACGTACCGGGCCAACGGCGTGCCGGGGCGTGCGGAGTTCCGGGTCGGGGACGGGCTGGCCGGGGTGGCGTCGGGCAGTGTCGACCTGGTGCTCAACAATCCGCCGTTCCACTCCCACCAGGCGACGACGGACGCCACGGCCCGGCGGATGTTCACCGGGGCGCGGCGCGCGCTGCGGCCGGGCGGTGAGCTGTGGGTGGTCGGCAACCGTCATCTGGGCTACCACGTCACGCTGCGCAGGCTGTTCGGCAACAGCACGCTGGTGGCGAGCGACCCGAAGTTCGTGGTGCTGAAGGCCGTCAAGCGGTAGCGGCGCCGAGGGTCTGCAGGGTCCTCGCCACCGTCCGGGTCATCGCCTCGCGCGCCACGGTCAGGCAGCCGCGCGGGTCGACGGCGTCGGGGTGCGCGGCGAGGGCGTCGCGGACCGCGCCGGTGAACGCGATGTTCAGGGCCGTGCCGATGTTGACCTTGGTGATGCCCCCGGCGATCGCGGCCGT
Organism: Streptomyces sp. NPDC053665; assembly: GCF_055585285.1. Taxonomy (NCBI): domain Bacteria; kingdom Bacillati; phylum Actinomycetota; class Actinomycetes; order Kitasatosporales; family Streptomycetaceae; genus Streptomyces; species Streptomyces sp. NPDC053665. The sequence goes on from NZ_JBVJKK010000006.1 coordinate 222,443, forward strand.
GAGTTCGCCGTCCGGGACGCCGGAGGAGCCGTGCAGGACGAGGGGCACGTCCAGGGCGGCGGACAGGCGTTTGAGCAGGGCCTGGTCGAGGGCGGCGGTGCGGGTGGTCATGGCGTGGGAGCTGCCGATGGCCACGGCCAGGGCGTCCACGCCCGTGTCGGCGACGAAGACGCGCGCCTCGTCGGGGTCGGTGCGGGCGCCGGGGGCGTGGGCGTCCAGCGGGGCGCCGCCGTTCTTGCCGCCGATCCGGCCGAGCTCCGCCTCGATCCACAGGCCCCTGGAATGGGCCCAGTCGACCGCGGCCCGGGTCGCGGCGAGGTTCTCGTCGTAGGGCAGGCGGGCCGCGTCGTACATCACGGAGCTGAAGCCGGCGTCGGCGGCCTGGTGCAGGAGGGCGTCGCTGCACACGTGGTCCAGGTGCAACGCGACCGGCACGGCGGCCTGTTCGGCGCAGGCGGCGGCCGCGCGGGCCAGCGGGAGCAGCCGCCCCCCGTGGTAGGCGACGGCGTTCTCGCTGATCTGGAGGACGACGGGGGTCCGTTCGGACTCGGCGCCGGCGACGACGGCCTCGGCGTGCTCCAGCGTGATGACGTTGAACGAGGCGACGGCCGAACGGGCCGCGGCGGCGCGGGTGACGAGTTCGCCGGTGGTGGTCAGGGGCACGGGGTCTCCTGGGTGGGGAGGCGGGCGTCCGGCGGGTCAGGGGGTGAGGATCACGGAGCGGGTGAGGTGGCGCGGGCGGTCCGGGTCGAGGCCCCGGGTGGCGGCGACGGCGACCGCCAGGCGCTGGGCGCGGACGAGTTCGGCGAGCGGGTCGAGCTCGCCGCTGATCCACCAGGCGCCGGTGGCGCGCACCTGGTCGGCGAGTCCGTCCGGCGCCTCACCGAGCATCCAGGTCGCCGTGCCCGCGGTGCTGACGCTGATCGGGCCGTGCCGGTACTCCATCGCCGGATAGGCCTCCGCCCAGGCCAGCGCGGCCTCCCGCATCTTCAGGCCGGCCTCGTTCGCCAGGCCGACGGTCCAGCCGCGGCCCAGGAAGGTGAACTGGCCGCAGTCCGCGAGTCCTTCGGGCAGCGGGTCGGCCAGTGCCGTGCGGGCGTCGGCCACCGCGCGGTCGGGGTGCAGACCGACGTGGGCGCGCAGCAGGGTCAGGGCGGTGGTGGCGAACCGGGTCTGCACGACCGAGCGTTCGTCGGCGAAGTCGAGGACGGCCAGGTCGTCCGCGGCCTCCGCGACGGGGGTGCCGGGGTCCGCGGTGATCGCGGTGGTGCGGGTGCGGCCCTTCAGCCGGCCGAGCAGTTCGAGGACTTCGGTGGTGGTACCGGAGCGGGTCAGGGCGACGACCCGGTCGTAGGCACGGCCGTGGGGGAACTCCGAGGCGGCGAAGGCGTCCGTCTCGCCCTGGCCCGCGCCCTCGCGCAGGGCGGCGGCGGCCTGCGCCATGAAGTACGAGGTGCCGCAGCCCACGACGGCGACCCGCTCCCCCGGCGCCGGCAGCACCCGCGCGTGGCCCGGTGCCTCCGCGGCGGCACGGGCCCAGCACTCCGGCTGGCTGGTCAGCTCGTCCTCGACATGCGTCATACGACACCCTCCGGTCTGCTTGTTCCTGCAAGATAGCGCCTGGTTTCGAACATCATCAAGCATCGCGGGCAGACCGGTGCAGTAGGGTCGCTCGGAGATCGAGAGTGGAGGTGCCCATGTCGCGCGACGCCCGCTGGAAGGCGCTGCTGGAACTGCTCGTGGAGCGCGGCCGGCTGGACGTCGAGGACGCGGCCCGCGAGCTCGGGGTGTCGGCGGCGACGATCCGCCGGGACTTCGACCAGCTCGCGGAGCAGCAGATGCTGGTGCGCACCCGGGGCGGTGCCGTGGTGCACGGGGTGTCGTACGAGTTGCCGCTGCGCTACAAGACGGCCCGCCGAGCCTCGGAGAAGCAGCGGATCGCCAAGGCCGTGGCAGATCTGGTGGCGCCCGGTGAGGCGGTGGGCCTGACCGGGGGGACGACCACCACCGAGGTGGCCCGGGCCCTTGCCGTGCGCGGGGACCTGGCCTCCGGCACCCCGGCGCTGACCGTCGTGACGAACGCGCTGAACATCGCGAGCGAGCTGGCCGTGCGGCCGCAGTTCAAGATCGTGCTGACCGGCGGGGTGGCCCGGGCCCAGTCCTACGAGCTGGTGGGGCCGCTCGCGGACGGCGTGCTGGGGCAGATCACCGTCGACGTGGCGGTGCTCGGCGTGGTCGCCTTCGACGTCCGGCACGGCGCCGCGGCCCACGACGAGGCGGAGGCGGCGGTCAACCGGCTGCTGTGCGAACGGGCGGAGCGCGTGGTGGTGGCGGCCGACTCCAGCAAGCTGGGACAGCGGGCGTTCGCCCGGATCTGCGCGGCCGGCACGGTCGACACCCTGGTCACCGACACGGCCGCCGACCCGGGCGCGGTGCGGGACTTCGAGGAGGCGGGACTGCGCGTCGTGACCGTCTGAGGGCGGCTTCACCGGGCCCCGGGGCCTGTCTGACGATTCCCGCCGCCGCCCGGAGTCAGGCGGGAAGTGTCGGTAAGGCCCTAGGCTGGTGCACAGGCGCCTGTCGGGCCAGGGAGGCTGTCATGGGCGTGACGGCGGAAGACAGCGGCGGAGCGGGCGGTCGGCGGTACGTGCCGATCGCCGAGCACGGGCTGATCGGTGATCTGCGCAGCGTGGCGCTGGTGGGGACCGACGGCACGATCGACTGGTACTGCTGCCCGGCGTTCGACGCGCCGAGCGTGTTCGCCTCGATCCTGGACGCCGAGCGCGGCGGCTGCTTCGAGCTGGCGGCGTCCGTGCCGGCCCGCACCAAGCAGTTCTACTTCCCGGACACCAACGTCCTGATCACGCGCTTCTACACCGAGGACGGCCTCGGTGAGGTGCAGGACTTCATGCCGGTCGACGGCGAGTCGTCGGAGGCCGAACGCCACCGGCTGATCCGCCGGGTGGTGTGCGTGCGCGGCTCGGTCCCGTTCCGTACCCGGGTGGCTCCCCGGTTCGACTACGGCACGCGCCCGCACACCGTGCGGCTGACCGGCGAGGTGGCCCTGTTCGAGGCGGGGGACGTCTCCCTGGCGCTGACGGCGACCGTCCCCCTGGAGGCCGACGGCTCCGACGTGCGCGGGGACTTCAAGCTGAGCGAGGGCGAGACGGCGGTGTTCGCGCTGGACAAGGTGGGCGGCGAGGTGACGCCCCGGCACTGCGCGCACACGGAGGCCGAGGAGCAGTTCGCGGCGACGGTGGCGTACTGGCGGCGCTGGCTGGCGGGCTCCCGGTACAAGGGCCGCTGGCGGGAGATGGTGCACCGCTCGGCCCTCACGCTGAAGCTGCTGACCTACGCGCCGACCGGGGCGATCGTGGCCGCGCCCACGACGAGCCTGCCCGAGAACCTCGGCGGGGAGCGCAACTGGGACTACCGGTACGTGTGGGTGCGCGACGCGGCCTTCTGCGTCTACGCCCTGCTGCGGCTGGGCTTCTCCGGCGAGGCCGAGGCGTTCATGAGGTTCGTGAGCCGGCACATCAGCCCCGGGGACGGCGCGCACTCCGGGCCGCTGCAGATCATGTACGGCATCGACGGGCGCACCGACCTGCCGGAGCGGGAGCTGGACCATCTGGAGGGCCATCACGGCTCGGCACCGGTGCGGGTCGGCAACGCGGCGGCCGACCAGCTCCAGCTCGACATCTACGGGGCCCTCATCGACTCCATCTACCTGTACGACAAGTGGGCCCAGCCGATCTCCAGCGACCAGTGGGACGACGTGTGCGCCCTGGTGGACTGGGTGTGCACGCACTGGGACCAGCCCGACGAGGGCATCTGGGAGACCCGCGGCGGGCGCAAGAACTTCCTGTACTCGCGGCTGATGTGCTGGGTGGCCGTCGAGCGGGCCATCCGGATGGCGAACCGGCGCGGGCTGCCCGCCGACCTGCCCCGCTGGCGGGAGTGCCGCGACACCGTCTACCGGCGGATCATGAGCAGGGGCTGGTCCGAGGAGCGCCGGGCGTTCGTCCAGTACGAGGGCGCCGACGTGCTGGACGCGTCCGTGCTGATGATGCCGCTGGCGAAGTTCATCGCCCCGCGCGACCCGAAGTGGCTGTCGACGCTGGACGCCCTCACCGAGGACCTGGTGTCCGACTCGCTGGTCTACCGCTACGACCCGCGCTCCAGCCCGGACGGGTTGCGCGGCGACGAGGGCACGTTCTCCATCTGCTCGTTCTGGTACGTCGAGGCCATGGTGCACGCCGGCCGGATCGACGACGCCCGCCTCGCCTTCGAGAAGATGCTGACGTACGCCAACCATCTCGGCCTGTACGCCGAGGAGATCAGCCACACGGGCCAGCAGCAGGGCAACTTCCCGCAGGCGTTCACCCACCTCGCCCTGATCAGCGCGGCGTTCAGCCTGGACCGGGCCCTCGGCTGAGGCTCAGTGGCCGTGCCCGCCGTCCGGATGCCCCTGGGGGGTGTCCGTCGCGGGCGCCGTGCCCCCGGCCCGCACGGTGAACGCCGCCGTGTGGACCCGCCCGTCGTGCTTGAAGTCGAGGAACAGGCGGTACGACCCGGCGCTCGGGGCGGTCGCGGTGAACGAGATCTCCGGGCCGGGGCGGGTCGAACCGTCCCCGGGTTCGCCGTTCGGGTGGACGTGCAGATAGGCGAGGTCGCCGGCGCGCAGGGCGACCAGGTGGCCGTAGGCGCCCAGGTAGGGCTGGAGGTCGGTGACGGGCCGGCCGTCACGGGAGACCTTCAGTTCCAGTTCGCTCGCCCTGCCGGGGTCCAGCCGGCCGGCCAGCTCGACCTCGTAACCGCCGGCGGTGGTCTCGGCGCTCGGTGCGGGGAGGTCCTGCGGCCGGTAGGGGCCGGTGGCGGCGAGGTCGGCGCCCAGGGTGAGGTTCCCGGCGTCCTTCGCCGCCGGGGTGAAGTCGGCGAAGACGCGGTAGCCGCCGGCGCGGGGCAGGTCGACGGGCGTGCTCCAGGTGCCGTCCGCGGCCCGGGTGGGGTGCAGGTGGCGGTAGGTGACCAGGTCCCGTGAGGCCACGATGAGGTGGAGTTCCTTGTCGTGCTCGCGCTGGTAGGCGGTGAGCGCGCGCCCGGCGGCGTCCCGCACGGTGAAGCGCAGGTCGGCGCGCCGGCCCGCGGTGACGCGCGGGGTCTTCAGGTCGAGGGTGTAACCGCCTTCGGAGATCTGCAGTCCGCCGGCCGGGGGTGTGTCGTGCCCGGCGTGGCCGCGGCCCGGCTCCGCGCGCTCCGGCGAGGGTCCGGAGTGGTCGTCCTCGTGCCGGGGCGGGCCGTCCGCGACGACGGGGTCGACCCCCTGCCCCACGCCGTAGGCCGTGCCGAACGTCGCGGCCAGGGCGACGGCGAAAGTGGTGATCTTCAGTCCGGTGTTCATGGCCGTCGACTCCTTCGGATACCGGTTCGCTCCCGCGACTGCGGGGTCTCCATGCAGCTCACCATACCCCCCGGGGGTACCAAGTCAAGCGGTTCCCACGCTTGCGTCGCATACCCGGTGGGGGTATACAGGAAAACGCGGCGGGGATACCCCCGCCCCGTATTCGTGGATCTCTCAGAGGAGGCACCCGATGCCCGCCACCACCTATGCCGTCTCCGGAATGTCGTGCGGCCACTGCCGGACCGCGGTGACCGAGGCCGTCGGCGAGCTGGCCGGGGTCAGCGGAGTGGAGGTCGACCTCGACGCCGGGCACGTCACCGTCACCGGACCCGGCGAGCCGGACGACGAAGCCGTCGCACGGGCCGTCGACGAGGCCGGCTACGAGCTGACCGGACGGGTCTGACCATGACCACCGCCACCACCGGCGCCGAAGCCGAGGTCGAGCTCGCCATCGGCGGCATGACCTGCGCCTCCTGCGCGGCGCGCATCGAGAAGAAGCTCAACCGCATGGACGGGGTCACCGCCACCGTCAACTACGCCACGGAGAAGGCGAGGATCGGCTACAGCGGCGACGTCTCCGTGCACGACCTGATCGCCACCGTCGAGGCGACCGGCTACACCGCCCAGGAGCCGGCACCCCCCGGCGAATCCGGTCCGTCCGGCGCCGCCGCCGACGAACTGCGGCCGCTGCGCGAGCGGTTGATCACCGCCGTGCTGCTGGCGGTACCCGTCGTCGCCCTGGCGATGATCCCGGCGCTGCAGTTCACCTACTGGCAGTGGCTGTCGCTCACGCTCGCCGCCCCCGTCGTGACCTATGCGGCGTGGCCCTTCCACAAGGCGGCGCTCACCAACGCCCGGCACGGCGCCGCCACCATGGACACGCTGATCTCGGTGGGGGTCTCGGCCGCGTTCCTGTGGTCGCTGTGGGCGCTGTTCCTCGGCACCGCGGGCACGCCCGGCATGACCCACCCGTTCGAGCTGACCATCGAGCGCACGGACGGTGCCGGGAACATCTACCTGGAGGCCGCCGCGGGCGTGACGGCCTTCATCCTGGCCGGCCGGTACTTCGAGGCGCGTGCCAAGCGCAGGGCCGGAGCGGCCCTGCGGGCCCTGCTGGAACTGGGCGCCAAGGACGTCACCGTGCTGGACGGGGACGGCCGGGAACGGCGGGTCCCCGTGGCGCAGTTGCGGACCGGCGACCGGTTCGTGGTCCGGCCCGGGGAGAAGATCGCCACCGACGGGACGGTCCTGGAGGGGTCCTCCGCCGTGGACGTCTCGATGCTCACCGGGGAGTCCGTGCCCGTGGAGGTGCGGGCGGGCGACGCGGTCACCGGCGCCACGGTCAACGCCGGCGGACGACTCGTCGTCCGCGCCACGCGCGTCGGCGCGGACACCCAACTGGCCCGCATGGCGCGGCTGGTGGAGGACGCCCAGAACGGCAAGGCCGCGGCGCAGCGGCTCGCCGACCGGATCTCCGCGGTGTTCGTGCCGGTCGTGATCGCCCTGGCGCTCGGCACGCTGGGCTTCTGGCTCGGCAACGGCGCCGGGCTGACGGCGGCGTTCACCGCCGCGGTCGCCGTCCTCGTCATCGCCTGCCCCTGCGCCCTCGGCCTGGCCACCCCGACCGCGCTGCTGGTCGGCACCGGCCGCGGCGCCCAGCTCGGCATCCTCATCAAGGGTCCCGAGGTACTGGAGTCCACCCGCCGCGTCGACACCGTCGTCCTCGACAAGACGGGCACGGTCACCACCGGCCGGACGACCCTGCTGGCCGTGCACACCGCCGACGGCACCGACGAGGCCGAGGTGCTGCGGCTGGCCGGCGCCCTTGAGCACGCCTCCGAGCACCCGGTCGCCCGGGCCGTGGCGGACGCGGCGCTGGAGAAGCTGGGCACGCTGCCCACGCCGGAGGACTTCGCCAACGTGCCGGGACTCGGTGTGCAGGGCGTCGTCGACGGCCACGCCGTGCTCGTCGGCCGGGAGCGGCTGCTGGCCCAGTGGGCCATGGAGCTGCCGCCGGTGCTGGCCGAGGCACGGGCGGCGGCCGAGGAGGCCGGGCGCACGGCCGTCGCGGTCGCCTGGGACGGTGCGGCACGGGCCGTGCTGGAGGTCGCCGACGCGGTGAAGGACACCAGTGCGCAGGCGGTCGCCCGGCTGCGGGCGCTGGGCCTCAGGCCCATCCTGCTGACCGGTGACAACGAGGCGGTGGCCCGGTCCGTCGCGCGGGAGGTCGGCATCGACGAGGTGATCGCCGAGGTGCTGCCGCAGGACAAGGTCGACGTGGTCAAGCGGTTGCAGGCACAGGGCCGATCGGTCGCCATGGTCGGCGACGGCGTCAACGACGCGGCGGCGCTCGCGCAGGCCGACCTCGGGCTCGCCATGGGCACCGGCACCGACGCCGCGATCGAGGCGGGCGACCTCACCCTGGTGCGCGGTGATCTGCGCACCGCCGCCGACGCGATCCGCCTGGCCCGCCGCACCCTGGGCACCATCCGCTCCAACCTCTTCTGGGCGTTCGCCTACAACGTGGCGGCCCTCCCGCTGGCCGCGTCCGGCCTGCTCACCCCGATGCTCGCCGGGGCGGCCATGGCCTTCTCCTCGGTCTTCGTGGTGGGCAACTCGCTGCGCCTGAGGACGTTCCGAGCGGCATAGCGACGACGGCGCGGGCGCGCGGGTCACCGGGGTGGCCGCCCGCCGAGCGGGCACTCGTCCGGTACCGGCCCGCGGGGGCGCCGAGCGTGCGCCCGGAGTGAGCCGGTACCTTGCTGAAGAAGGCCACTGCGGGGAGAAGCACATGACCGATCCGACGACCACAGCCGCGGACGCCCCTCGTCCGCTCCCGGGGGACGAACCGTCCCCGCTCCGGCCCGTGCGGCTGGCGAAGGCCGTGCTCGGTGATCTCAGGGCCGTGGACGGCGCCCTGTACGCGGCGGTGGCCGCCACTCCGACACCCACGCTCGACCGGGCACTGCGCCATCTGTCCCACGCGGCCGACCACTCGAAGATCTCCTTCGGCATCGCCGCCGCGCTGGCCCTGGCCGGGAAGCGGCCGCGCAGGGCCGCTCTCGCCGGTGTCGGCGCCATCGCCGTGGCGTCAGCCTCGGCCAACCTCCTCGGCAAGCGGCTCGTGCGCCGCGCCCGGCCGGACCGGGAGGCGGCCCGGGTGACGGTGGACCGGCACGTGCGGATGCCGACCTCGGCGTCGTTCCCGTCCGGACACACCGCGTCCGCTGTCGCGTTCGCCACGGCGGTGGGGGTCGTGCTGCCTCCCGCCGCGGTGCCGCTCGGCGCGCTGGCCGGTGCCGTCGGCTACTCACGCGTCCACACGGGCGTCCACTACCCGGGCGACGTGGCGGCGGGCGCGGTCCTCGGCATCGCCAGTGCCGCGGCGGCGCTGGCCGCTGCGGCGGCCACCCCGTCGACGAGGACGCAGGCCCTGCTGGCGGCGGCCCGTTCGTGGCCGCGCCTCGGCATCGGGATCGCCCTGCGCCGCTGAACGAGGCGGCGGCCGGGCACGGGCACCCGGCCGCCGCGAGGTCGGCTCCTCGAACCGACGCCTGGTCAGCCGAAGGCGCGCACCGCCTGGTAGTACGTCCACGCGGTGCTGTTGCAGGAGGTCTTCGTGGCGCCGCCGTACGCGGCGCAGACCCGCTTGAGGTCCTCGTAGAAGGCGCTGTCGATGCGGGACTTGTTGGCGCTGAAGGTGCCGGCCGCCTTGTAGTTGCGGTAGCCGAAGTCGTGCCGGGCGCAGGACAGGGAGAAGGGGAAGCCGAAGGGGTTGTCCGGCGAGGAGGAGCAGTAGTCGGTCGACCAGTCGAAGGCGTACGCGGACCACGCGGCCTGGTTCGCCCGGGCGGCGGCCCAGGTGCTGTAGCTCGACGCGCTGGTCTGCGTCCAGCTCGCGAGCACCTGGGGCTTGTCGGCGGGGGCGGCGCTCGCGGTCGTGGCGGTGCCCACGACGGTGACGAGGGCCAGGGTCGAAGTGGCGAGACCGGTGGCGAGTCTTCGGTGCATCCCACACCTCCATCAGCCGCGGCCCGTCCATCGGACCGCAGGTTCATGACAAGAGGATGACCACGTCCGCTGGACGCTCACACCTGTCGCACCGCAACAGTGCTTGAATTCCGATCGATCGCGGGGAAACGCCAGGCGACCGGACGCCCCGTCAGGTCAGCGGGACACCGGACACGCCGGGAGCCCGGACCCCTGGTGGGTCCGGGCTCCCTCATGGTCGTCCTGCGGGGCCGGTCGCCGTACCGGCCCCGGCGGGTCAGGACTCGACGATCTTGCGCACGTTGTCCACGGAACCGCAGCCGGCCTTCAACTGGCGCTCGCGCTCCTCGAGGAAGGCGACGCCCAGCTCCTCGCGCCGTTCCATCGCCACGTTCTCGCGCGCACCGTTGAGGATGGTGCGCTCCTCCTCGTCGGCGTGGTGGGTGATGGCCTCGACCAGCTCCTCGAGCTTCTCGTCCCACTCGTCGGAGCCGACCTCGTCCACCTGGAGGAGGGCGAGGAGCGCCTCGTTGCCCTCCTCGTGCTCGTGCTCGCCGTGCTCGACCTCGTCGTCGTCGATGTTCTTGTACCGCTTCAGCGCCGGGTACACCTCGGACTCCTCGGCGACCGCGTGCGCGATCAGCAGGTCCGAGAATTCGCGCAGGGCACCCTCACGGTCGGCTTCGACGCTGCGCATCTGACGGAAGAGCTCTTCCATGCGCCGATGGTCCTGGAGAATGAGCTCGACGACGTCGTTCGTGTCGGCCATGAACAGGAACCCCTTTCGTACGGAGAATTGCGTCTTTTCCCTTTACCCCGTTCCCGGCGTTCCGTGCCCGGGGAACGGGCCGGCCGGGTCTACCAGCGGTACCAGCGGCTCCGGCGGCCGCCACTGCCCGCGCCGCGCAGCACGAAACCGAGCAGCCAGACCACCAGCACGATCACCGCGACCCACCACAGCGCCTTCAGTGCGAATCCGGCGCCGAAAAGGATCAGGGCCAGCAGCAGGACGAGAAGCAAGGGAACCATTCTTATCCACCTCCGCCACTGCTGATGCCCGGCCTTTCGCTGAACACACAGCCGCATTGCATCGTTTTTCCAGGTGGCTGACGGGCAGGCGGACGGATTCGACGGCACGGGGGGCGTCAGTCCCGGCCGACGACGACGACCTCGTCCCCGGCCGTCCAGCGGCGCCGCTCGGCCTTGGGCGGGTTGACCCGCACCCCGTGGCCGGGGCCGGCCGCTGCCTCGTCGTGGCTGCGGTAGCCGATGGCGCACTCACCCCGTTGCCGTGCCGCGGCCACGACGGTGGCGAAGGCCGTCTCGCACCCGGGCAGCACGTAGTCGCCCGCCGGCCGCAGGCGGATGCCGGTGCCGTCGGCGGAGAACAGTTCCTCGAAGACCGCGGCCAGGTGCCGGTTCTGGGAGATCTGCGCCATCAGCAGGCCGATGAGCTTGCCGCTGATGATCACGTCGGCGCCCGGGCTGATGGGGGCCAGGGCCCGGTTGCGGTCGTCGACCAGCTCGGTGACGACCGGCAGCTCCCGCCCGGTGGCCTCCTCCAGCTGGCGCAGCAGCAGGAGCGTGACGAGCGTGCGGTTGTCGGGGTGGTCCGTGGTCTGCCCGGGCACGGGGTCCCGGCCGAGGACGATGACGCTGTCGTAGGAGTGCACGTCCAGCCGGCGCAGGGTCTCGGGGCGGGTGACGTCCCCCTGGTGCAGGGTCAGGGCCAGGTCGGTGCCGTGGTGCGCGCCGGACTCGTGCACCTGCCGGACCGTCTCCTCGCCGCAGTCGGCCACCACGTCGACGGCCGACCCGGGCAGGGCGCGGCGGCGCAACTGGTCGACCATGAGCGGCGCCCTGCGGTTCCAGCCCAGCAGCAGGACCCGCTCCGGCCGCGCCGGTGTCGGTGGGCCGGCCGCCATCACCGCCTTGTCGACCCACTGCCCGCACTCGCCGGGCCAGGCCGTGTCGTCGTCGCGGGAGACGACGATGAGCAGATCGTCCGCGGCGATGGCCGTCTGCGGCGGCGGGGCGAGCAGCGGGGTGTCGCCGCGCACCAGTCCCACCACGCTGGAGGTCGGATAGGACAGCAGCGCGTCACCGAAGGTCCGGCCGGTCAGGGACGCCTCACCGACCAGGTAGAACTCGTCGCCCGCGAAGTCCAGCAGCTCCTGGTGGACCAGGGAGAGCCCGGGGCGGCGGGCGGCCTGGACGATCAGCCGGGCCGTGACCGTGTCACTCTCCAGGACGACTCCGCCCGGCCCGGCGGCGAGGACGGCGGCCAGCCGGTAGCGGTCGTCGCGGACGGCGGCAACGACGGGCGGGCGGCTCTTGGCCCCGGCCAGCGCGGCCCGCAGCGCCAGCAGCGTCTTGACGACCTCGGCGTCGGCGTCCGGCTCGTCCCGGGGCAGCACCAGCACGACACCGGCCGTCGCCGGGCTGGTCAGGGTCAGCACGGCCGGGTCGGTCGTGGGGCCGCTGCGGCAGATCAGCCGTGTGCGGCCGAGGGGCCCGGCCTTCGTCCCGAGGGCCTCCTCCATCGCGGTCTTGTCGCGGTCGGCCAGCACCGCCACCGCGGCGCGCCGCAGGTTGGCGTTGGCGGCGACCAGTTCGCCGACCACCGTGAACACCTGCTCCGACCAACCGAGGACCACGACGTGCCCCTGTTCGAGCACGGTCGAGCGGCCCCGCCGCAACGCGGTGAGCCGTTCCGTGAGGGCCGTGGTGATCAGACCGACCAGCGTCGACACGTACAGCAGCGCCACGAGGGCGAGCAGCACCGACATCGTCACGCGCAGCGGCGTGCCGGTCGCGCCGCCCAGCCGCAGGGTCTGCCCCGTCAGGTGCCACACCTGCCCCAGCCGGTCCGGCAGGGCCTCGGGCGCGTCCGGGTCGGTCCACACCACCACCGCGCTGGCCGGGACGACGACCGCCAGGCACAGCAGTGCCATCCACCCGACCAGGGCGGAGGCGCCGCGGGCCAGTGTGCTGTCGAACCAGTAACGGGCCCGGTCACCGAACGAAGTGCGCCGCTGCGCCACCCTTCCCCTTCCGTCGCCCCGGCCCTTCCGTGCGCCGGTGGGCGCCGCTGTGCGCGTGCGGCGCGCGGACGGACGGAGAGCGCGGGTGTGAGTACGCAAGTCGCAGTCTGAGGGCTCGCACCGGACTGCGAGCGCGGTTCCGTCGCGCATTCATCCCTTCGGGTTCACCGAGCGTGCCGAGAGCGCCATCTCTCGCGTGACGTGCGGGTTTTGCCCGGGATTCGCTCCTTGGGGGCAACGCCCGGGCGAAAGGCGGCGGCCCCGGATGGGCGACCGCTACAAAGATCGCCATGACTGAAGATCACGCGGTGGCGCGCCCGGACGGCGGCTTCTCCCGGCGGAGTTTCGCGGCGGTGGCCGGCACGGCCACCGTGGCGACGGCCCTCACCGGCGGTACCGCCACGGCCCTGCCCGCACCGGCCGCGCCACCCGCCCCCGGCGTCGCCCCCGGCGCAGCCCGGGGCGCCGACCCCGAGCGGTGCCTCGCCGTGGCCCGCGCCCTGCTCGTCCTCGACTCGGACGACCGCCCCCTCGTCCCGCGCTACCAGCGCGTCCTGCGGGACGGGCTGCCGGCCCGCCGGGCCCGTCCCAAGGACGTCCTCGTCGTGGGCGCCGGCCCCGCGGGGCTGGTGACCGCCTGGCTGCTGAAGCGGGCGGGGCACCGGGTGACGGTCCTGGAGGCCAACGGCAACCGGGCGGGCGGGCGCGTCAAGACGTTCCGCAAGGGCGGGCACGAGGGCGCCGCGCAGCCGTTCGCCGACCCCCGTCAGTACGCCGAGGCGGGCGCGATGCGCCTGCCCGGCAGCCACCCGCTGGTCATGCAGCTCATCGACCAGCTCGACCTGAAGAAGCGGCGCTTCCACTACGTCGACGTCGACGAGGAGGGCCGGCCCGCCGCGCGCACCTGGATCCACGTCAACGGCATCCGGGTGCGGCGCGCCGACTACGCCCGCTCGCCCCGGCGCGTGAACCGCTCCTTCGGCGTCCCGAAGGCCCACTGGGACACCCCGGCCGCCGCCATCCTGCGCGCCGCCCTCGACCCGGTGCGCGACGAGTTCAGCCGCGTCGGGCCCGACGGCAAGCGCGTCGACAAGCCCCTGCCCGAACGGCTGCGCGGCTGGGCCCGTGTGGTGCAGCGGTTCGGTGACTGGTCGATGTTCCGCTTCCTCACCGAGCACGCCGGCCTCGACGAGCGCACCGTCGACCTGATCGGCACCCTGGAGAACCTCACCTCCCGCCTGCCGCTGTCGTTCATCCACAGCTTCATCGGCTCCTCCCTCATCAGCCCGGACACGCCCTTCTACGAACTGGAGGGCGGGACGGCCGTCCTGCCGGACGCGCTGCTGGAACGGGTGCGCAAGGAGGTGCGGTTCGACCGCCGGGTGACGCGCATCCAGTACCACCACCCCGACCGTCCGGCGCCGGAGGGCGGCCATGTGCGGGGCAAGGGCCCGCACGTGTGGGTCGACACCGTGTCCGAGGGCCGTGACGGCCCGGTCGTCCGCGAGCAGTTCACCGCCGACGTCGCCGTGGTGACCGTGCCGTTCTCCGGGCTGCGGCACGTGCAGGTCGACCCGCCGCTGTCGTACCGCAAGCGCCGCGCGGTCAGCGAACTGCACTACGACAGCGCGACCAAGGTGCTGCTCGAGTTCAGCCGCCGCTGGTGGGAGTTCGACGAGGCGGACTGGAAGCGCGAACTGAACGCCGTGAAGCCGGGCCTGTACGAGGCGTACCGCACCGGCCGGGCGCCCGCGGACGGCAGTCTGCTGGGGGCGCACCCCTCGGTGCCGGGCGGGCACATCACGGCGGCCCAGCGCACGCACTACGCCGCCAACCGCGCGATCGGGCGCGACCAGCCGGAGGCGGCCGGCGTGGTGGGCGGCGGCTCGGTGTCGGACAACGCCAACCGCTTCATGTTCAACCCCTCGCACCCGGTTCCGGGCAGCCCGGGCGGTGTGGTCCTCGCCTCCTACAGCTGGGCGGACGACGCCCTGCGCTGGGACTCCCTGGACGACGAGGCCCGCTACCCGCATGCGCTGTGCGGTCTCCAGCAGGTCTACGGGCGGCGCATCGAGGTCTTCTACACCGGCGCGGGCCGCACCCAGAGCTGGCTGCGCGACCCGTACGCCTACGGGGAGGCGTCCGTGCTGCTGCCCGGGCAGCACACGGAACTGCTGCAGGCGATCCCCGCGGCCGAAGGGCCGTTGCACTTCGCGGGGGACCACACGTCGGTGAAGCCGGCCTGGATCGAGGGGGCCCTGGAGTCCGCCGTCCGGGCCGCCCTGGAGGTGCACACCGGCTAGTCCGTCCCGAGCGAGGGGCCCCGGCGCGCAGGCGCCGGGGCCCTTTCGTCGTTGCGGACGCCCCGGGGGCGGCGGCTGCGCCACGACCGCAATGACCACAACATCCGTTGGTTGCGCAAGCGAGACAGCCCGTCGGCGTCCGGGCACCATGTGGCCCACCTCACCCTCCCCCACAGGGCCTTTCCCTACCCGCAACGACGTACCGACAGGTGGTGGCACTCGTGCGCCTGCGCACCCCCCTCGCCCTGCTCGGGGCCGCCGTGCTCGTGTTCGCCGGGCCGCCGCTGCTCACCGCCGGCAGTGGCTCCGGGACCGGCACACAGATCCCGGGCCTGCGCCTCATGGTCCCCAACACGCCCGGCGGCGGCTACGACATCACGGCCCGGACGGCCGCGAAGAACGCCGAGGACGCCGGACTGACCCACAACATCGAGGTGTTCAACCTGCCCGGCGCGGGCGGCACCGTGGGCCTGACCCGTCTGGTGAGCGAGCACGGCAACGGCAAGCTCGCGATGTCCATGGGTCTCGGTGTGGTGGGCGCCGTCCGGTCCAACGACGCCCCCACGACGCTCGGCGACACCACCCCGATCGCCCGGCTCACCGAGGAGCAGGACGTGGTGGTCGTGGCCAAGGACTCGCCGTACGAGACGATCGACGATCTGATCGGCGCTTGGAAGGAGGACCCGGGCAAGCTGCCGGTGGGCGGCGGGTCCTCACCCGGCGGACCCGACCATCTGGCCCCGATGCTGATGGCGAAGGCCGCCGGGATCCCGCCGAAGCAGGTCAACTACATCCCCTTCGACGGCGGCGGTGAGCTGCTGGCCTCCATCCTCGGCGACAAGGTGGCCTTCGGCGTCTCCGGAGTGGGCGAGTACCTCGACCAGATCAAGGCGGGCGAGCTGCGCCTGCTGGCGGTGACCGGCCCGGAGCGGGTCGAGGGACTGGACGCACCGACGCTGACGGAGGCGGGCTACGACGTGAACTTCACCAACTGGCGCGGCATCGTCGCTCCGCCCGGCCTGAACGACGCGGAGCGCGAGAAGCTCGTGCGGCTGGTCGAGGAGCTCCACGGCTCGGACGAGTGGCGCACGTCGATGGAGCAGAACGGCTGGGACGACGCCTTCCTCACGGGTGAGAAGTTCGGCGCGTTCCTCGAAGCCGAGGACAAGCGCGTGGTGTCGGTGCTGAAGGAGCTGGGACTGTGACGACGACGCCGACCACCGGCGCGCCCCCCGCCGAGCAGGGTGAACGCCGCTCCTGGCTGCGGGAGCACTCCGAACTCGGCGTGTGCGTCCTGCTGCTGGCGCTGGGCGTGCTCGTGCTGACCGACACGCTCACCATGGACGTCGACATCGCCCAGCGCGGCCCCGTCGGTCCGAAGACCGTGCCGGTCGTCGTCGGCGCCGGTCTGCTGGTGATCGCGGCCCTGCTCGCGGTGGACGTGCTGCGCGGCGGCCGGGGCCAGGCCGAGGGCGGTGAGGACGTCGACCTGTCCGAACCCGCCGACTGGCGCACGGTGTCGCTGCTCGCCGGGGTGTTCCTCGGCGCGGCGGTGCTGATCGAGCCGCTCGGCTTCCCCGTCGCGGGCGCGCTGCTGTTCTGGGGCGCGGCGTTCGCGCTGGGCAGCCGCAGGACCGACCGCGATCCGCTCATCGCGGCCGGGCTCTCCCTGCTCACCTACGTGGTCTTCGACAATCTGCTGGGAGTGCCCCTGCCCGGTGGCCCGCTGATGGGAGTGCTGTGACATGAACGCCTTCAACTCCCTCCTGGGCGGCTTCGGTACGGCCCTCACCCCGATCAACCTGCTCTGGGCCGCCGTCGGGGTGCTGCTCGGCACGGCCATCGGCGTGCTGCCCGGCATCGGGCCCGCGATGGCGGTCGCCCTGCTGCTGCCGGTGACGTACGGGCTCGACCCGACCGGCGCGTTCATCATGTTCGCCGGCATCTACTACGGAGCCATGTTCGGCGGCTCGACGACCTCCATCCTGCTCAACACCCCCGGGGAGAGCGCGGCGGTGGTGGCGGCCATGGAGGGCAACCCCATGGCCAAGTCCGGGCGCGGCGCCCAGGCCCTGGCGGCGGCCGCGATCGGGCACTTCGCCGGCGGCATGGTCGGCACGCTCCTGCTCGTCGCCCTCGCGCCGACGGTGGCCGAACTGGCCGTGGACATCGGCGCCCCGGACTACTTCGCCATCATGGTGCTGGCGTTCATCGCGGTGACGTCGGTCCTGGGTTCGTCGCGAGTCCGGGGCCTGGCCTCCCTGCTCATCGGACTCACCCTGGGGCTGGTGGGCCTGGACCAGATGACGGGGCAGCAGCGCCTGACCTTCGGTGCGCTCCAACTGGCCGACGGCATCGACGTGGTGATCGTCGCGGTCGGTCTCTTCGCGATCGGCGAGGCCCTGTGGGTGGCCGCGCATCTGCGGCGCAGCCCGCCCGAGCCGATCCCGGTGGGCCGGCCCTGGCTGGGGCGGGACGACGTGCAGCGGACCTGGAGGTCGTGGCTGCGCGGCCCGTTCATCGGCTTCCCGTTCGGCGCGATCCCGGCGGGCGGCGCGGAGATCCCCACCTTCCTGTCGTACGTGACGGAGAAGCGCCTGTCGAAGCACCGGGACGAGTGGGGCAAGGGCGCCATCGAGGGCGTCGCCGGTCCGGAGTCGGCGGCGTCGGCCTCGGCCGCCGGCACCCTGGTGTCGATGCTGACCCTGGGCCTGCCCACCACGGCGGTCGCGGCCGTCATGCTGGCGGCCTTCCAGCAGTACGGCATCCAGCCCGGCCCGCTCCTGTTCGAGCGCGAACCGGACCTGGTGTGGGGCCTGATCGCCTCCCTGTTCGTCGGCATGGTGCTGCTGCTCGCGCTCAACCTGCCGCTGGCGCCCGTGTGGGCCAAGCTGCTGCGCATCCCGCGGCCGTACCTGTACGCCGGGATCATGTTCTTCGCGGCGGTCGGGGCGTACGCGGTCGGCGGGGAGGTCGTCGACCTGGTGATCCTGCTGATCATCGGCCTGATCGGCTTCGGCATGCGCCGGTACGGCCTGCCGGTGCTGCCCGCAGTCATCGGCGTGATCCTCGGGCCCAACGCCGAGCAGCAGTTGCGGCGCGCCCTCCAGATCAGCGACGGCAGCGTGACGGGCCTGGTCGACACGCCGTTCGCGGTGACGGTCTACGCGGTGATCGCGCTGCTGCTGGCCTGGCCGCTACTGAAGAAGGCGGTGCGGCGCGGACGCACGGCGGCCTGACCCCGCGGGGACGCCCGCGCGGGGGGCGCGGCTCGGACGTGCCGCGCCTCTTTCGCGTCTCGTCCGCGCCGGCCTCTTGACGGTCCGTGGGCACCGGTGGCTACATGCATGGGAGCGCTCCCATGTACGACGGACAGTCCCGTTCCCCCCCACCCGCAGGAGCCCTCATGAGACCCCGCACGACCCCCGCCCCGCGCGTCGCCGTCGCGGCCGCCGCGTTCCTGACCCTTCTGCTCTCCCTCCTCACCGCCGCTCCTCCGGCGGTGGCCGCCCCCATCGGCTTCCACGTCCGTGACGGCCGCCTCCTGGAGGCCGGCGGCAACGACTTCGTGATGCGAGGGGTCAACCACGCCCACACCTGGTACCCCGACCGGATCGGCTCCCTGGCCCACATCAAGGCCAAGGGCGCCAACACCGTGCGGGTCGTCCTGTCCAGCGGCGACCGCTGGACCCGCAACGACACCGCCGACGTGGCGAACGTCGTGGCGCAGTGCAAGCGGAACCGGCTCATCTGCGTCCTGGAGGTGCACGACACCACCGGCTACGGCGAGCAGAGCGGCGCCGTCCCGCTCTCCCGCGCCGCCGACTACTGGATCAGTGTGCGCGGCGCGCTCACCGGCCAGGAGGAGTACATCATCGTCAACATCGGCAACGAGCCGTACGGCAACGTCGGTCACGCCGCGTGGACGGCGGACACCAAGGCGGCGATCGCCCGGCTGCGCGACGCCGGTCTCGCCCACACGCTCATGGTGGACGCGCCCAACTGGGGCCAGGACTGGGCGTTCACCATGCGCGACAACGCCGCCTCGGTGTTCGCCTCCGATCCCGACGCCAACACCGTGTTCTCGGTCCACATGTACGGCGTCTTCGACACGGCCGCCGAGATCACCGCCTATCTCGACCGGTTCGTCGGCGCCAAACTGCCCCTCGTGGTGGGCGAGTTCGGCCATGATCACTCGGACGGCGATCCGGACGAGGACACCGTCCTGGCCGTCGCCGAGCAACTCCGCCTCGGCTACCTCGGCTGGTCCTGGAGCGGCAACAGCGCTGATGTCGGATACCTGGACATGGTCACGGGCTTCGACCCGGACCGGCTCACGCCCTGGGGTCAGCGCCTGTTCAACGGCGTGAACGGCATCGCCGCCACCGCCGAGGAGGCCGCGGTGTACTCCTCCGGGGGAGGCGACACCACGCCCCCGACCGCGCCCGGCGCCCCCACCGCCTCCGGTGTGACGTCCTCCTCCGCCACCCTGAGCTGGGTCCCGTCCTCGGACGCCGGCGGCGTCACCGGTTACGACGTCGTGCGGATCGGCTCCGGCACCGAGACCGCGGTCGCCTCCACGACCGGCACCACCGCCACCCTGACCGGGCTGTCCCCCGCCACCTCCCACACCTTCGCCGTCTACGCCCGTGACGCCGCGGGCAACCGCTCGGCCCGCTCGGCGACGGTGACGGTCACGACCGCGCCGGGCGGCCCGTCACCGTCCTGCGGCGTCGGCTACCGGGTGACGGGCAGCTGGCCCGGCGGGTTCCAGGGCGAGATCGTCCTGCGCAACACCGGGACCGCCGCGGTCGACGGCTGGACGCTGCGCTGGACGTTCGCCGACGGCCAGCGGGTCGACAACCTCTGGGGCGGCACGGTGACGCAGAGCGGGTCCGCGGTGAGCGTGACGGCCGCCCCCTACACCGCGACGATCCCGGCCGGAGGGTCGGTCACGCTCGGCTTCACCGCCACCCGGGGCGCCACCGACTCCGGCCCGGCGGCCTTCACGCTGAACGGCACTGCCTGCTCGACCAGTTGACCGCCGGCCTGGGCCGAGTGCCGCCTCTTTCGGCCGATTCCCGCCCGTGCGTGCCGCCGTGGAGCACGCGCGGGCCGGAGCGGGACTATGCTTCTACACGCTTGTAGAGGCAAGCTCGTACACGTACGTGAAGGAGTGGACGCCACCATGGTGTTCAAACGACTGCTCGGGGCGATCGGTGTCGGCGGACCGACCGTCGACACGGTCCTCGACCCCGCCCCCGTCCGGCCCGGCGGCACGCTCGGCGGCCGGGTCGAACTGGAGGGCGGCAGGGCCGACTTCGAGATCGAGCACATCACCCTGGAACTCGTGGCCCGGGTGGAGGCCGAGCACGAGGACGGCGAGAGCGAGGGCGTCGTCGCCTTCGACCGGTTCACCGTGGGCGGCGGTTTCCGGCTCGCGGAGGGCGAGCGGCGCACCCTGCCGTTCGAGGTGACCCTGCCGTGGGAGACCCCGATCACCGAACTGCACGGCCAGAGCCTGGGCGTCGTCCTCGGCGTGCGCACGGAGCTGTCGGTGGCGGGTGCGAAGGACAAGGGCGACCTCGACCCGCTGGGCGTCACACCGCTGCCCGTCCAGGAGGCGGTCCTCGAGGCCCTCGGCGGTCTCGGGTTCGGCTTCCGGTCGGCCGACCTGGAGCTCGGGCACATCGGCGGTACGGACCAGCGGCTGCCCTTCTACCAGGAGATCGAGCTCGTACCGCCGCCGCAGTACGCCCAGCAGGTGCACGAGATCGAGGTGACCTTCCTGGCCCGGCCGGACGGCATGGAAGTGGTGCTGGAGGCGGACAAGCGCGGCGGCTTCCCGGCACCCGGCCACGACGCGCTCACCCGGTTCGCCGTCTCCCACGACGAGGTCGAGCACCAGGACTGGACGGCGGTCGTCGACGGCTGGCTGCGCCACCTGGTCGAGCACCGGGCCGGGTACGGCGTCCCGGCCGGCCACGGAGCCCTGCCGGCCCACGGTCACGAGGGGCACCACCACGGGGAGCGGCGGCAGGGTCCCGGCATGGGGACCGTGGTCGCCGCGGGGGCGGCCGGTCTCGCGGTCGGTGTCGTCGGCGGCATGGTCGCGAGTGAAGTGGTCGACGAGGTGGGGGACTTCTTCGAGGGCGAGGAGGAGGAAGAGGAAGAGGAGGCCTGAGCGGTCCCGGCGGATGTGCGGGCGCCGCGGGGAGCGGCGCCCGCTTCTCACAGCGGTGTCGCGGCGTGCAGGATGAGGACCATCGTGACGGCCGCGTTGGCCGACGACATCGCCGACACCGCCGTCCCGGCGGCCGCGCCCCAGGCCGCCAGGCCGACGGCCGTGAACACCGGGGGCCAGCTGCGCACGGCGGGCGCCGGACCGAGCAGGGCCGCCACCCGGCGCGGCACCGGCCCGGGCGCGGCCAGGCCCGCGAGGGTCGGCGCCGGGGTGCCCCGCGAGACGAGGGCGGCCGCGCCGATGGCCCGCGCCACCGTGCGCCGGCTGCCGACCACCCGCGCCGCCTCCTCGTCCGCCCACCGCTCGGCCGTGTAGGCCACGGCGGTGCGCAGCGGACGCAGGAACGGGTTGGCCCGGGCGGCGAGTTGCACGGTGAGCAGGAACCGGTCGTGGCGCGCGGTGAGATGGGCCCGCTCGTGGGCGAACAGGGCGCGCCGCTCGGCCGGCCGCAGCCGCTCCAGCAGGGCGGTCGTCACCACGACCCGGCCCCTCCCCCGCCGGAGTGCGCGCCCCGGTCCCCGGCCCGGGTGGGCGGCTCCCGGGCCCCGGGCCGCGGCGGGGCGCCGCGCTCCCCCGCGCCCGGCCCTGTCGCCGGCCCGTCGCCCGCCGGGGGGCAGCGCGTAGGCGTAGGGGACGGCGTCCGGCAGGACCGCCACCTCCGTGTCCGGCAGCCCGGCCAGCGCACGGTGGGCCTGCCTGCGCACCCGGCCGTGCCGCCACAGCGCCCGGGCGCAGGCGGCGACCACCGCGCACAGGGCCGGGATGGCGGCCTTGCCGACGACCTCGTCGAAGGGCACGGCCGCCCGCACCTCCGGGTCCGACCAGCCGTCGGGCAGCGGGTTGCCCGGCAGTTGGGCGGTGCCGACCACCATGACCAGGGCCAGGCACACCGTGCTGCACAGCGCCAGGACCGCGGCCAGGACGGTCAGCAGCCGGGTCGCGGTGCGCGGGTGCAGATGCTGCTCGGCCAGGCGCGCGACCGGCCAGGCCGTGAGCGGCAGGACCAGCGGCAGGAAGACGAAGACCCCCATGCGGCGTCAGTCTTCCCCGTCGCCGTGTTCCTGCTCCAGCAGGTCCCGCAGCAACCGCTCGTCCTCGGGACCGAGCCCGGTGACGAAGCTCGCCAGGACGGCCTCGCGGTCGTTCTCGGCGTCCAGCACCTTGCGCATCTTGCGCGCCGCCAGACCGGCCTGGTCCGCAGCGGGGGTCCAGGCGAAGGACCGGCCCACCCGTTCCCGGGTGACCGCGCCCTTGCCCAGCAGCCGCGTCAGGATCGTGATCACCGTGGTGTACGCGAGGCCGCCGCCGAGACGCTCCTGCACCCAGCCGGCCGTCGCCGGCCCGTCCGCCTCCCGCAGCGCCGACAGCACCAGCGCCTCCAGCTCGCCCTGCCCCCGCCGGGGCCGCTGCCGGTCATCCGTCACCGCCCTGCCTCCTTCGCGCCGCCCTGCGTTGCCCGTGCGGACATCGTATAGACCGGCCGGACCCGTCCCCCATCTTCTACAGTGCTGTAGATTCAATGGTGGCCCGTTCGCCCCGGCCCGATTCACGTAGAAGGAGTGTTCCGTGGGAGTTTCCCTGTCCAAGGGTGGCAACGTCTCGCTCAGCAAGGAGGCGCCGGGGCTCACCGCCGTCCTGGTCGGTCTCGGCTGGGACGTCCGCACGACCACCGGCACCGACTACGACCTCGACGCCTCGGCCCTGCTCCTCGACGCCTCCGGCAAGGTCCCCTCCGACCGGCACTTCGTGTTCTACAACAACCTGTGCAGCCCGGACGGTTCGGTCCGGCACACCGGCGACAACCTCACCGGTGAGGGCGAGGGCGACGACGAGACCGTCGAGGTCGACCTCTCCGCCGTACCCGCCGAGGTCGACCGGATCGTGTTCCCGGTCTCCATCCACGACGCCGAGAACCGCGGTCAGAGCTTCGGTCAGGTGCGCAACGCCTTCATCCGGGTGGTGAACCAGGCGGACGGCCGGGAGATCGCCCGCTACGACCTGTCCGAGGACGCCTCCACCGAGACCGCGATGGTCTTCGGCGAGCTGTACCGGCACGGCACCGAGTGGAAGTTCCGTGCCGTCGGCCAGGGTTACGCGTCCGGGCTGGCCGGCATCGCCTCCGACTTCGGCGTCGGCGTCTGACCCCGCGCCCGGCGACCGCCCCCCGACCGACCGACCGGGAGACCACGTGGCCGCTGCGCCCCGCCTCGCGCCCGAGGACCGCGCCGACTTCGAAGCCGTACTGGACCTGGCCCTCGGCAGCGCCGGCATCCGCGACGCCCTCGGCGCCGACCCGGACGGCCGGGCCGCGGCCCACCTGCGCGCCTACGCGCGCGCCCACGCCGACGCCGTCGTGGCGGCGGCCGGGGAGCCCTACCGGGACCTTCTCGCCGTGCGGCGGGCGGCGCGGCGCCGGCCGCAGCCGCCGTTCGGCACGGGCAGCCTGCTGCCCGCCCTCGCGGTCCTCACGCCCCTGGTGACCGCCGTGGCCGCCGTGGTGCTGCTCGCCCTCGGCGGGACGCTCCACGCCGTCGGGGCGCCCGGACCGCTGCCCGGTTCGCTTCTCGCGAGCGGCTGGACGTTCGCGACGGTCGCCGCCGGGGCCGGTCTGGTAGCGGCGGCCGCGCTGCTGCGCACGGCCCTGGACCGCCGCGTCCCGCCCGCCCCCGACCAGGTGGAGCACGCCCGGCTGGCCTGGCGGCAGGCCCTGCTCGACCGCGGCATGCTGCCGCACCTGCGCCGGCACCTGCTCCCGCACCCCGAGACGGGGATCACGCCGTGCTCCCCGCCCGATACGCTCGCGCCGTGCCCGGCCCGGGTGAGAAAGGACAGGACACCATGTTCGGACTGAGCGAGCTGGCGATCGTTCTCGTCGTCGTCGCCGTTGTCATCGGGATCAAGAAGCTGCCCGAGCTGACCCGTTCGGCCGGCAAGGCGGCCCGCATCCTCAAGGCCGAGGCGCGTGCCGCCAAGGACGAGGAGGCCGGCACGGCCCCCGCGCCGCGGGTGGTCCAGGGCGAGGTCGTCCCGCCGGGCACCGGCCCGACCCCGCCCGGCGCCCGCCCCGCGGGCACCCCGGACCACCCCTGATCCCTCCCCGGCTACAGCGTGCGCTCCAGGCGCTCCGACACGGCCCGGACGAACTTGGCCGGGTCCTTGGGCTGTCCGCCCTCGGCGAGCACCGCGAGGGCGTGCAGCAGCTCCGCGGACTCGGCAAGCTCACTGCGGTCCGCGCGGTCGGCATAGGCCTGGTTGAGGCTCTTCACCAGCGGGTGACCGGGGTTGAGCTCCAGGATCCGCTTGGTGCGCGGCACCTCCTGGCCCATGGCCCGGTACATGTTCTCCAGCGCCGGGGTCAGGTCGTGCGCGTCGGAGACCACACAGGCCGGGGAGACGGTCAGCCGCGTGGACAGCCGCACCTCCTTGATGTCCTCGTCCAGCTGCTCGCGCATCCAGCCGAGCAGCCCGGCGTACTCCTCGGCCTGCTTCTCCCGCTCCTCGCCGGCCTTCTCCTCGCCCTCGGAGTCCAGGTCGATCTCGCCCTTGGTGACGGAGCGCAGCTTCTTGCCCTCGTACTCGCCGACGGCGTCGGCCCACACCTCGTCGACCGGGTCGGTGAGCAGCAGCACCTCGACGCCCTTGGCCCGGAACGCCTCCAGGTGCGGTGAGTTCTCGATGCTCTGCCGGGACTCGCCGGTGATGTAGTAGACGGCGTCCTGGCCGTCCTTCATGCGCTCCACGTACCCGGCGAGCGTGGTCGGCTCGTCCTCGGAGTGCGTGGTCGCGAAGGACGCGACGGCCAGCAGCGCCTCCCGGTTGTCGGGGTCGGTGACCAGGCCCTCCTTCAGGACGGTGCCGAACTCCCGCCAGAACGTGGCGTAGCGCTCGGCGTCCTTGGTCATGAGGTCCTTGACCGTGGACAGCACCTTCTTGGTGAGCCGGCGCTGCATCATCCGGATGTGCCGGTCCTGCTGGAGGATCTCGCGGGAGACGTTCAGCGAGAGGTCCTGCGCGTCGACGACGCCCTTGACGAACCGCAGGTACGGCGGCAGGAGCGCCTCGCAGTCGTCCATGATGAAGACGCGCTTGACGTACAGCTGGACGCCGCGCTTGAAGTCCCGCGTGAACAGGTCGTGCGGGGCGTGCGCGGGGATGAAGAGCAGCGACTGGTACTCGAAGGTGCCCTCCGCCTGGAGCCGGATCGTCTCCAGCGGCTCGCGCCAGTCGTGGCTGATGTGCTTGTACAGCTCGTGGTACTCGTCCTCGGACACCTCCTCCCGCGAGCGCGCCCACAGCGCCTTCATCGAGTTCAGCGTCTCGGGCGCGGGCGCGCCGTCGCCGTCGTCACCGGCGGGGACCATCCGGATCGGCCAGGTGATGAAGTCCGAGTACCGCTTGACGATCTCCCGGATCGTCCACTCGGACGTGTAGTCGTGCAGCTGGTTCTCGGGGTCGGCCGGCTTGAGGTGCAGGGTGACGGACGTGCCCTGCGGCGCGTCGTCGACCTTCTCCAGCGTGTAGGTGGCCTCGCCGCGGGAGCTCCAGCGGGTGCCCTGGTCCTCGCCGGCGCGCCGGGTCACCAGCGTGACCTCGTCGGCCACCATGAACCCGGAGTAGAAGCCGACGCCGAACTGGCCGATGAGCCCTTCCGCGCCGCCCCCCTCCTGGGCCTCCCGCAGCTCCTGGAGGAAGGCCGCCGTACCGGAGTTGGCGATGGTGCCGATGAGGCGGCCGACCTCGTCGTACGACATGCCGATGCCGTTGTCCCGCACGGTGAGGGTGCGGGCCTCCTTGTCGACGTCGATCTCGATGTGCAGATCGGACACGTCGGCGTCGAGCGCGTCGTCCCGCAGCTTCTCCAGACGCAGCTTGTCGAGCGCGTCGGAGGCGTTGGAGACGAGCTCGCGCAGGAAGACATCCTTGTTCGAGTAGACCGAGTGGATCATCAGCTGGAGCAGCTGGCGTGCCTCTACCTGGAACTCAAACGTTTCGGTCGTCATGTTTCGCGCATCCCTCACAGGTCCCACAGTCGCCTGAACTGGTGGCTGTCACTGTAAAACACCAAGTCAGGGCAGGGGCACCGGATGTCAGACGAGGTGGGCGAAGACGACCAGGTTCTCGGTGTAGTCCCGGGCCTGGCGGTCGTAGGCGCCGGCGCAGGTGATCAGCCTGACCTGGGCCTGGGGGGTGTCGCCGTAGACCCGTTCGCTGGGGAAGTCGTCCTTGCGGAAGGACTCCTTGCCGTCGACGACGAAGTCCGCCCTGCTGCCGTCGGCCCGCGTCACGTGGAACTTGTCGCCCTTCTTCAGCTCACCCAGGCCGGCGAAGACGGCCGGGGAGGTCTTGGTGTCCACGTGCCCGGCGATGATCGCGGTCCCGGGCTCGCCGGGCGAGTGGCCCTCGGCGTACCAGCCGACGAGGTTGGTGTCGTCGGCGGGCGGGGGGTCGAGCATGCCGGAGGCACCGATGGCGAGGTCGGTGAAGGGCGCGTCGACGCCGATCTTCGGAATGAGCAGGCGGACCGGCCGCGAGCGGGACATCCGCGGTCCCTCGGCGGACGGCGACGCCGACGCCCCGGGCGGCGTGTAGGGGGCGGCCGAGGCGGCGGGAAGGGCGGGCGGGGCGTGCGGCGCTCCGCCGGCGTCGAAGGAGCCGCCCCGGCCGCCGGTCAGGTTCAGGAGCACCGCGAGCGCGGCCGCCGACCACAGCACCGCCACTATGGCGCGCAGCCGTTTCCGGGACGGCGCGGGTTCGGGGTCGGGAAGGGCAGGGGGGCTGACCGCCATCGATAACCACCTTGTTCAGGGCACAGCAGGGGGCACGGCCCGCACCGGGACGAGCCGGGCCGCCGCGACGCGCGGAGCGCGTGCGGCGGCCGGTATGAGGTCGGGCATCGGTCACGCCACGCCCTGGGCGGCCTTCCGGCGGCGCAGCGCGTACAGACCGGTACCGGCGACCGCCAGCACCGCGAGCCCGCCGGCGGTCACACCCGAGGTGTTGGCCAGCGCGCCGCCACCGGTGTGCATGCCGCCGCGCGGCTTGTCGTGCTTGCCCTCCCAGGAGCCCTTGTCGTGCTTGCCGCTGTACCCCTCGTCGCCCTTGTCGGCGTAGGAGTCGTCCTCGTGCTTTCCGGACCAGCCGCTGTCGCCGTCCTCCTTGTAGCCGCCGTCCTGCTTCTCCCAGTCGTCCGAGTTGACCAGGGCCAGGGCGCCACCGCCGGTGTGCATGCCGCCGCGCGGCTTCTCGTGCTTGCCGCCCCAGGAGGAGTCCTTCTCGTGGTCGCCGTGCTCCTCCTTGCCGTGGTCCTCGTGCTTGCCGTGCTCCTCTTCCTTGCCCTGCTCGTCGTCCTTGCCCTGCTCGTCGTGGCCGCCCTGGTCCTCGGGCTTGCCCTGCTCCTCGCTGCCCTCGTCCTCGGGCTTGCCCTCGTCGTCGCCGGAGTCCCAGTCGCCGTCCGAGGTCACGGCGGTCAGCGCTCCGCCGCCCGTGTGCATCCCGCCGTGCGGCTTGTCGTGCTTGTCGTGCTTGTCGTGCTCCTTGCTGTAGGAAGTGGAGTCGTCGTCCCAGTCGCCCATGACCTGGGCGTAGGCGCCGGGGGCGGCGATCGCGAGGGCCGCCGTGGCCGTGGCCGTGGCGAGCAGCATGCGGGCAGAGCGCATCGGTGAGTCCTTCCGTCGCGAACCGGGCAGTCGGCGCCTCGCCGACTCACGAGACCCGGTCTCGACGTGAACCACCGTCAGTCAGACCGGCCGCTCCCACCATCCGGGACGTTCACACGGGTTACGAGCGCACTCGGTCGGCGGAATCCGGCCACCGGTGACAGGGGGGCGGGGCCGGTGTCCGCGGGAGTCACGGGCGGTCCCGTGCACGGAGGGCGGCGCGAGGGGCGGAGGGGTCAGCGGGGGCCGGGGCTCCGGTGCCCCGTGCGCGGGGGGACCGGGTCGATCAGCTGGGCCGCCATGCCGAGGACGACCAGCCCGCTCGCGATGAGCAGCCCCTGGGCCAGGACGATGCCCGCGCCCAGGAGGACCACCCCGATCGCCAGCCCCCAGCGGGGCCCGGTGCGCCGGTACTCGCGGGGCGGCGCCGGCCGGCCGGTTCTCATGGCGTGGGCGAACCGGGGGTCCTGCCGTTCCAGACGGGTCCGCAGGTCCACGAGGCGCGCGTCGTCGGACTGGGTCACGGCTTCTCCTCTCCGGCGGCCGGCAGCGCCGCAGGCAGGGCACACCGGGGCCAGGGCACGTCGTGGGGTTCGGGTCCGGGTGCGCGGGGAGGCGGCTCACCGGTGACCGGCCGGCCGTTCTCACCTGGGCTCCAGCCTCTCCTCCGGCGACGGCGCGCACCATCGGGCCCGACCCTCATTCTTCCCGGTCGCCGCCCTCCGCGAACGCGGCCCGGTGGGGCGGCTGTTCGGTCCGAGATGGGTCCTGCCACGGATGGCGCGGCGGGAGCGCGGCCCACCGGCCGCCGTCGTTCCCGGATGCGGGCGGGGCGCCCCGAACGGTGTCCGCCTCTCGCACTCCCGCCGGGCGACCGGGCACGACCTGGGCCTTCTCGGGCGCGGCGGGTACGACGTGGCGGCTGTGGCGGGTCTTCGTACCGCTCCTCAGGGTTTCCGCAGCGTGCGGGGCCCGGCCCGACGGGCGGGCGGGGTTGCGGCCGGGCGCTCGGCGGAGGGACCCCGGCCACCCGGGCCCGTCGCCTCGTCCAGGAGGCGGCGGAAGGTGGGGCACTCGAGGTGGCTCGGCGCGGGGCAGGCGGCCGCATGGCGCAACGAGTCGCGCAGTACGCCGAGTTCACGGATCCTGCGGTCCAGTTCGTCGGCCTTGGCGGTGAGCACGTCCCGGTCGATCCGCGGTTCGCCGTCCGGCGCGAACATCCCGGCGATCTCGTCGAGGGAGAACCCGGCCGTCCTGCCCAGCGCTATCAGGGCCAGGCGCTCCAGCACCGACGGGTCGTACTGACGGCGCAGCCCCCGGCGGCCGACCGGGGTGATCAGCCCCTTGTCCTCGTAGTAGCGCAGCGTCGAGGCGGGCACCGCGGCGCGACGGGCCACGTCCCCGATGTCCAGGTGCGTCATTGTCTTGACCTCAAGTCGGCTTGAAGTAGAACGCTGTCATCGCGCTTCCCCGAAGGCAAGCAGAAGGAGAGACCATGGACGCCTCGCGCAGGGACTACGACGAACAGGCCGCCCGCTGGAACGGGCCCTCCGGCCATGCCTGGGTGGAGCTGCAGCAGCTGCTGGACGGGATGTTCCGGCCGATCGAGGAGCTGCTGGTGCGTGCCGTCGCCGAGGAGGGGTCGGCCCGGGTGCTCGACGTCGGCTGCGGTACCGGTGCCGTCACCCGGGCCGTCGCGCGGCGGACCGGGCACTGTGTCGGGGCGGACCTCTCCGCGCCGATGATCGCGGCGGCCCGGGTACTGGCCGAGCAGGAGGATGTGCCGGCGTCGTTCGTGCATGCCGACGTGCAGGAGCACGCGTTCGGACCCGGCGCCTTCGACACCGTCGTCTCGCGCTTCGGCGTCATGTTCTTCCCCGACCCGGTCAGGGCGTTCACCAACCTGCGCACCGCCGTGGCCGACGGGGGCGGGCTGCGGCTGGTGGTGTGGCGGGGGCCGGAGGAGAACCCGTTCATGACGACGGCGGAGCGCGCGGCGGCGCCGTTCGTCCCGGAGCTGCCCGCCCGCCGGCCCGACCAGCCGGGGCAGTTCGCCTTCGCGGACCCGGACCGTGTGCGCGGCATCCTGGAGGCGAGCGGGTGGTCCGGCGTCTCCCTGCGGCCCGTCGACCCGGTCTGCACCCTGCCCGAGCGGGATCTCGTGCGCTACTTCACCCGGCTCGGCCCCCTGGGCACGGTGCTGCCGCAGGCCGACGAGCGGACCCGGGCCGAGGTGGTCGACGCGGTGCGGCCCGCCTTCGACCCCTTCGTGCAGGGCCCCGAGGTCCGCTACACGGCGGCCTGCTGGGAGATCTCGGCGCGCGCCTCCACCTCGAAAGTTTCGTGACGTTCGGCCCTCTTTTCGAAACCGGCCCGTCCGCGCATAGTGGGTTCCGATGACGCGGAGACGAGCACTGGTGGTCCGGGGCGGCTGGGAAGGCCACGAGCCGGTCAAGGCGACGGAACTGTTCCTGCCCTTCCTGCGGGACAGCGGATTCGCCGTACGGGTCGAGGAGTCGACCGAGGTCTACGCGGACGCCGCACTGATGGCCGGCACCGATCTCGTGGTGCAGTGCGTGACGATGTCACAGATCACCACCGCGCAGGTGGAGGGCCTGAGTTCGGCTGTCGCGGCCGGCACCGGCCTGACCGGCTGGCACGGCGGCATCGTCGACTCCTTCCGCGCCTCGGCCGAGTATCTCCACCTGGTGGGCGGCCAGTTCGCGGCGCATCCGGGCAAGGAGCCCTGCGCGCGGCGGGGTGGGGCGGCGGACAACTTCCTGCCGCACACGGTCCGTGTCACCGAGGCGGGCCGGGAGCACCCCGTCACCGCGGGCATCGGGGACTTCGAGCTGGAGACGGAGCAGTACTGGGTGCTGCACGACGACCTGATCGAGGTGCTGGCCACCACCACGCACCCCGCCCGGCCGTGGCAGCCCTGGCAGGAGCCGGTCACGTCCCCGGCGGTGTGGACGCGCCGGTGGGGCGCCGGGCGGATCGTGGTGACGACCCCGGGGCACGACGTCGGCGTGCTCGAGAACCGCCAGGTCCGCACCATCGTCGAGAGGGGCATGCTGTGGGCGGCGCGCACCGCGTCGGTGTCGTAGGACTCGGCGTCATCTCCGGCGTCTACCTGGACACCCTGGCAGGTCATCCCGCCGTGCGGGTCACCGCGGTCGCCGATCTGGATGCCGGACGCGCCGCGGCGGTCGCCGGCCGGCTGCCCGGCGCCCGGGCGCTGCCGGTCGGGCAACTGCTGAGCAGTCCGCAGGTGGACACCGTCCTGAACCTCACCACACCGGCGGCCCACGCCGGGATCGCCCTCGCGGCGATCCGCGCGGGCAAGCACGTCTACGGGGAGAAGCCGCTGGCGGCCGAACTGGACGACGCGCGGGCCGTGCTGGCGGCCGCCGCGCAGGCGGGCGTGCGGGTGGGGTGCGCGCCGGACACCGTGCTGGGCACGGGAGTCCAGACGGCCCGGGCCGCCGTGGAGGCCGGGAGCATCGGGCGCCCGCTGTCCGCCTCGGCCGTGATGGTCACGCCGGGCCACGAGCGCTGGCACCCCCATCCCGACTTCTACTACACGGCGGGCGGCGGCCCGTTGCTCGACATGGGTCCCTACTACGTCACCTCCCTGGTCCATCTGCTCGGTCCGGTGCGGGCCGTGATCGGTGCGGCCGGCCGACTGCGCGCCGAGCGGGTCATCGGCACCGGGCCCCGCGCGGGCGAGCGCATACCGGTGGAGGTGGACAGCCATGTCTCCGGGGTGCTGGAACACGCCGGCGGTGCGCTGACCACCCTCACGACGAGCTTCGACGGGGTGGCCACGACCGCCGCGCCGATCGAGGTCCACGGCGAGGAGGGGACCCTGGCCGTCCCGGACCCGAACCTTTTCGACGGCGCGGTACGGCTGCACCCGCTCGGCGGGTCGGGATGGCACACCCTGCCCGCGTCGGCCGGGTACGAGGAGGGGGCCCGCGGCCTCGGCCTGCTGGACTTCCTCACGCCCGGCGCGCGGCGGGCCGGGGGTGAACTCGCCCTGCACGTCCTGGAGATCATGACCGCCCTGCTGCGCTCCTCGGCCGAAGGGCGGCGTGTGGAGCTGACGACGTCGGCGCGGGTGCCGGCGCCGGTCCCGCTGACCGGCGCTCGCGTCTGGCGCGGCCAGGCCTCGCCCGGCGCGGTGTGAGAGGCGTCAGTCCACGGGCCAGGTGTGCACGGGTGCGTTCATGTGCATGTAGTCCATGTACGTCCTGGTCATCTGCCGCAGCGCCTCACGCCGGTCGGAGACCCCGGCCTTCTCCAGGTGGTGGACCGTCTCGGCCTGCCAGGTCGCGCCGTTGCGGCCGGTGACGCAGCGCTGCTCGATGATGCCCAGCAGCGGCTCGCGCCACGGCGCGTCCATGCCGGCCAGTTCCAGCCCGCGGTGGGCGAGCGGCAGCAGGCGCCGCAACACCAGTTCCGTGACCGGGACTTCGCCCACCCCGGGCCAGTACAGACGGGCGTCGATGCCGTCGCGGGCCGCGGTGTGCAGGTTCTCCTCGGCCACGGCGAACGACATCCGCGTCCACACCGGCCGGTCCTCGTCGACCAGGGCGCGCGTCAGGCCGTAGTAGAAGGCGCCGTTGGCGATGATGTCGGCGACGGTGGGGCCGGCGGGCAGGACCCGGTTCTCGATGCGCAGGTGCGGGCCGCTGTCGGTGACCGCGTAGATGGGCCGGTTCCAGCGGTAGATCGTCCCGTTGTGCAGGGTGAGTTCGCCCAGTTCGGGCACGCGCCCGCTGTTCAGTTCCCGCTGGGGGTCCTCGTCCTCGCACAGCGGCAGCAGTGCGGGGAAGTAGCGGACGTTCTCCTCGAAGAGGTCGAAGACGCTGGTGATCCAGCGCTCCCCGAACCACACCCGGGGCCGCACGCCCTGGGCCTTGATCTCCTCGGGGCGGGTGTCCGTGGCCTGCTCGAACAGGGGGATGCGGGTCTCGCGCCACAGCTCCTTGCCGAACAGGAAGGGCGAGTTGGCCGCGAGAGCGGTCTGCACACCGGCGACGGCCTGCGCCGCGTTCCAGTAGTGCGGGAACTCCCTGGGCGCGACCTGGAGGTGGAACTGCGTGCTGGTGCAGGCGGCCTCGGGCGTGATGGTGTCGGCATAGGTCGCGAGGCGCTCCACACCGTCGACCTTGATCCGCAGGTCCTCGCCCCGCGCCGCGAAGATCTGCTCGTTGAGCAGCCGGTAGCGGGGGTCGCCGGAGAGGGCCGCGCCGCTCACGTCCTGCTCCCCGAGGGTGGGCAGGATGCCGACCATGATCAGGTGGGCGCCCACGGCGGCGGCCCCGTCCTCGGCGTGGTTGAGGGCGTCGCGGATCTCCTGCTCCCAGGCGCCGGGGCCGCCGGCCGTCAGCTCCCGGGGCGGGATGTTGATCTCCAGGTTGAAGCGGCCCAGCTCGCTCGACCAGGCCGGGTCGGCGATCGACTGGAGGACATCGGTGTTGCGCATGGCCGGGAGCCCGTGGTCGTCGACGAGGTTCAGCTCGATCTCCAGCCCGACCTGGGGGCGCTCGCTCTCGAAGCCGGACTCGCGGAGCATCCGCGCCAGCACTTCGAGGTCGGTGTGCATCTTCTCCCGGTACCGACGGCGGTCCTCCCGCGTGAACACCAGGGCCGGCACGTCACGTCCCATCGCCCCTCCTGCCTTCCGGCGGCGGATGCTGTCTCGTCCCAGCGTCGCACCTTGTCCTCTCCCCCGCACCCACCTAGCCTGAGTTTGTGCCGCAAATAAACAAAGCCCGTTCGCACAGTGCCGTGCCGGGCCACGACCGCTCCCTCACCCGACTCCGCACCGCCCTCACCGTCTTCTTCGCCCTGGACGGGTTCGTCTTCGCCGGCTGGGTCGTCCGGATTCCCGCCATCAAGGAGCAGACAAACGCCTCCGCCAGCGCGCTCGGCCTGGCCCTGCTGGGCGTCTCGGCCGGGGCCGTCGTCACGATGACCCTCACCGGGCGCCTGTGCCGCCGGTACGGCAACCACCGGGTCACCGTCGTCTGCGCGGTCCTGCTCTCCCTGAGCGTCGCCCTGCCCCCGCTGACCGGGTCGGCCCTCGCGCTGGGCCTGGTCCTGCTGCTGTTCGGCGCCGCGTACGGCAGCATCAACGTCGCCTTCAACAGCGCGGCCGTCGACCTGGTGGCCGCCCTGCGACGGCCGATCATGCCGACCTTCCACGCCGCGTTCAGCCTGGGCGGCATGCTCGGCGCGGGCCTGGGCGGGCTGGTCGCCGGCTTCCTCAGCCCCACGCGGCACCTGCTGCTCCTGACCGCCGTCGGCCTGATCGTGACCGCCGCGGCGGGCCCCGTCCTGCTGCGGAACGAGCCTCCCCTTCCGCCCGGGCGCGAGCGGCTCCGGGACGGCGCCCCGCGCCGGCTGGACGGCCGCACCCGGACCCTGGTCCTCGTCTTCGGCCTGATCGCCGGGTGCACCGCGTACGGCGAGGGCGCCCTGGCCGACTGGGGCGCCCTGCACCTCGAGGAGGACCTGGGCGCCTCCTCCGGGGCGGCCGCCCTCGGCTACTCCTGCTTCGCGCTCGCGATGACCGTGGGACGGCTGACCGGCACCACGCTCCTGGAGCGGCTGGGACAGACCCGGACCGTCGTCGCCGGCGGCACCACCGCGGCCGCCGGCATGCTGCTGGGCTCCCTCGCCCCGTCCCTGTGGGCGGCCCTGCTCGGCTACGCGGTCACGGGCATCGGCCTGGCGAACCTCTTCCCCGTCGCGGTGGAGCGCGCCGGGGCCCTGGCCGGGCCCAGCGGCGTCGCGACGGCCTCGACCCTGGGCTACGGCGGCATGCTGCTCGGCCCGCCGGCCATCGGCTTCATGGCCGACTGGCTCACCCTGCCGGCCGCGCTGACCAGCGTCGCCGTGCTGGCGGGCGTGGCGGCGGTGGTCGGGGCGCTGGTGGGCATGAGGACCCGAAGCCCCGGCACCTGACCCGCGCCGCCGACCCCATGAGGCTTCCGACGGCCCCGGGGCCTCCCATCCCGCCTCGGACGCGCCTGGGCCCGTATTCCGCCACTCCCATAGCCGGGCTTCTCTCCGCCTCGGACGGGCCCGGCAGCCGGGACCTCTCCGCCTCGGACGCGGCCGGGGCCCGGGTCGCCCTCCGCCTCGGACGTGCCCGGCAGCCGCGACCTCTCCGCCTCGGACACGGCCGGGACGGGGTTTCCCTCCGCCTCGGACACGACCGGGGCGCCCGGGCCTCCTCCGCCTCGGCGCGTCCCGGCCCGGAACGGCCGGACCGCGCGGCGGGCGTTTTCGTGGGCGGGCACCGCCGTTCAGGTGAACGGCCGTTCCGGCGGGAAGTGCGCCCGGGTCCGCAGGTCGTATCGCGGCCAACCTGGGTACCCGTGGCCGCGGCCCTTGTGATCACCGGGCCGCATGCCATGGAGCAGGAGGAAGATCCGTGACCGAACAGCAGCACCCCGGCGAGCAGCACCCGAACCCGGAGTTCCCCTCCCAGGACCAGCCGCACCCCGGTTGGACGGGGCCCATGGACCCGCCGCCGGACCACGGTGAGGAGTCCTACCGGGGCAGCGGCAAGCTGGAGGGCCGCAAGGCCGTGATCACCGGCGGTGACTCCGGTATCGGCCGCGCGGTCGCCCTGGCCTTCGCCCGCGAAGGGGCCGACGTGCTCTTCACCCACCTCGACGACGAGAAGGACGACGCCGCCGAGACCGTCCGGCTCGTCGAGGCCGCCGGGCGGCGTGCCGTGGCCGTCTCGTGCGACATCCGCGAGGAGGAGAACTGCCGGGCGCTCATCGACCGCGCCGTCGAGGAGTTCGGGCGGATCGACGTCCTGGTCAACAACGCCGCCTACCAGATGTCCCAGCCCGACGGCATCGAGGCCATCTCCACCGAGCAGTTCGACCGGGTGATGCGCACCAACCTGTACGGCATGTTCTGGCTGTGCAAGCTGGCCGTGCCGCACATCCCGGAGGGCGGCAGCATCATCAACTCCACGTCGGTGCAGGCGTACAAGCCCAGTCCGCACCTGCTGGACTACGCGACGACCAAGGGTGCGATCGTCACCTTCACGCAGGGTCTCGCGCAGATGCTGATCGAGCGCGGCATCCGGGTCAACGCCGTCGCGCCCGGCCCGGTGTGGACGCCGCTGATCCCGGCGACCCTCCCGGACACCCAGGAGTTCGGCAAGCAGGCCCCCATCGGGCGCCCCGCGCAGCCGGCCGAGATGGCTCCGGCGTACGTCTTCCTGGCCTCGCAGGACGCCTCGTACATCACCGCCGAGATCGTCAACGCGACGGGCGGTACGCCGCTGCCGTAGCGGACCCGCCGCCGCCACGCCGAGAGGCCTCGGGCGTCGGGCGTCAGTCGTCAGTCGTCAGTCGTCCGCCAGCATCCGGGCCAGCACCGCGCGCTGCACGGGGAGCACCTCCCCGTGCAGCGCGCGTCCCTTTGCGGTGAGCGATACCCGGACGCCCCGCCGGTCCTCGGGGCACATGCACCGCTCGACGAGGCCCTCCTTCTCCAGCCGGGCGATCAGCCGGGACAGCGCGCTCTGGCTGAGGTGGACCCGCTCGGAGATCTCCTGCACGCGGTAGGCGGCGGCGTTCTTCGACGGACGGCGTCCCGCGAGGACGTCGAGCACCTCGAAGTCGCTGGCGCACAAGCCGTGTTCGTGCAGTGCGCGGTCGAGCGCGCACTGCGTCCGCGCATGCAGCGCCAGAAGGTCCCGCCACTGTTCCACGAGCGCCTGCTCGGCCCGGGTCACCGCCATGCGCGGCACCGTAACAGAGAACCGGGATCGTTGCACCTGAATTAAATGCGCTTGCATTCCATGCATGCGCATGTAGAGTCCGGGATATGACCTCTCCGCTCATCTCCCCCACGTCTCAGGGACGATGGACTCCCCGGCTCTGGGGCACCCTGCTCGTG
Source organism: Streptomyces sp. NPDC053665 (assembly GCF_055585285.1). NCBI lineage: Bacteria > Bacillati > Actinomycetota > Actinomycetes > Kitasatosporales > Streptomycetaceae > Streptomyces > Streptomyces sp. NPDC053665. Next base: position 259,018 of record NZ_JBVJKK010000006.1, read on the forward strand.
CTCTGCGCCGCGATGTTCCTGGACGCCCTCGACGTGTCCATGGTCGGCGTGGCGCTGCCGTCCATCGGGGCCGACCTCGGCCTGTCGACCTCCGCGCTGCAGTGGATCGTCAGCGGCTACATCCTGGGGTACGGCGGTCTGCTGCTCCTCGGCGGACGCGCCGCCGACCTGCTGGGCCGCCGCCAGGTCTTCCTGGTGGCCCTGGGCGTCTTCGCGCTCGCCTCGCTCCTGGGCGGGCTCGTCGACTCGGGGCCGCTCCTCATCGCCAGCCGGTTCGTCAAGGGCCTCAGCGCGGCCTTCACCGCCCCCGCCGGGCTGTCGATCATCACCACGACGTTCCCCGAGGGGCCGCTGCGCAACCGGGCCCTGGCCATCTACACGACCTGCGGCGCCACCGGCTACTCGATGGGCCTGGTCTTCTCCGGCCTGCTGACCGAGGCCAGTTGGCGGCTCACCATGCTCCTGCCCGCTCCCGTCGCGCTGATCGCCCTGTTCGCCGGCCTCAAGCTGCTGCCGCGCACCGAGCGGGAGCGGAGCCGGGGCGGCTACGACATCCCGGGCGCCGTGCTCGGCACCGCCTCGATGCTGCTGCTGGTCTTCACCGTCGTGGAGGCGCCCGAGGTGGGGTGGGGTTCGGCACGCACCGTCGCCTCCTTCGCCGCCGTCGCCGTCCTGCTGGCCGCCTTCGTGACCGTCGAACGGCGCAGTCCCAGCCCGCTGGTGCGGCTCGGCGTGCTCCGCTCCGGACCGCAGGTGCGGGCCCAGCTCGGGGCGTTGACGTTCGTCGGCAGTTACATCGGCTTCCAGTTCCTGGTCACGCTCTACATGCAGCAACTGCTGGGCTGGTCCGCCCTGCACACGGCCCTGGCGTTCCTCCCCGCCGGTGCGCTGGTGGCCCTGTCCGCCACGAAGGTGGGGGCCGTCATCGACCGGTTCGGCACGGCCCGGCTGATCGTGGCCGGCTTCGCGTTGATGGTGACCGGCTATGCCCTGTTCCTGCGCATCGACCTCGATCCGGGCTACGCGACGGTGATCCTGCCGACGATGCTGCTGGTCGGCTCCGGTTTCGCCCTGACCTTCCCCTCGCTCAACGTCCAGGCCACCAACGGCGTCGACGAGCACGAGCAGGGCATGGTCTCGGGGCTGCTCAACACCTCGGTCCAGGTGGGCGGCGCGATCTTCCTCGCCGTGGTGACGGCGGTGGTGACGGCCAACTCCCCCGGGCGCGGCGACGCCTCGCCGCAGGCCGTCCTCGACAGCTACCGGCCCGGGCTGGTGGTCGTGGCGGTGATCGCCCTGGCCGGGCTGCTGATCACCCTCACCGGTCTGCGGCCCCGGCGGAAGCGGCCGCCGGCCGCCGAACCGTCCGTCGTGGTCGCCAAGTCCACCCCGAGGGAGGCGGAGCGCGTCGCCGTGCGCGACTAGCGCGACCGGGGGGAACGCCTCCGCGGTGTGCCCGGCGGGCTGCCTCGCCCGCCGGGCACACCCCTGCTCGACTTCCCTGTCCGGCTCTTCCGTATGACGGGGTGATCAGCGTGCTGGTCCGCTTGCGGGCATCCGCTCAGCCCAGCCAGCCCGGCCGCACCAGCCCCGACTCATAGGCCAGGACCACCAGTTGAGCCCGGTCACGGGCGCCCAGCTTGACCATCGTGCGGCTGACGTGGGTCTTGGCGGTGAGAGGGCTGACCACCAGGCGCCGGGCGATCTCTTCGTTGGACAGGCCGATCCCGACCAGCGCCATCACCTCCCGCTCCCGCTCGGTGAGCCGATTCAGCGCGCCGGCCGCCGCGGGCTCCTTGGACCGCGCCGCGAACTCCGCGATCAGCCGCCGCGTCACCCCAGGCGACAGCAGCGCGTCGCCCGCCACCACCGCCCGCACGGCGCGCAGCAGTTCGTCCGGTTCGGTGTCTTTCACCAGGAACCCGGAGGCGCCCGAGCGGATCGCCTCGAAGACGTACTCGTCGAGCTCGAAGGTGGTGAGCATGACGATCCTGACGTCCCCGAGGGCCGGGTCCCCGGTGATCTCACGGGTGGCCGCAAGCCCGTCCAGCACGGGCATGCGGATGTCCATCAGAACGGCGTCGGGCCGCAGTTCGCGGGTCCGGCGCACGGCCTCCGCGCCGTCGGCCGCCTCACCGGCCACCACGATGTCCGGCTGCGCGTCGAGCAACGCCCGGAATCCCGCCCGGACCAGGGACTGGTCGTCGGCCAGCAGTACGCGGATCACTGGTCCTCCCGAGGTCGTCGCACGCTTCGGTCCGCGGACCGCTCCTCCGCCCCCGCCGTACCGCCAGGCGGTGCCATCGGCAGTACGGCGAGCACCCGGAACCCCCCGTCCGGGCGCGGTCCCGCCTCGATGGTGCCGCCCAGCGCGGCGGCCCGCTCCCGCATCCCGGCCAGCCCGTTGCCGCTGCCGCCCGCGTCGGCACCGGTGGCCGGCCCGTCGTCGTCCACGCGCAGCCGCAGCCGCGTCGCGTCGTACGCCAGGTGCACGCGCGCGTGCCGCGACCCCGAGTGCCGCACGACGTTGGTCAGGGCCTCCTGCACGATCCGGAAGGCGGCCAGGTCCGTGCCGGGCGCGAGCCGGGGCGGCTCTCCCTCGGCCTCGACCTCGACCGCGACCGCGAGCCCCGCGCTCGCGGCCTGGTCCACCAGCTCCGGCAGCCGGTCCAGCCCCGGCGCGGGCGCGCGCGGCGCGGCCCCGGGCGCCCGCAGGGTGTCCAGCACCTGGCGCACCTCGCCCAGCGCCTCCTTGCTCTGGTCCTTGATGGTGGTGAGCGCCGTGCGGGCCTGCTCGGGGTCGCTGTCGAGCAGCGCGAGGCCGACCCCCGCCTGCACGTTGATCACGGAGATGCTGTGCGCGAGCACGTCGTGCAGTTCCCGGGCGATCCGCAGCCGCTCCGCGTCGGCCCTGCGCCGGGCGGCCCCGGCCCGCTCGGCCCGCTCCCGGGCCCACTGCTCACGGCGGAGCCGGGCCAGCTCCGATACCGCGGCGATCGCCACCACCCATGTGGCGACGACGGCCTCCTCGCTCCAGGAGGCGGCGGAGTCCCCCGCGGGCGGCAGCCAGCGGAACAGCCAGTGCGCCAGCAGGACGTGTCCCGCCCACAGCGCCCCCATCGCGGCCCACGCCGCCGTGCGGTGCCCGGCGACGACGGCGCTGAAGCACGCCACGGCGACGGTGAGGAACACCGGCCCGTACGGATATCCGGCACCGAGGTACAGCAGCACGACCGCCGCGGTGCCGAACACCACCGCCACCGGATGGCGCTTGCGCCACAGCAGCAGCACCCCGGCCAGGACCAGCAGCACCCGGGCGTACGGATCCAGGCCCGCCCGCTCGCCGTGCTGCGCACGGTCGGCGAAAGTCGAACCGGCCAGCACGAAGACGGTCACGACCAGGGTCGAGCGCCAGGGCCACCGCGGCCCCCGCTCCTCCTGCCGGTCCCACCAGGCGGGGCCGTACCGCCACCACTGCGGCGGGCCGCCCCGCCCGCGCTGCTCGTCCATACCGGCCACGCTAGACGCCGGCCGCGGGCGCCGGCGTCCGCCGAACGCGGTGATCACCCGTACTCCCCGGGGAGTACGGCCGGGAACGGGCCCGGCCGACAGGCCGTGCCTGCTCCGCGTTCCTCCCGGCCACGCTCGGAGTTCCGTCGCCCGGTGGGCGGCTCCGGCGGAACGCCGGGCGCCGCAGCGGTTCCGGGCCCGCGCGGGAGCGCTGCCGGGGCTGGTGAGCTCGGCCTCGGGTCAACTCGCCCGCGACGCCACGGAGTCCGGACCTGCCGCCGGCGAGCCATCGGCGCGGGGCGCCCGGCCTCGTACGACAGCCGCAGCCCGCCGCGTTCCGGAGAACCGCACCCCGGCGAGCGCGTGGACGCCTGCACCGCGGCCGAGGCGGCCGACGACGGCCGGCCGCCCTCGTACGCGCCGCGCCGGGCCGCTCCCGGCCGCCCGGTCTCCCGGATCACTCCGACGCGGTGGCCCCGGACCCCCCGGTCTCCGCCCCGCGCTCGCCGGCGGCCGCCGCGGGACGGCGGTCCATCACGGACAGGGCACGCTGGGCCAGCGGATGCGTGCGCACGAGTTCTCCCAGCGAGGTCGAGCCCTGCGTGATGTCCCTGAACGCCTTCCAGGCCGGGCGGAAGCCCGTCAGCGCCGCGTGGAACAGCCCGGGACGGCGTTCGAACAGCGTCAGCATCCGCTTGCCGACGCTCATCTCCACCCCCAGCCCGGCCTTGACGGCGAAGGCGTAGTTGAGGGCCTGGCGGCGGGTGTCCACGGCGTCGTGCGCCTCGGCGATCCGCACCGCCCACTCCCCCGCCAGCCGGCCGGAACGCAGCGCGAAGGAGATGCCCTCACGGGTCCACGGCTCCAGCAGCCCGGCCGCGTCGCCGCACACCAGCACCCGGCCGCGCGACAGCGGCGAGTCCTCGGCCCGGCAGCGGGTCAGATGGCCGGAGGAGATGCTCGGCTCAAAGCCCGCGAGCCCCAGCCGTCCGACGAACTCCTCCAGGTACCGCTTCGTCGCCGCTCCTTCACCGCGCGCCGAGATGACCCCCACCGTGAGGGTGTCCCCCTTGGGGAAGACCCAGCCGTAACTGCCGGGCATGGGGCCCCAGTCGATGAGGACCCGGCCCTTCCAGTCCTCGGCGACGGTCTCCGGCACCGGGATCTCCACCTCCAGGCCGAGGTCCACCTGGTCCGTCTTGACCCCGACGTGCGCCCCTATCCGGCTCGCGCTGCCGTCGGCGCCGACGACCGCGTGGGCGAGCAGGACCTCGCCGCCCTGCAAAACGACGGCCACCGTGCGGCGGTCCGGGACGGCCGAGCCGTGCTGCTCGACCCGCTGGACGGTGACCCCCGTACGGAGCTCGGCGCCCGCCTTCTGGGCGTGTTCGACGAGCTGCTGGTCGAACTCGGGCCGGTTGATCAGCCCGAACAGCATGCGCTTGGAACGGCGGGTGCGGGTGAAGCGGCCGTTGTGCGAGAAGGTCACCGCGTGCACACGGTCCCGCAACGGCAGCTCGAAGCCGGGCGGCAGGGCGTCGCGCGAGGGGCCGATGATGCCGCCGCCACAGGTCTTGTAGCGCGGCAGCTCGGCCTTCTCCAGCAACAGCACACGTCTGCCGGCCACCGCCGCCGCGTAGGCGGCCGAAGCGCCCGCGGGTCCCGCGCCCACCACGACGACGTCCCACACCTGCTGCACGTCGTCCGCCGAAGAGTTCTCGCTGCTCACGATGGTCTACTGCTCCCGATCAAGCCGCCTGCCGCTGTCTCCCGCATCCTACGGCGGCGGTCACCGCAGGCCGCTGTGGGAGGATCGGCGCTGTGGGTGCCCCTTACACGGGGACGCGCCCGCACCGCTCGATCAGCGCGTACCGATACGTACGCACCCGTACAACGTCGCACCCACGAGGAGCGTGCCCATGTCGTCGAATCCGGTCGCCGAGACCGTCGCCTCTCTCATGCCCAGGGCGAAGGAGGAGCTGGCCGAGCTGGTGGCCTTCCGGTCGGTGGCGGACTTCGACCAGTTCCCGCGCAGTGAGAGCGAGGGCGCCGCCCGCTGGATCGCCGACGCGCTGACCGCCGAGGGCTTCCAGGACGTGGCCCTGCTCGACACCCCCGACGGCACCCAGTCGGTCTACGGCTACCTGCCCGGCCCGGAGGGCGCCCGGACCGTCCTTCTCTACGCCCACTACGACGTGCAGCCGCCCCTGGACGAGGCGGCCTGGACGACTCCGCCGTTCGAGCTGACCGAGCGGGACGGGCGCTGGTACGGGCGCGGCGCCGCCGACTGCAAGGGCGGCGTCATCATGCACCTGCTGGCCCTGCGCGCGCTGAAGGCCGACGGCGGTGTGCCGGTCCACGTGAAGGTGATCGCCGAGGGGTCCGAGGAGATGGGCACGGGCGGGTTGGAGCGCTACGCCGAGCAGCACCCGGAGCTGCTGGAGGCGGACACCGTCGTGATCGGCGACGCGGGCAACTTCCGGGCCGGCCTGCCGACGGTCACCTCGACGCTGCGCGGCATGACCATGATCCGCGTGCGGATCGACACGCTCGCCGGCAACCTGCACTCGGGCCAGTTCGGCGGTGCCGCCCCCGACGCGCTGGCCGCCCTGATCCGGGTGCTGGACTCGCTGCGCGACGAGGACGGTTCGACGACGGTCGAGGGGCTCGCCCCGGGCACAGCCTGGGACGGACTGGAGTACACGGAGGAGCAGTTCCGGCAGGACGCCAAGGTGCTGGACGGGGTGGAGCTGATCGGGTCCGGGACAGTCGCCGACCGCATCTGGGCGCGCCCGGCCGTCACGGTCCTCGGCATCGACTGCCCGCCCGTCGTCGGTGCCACGCCGTCCGTGCACGCGAGCGCCCGGGCGCTGATCAGCCTGCGCGTGCCGCCGGGCATGGACGCGGGCGAGGCGACGAAGCTGCTCCAGGCGCACGTGGAGGCGCACACGCCGTGGGGGGCGCGGGTGAGCACCGAACAGGTCGGTGAGGGGCAGCCGTTCCGCGCCGACACCTCCAGCCCGGCGTACCGGGCGATGGCGTCGGCGATGGCGGTCGCGTACCCGGGTCAGGAGATGCAGTACGCGGGGCAGGGCGGGTCCATCCCGCTGTGCAACACACTGGCCGGGCTGTACCCGCGGGCGGAGATCCTGCTCATCGGGCTGAGCGAGCCCCAGGCGCAGATCCACGCGGTGAACGAGAGCGTGTCCCCCGACGAGCTGGAGCGGCTGTCGGTGGCGGAGGCGCTGTTCCTGCGCACCTACGCGGCGAGCTGACCGCTCTGCCCTCGGCAGAAGGCGCTCGTCCCGGGACGGGGGCCTTCCCTACGGTCGTCGCATGGACCTGATCGAGTTGCTCCCCCGTCTGCATCTGCTGCGTTTCCCGGTCGGCCAGGCGTACCTGTGGCGTGACGGCGACGCGCTGACGCTGGTCGACGCCGGTCCGGCGGGTTCGGGCGCGGAGATCGCCGAGGCGGTGGCCGCGCTGGGCCACCGGCCGCGGAGCGTACGGCGGATCGTGCTCACCCACTTCCACGAGGACCACGCGGGCGGGGCGGCCGAGTTCGCCGCGCTGAGCGGTGCCGAGGTGCTGGCCCACCGGCTGGAGGCCCCCGTCGTCCGGGGGGACGTCCCGGGCCCCGAGCCGGTGTTCGAGGAGTGGGAGCGCCCGTTGCACGCCCGGGCGCTGGAGCTGCTGCCCGAGGGGGACTTCGCCCGGCCCGGACAGGTCACCGAGGTGTCCGGCGGGGACGTTCTGGACCTGGGCGGCGGGGCGCACGTCCTGCACGCGCCGGGGCACACCGACGGCAGCATCGCCCTCCACCTGCCCGAGCACGGCGTGCTGTTCACGGGCGACACGGTGGCCGCGTCGCCGGTGGACGGCACGGTGATGCCGGGTGTGTTCAACCGGGACGGCGCCGCCGTCCTGACCGCGTGCCGGCGCTTGGCGGAACTCGACACCGACGTCGCCTGCTTCGGCCACGGGGACCCCGTCCGCGGGCGGGCCGGCCGGGCTCTGCGCGAGGCGTTCCCGCCGTGACCGCGCTCAGCGCGTGCCGCCCCCGCGTCATGAATGTGCCGTTCGGGCCGGGCCGCGGACGGGGCCAGGGGCTAACCGACCGGCACCCCTGCCTCCAGGTAGAACGCCGCTCCCCGTTCCCGGGCGCGCAGGGCCCACCGCAGCCGTTCGTAGCGCACCGGCGGCAGCAGTCCGGCGGCCTCCTCCTCGGTGACGAAGCGGCAGTCGCGCAGCTCCGGGCCGGGCAGCAGCAGCCGGGCGGCGTCGGCGGAGTCGAGGAGCCCGCCGTCGAACAGCAGCCGCAGACCGCCGTATCCGGGCGGCTCGGGGCGTTCCCAGTCGACGACGAGCAGGCCGGGTGCCTCGTCGAGGCGGATGCCGGTCTCCTCGGCGACCTCGCGCATCCCGGCGCGTGCCGGAGCCTCGCCGGGTTCGACGACCCCGCCGGGGAACTCCCAGCCGGCCTTGTAGGTGGGGTCGACGAGCAGCACGCGGTCCTGTTCGTCGAAGAGCAGGACACCGGCCGCGAGGGTCTCGGCGGTGGGCTCGGGCGTCTGCACGATGTCGCACAGGGGCGCCGCACCGCTGGTGACCGCCTCCGCTATCCGGGCGGCGGCCTGGCGTGGGGTGAGGTGGCCGGTGTCGACCGGGTGGGCGTCGGCGGTGAGCCAGGAGGCGAGTGCGGCCCGGTAGGGCTCGATGTGGTCGAAGGACCACTGGCGTATGCGCTCTTCCCCGTCGGGCAGGCCCGGTGGGACCTCGCGTCCGGCTATGCGCTCCCGCAGTATCGTTTCGGCCGGGGCGAGCAGGATGTGGCTGACCGCGATCCTGCGGGCCGCCAGCCCACCGAAGATCTCGTCCCGGTACTCCTGGCGGAGCAGGGTCATGGGAACCACCAGGGTCCCGCCGAGCTCGGCGAGCATCGCGGCCGCCGTGTCGATCACGAGCCGCCGCCAGATCGGGAGGTCCTGGAAGTCGCCGACCTCGGCGAGGCGTTTGGGCGGCAGCAGACACCGCAGCGCTCCGCCGATGACCTCGGGGTCGAAGAGCGTACTGTTCGGGATCAGTTCGATCAGTTCCTGCGCGGTGGACGTCTTCCCCGCACCGAACGCGCCGTTGATCCAGACGACGGTCACAGGTCCCCCTCTTCTGTTGGCCCCCTGAGGCTTGCCCGCTCCACCCTGCCACGGAAACCAGCCCCAGTTGAGGGCGCATGACGACGGCGCCGGCGCCCCGGGTGCGGGGGCGCCGGCGCCGTGGGCCGGGGGGCGGGTCGTCAGCCCTTCCGGTTCACCTGGTGACCGTCCTCGCGGTCCAGGGACAGGCTGTCCTTGGCGACGACGGTGTCGTCGAGGGTCTTGAGGGCCTTGTCCACGTTCAGGGTGCCGAGGCCGTCCCCGAGCGCGTGCGACGGGCTGACCGCCGCGACGACGAAACCGGTGGCCAGGGAGGCGATGGCGAGCATGCTGCGCTTCTTCATGCCCGGAACAACGCCCCGACCCACCAAGGGGTCACGCCGTCGTCCGCGACCGGCGCGCCGGCCGGTGCCCCGGTCAGCCGCCGCCCCAGGCGTCCGGTCCCCCACCGCGCCACTCGATCAGCCCCGTCGCCGCCACGTACGCCTCGTCGGCGTCCTCGATGCCCGCCCGGCGGAGGAACTCGGCGACGTCCAGCAGTCCGTAGGCGATCCCGAGGAACTGGTCGTCGACCCGGACCCGCCGGCCGTTGTCCGCGGCGGGCGGGTAGACCACGACGGGTTTCGCGGAAGCCATGCCCCCAGCGTCGGCGGCCCGGGCGGCCGGCGCCCTCCGGAGGGGGCCGTTCGGCCGACCCTCCAGAGCCGCCCGCTCTCAACCTCCCACGTATGCCGCGAGGTGCTGCCCGGTCAGCGTGGAGCGGGCCTCGACCAGGTCGGCCGGGGTGCCCTCGAAGACGACGCGGCCGCCGTCGTGACCGGCGCCGGGCCCCAGGTCGATGATCCAGTCGGCGTGGGCCATCACGGCCTGGTGGTGCTCGATCACGATGACCGACTTGCCGGAGTCGACCAGCCGGTCGAGCAGACCGAGCAGTTGCTCCACGTCCGCGAGGTGCAGGCCGGTGGTCGGCTCGTCCAGGACGTACACGCCGCCCTTGTCGCCCATGTGCGTGGCCAGTTTCAGCCGCTGCCGCTCGCCGCCCGACAGCGTCGTGAGCGGCTGGCCGAGGGTGAGGTAGCCGAGCCCGACGTCGGCGAGCCGCTCCAGGATCCGGTGCGCGGCCGGGGTGCGGGCCTCTCCGGCGGCGAAGAACTCCTCGGCCTCCGACACCGGCATCGCCAGCACCTCGCTGATGTCCCGGCCACCGAGGCGGTACTCCAGTACCGAGGCCTGGAACCGCTTGCCCTCGCAGTCCTCGCACGGAGTGTCGACGCCGGCCATCATCCCCAGGTCGACGTAGATGACCCCGGCGCCGTTGCAGGTGGGGCAGGCGCCCTCGGAGTTGGCGCTGAACAGGGCCGGCTTCACGCCGTTGGCCTTGGCGAACGCCTTGCGGACGGGGTCGAGCAGCCCGGTGTACGTGGCGGGGTTGCTGCGCCGCGAACCCTTGATGGGGCTCTGGTCGACGGCGATCACACCGGCGTCGGCCGGCATCGACCCGTGCAGGAGCGAGCTCTTGCCGGAACCGGCGACACCCGTGACGACCGTGAGGACGCCCAGGGGGACGTCCACGTCGACGTCCTGCAGGTTGTTCGCCGAGGCTCCGCGGATCTCCAGGGCACCGGTGGGCTCGCGGACGCTCTCCTTGATCCTGGCCCGGTCGTCGAGGTGCCGCCCGGTGACGGTGTCGGCGCGGCGCAGGCCCTCGACCGTCCCCTCGAAGCAGACCGCCCCGCCCGCCGTGCCGGCGCCCGGGCCGAGGTCCACGACGTGGTCGGCGACCTCGATGGCCTCCGGCTTGTGCTCGACGACCAGGACCGTGTTGCCCTTGTCCCGCAGCCGCAGCAGCAGGTCGTTCATCCGCTGGATGTCGTGCGGGTGCAGTCCGACGGTCGGCTCGTCGAAGACGTAGGTGACGTCGGTGAGCGAGGAGCCCAGGTGGCGGATCATCTTCACGCGCTGCGCCTCGCCGCCGGAGAGGGTGCCGGCCGGCCGGTCCAGCGCGAGGTAGCCGAGGCCGATCTCGACGAAGGAGTCGAGCGTGCCCTGCAGTGCGGTGAGCAGCGGTGCGACCGACGGCTCGGCCAGCTGCCGGACCCACTCGGCCAGGTCCCGGATCTCCATGGCACACGCGTCGGCGATGGAGAGCTCGCCGATCCGCGAGTTCCGGGCGGCCTCGCTGAGCCGGGTGCCGTCGCACTCGGGGCAGGTGGTGAAGGTGACCGCGCGTTCCACGAAGGCCCGGATGTGCGGCTGCATGGCCTCCTTGTCCTTGGACAGGAACGACTTCTGGATCTTGGGGATCAGACCCTCATAGGTGAGGTTGACGCCGTTGACCTTGACCTTGGTCGGCTCCCCGTAGAGGAAGGCCTGCATCTCCTTCTTGGTGAACCGGCGGATCGGCTTGTCCGGGTCGAGGAAGCCGGACTGGGCGTACAGGCCGACGGTCCACACGTTGTCCGACTTCCAGCCGGGGATGGTGAACGCGCCTTCGGAGATCGACTTCGAGTCGTCGTAGAGCTGGGTGAGGTCGATGTCGGAGACCTTGCCGCGGCCCTCGCAGCGGGTGCACATGCCGCCGGTGCGGGAGAAGGTCGCCTTGACCGTCCTGGTCTTCTCCGCCCCGCGTTCGACGCGGATGCCGCCGGACGCGCTGACGGAGGCGGTGTTGAAGGAGTACGCGCTGGGCGGACCGATGTGCGGCTCGGCGAGCCTGCTGAAGAGGATGCGCAGCATGGCGTTGGCGTCCGTGGCCGTGCCGACCGTGGAGCGCGGGTCACCGCCCATGCGCTGCTGGTCGACGGCGATCGCGGTGGTCAGCCCGTCGAGCACGTCGACCTCGGGGCGCGCCCGGTTGGGCATGAACCCCTGGAGGAAGGCGCTGTAGGTCTCGTTGATCAGCCGCTGCGACTCCGCCGCGATCGTGTCGAACACCAGCGAGCTCTTGCCCGATCCCGAGACGCCGGTGAAGACCGTCAGCCGGCGCTTGGGGATCTCGATGCTGACGTCCTTGAGGTTGTTCTCGCGCGCGCCGTGCACGCGGATCACGTCGTGGCTGTCGGCGACGTGCGGCCCGGGCGGCTGTCCGTGCGTCGTCCTGGCCTTGCTCATGGTGTCTCCATCTGTCGGGCGGGCCTGCCGCGCTCGGGCGATCTCGCCCCCGCGCCGGACCGGTCGGGCAGGGCGCGGGGGGTGCGCTCCCGCGGTGCCGCGGGAGCGCGGTGGGACGGGTCGTGCCGGGTGGCTACCGCGGCTTCTGCTCCTGGATCCGGATCATGTTGCCCGCGGGGTCGCGGAAGGCGCAGTCGCGGACCCCGTAGGGCTGGTCCACCGGTTCCTGGACGACCTCGGCGTCACCGGCCTGGAGCCGTTCGAAGACGCCGTCGACGTCGGTGGTGGCCAGCACGATGCCGCCGTAGGTGCCCTTGGCCATCATCTCGGCGACGGTGCGGCGCTCCTCGTCGGTGACGCCGGGGTCGGCGGCCGGGGGGTGCAGCACGATGTTGGTGTCGGGCTGGCCCGCGGGACCGACCGTGATCCAGCGCATGCCCCCGTAGCCGACGTCGTTGCGCACGTCGAAGCCGAGGGTGTCGCGGTAGAACGCCAGGGCGGCGTCCGGGTCGTCGTGCGGGAGGAAGCTGGCGTGAATGGTGAGGTCCATGGCCATCACGCTAGTTTCGGCTCGCGGTGGGCGCTTCTCGATTCCTGACCGGTCTGGTGACCTGCTTGGCCACGCACGACGGGATGCCCGCGGTGGCGCGTGCGGCCTCGCGCCGGTAGGTGCTGGGCGGCATGCCGACCAGCTCGGTGAAGCGGGTGCTGAAGGTGCCGAGCGAGGAGCAGCCGACCTCGAAGCACACCTCGGTGACGCTGAGGTCGCCGCGGCGCAGCAGCGCCATCGCCCGCTCGATGCGCCGGGTCATCAGGTAGCTGTACGGCGATTCCCCGTAGGCCTGCCGGAACGCGCGGCTGAGGTGCCCGGCCGACATGTGCACTCCCCGGGCCAGCGCCTCCACGTCCAGGGGCTGGGCGAACTCCCGGTCGATCCGGTCCTTGACCCGGCGCAGCCGGGCGAGATCGCGCAGGCGCTGCTCCGGGACGGGTCTGCTGCTGCTCACACGCGTGATCGTGCCACATCGCACGGACATGCGGTCGATTTTCAAGACGGACCGGCCATTCCGGGCCGCACGGCTCGCGTTCCCGTTGCGTACCACGCGCGCCGAACCCCCGGCCGCCGGCACGCCCGCCCGGCGGCACGCCGTCCGACCCGAGGACGGGGGTCGGCAGGGCCGGGGGCCGAAGGCCGGGAGGCCGGGGCCGGGGGCCGAAGGCCGGGAGGCCGGGGCCGGGGGCCGAAGGCCGGGAGGCCGGGGCCGGGGGCCGAAGGCCGGGAGGCCGGGGCCGGGAGGCCGGGGCCGGGGGCCGAAGGCCGGGAGGCCGGGGCCGGGAGGCCGGGGCCGGGGGCCGAAGGCCGGGAGGCCGGGGCCGGGGGCCGAAGGCCGGGAGGCCGGGGCCGGGAGGCCGGAGCCCGGCGGACACGAGGCCAGCGGACAGGGGCGTGTCGGTGAGCGTCCGGGCGACGCGCGGGTGCCGGGGCCGACGGCTTCAGCCGGTCGGCCGGACCGACGCCGGCGGGAGCAGCTCACCGGCGTCACGGCGCTGAGCGTCCTGCCTTACACCGCGGCCCGACCGCCCGCGAGGACGGGTTCCGGCGCACGAGCGTCCTGCCCTACGCCGCGGCCCGATTGCCCGCAGGGATGGGTTCCGGCGCACAAGCGTCCCGCCCTACGCCGCGGCCCGGCCGCCCGCGAGGACGAGTACGCGGGTACGGACGGTGCCTGAACGTTCCTGCCGGGTCTCAGACGCCCGCCGCCGCCGGGTCGGCCCGCTTCGCCAGGGCCGCCGCGGCGGCGCCCACCAGGCCGGCGTCGGTGCCCATCTGGGCGGGAGCGACGGTCAAGTTCCGGACGAAGGACAACGTCGCGTAGGCGCCGAGGGCCTTGCGCAGCGGGGCGAAGAGGACCTCGCCGGCCTTGCCCACGCCCCCGCCGATCACCGCGATGTCGATCTCCACAAGGGTGGCCGTGGCCGCGATCCCCGCCGCCAGGGCCTGTGCGGCCCGCTCGAAGGACGCGACGGCGACCGCGTCGCCGGCCCGGGCCGCGGCGGCCACCGCGGCGGCGGAGGTGTCCCCGTCGGGGCCGGGCCGCCAGCCGTCCTCCAGGGCGCGCCGGGCGATGTTGGGGCCGCTCGCGAGGCGCTCCACGCACCCGTGCGAGCCGCACGGGCACAGATCGCCGTCGAGATCGACACTGATGTGGCCGATGTGACCGGCGTTGCCGGTGGGTCCGGCGTGCAGCCGCCCGCCGAGCACCAGGCCGCCGCCGACGCCCGTGGAGACCACCATGCACAGCGCGTTGTCGTGGCCGCGGGCGGCGCCCTGCCAGTGCTCGGCGGCCGTGATCGCCACACCGTCGCCGATCAGCTCCACGGGCAGGTTGCCGGCGGCGGCGCGGACCCGCGACACCAGCGGGTAGTCGCGCCAGCCGGGCACGTTCACCGGGCTCACCGTTCCCGCCGAGGCGTCCACGGGCCCTGCGCTGCCGATCCCGACCGCCGCGGCCCGCCCCCACAGCGGGGAGGCGGTGAGCTCGCCGAGCACCGCTTCCACGGCCCGCATCACGGTGTCGCCGTCCTCGCGGGCGGGCGTCGGCCGCTGGGCGCGGACCAGGATCCGGCCGCCCCCGTCCACGAGAGCGCCGGCGATCTTGGTGCCGCCGATGTCGAGCGCGGCCACTAGGTCGGTGTGCATCAGTGTCGGATCTCCCCGTGAACCATATGAAAAATGCCGAGAACAGCCATCGAGCAGGGCAAACCACGTACCGGCTCCGCCGTCGGAGGCGGGCCGGAGAGCGCGGTGGACAGTCTCTCCCGAGGCTGACAACGTTGTCCAGGCTCTATGCTCGACGCCACATCCTCATACAACACCCCGGACCTACGCACCCCGTGGACGACAGGACAGGACAGCGCACCGTGCCCCAGACCCACCTCCGATCCGCCACGCGCTACGGCAACCGTCCGACCATGAAGGACGTGGCCGCTCGGGCCGGGGTCGGCCTGAAGACGGTCTCCCGGGTCGTGAACGGCGAGCCCGGCGTCACGCCGGAGACGGAGCGACGGGTCCAGGAGGCGATCGACGCCCTGGGGTTTCGCCGCAACGACAGCGCGCGGGTGCTCCGCAAGGGCCGCACCGCCAGCATCGGACTGGTCCTGGAGGACCTCGCCGACCCGTTCTACGGACCGCTGAGCCGCGCCGTGGAGGAGGTCGCCCGGGCGCACGGGGCCCTGCTGATCAACGGCTCCAGCGCCGAGGACCCGGACCGGGAGCAGGAACTGGTGCTCGCCCTGTGCGCGCGGCGGGTGGACGGGCTGGTGGTCATTCCCGCCGGGGACGACCACCGGTATCTGGAGCCGGAGCTGAAGGCGGGGGTGGCCACGGTGTTCGTGGACCGCCCGGCCGGGCACATCGAGGCCGACGTGGTGCTCTCGGACAACTTCGGCGGTGCCCGCGACGGGGTCGCCCACCTCATCGCCCAGGGGCACCGCAGGATCGGCTTCATCGGCGACATGCCCCGCATCCACACGGCCGCCGAGCGGCTGCGCGGCTACCGGGCCGCGATGGAGGACGCGGGGATACCGGTGGCGGCCCCCTGGATGTCCCTCGGCGTCACCGACCCCGAGCGGGTGCGCCGGGCCGCCGAGGAGATGCTGTCCGGCCCCGACCCGGTCACCGCGATATTCGCCGGCAACAACCGCGTGACGGTCACCGTGATCCGGGTGCTCGCCGCGCACTCCCGCCGCGTCGCCCTCGTGGGGTTCGACGACATCGAGCTCGCCGACCTGCTCCAGCCGGGCGTCACGGTCGTCGCCCAGGACGCCGCGGCCATCGGCCGCACCGCGGCGGAACGTCTCTTCCGGCAGCTCGACGGCTCCTCGGTCACGCCCGAGCGCATCGAGCTGCCGACCCGTCTGATCACCCGCGGCTCGGGCGAGCTGCCGCCGGCGGACTGAGCGGTCGTGGGCGGGCAGGTGGACCGCACGCTGCGGGCACTCGGACTGGACGGGGTGCCGCGCCAGGAGCCGCTGCTCTATCCCGGCGCGTGGCCGGCCGCTTCGGGGCTGCTCGACGGCGACCGGTTCCTGCCGCTGGACCGCCTCCGTCACGAGGACCGCACGCCGGTCCTCGCCATCGGCTCCAACGGCTGCCCGGGCCAGCTGCGGCACAAGCTGCGCGAGGCCGGGACGACGTCGCCGCTGCCGATGGTGAAGGCCCGGGTCACCGGTGTCGACGCGGGGGTGTCGGCCCACGTCAGCCGCGCCGGGTACGTCTCGGCCTCGCCGGTCCTCGCGCCGGGCACGGTACGGGAGTTGTTCGTCCTCTGGCTCGACGGGGGGCAGCTCGCGGCGATCGACGCCAGCGAGGGCGTGCCCATGCCGGGCGGCAACTTCGACCGGGCGTGGCTGCCCGACCCCGGCGTCACGGTCGAACTCGCCGACGGCAGCCGCCTGCCCGGGGTGTTCGCCTACGTCAACCGGCACGGCGTCCTGCACGACGGCACCGGCGCGCGGCGGGTCCACCCGGGCCAACGGGAGCTGCTCGGCGGCCTGCTGGCGGAACTCCCGCGGCTGCGGGAGCTGTTCGGCACCCTGCCCGAGGAGTTCTGTGCCCGGGCCCGGGCCGACCGGCGGCTGTGCGAACGGGGTACGCGGCTGTTCGCCGAGGAGGGCCTGGTGACGGCGTCGGGGCTCGAACGGTACGCGGCGGTGTGGTCGGCGCGGGCCCAGCAGTACGGCAGCCCGGGAACCGGTGCGACGCCGCCGCCCCCGACGTAGACGCCGCCGGCCCCCACGTCCCGGCGGCCGCCGTCGACCGTGCAGGTGCGCGGTTCACCGACCGTGCAGGTGCGCGCTTCCTCGACGGCGGCTGCGGCAGGGCCGGCCCGTGCCGGTGCCACCGGGCCTCAGGCGGACGCCGTCAGGTCCCCGCGCCGGGGCATCGCGAAGCCCTCCAGGTCGGCGCGGGTCAGACCGGTCAGCCGGGCGACCTCCCCGATGTCCAGCGCGCCGCAGTCCAGGCCGCGCAGCAGGTAGCCGCTGAGGGCCTTGGCGGTGGCGGGCTCGTCCATGACGTCGCCGCCGGAGCGGTTGGCGTAGCGGGTGAGCCGGGCGGCGGCCTGCTCGAAGCCCTCGCGGTAGAAGGCGAAGACGGCCGCGTACCGGGTGGGGATGTGCCCGGGGTGCATGTCCCAGCCCTGGTAGTACGCGCGGGCCAGGGCGCGGCGGGTGAGGCCGTAGTGCAGGCGCCAGGCGGCGTGGACCTTCTCGGTGGGGCCGACGGGCAGGACGTTGGTGGAGCCGTCGCAGACCCGTACGCCCGTGCCGGCCGCGGCGACCTGCATGACGGCCTTGGCGTGGTCGGCGGCCGGGTGGTCGCTGGCCTGGTGGGCGGCGGAGACGCCGAGGCAGGCGCTGTAGTCGAAGGTGCCGTAGTGCAGTCCGGTGGCACGGCCCTCGGCGGCCTGGATCATGCGGGCGACGGTGGCGGTGCCGTCGGCGGCGAGGATGGACTGGCTGGTCTCGATCTGGATCTCGAAGCCGATGCGGCCGGGTTCGAGGCCGTGGGTCTTCTCGAAGGCGTCCAGCAGCCGGGCCATGGCCGTGACCTGCTCGGCGTAGGTCACCTTGGGCAGGGTGAGGACCAGCCCGGCGGGCAGGCCGCCGGCCTCGATCAGGCCGGTGAGGAAGATGTCGAGGGTGCGGATGCCCCGGGCGCGCACGGGCGCTTCCATGCACTTCATGCGGATGCCCATGTAGGGGGCGGCGGTGCCCTGCGCGTACGCCTCGGCGACGATGCGGGCGGCGCGGGCGGCGGCCTCGTCCTCCTCGGCGTCGGGGCGGTTGCCGTAGCCGTCCTCGAAGTCGACGCGCAGGTCCTCGATCGGCTCGCGCTCCAGCTTGGCGCGCACCCGGGCGTGAACGGGTTCGGCGAGGTCCTCGGGCAGGCCGAGGACGGCCGCGAGGGAGGCGGCGTCCGGGGCGTGCTCGTCGAGGGCGGCCAGGGCCCGGTCGCCCCAGGTGCGCAGCGTGTCGGCGGCGAAGGCGTCACCGGGCACGTAGACGGTGTGCACGGGCTGGCGGGTGCCGGGGTCTCCGGGGTAGCGGCGCTCCAGTTCCGCGTCGACCGGCGCGAGGGCGGCGCTGATCTCCTCGCTGACGGCGCCCGCGAGGCTCGTCGCCACCTTCTCCTGCTGGCCCTGACCCATTCCGGAACCCTCCTGTTTTCCACTCTGCGGAATCAACAATCCGTAGAGCGAAGTTATCGGCCGACCTCCGGCCTGGTCAACACCGTCGGGACGGTGATCCCGCATCCATGCCCCGCAATCGCTGCAATCCCGCCCCTCTCTTCCGTATTCAGCAGACAACCATCATCCTGACGTGCGAAGGAGTGGATCACGTGCCGAACGAGGCCGGAGTGACGCGCCGACACGGGCTCAAGGCGGTGGCCGCGGTCGCCGCCGCGGGACCGCTGCTCACCACCGCGGGCCCGACCCGGTCCGCCGCCGCCGGCGAGCACCCGGGTGCCCTGGACGTCATGACGTTCAACGTGCGCTTCGCGACCGTCGTCGACGAGACACCGCCCTGGTCCGTGCGCCGGCCGGTGATGCGCGAGCTGCTGCGCCGCGAGAGACCCCACGTCATCGGCACCCAGGAAGGGCTCTACGGCCAGGTGCGCACGATCGAGAAGGATCTCGGTGCGCACTACGACTGGATCGGCACCGGACGCGGGGGCGGCAGCAAGGACGAGTTCATGGCGATCTTCTACGACACGCGCCGACTCGACCCGATCGAGTTCGATCACTTCTGGCTGTCGGACACCCCGTACACGATCGCGTCGAACACCTGGGACGCGGACTGGCTGCGCATGGTGACCTGGGTGCGCTTCGCCGATCTCGCCGACGGCGGCCGGGAGTTCTACGTCCTCAACACCCACCTGGACAGTGTCAGCCAGTACGCCCGCACACGCTCCGCGGGGCTCATCGGCGAGACGATCGCCGGCTGGGACCGCTCACTGCCCGTCGTCGTCACCGGCGACTTCAACGCGCCCGCCCACCACAACCGGGTGTACGACCTCATGCTGGGGATCGGGCTGGTGGACGCCTGGGACGAGGCGGCGGCGCGGGGGCCCGCGTACGGGACGTACCACCGCTACCGGGCGCCCGTGCCCGGCGGGCGGCGCATCGACTGGATCCTCACCACCCCCGGGGTGACCACGCACCGGGCCTGGATGAACACCTTCAGCCTGGGCGGGACCTACCCGAGCGACCATCTGCCCGTGCAGGCCTCGATGACCCTGGGATGAGCAAGGGCCCCCGTGACCGGCCGGTCACGGGGGCCCTGCTGCCGCCGGGGGGCGATCAGCCCTTGCGGGCCTTGATCTCCTCGGTCAGGGCCGGGACGACGTCGAACAGGTCGCCGACGACGCCGTAGTCGACGAGGTCGAAGATCGGGGCCTCGGCGTCCTTGTTGACCGCGACGATCGTCTTCGAGGTCTGCATGCCGGCACGGTGCTGGATCGCGCCGGAGATGCCGTTGGCGATGTACAGCTGCGGCGAGACCGACTTGCCGGTCTGGCCCACCTGGTTGGTGTGCGGGTACCAGCCGGCGTCCACCGCGGCACGCGAGGCGCCCACGGCCGCGCCGAGGGAGTCGGCGAGGGCCTCGATGATCGCGAAGTTCTCCGCGCCGTTCACACCACGGCCGCCGGAGACCACGATCGCGGCCTCGGTCAGCTCCGGGCGGCCCGTCGACTCACGCGGCGTGCGGCCGGTGACCTTGGTGCCGGTGGCCTGCGCGGAGAAGGACACGCTCAGCGCCTCGACGGTGCCGGCGGCCGGGGCGGCCTCCACGGCGGCGCTGTTCGGCTTGACCGTGATGACCGGAGTGCCCTTGGAGACACGGGACTTGGTGGTGTAGGACGCGGCGAACACCGACTGGGTGGCCACCGGACCCTCGTCGCCGGCCTCCAGGTCGACGGCGTCGGTGATGATGCCGGAGCCCAGGCGCAGCGCCAGGCGGGCGGCGATCTCCTTGCCCTCGGCGGAGGACGGCACCAGCACGGCGGCCGGGGAGACGGCCTCGTGGGCGGCCTGGAGGGCGTCCACCTTCGGCACGACCAGGTAGTCGGCGTACTCGGCGGCCTCGTGCGTGAGGACCTTGACCGCGCCGTGCTCGGCGAGGGCGGCGGCGGTGTCACCGGCGCCGTTGCCCAGCGCGACGGCGACCGGCTCGCCGATGCGGCGGGCCAGGGTCAGCAGCTCCAGGGTGGGCTTGCGGACGGCACCGTCCACGTGGTCGACGTAGACGAGAACTTCAGCCATGGGACTTCTTCTCTCCTGCTTGCGAAAGATGAGGGACGGTCGGCGATCGGGCTCAGATGAACTTCTGGCCCGCGAGGAACTCAGCGAGCTGCTTGCCGCCCTCGCCCTCGTCCTTGACGATCGTGCCCGCGGTACGGGCCGGGCGCTCGGTGGCGCCGTCGACGACCGTGTAGGCGCCCTCCAGGCCGACCTCCTCGGCCTCGAGGTCGAGGTCGGACAGGTCCCAGGACTCCACCGGCTTCTTCTTGGCCGCCATGATGCCCTTGAAGGAGGGGTAGCGCGCCTCGCCCGACTGGTCGGTCACGGACACGACCGCCGGCAGGGAGGCCTCCAGGTTCTCCGAGGCGGCGTCGCCGTCGCGGCGGCCCTTGACCGTGCCGTCCTCGACCGAGACCTCGGAGAGCAGGGTGACCTGCGGGACGCCCAGTCGCTCGGCGAGCAGCGCGGGGACGATGCCCATGGTGCCGTCGGTGGAGGCCATGCCGGAGACGACCAGGTCGTAGCCGGCCTTCTCGATCGCCTTCGCCAGGATCAGGGAGGTGCCGATGGCGTCGGTGCCGTGGATGTCGTCGTCCTCGACGTGGATCGCCTTGTCGGCGCCCATGGACAGCGCCTTGCGCAGGGCGTCCTTGGCGTCCTCGGGGCCCACCGTCAGGACGGTGATCTCCACGTCGTCGTCGGAGTTCTCGGAGATCTGCAGCGCCTGCTCGACCGCGTACTCGTCGAGCTCGGAGAGCAGACCGTCCACGTCGTCCCGGTCGACGGTCAGGTCATCGGCGAAGTGCCGGTCGCCAGTGGCGTCGGGCACGTACTTCACAGTGACAACGATCCTCAAGCTCACGCCGGCTCTCCTACTGCATCGTCATTTCTCGGCTGCCTCTTGCAGGCAGCATAGGCGCCTCAAGCGGCCGATCCCGGTCGGGGCGACCCACGCTCCGAGCGAAATATTACTCGTCAGTACACAGAGTTCGTTCCCGCTAAGCAAGCGCTTTGAACTGTGACCTTCGCAACGCAGCGTAACCGGAACTCGACGGTCGCGCAGCCCGGCGGAGAGGCGCCGGTCAGCCGCCCAGCCGGTGGAAGGAGCCCTGGTGGTAGAGCAGGGGGCGGTCGGTGCCCGTGGCGGCCCCGTGCACCACCTCGGCGATGACGAGCCGGTGGTCCCCGGCGGGCACCCGGGCCACGATCCGGCCCACCAGCCAGGCGGACACGCCGTCGAGCACAGGGACGCCCTCGGGGCCCTCGCGCCAGTCGGTCGGCGGGGCGAAGCGGTCGGCGCCGCTGCGGGCGAAGGTGGCGGCCAGCTCCTGCTGGTGCTCGCCGAGCACGTGGACGCCCACATGCCCGGCCCCGGCCAGCGCGGGCCAGCTGGAGGCGCCGGTGCCGACCCCGAACGAGAACAGGGGCGGCTCGGCGGACACCGAGGTCAGGGAGGTGGCGGTGAAGCCCACCGGGCCGTCCTCGCCACGGGCGGTGACGACGGCGACGCCCGCGGCGTGCCGCCGGAAGACCGAGCGCAGCAGGCCGGTCGTGGTCAGGAGGTCCGCAGGCATGCGGTCAGGCTGACGATAAATGGTCGGCGCAGTCAAGTTCGTTCCCGGTTGTGGGAGATGACTCACTGACTGCCTCACGCCCCGTCCACCGCCTCGCCGAGCGCGGCGATCACGTCGGCCTTGCGGGGCTGCCCCACCGCCCTGCGCACCACCCGGCCGCCGACGTCGAGGACCAGCACCGTCGGTGTCTTGAGGACGTCGAGCCGCCGCACGAGGTCCAGGTGGGCCTCGGCGTCGATCTCCACGTGCGCCACACCCGGGACCAGCCCGGCCACCTCGCCGAGCACCCGCCGGGTCGCGCGGCAGGGCGCGCAGAACGCGCTGGAGAACTGCACCAGCGTCGCCCGCTCCCCCAGCTGTGCGCCCAGATCCGCCGCGTCGAGCCGCTTGCCGTCGTCCCGCCCGCGCACCCGCACCCTCCCGCTCCGTCGCCTGTGCAGCACTCCGAGGGCGCTCGCCGCCACGAGCACCGCCACGCACACCACCAGTCCGGTCATCACCTGCTGCAAGCGTTCACGAGACCGCAAAGATTCCCGCCCCCTCACGTGCACCGAGCTGCGGAATGCTTGGTTCCCATGGACATCGACGCAAGAGGACCGCGTTTCGGCGCGGTCGTCACGACCGTGGTGCTGGCGGTCGTCCTGATCACGGGCAGCGCCTGGCTGCTGGCCTGGCAGACGCTGGCGTTCCTGCTCGGCGCGGCGGGCGGGGTGCGCCGCTCGCCGTACGGCGTGCTGTTCGCCCGGTTCCTGCGGCCCCGGCTGGGGCCGCCGACCGCGTTCGAGGCGCCCGAACCGCCGCGGTTCGCCCAGGCGGTGGGGCTGCTCTTCGCCGGGCTGGGACTGGTCGGCTTCGCCGTGGGACCCGGGTGGCTGGGACTCGCGGCGACCGGCGCGGCGCTCGCCGCCGCCTTCCTCAATGCGGCGTTCGGGTACTGCCTGGGCTGCGAGTTGTACCTGCTCGTGCGGCGCGCGACCGTGCGCGCGGGGTAATGGGCACGTAAAAGCACGAGGTGAGATCCACGAGCGACGTGACGAGAATCTCGCCTGCCGCGGGCACGAGGACTGGCTACCCGGCCGTTCTTGGGGCACCATCTGCGACAAGCCGTAAACCTACGGCTGCGTAACTTGTCCGCTGGGAATCCCTTCCCAGGCAGAGCAGGAAGGGTCCGAACCGCCCATGGCAGAGCTCGTCTACCGTCCCGTCGTCGGCTTCGCCCGCACGCTGTTCAAGGTGTGGGACCTCAAGATCGACTGCCAGGGTTCGGAGAACATCCCGCGCTCGGGCGGCGCCGTACTGGTCAGCAACCACATCAGCTACCTGGACTTCGTCTTCAACGGCCTGGCCGCGCTGCCCCAGAAGCGCCTGGTGCGGTTCATGGCGAAGGAGTCGGTCTTCCGGCACCGGATCTCGGGTCCGCTGATGCGCGGGATGAAGCACATCCCGGTGGACCGCAAGCAGGGCGAGGCGGCGTACGCGCACGCCCTGGACTCACTGCGTTCGGGCGAGATCGTCGGGGTGTTCCCCGAGGCGACGATCTCGCCGTCGTTCACGCTGAAGAGCTTCAAGTCGGGTGCCGCACGCCTGGCGCAGGAGGCGGGCGTGCCGCTGATCCCGATGGCGGTGTGGGGCACGCAGCGGCTGTGGACCAAGGGCCACCCGCGCAACTTCAAGCGCAGCCACATCCCGATCACGATCCGCGTGGGCGAGGCGATCGAGGCTTCGCGTGACAAGTACGCGGGTGCCCTGACCCGGCAGGTGCGCGAGCGCGTGCAGGAACTGCTGGAGGCCGCCCAGCGCGCCTACCCGGTGCGCCCGAAGGGCCCGGACGACACCTGGTGGATGCCGGCCCACCTCGGCGGCACGGCCCCGACGCCGGAGCAGGTCCGGGCGGCGGAAGCGCACTGACGCCCCCGCCGCCCCCGCTCAGGCGGACCCGGGGGCGCGGACGTCGAGGTCGGCACCCGGGCTGAACTCCGCCAGCAGCTCGGCGAGTTCCCGCGCGGCGTCCTGCACCTCGGCGACGGGCAGCGGCGCGAGGCTCTCCAGCAGGAAGACCCCCGACGTCGTCCGCTCGGTCAGCCGGGTGCGCGGCCCCTGCCGCCAGTTCCAGCGCCGGCAGGTGACGCCCCGGTCGTCGCACCAGACGACCTCGCCCGGGTCCGGGTGCTCGACGACCTCCTCGCCGCCGGCGACAGTCACGAACTCCTCCTCGCCCGTGGCGCGGACCAGGCGCATCTCGCCCTCGATCCGGTCGAGGTCCTCACCGCCGACGGGGATCAGACGGGCGACGGACACGGCGTTGTAGAGGTCGACGAGCAGGTTGATGCGGGGCAGCCCCGCATCCGACAGGGCCCGCCGGGCCAGCGCCTCGGCGGAGTTGCGGGTACGGGAGGGCTTCGAACCGAAGGCCGTGTACGTCTCGCGCCAGGCGGCCATGTGCGGGTCCTCGTGCGGTGCGCGGCCGTCCAGGCGGGCCGCGAGCCGCCGGGCAGCGTCGTCCAGCAGGGCCGAACTCGCCTCGGTGCTCGGCCCGTTGACCAGGCCGTGCGCCTCGATCGCGACATGGGTGAAGCCGGGCGCGAGGGCGCGCACGCGGTCCGACACGGTCAGGGTGAGTGTCATGGTGGGGGCCTTGCCTCGGGGGTGCGGTCGGGGACGGCCGACCGGATTCCCCGTCTGGGGTGCGTATCCCGGACGACCGCCGCGGTGCAGCATACAAGACCAGAAAGTCCATCCGATTGGACTTCAAGCGATGCAGGACGCCCACGGCTCCACAATCGGTGCCGCTGCCCACGCACAAAGGCGTCCGCCGCGCACCCCCCGGGGGAGGTGCGCGGCGGACGCCCGGATCCGTGAGTACCGCGGATCCCCGCTCGCTAGCGGGCCATCTCCTCCTTGAGCGCCGCGAGGAACGCGTCCACGTCGTCCTCGGTCGTGTCGAAGGAGCACATCCAGCGGACGTCGCCCGCCGTCTCGTCCCAGAAGTAGAAGCGGAACCGCTTCTGCAGGCGCTCGCTCACGTCGTGCGGCAGCCGGGCGAACACCGCGTTGGCCTGCACCGGGTAGAGGACCTCCACCCCGTGCACCGAGCGCACGCCCTCGGCCAGGCGCTGGGCCATCTCGTTGGCGTGCCGGGCGTTGCGCAGCCACAGGTCCCGGGCGAGCAGGGCCTCCAGCTGCACCGACACGAACCGCATCTTCGAGGCGAGCTGCATGGACAGCTTGCGCAGGTGCTTCATGTGGCTCACGGCGTCCTGGTTGATCACCACGACCGCCTCGCCGAACAGGGCGCCGTTCTTGGTGCCGCCCAGGGAGAGCAGGTCGACGCCGGCCGCGCTGGTGAGCGTCCGCATGGGGACGTCCAGGGTGGCGGCGGCGTTGGCCAGCCGGGAGCCGTCCAGGTGCACCTTCATGCCGTGCGCGTGGGCGTGGTCGCACAGCGCCCGTATCTCCTCGGGCGTGTAGACCGTGCCCAGCTCGGTGGCCTGGGTGATCGACACGACCTGCGGCATCGCGCGGTGCTCGTCGTCCCAGCCGTACGCCTGCCGGTCGATCAGCTCGGGGGTGAGCTTGCCGTCGGGCGTCGGGACGGTGAGCAGCTTCAGCCCGCCGACGCGCTCGGGCGCGCCGCACTCGTCGACGTTGATGTGCGCGCTCTCGGCGCAGATCACCGCGCCCCAGCGGTCGGTGACCGCCTGGAGGGCGACGACGTTGGCTCCGGTGCCGTTGAAGACCGGGAACGCCTCGGCCGTCGGGCCGAAGTGGCTGCGCACGAGGTGCTGCAGGTTCTCGGTGTACACGTCCTCGCCGTAGGCGACCTGGTGCCCGCCGTTGGCCACGGCCAGGGCGGCGAGCACCTCCGGGTGGACGCCGGCGTAGTTGTCGCTGGCGAAACCGCGGATGTCGGGGTCGTGGTGGCGTCGTGCGTCGGTCTTCGGCGGGTTCACGGCTTCTCGGTGAGCCACAGACGTTTTCCGTTCACTTCGGCGGCGGGCTTGTCCCAGACCTCGGTGATGGCCTCGGCCAGGTCCTTGACGTCGGTGAAGCCCGCGAACTTCGCGTTGGGGCGGTCGGCGCGCATGGCGTCGTGCACCAGCGCCTTCACCACCAGGATCGCAGCCGCCGAGGTCGGGCCCTCGGGGCCCCCGGCCTTGCGGAAGAAGTCGGCCATGGCCAGCGTCCACGCCTCCGCGGCCGCCTTGCCGGCGGCGTAGGCGGCGTTGCCCGCGGTGGGCTTGCTGGCCCCCGCGGCGCTGATCAGCACGTAGCGCCCGCGGTCGCTGCGCTGGAGCGCCTCGTGGAAGGCGAGCGAGGTGTGCTGCACGGTGCGCACCAGCAGCATCTCCAGGAAGTCCCAGTCGTCGAGGCTGGTCCTGGTGAAGGTCTCGCTGCCGCGCCAGCCGCCGACGAGGTGGACCAGGCCGTCGACGCGGCCGAAGTCCTTCTCGATGCGGTCGGCCCAGTCACGGGTGGCCTGCAGGTCGAGCAGGTCGACCGTGTCACCGGTGACGGTCGCGCCGCCGGTGGCGTAGCCCGCCGCGTCGACGGCTTCCGCCAGCCGCTCCGGATCGTTGTCGGAGCCGATGACGGTGGCTCCCGCCTCGGCCAGCCTGAGCAGTGCGGCCCGGCCCGCGGGCCCGCCCGCTCCGGCCACCGCGATCACCGCACCGCTGAGCGCCCCGTTCCCCGCCATGTTCTTCGCCTCCTGAGCAGTGTTCTCGGTACGCCGATCGCTCACGCGGCGATCCGCTCGGTGCTGTCCGCCGTGATGCCCTTGGTGGAGGCGATCACGTTCTTCAGCTTCTTGGACAGTGCCTCATAGAACATGCTCAGCGGAAACTCGTCCGGAAGCACGTCATCGACGAGCTTGCGCGGCGGCTGCGTCAGGTCCAGGGCGTCGGGACCCTTGGCCCACTTGGAGCCCGGGTGCGGGGAGAGATAGGTGGAGACGAGCTCGTAGCCGGCGAACCAGTGGACGAGCTTGGGACGGTCGATGCCGTCGCGGTACAGCTGCTCGATCTCGCCGCACAGCTGGTTGGTGACCTGCGGGGCCCGCTCCCAGTCGATGGTGAGCTTGTTGTCGGTCCAGCGGACGACGTCGTGCTTGTGCAGGTACGCGAAGAGGAGCTGGCCGCCGAGGCCGTCGTAGTTGCGCACGCGCTCGCCGGTGACGGGGAAGCGGAACATGCGGTCGAAGAGGACCGCGACCTGCACGTCACGGGCCTGCGGGACGCCCTCCTGGGCGAGCTTCACGGCCTCCTTGAAGGCGGTGAGGTCGCAGCGCAGTTCCTCCAGGCCGTACATCCAGAACGGCTGGCGCTGCTTGATCATGAACGGGTCGAAGGGCAGGTCGCCGTGGCTGTGGGTGCGGTCGTGGACCATGTCCCACAGGACGAAGGCCTCCTCGCAGCGCTTCTGGTCGTGGACCATCGCGGCCACGTCCTCGGGCAGCTCCAGGCCCAGGATGTCGACGGCGGCGTCGGTGACGCGCCGGAAGCGGGCCGCCTCGCGGTCGCAGAAGATCCCGCCCCAGGTGAACCGCTCCGGGGCCTCGCGCACGGCGATCGTCTCGGGGAAGAGGACGGCCGAGTTGGTGTCGTAGCCGGCCGTGAAGTCCTCGAACGTGATGCCGCAGAACAGCGGGTTGTCGTAACGGGTGCGCTCCAGCTCGGCCAGCCAGTCCGGCCAGACCATGCGCAGCACGACCGCTTCGAGGTTGCGGTCCGGGTTGCCGTTCTGCGTGTACATCGGGAAGACGACCAGGTGCTGGAGGCCGTCCGCCCGGTGCGCGGCGGGCTGGAAGGCCAGCAGCGAGTCGAGGAAGTCCGGCACCTGGAAACCGCCGTCGGCCCACCGCGTGAGGTCCTTGGCCAGGGCCTCGTGGTAGGCGCGGTCGTGCGGGAGCAGCGGGGAGAGCTCCAGGACCGCGTCGACGACCTCGCGGACGGCGAGCTCGGCGTCGGCCGTACCGGGCGCACCCTCGGCGCCGAAGTCGATCGACCCGTCCTTCGACTGCCAGGGCCGTATCCGCTCCACGGCATCCTTGAGCACGGGCCACGCCGGGTGCTCCACCACCCTGGCCACGGGAGGAACCGTCTCCTCCGAACCCACTTGCACAAGAATTTCCGTCATGTCACACCCTCCACGGGAGAATCTCACGTATGCAGACCGTATACACACGAGGTTCCGTCCAGCAAGGGTCGCCTCGGGAAAATATCCTGCCTCACCCGGTCCTTCACCGCACTTTTTCCTGTCGACCATGCTTGTGCCCGGGCCCGCGACGGGCATGCCCGCACCTCTGCGCGCAGGGCCTGTCCAGGCGATACGGTCGGGTGGGCCGTCAGGCCCCCACAGCCGCCTGTCGACGGAAGAGAGTGGTGTCTTGAACTTCCTCACGATCGGTCACCGCGGAGTCATGGGTGTGGAGCCCGAGAACACCCTCCGGTCGTTCGTCGCCGCCCAGGAGGCGGGGCTCGACGCCATCGAACTCGATCTGCACCTGAGCAAGGACGGCGCGCTCGTCGTCATGCACGACGCGGACGTGGACCGCACCACCGACGGCACCGGGGCGATCGCCGAGAAGACCCTCGCGGAGCTGCGGACGCTGGACGCGGGCCGGGGCGAGCGGGTGCCGGTCTTCGAGGAGGTCCTGGAGGCCGTGCGGGCGCCCCTCCAGGCAGAGATCAAGGACGTGCAGGCGGCGCGCGCCCTCGCGGAGGTGATGAACGCGCGCGGGCTGGCCGGCCGGGTGGAGGTGTCCTCGTTCCACGACGAGGCGGTGGCCGAGATCGCCCGTCTGGTGCCCGGGGTGCGCACCGCGCTGGTGGCCAGCCGCTACGGCACCGACGTCGTCGACCGCGCGGTGGCGGTGGGGGCGGCGACCGTCTGCCTGAACATCCGCCGGCTCACCCTGGAGATCGTGGAACGGGCCCGCGCGGCCGACCTGCGGATCCTGGGCTGGGTGGTGAACACGCAGGACCACCTGCGCCTGGTCCGGGCGTTCGGCCTCGACGGCGCGACCACCGACCACCCGGACATCAAGCGCACGGGCCGTTTCACGGCGTAGGGCCGGTCCCGGCGGGCCCGGGGCCGCTCGCCGCGCTAGCCGAGCCGCTTCACCAGCAGCTCGAACTCCAGGTCGTCGCGCTGCGGGACGCCGAACCGCTCGTCGCCGTAGGGGAAGGGGGTGGTCCGGCCCGTGCGGCGGTAGCCGCGCCGCTCGTACCAGGCGATCAGGTCCTCCCGCACGGAGATCACCGTCATCTGCATCTCCGTCACGCCCCAGGTCTCCCGGGCCTGCCGCTCCGCCTCCGCGATGATCAGCTTGCCCAGCCCGGCGCCCTGGAGCGCGGGGCTGACCGCGAACATCCCGAAGTAGGCGTGCTCGCCCTGGTGCTCCAGCTGGCAGCAGGCGACGATCCGGCCGTCGCGCTCCACGGTGACCAGCCGACTGTCGGGCGACTGGACGACCTCCAGCACCCCCTGCGGGTCGGTGCGCTGCCCTTCCAGGATGTCCGCCTCGGTGGTCCACCCGGCCCGGCTGGAGTCGCCCCGGTACGCCGACTCGATCAGCGCGACCAGTTCGTCCACGTCGGCGTCCGTGGCGTCCCGGAAGGTCAGTGCGGTGGCGGCGGTCTCCATGGGCGTACGTCTCCGTTTTTCCTGGCGCGGCTCGGGCAGGGACGAGCGTAACCCCGCCGGTAGGCTCCGCCGCATGGTGCATGTACTCGGCAGCCGCGTCCTGCTCCGCCCCACCGACCCCGTGCGGTCCCGGGCCTTCTACGGCGGGCAGCTGGGCCTCGCCGTGTACCGGGAGTTCGGCACGGGTCCCGAGCGCGGCACGGTCTACTTCCTCGGCGGCGGCTTCCTGGAGGTGTCCGGCCGGGCCGCCTCCCGCCCGGAGCCGTCGGTGCGGCTGTGGCTCCAGGTGGACGACGCGGCGGCGGCCGAGGAGGAACTGCGTGCCGAGGGCGTGGAGATCGTGCGGCCCCCGGTGCGCGAGCCGTGGGGGCTGATCGAGATGTGGATCGCCGATCCGGACGGCCTCCCGATCGTCCTGGTCGAGGTCCCGGCGGACCACCCGATGCGCCACCGGCCGGGCATCTGAGGCGGCCGGCGCCCGGTGCCCCACCGGCGTCCCCGGATGGCACCCGCTCGCGGCGGCGGCTTAGCGTGCTGGAGGGGGTCGTCTCCTGCGGAAGGAACGCCATGAAGCTCGACGCACCGGTGACCGGCGGGCCCTGCTGGGCGGAGCTGGGCACCAGCGACCTGGAGGCGGCCCGGCGGTTCTACACGCGCCTGTTCGGCTGGCGGCCCGAGACCGACCCCCGCCCGGAGGCGGGCGGCTACACCGTCGCCCACCTCGGGGACGCGGCCGTCGCCGCCCTCGCCCCCCTGTACCAGCCGTCCCAGCCGGTGGCGTGGAACGTGGCGTTCGCCGTGACGGACGCGGACGCCGCGGCCCGTGCGGTGACGGAGGCGGGCGGGGTGGTGCTGCTGGGCCCGGTGGACGTGTTCGACGCGGGCCGCTTCGTGGTGGCCGCCGACCCGGGCGGCGCGGTGTTCCAGCTCTGGCAGGCGGGGGCCTTCCCGGGCGCCGGGCTGTTCAACGCGCCCGGCGCGCTGGGCTGGGTGGAGCTGTTCACCCGCGACCCCGAGCAGTCCGTGGCGTTCTACGGGCGCGTGTTCGGCTGGGGCGTCAGCGCCTCGGACCGCTACACGCAGTGGGGCCTGGACGGCGCGGACTTCGGCGGCATGGTGACGATGGACGACAAGTTCCCGCCGGAGGTGCCGCCGCACTGGCTCCCCTACTTCGCCGTCGACGACGTGGACGGGGCGACCGCCGTCGTCCAGCGGCACGGCACCGTCCTGATGGTCCCGACGTCCGTGCCCGACGGCCCGCGCATCGCGGTGCTGCGGGACCCACAGGGGGCGATGTTCGGGGTGTATCCGGCGGAGTACGAGTTCTAGCGGAGTACGCGTTCTAGCGGAGTACGCGTTCCAGGCGAGCGGGAGCGGGACGCGGCGCCCCGGCCCCGGCGCCCCCGTGCCTCGTACCCGGTGCTCCGTGCCCCGTGCCCCGTGGTGTCCTCAGGGCCGCAGCGCGCCCAGACGGCCCTCCAGCTGGCCGAGCAGGTCCCCCAGCAGTGCGGCCAGTTCGCCCTGCTCGGGGGCGTCGAGGCCGGACAGCGCGGCGGCCTCGTAGGCGAGCTGGGAGGGGAGGATCGCGTCGACCAGGTCACGCCCGGCGTCGGTGAGGCGGAGATGGACCACCCGGCGGTCGCGGTCGTCGCCGCGGCGCTCGACCAGGCCGCGCTCGGCGAGCTGCTTGAGCCGCTTGGTGACGGCGGCCCCGGAGGAGAACGTCTCCCGGGCCAGTTCCCCGGGGGTCAGCTCGTGCCCGGTCCGGCGCAGCGCGCCGAGCAGGTCGAACTCCGGCCGGCTGAGCCCCGCCCGGCGCAGGGGCGCGTCCTCGGCCTGCTGGAGGAGCGCGGCGCAGCGGTTGATCCGCCCGATGACCTCCATCGGGCCGGTGTCCAGCTCGGGATGCACCGACCGCCACTGGTGGACGACCGCGGCCACGGTGTCGCCCCGGCGGGCGGGGGCCGGACCGGACGTCGTGCCGTCGCCCGCTCGGGGGGCGCGCGCGGGCCGGTGCCCGGCGACCGAGTCCTCACCGGCGGGACCGCCTCGCGCGGTGCCGGCGGCCCGGTCCACAGCGGACGGCCGTTCCCCCGCGCCCGGCCCGGCTCCGGCCCCCTGGCGGGGACCGGCCCCCGGGCCGTTCCCTGCGGGTGACGATCCCTCGGTCGGCGTCATGCCCGTGCGTCCTCCGTCTCCGTGCCCGCGCTCCGCCGCGGGAGCAGTCCCTGGCGTCGTGCCGTAGCGGCGAGCGTACGGTGTCCGGACCGCTCGGTGAGCACGACCCTCTCGTGGGGCAGCGCCCGCTGCCACCACTCCCCGGCCGCGGCGTCCGCGGTGGCCCGCAGGGCGGCCAAGGCGGCGGCGAGGGCACGGCGGGCCGATTCCAGGGCGGCCGGGGCGGGGTCGGGTTCGGCCAGCAGGCGGGCGGCGTCCTCGCGGGCCCGCTCGGCGGCCGCTAGGGCGCGCTCCACCCGGTCGCCCGCGCGGCGGTCGGTCACCGCCACGGCGGCGGCGAGACCGACCAGCGCCCCGACGACGGTGTCCACGACCCGCTCCTTCATCAGCTCCCCCGGCGCCTGGTACTTGGCGAACTCCGTGACGAGCAGGGCCATGGGCGTCACGCACACGCTGCCCAGCCAGTAGTTCCGGCTGATCAGCACCTCGGCGCCGAAGCTGAACGCCAGGCAGCTGAGTACCAGGGCCGCCGGGCCCAGGTGCGCCAGCGGGACGACGGCCAGGAAGACGAGGACGCCGGCGACGTTGCCCACCACCCGCTGCACGGCGCGGCTCCAGGTCAGGGTGATGTTGGCCTGGTAGAGCGAGGCAGCCGTGACCAGCGCCCAGTACGGCCGGCCGACGCCCAGCGCGAGGGAGGCGTAGCCGGCGAGCGCACAGCCGAGTGCCGTGCGGGCGGCGAGCGGGGTCAGCGGGCCGAGGCGGGCCCACAGCGGCCGGGCCGCCTCGACGCCGGCCAGTTCCTCGGCGGCGGCCGGAGCGAGCCCGACCCGCGGCACCGGCCCGTTGCCGCGCAGCGCGTCGGCCCAGGCGCGCAGCCTCCCGGCGTCCGCTTCCGCCGGTGCGGCGAGGGCCACCTCGGCGCGGACGACGAGCCGCTCCAGTGCGCGCCGGGTGCGCGAGGGGGCCTTGGTGGACAGCAGCGACTGCCAGGCGGCCTGCACGGCGGCGTACCCGGCCGCGCGGGCCCGGGCCGCGTCGCCGCCCGTCCCGGCGGTGGCGGCGCAGGCGGCGGCCGCCTTCAGTGCGGCGGCGGTGGCCCGCCGCTCCGGGCCGTGCGGGCGCAGCAGTCCCGGTGCCATGCAGACCAGCCAGGCCCAGACGCCGGTGGCGGCGGCGAGCGCCAGGTGGCCGGGGACCTGGGCGAGGGTCTGCGGCGCGAACAGGGACGCCGAGGTGACGAAGGCGAGCACGACGTTGCCCGGCGGGCCGACGCGGGTGGCGTCGCACAGCACCTTCTGCGCGGCGGCGAGCAGCGCCCCGACGGTGACCAGGAGGGCGGCGCTGTCGGTGAGCGAGGCCGCGACCAGGGCCACCGCCAGACCGCCGACCATGCCCAGCACCACCCACAGCAGGGCCCGGGCCCGGGCCGCGTAGGGGCGGTTGTGGGTGTACAGGGCGCACAGGGACCCCGCCATCGTGTACATCGCCAGGTCGAGTCGCCCGAGCGCGAGCAGCGTCAGGTTGGGCGGCGCCATCGCGGCGACCACGCTCAGCGCGGGCTTGAACCAGATCTCGGAGGGCCGGCCGAGGCGCAGCACTCCCGCCAGTGGGAGACGCCGTGGGGTCGTCGAGGGGGCGGGGGTGGGGGGCGCGGTGCTCATCCCTTCACATTAACAGGTGTTTTACTCGTAAAACATCAGGGTCCGTCCGCCGTGCTCCCCGAAACGCTCCCCGTGTACACCCTTGCGCTCGCTTGCGCACCGTCCGGCCCGGGCATCGAATGACCGACCGCCGATCGGGGGAGGTACGCGTGCACGGACCGGCATCGTCCGGCTGGCTGCTGGTGGCGCTCTGCGCGGTGACCGGCGCCTACTGCCTGGTGCGGATGCGCAACGGGGCCGAGGGGGAACGGGGCACCGCGGGCGGTGAGGCGCTGATGGGCTTCGGGATGGCCGTCATGGCGGTCCCGGCCGCGGCGTTCACACCACCCGCGTGGGCCTGGCCGGTGTACGCGGTGATGTTCGGGGCGGCGGGCCTGCACGCGCTGTGGGCCGCGCGGGCCGGGGCGCACCACCTGCACCATCTGGTGGGGGCCGGGGCGATGGTCTACATGTCCGTCGTCATGGCGGGGTCTCCCGGCCACGCGCACGGCGGGAGCGGCTCGGGGGTTCCGCTGCTGACGGGCATGCTGCTGCTGTACTTCGCCGGGTACGTGCTGCTGGCCGGGACACGGCTGGTGCCGGTCGCGGCCGTGGCGGGGAGCGGCGGTGCGGGCCGGGGCTCGCCCGCGAGCGGGTGGGGCGACCGACCGGAGCTGGCGCGAGCCTGCCGCCTGTCCATGGGGATGGCGATGGTGGCGATGCTGCTGACGCTGTGACACCGCAGACCCCGGCGGCGGCGAGCCGCACCCGGACCTGCCCGGGTCCGGGGGCGGTTCACGCCGGTTCGCCCGTCCGCGGAGCAGTTCAAGCCGACGGCTGCGGATTTCGTTGCCTGCGTCACTTTGCCCCCGCGAGCCGTACCGCCGGTGGGTGATGCCCTCATAGGCTGCGGCCATGATGCTCCCCGCGGCGCTACTGCTGCTCGGCGCCCTGACGGCCGTGGTCGCTCCCCGGCTGCTCGCCCGGGCGGACTGGCCGGACCGCGAGCCGGTGGTGGCGCTGTGGGTCTGGCAGTGCGTGGTGGCGGCCGTGCTGGTGTGCTGCGCGCTGTCGATGACGCTGAGCGCGGCGGCCGCCTGGGACGCGGTAGGCGGGCACGTCTTCGCGACGGCGCCCGGCCCGGTCGTCGAGGCCTACGCCCTCGGCACGGCGGGCACCTGGGCGGCGAGCACCGCGGTGGCGCTGGCCTGCGCCGGGCTGTGGAGCGCGGCGATGCTGGTCCGCGAGATCGTCCGGGCCCGGGCCCGGCGCCGCCGGCGCCGCGCCGACCTCCTGGTCCGGGCCCCGCTGATGCCGGGCGAGGTGGCGGTCTCGGGTCGGCTCGTCGTCCTGGAGAGCGAGCGGCCCGACGCCTGGTGGGTGCCCGGCACACCTGCCCAACTGGTCGTGACCACGGCGGCGTTGCACCGGCTGAAGGGCCGGCAGCTGGACGCCGTCCTGGCCCACGAGCAGGGTCACGCCCGTGCCCGGCACGACTGGCTGCTGAACTGCTCCTCCGCCCTCGCGGGCGGCTTCCCGCAGGTGCCGGTGTTCGCCGCGTTCCGCGACGAGATGCACCGCCTGGTCGAACTCGCCGCCGACGACACGGCGTCGCGCCGCTTCGGCCGGCTGACCACGGCCCTGGCCCTGGTCGAACTGAACGAACACCGGGGCGTGTTCGGCCCCTGCCCGACCCCCCAGGCCCATGTCCCGGCCCGGGTGCACCGGTTGCTCACTCCCCCGGACCGCCTGCCCCCCTCGCGGCGGCTGCGCCTGACGGCGGCGGCCGCGCTGGTGCCGGTGGTGCCGGTGCTGCTGGCGTTCGTACCCGGGCTGCGCGCCCTGGGCTGACCGGGGCCGGGGCGGGGCCGGATGGACGGGAGGCGTCCGGAGCAGGTCGTCCGGGTGGCGGGAGATCGTCCCCGCGCTGGTTTCGGAACCCCGGGTTCGGCGACTATCGCTGTATGCACACCTCGTCCGTCGACTCCCCGCCCCGCCCGGAGCACCGCGTCACCGCCACGCTCGCCGGTGCCCTGGCCGTGTGCTCGGCCCTGCTGCTGACCCTCGTCGCGGCGAGATGGAGTCCTCTCGTCACCGCGGACGGCGACATCGCGGCCACCACCCACCGCTGGGCGGTCGAGGAGGGCGGCCTCACCCAGGCGTGCCGCATCCTGACCGACTGGGTCTGGGACCCGTGGACGATGAGGCTGCTGTGCGCGGCCGTGGTCGTGGCGCTGGTGGTGCGGTTCGCGGCACGCTGGACGGCGGTGTGGCTGGCCGTGGCCGTGGCGTTCGGCACGCTGCTGCAGCAGGGCGTCAAGGCGGCCGTGGACCGGCCCCGCCCCGTGTGGCCCGACCCGGTCGACTCGGCCCACTACGCGGCCTTCCCCTCGGGTCACGCGATGACCGCCACCGTGGTGTGCGGACTGCTGCTGTGGCTCCTGCACCGCCACGGCGTCACCCGGGCGGTGTGGCGCACGGCCCTGGCCGTGGCCGTCGTCTCCGTGGTGGGCGTGGGCCTGACCCGGATCTGGCTGGGCGTGCACTGGCCGTCGGACGTGATGGGCGGCTGGCTCCTGGGTGCGACGGTCGTGGCCCTGGCGGTGTGGGCGCACACGCGGTGGCAGCCGGGGCGGATGGACGCGCAGGACTGAACGGGTCCGCGCCCGGCCGGCCACCACCCGGCCCGTCGCGCCCGGCGGGCCCCGCCCACCGGCCTCCGCAATCGCCGACGGGCGCGGGGCGGCGCCTCATAGGATCGCCCCATGAACGCCGTGCTGTTCGACTTCTCCGGGACCCTCTTCCGGGTCGAGTCCACCGATGCCTGGCTGCGCGGGGCCATGGTGGGCAGCCGGACCCCGCTCTCCGACACCGAGTTGACCGCCGCGGCACGGGCGCTGGAGGCGGTCGGGGCGCTCCCCGGCGGCGGGGATCCGGCCCGGGTCCCCGCGGAACTCGCCGAGACCTGGCAGGTCCGCGACCGCAGCGCCGCACTGCACCGGGCCGCCTACACCGGCCTGTCCCGCCAGGTCCTGCTGCCCGACCCGGCGCTGCACGACGCGCTGTACGACCGGCACATGACCCCGGCCGCCTGGGCCCCCTACCCGGACGCCCCGCAGGTGCTGCGGGCCCTCGGGGAGCGCGGCATCCCGGTGGGGGTGGTCAGCAACATCGGCTGGGACCTCCGGCCGGTCTTCCGGGAGCACGGCCTGGACCGCTACGTGGACACCTACGTCCTGTCGTTCGAGCACGGTATCCAGAAGCCCGATCCGCGCCTCTTCGCGACCGCGTGCGAGGCGCTGGGGGCCGATCCCCGCAGGACGCTCATGGTCGGGGACAACCGCGTGGCGGACGGCGGCGCCGGCGCCCTGGGGTGCGCGGTGCACTTCGTGGACCATCTGCCGGTGGCCGACCGGCCCGCCGGACTGCTGCCCGTGCTGGAGCTGGTGGGCTGAGCCCGGGCGACGTGGACGCACCATGCGTTCCGGCGAGAGGTGGTAGCCCGGGGCGACCACCGGGGCGTTCGCACGTCTGCCTCGGACGATCCCCCGCGTCGCCCGAGGCAGACGGCATCGCCGGCCAGGACCGAGCGGTCCGGCCGGACACCCTCCGAGTATAGTTGGCTGGCAGCCAGTCAACGCAGGAGTTACAGGATGTCCCCGCGCAGCGCCTCGGTCAATGAAGAGTTGCGGCGGCGTTCCCGGGAGCGGCTCCTGCAGGCGGCGGTCGAGCTCGTGGGCGAGCGCGGCTACGAGGCCACCACGCTCGGCGACATCGCGGACCGGGCCGGCTCGGCGCGCGGCCTGGTGTCGTACTACTTCCCGGGCAAGCGGCAGCTGGTCCAGTCCGCCGTGCACCGGCTGATGCACCGCACGCTGGAGGAGGCGCTGGAGCGCGAGCCGCGCACCGACGACGGCCGGGAGCGGATGGCCCGGGCCATCGACGCCGTCCTGGGCCTCGCCCGCGACCGGCCGGTGCTGATGCGCCAGCACATGGCGGGGATCCTGGACACCGAGGGCTTCATGCAGTGCCCGGAGCAGCGCCGGCTGGCGGAGCTGCTGCGCGACACGATGGCGCGGCACGGCTCCGAGGACGTCGACCGGGACTACCCCATGATGCGGGCCCTGCTGATGGGCGCGGTGTACGCGGCCCTGGTGCCGGGCGTGCCGATGCCGGTCCCGGTGCTGCGGGCCGAGTTGTTCAAGCGCTACCGGCTCGACTGGGAGCTGGGTCTCCCGCCGGAGGCCGGGGCCTCCGGCGGGGACTGCGACGACGATCTGTCGCGGTTCTTCGCGACGGGGGCCGCACCGCGGTGCGGCCCGGCGGATCAGTCGAAGTAGTCGGGCTGGGTTTGCACGTTGAGCTCACGCTGGTGGACCCGGCGGGCCGGATCCGTGCGCCGGTCGTCGACCTTCAGCACGTCGAAGCCCCGGGCGATCTCGTTCGAGTAGATGTAGCCGTTGTAGTAGTACGCCGACCAGGAGCCGGCCGTCGTGATCGTGTCGGTGGTCAGCGGGCCGCGGTCGAAGTAGGCGATCTCCTTCGGCCGGTCCGAGTCGGTGAACTCCCAGACGGAGACACCGCCCTGGTACCAGGCCTGGACCATGATGTCCCTGCCCTTGACCGGGATGAGCGAGCCGTTGTGGGCGACGCAGTTCTCGGTGTCCGCCTGGTGGCGGGGGATCTTGAAGTAGCTGCGGAAGACGAGCTTGCGCTGGTCGCCCTTGCCGACGATGTCGTAGATGCCGTCGGCGCCGCGGTTCGGGCCGACCTGGGCGTTGCAGGTGGCCCCGCCGCCGCCGCCCAGCTCGTCGGTGAAGACGACCTTGTTCGCCCGCTGGTTGAACGTCGCGGAGTGCCAGAACGCGAAGTTGACGTTGTCCTGGACCCGGTCGATGACCTTGGGGCGTTCCGGGTCCTTGATGGAGAAGAGGATGCCGTCGCCCATGCAGGCGCCCGCGGCCAGGTCCTCGGACGGGAGCACCGTGATGTCGTGGCAGCCCGTGGTCTTGGAGACCCCCGGGTTGACCGGGCCGCCCGGGTTGCCGCCGCCGTCCGGGCCCTCACCGGGGAACAGCACGGGGAAGCCGACGACCTGGGCCTTCTCGGGGGCGTGGCGCGGCACCTTGATGACGGAGATGCCGTCGTGCGGCGGCTGGCAGTCGGGGTAGGCGGC
Source organism: Streptomyces sp. NPDC053665 (assembly GCF_055585285.1). NCBI lineage: Bacteria > Bacillati > Actinomycetota > Actinomycetes > Kitasatosporales > Streptomycetaceae > Streptomyces > Streptomyces sp. NPDC053665. Next base: position 297,313 of record NZ_JBVJKK010000006.1, read on the forward strand.
GTTGGGCGAGTACGAGGAGACGTACACGTACACGTTGCGGCGCTCGGGCACCAGCGTGTGGGTGTGCGAGCCGCAGGCGGTCTCGACGGCGGCGACGTACCTCGGGTTGCGCTTGTCGCTGATGTCGAAGACCTTCATGCCCTCCCACGAGGACTTCTCGGTCGCCGGCTGGGTGGTGCTGGAGCAACTGCTGTCGCTGCGCGAGGAGTCGGTGGACAGGAACAGCAGGTCACCGGAGACGGAGATGTCGTTCTGCGAGCCGGGGCACAGGACTTCGGCGACGGTCCTCGGCGCCCTGGGGTTGCTGATGTCGAAGATGCGGAAGCCGTCGTAGTTGCCGGCGAAGGCGTACCTGCCCTGGAAGGCCAGGTCGGAGTTCGTGCCCTTCAGCGCGTCCTTGGGGACGTGCGCCACGTGCCGGATGTTGTCGGACCGGACGATCTCGTCCTGGCCGGGTATGTCGCCGTTCCGGATGGCGTCGCGCACCTCGGCCTGGGCGTTCCTGGAGACCTCCTTCGGCGCGGGCGGCGCGTCCCCGGGGTCGGGGGTGGCCCCTGCCGGAGCAGCCGTGAGGAGCGCGGCCAGCATTCCGCCGGCGGCTGCGACGACTCCCAGTCGTCTGCGGCGTGTTCTGCGGTCGTTCAACAGGATCACTGTTTTCCTCCCTGGTTCCGTTCGCTGCGGAACGGTTCACGCACCACGCAGTATCGTCTTCGCCATGCACATACCAATAGGGGGCAACAGAATCGCAATGAAGTTTTGCGATCAATGACCCGCGGAAGCGTGCCAGTACGCCGTCGGCACCACGCGGTGCGCCCCAACCCGCCCGCCCCAGGAGGTCGTTGTGCTCTTCCGCCGTGCGTCCCGTACGTCCCGCGCGTCCGCCGTCGTGACGGGGCTGGTCGTCCTGACCGTGCTCGGCGCGGGAGGCTGCGACTCGGGCTCGGACGGGAAGGCGGCGGACGGCCCGGCGGTGATCGCGCCGGGCGGGCCCGGTGAGGCCAACCGCACCCTGTCCCCCGAGGAGGTGGCGGACCGGCACGCGGAGAACGACTCCCCCAACTCGGCCGACGTCTCCTACGTCCGCATGATGATCCAGCACCACACGCAGGCGCTGGAGATGACCGGACTCGTGCAGGAGCGGGCCGAGTCGAAGGACGTCGAGCGCATCGCCGAGCGCATCGCGGCCGGGCAGAAGCCGGAGATCGAGGCCATGAAGGGCTGGCTGAAGTCGTACGGCAGACCGCTGAGGGCCGAGCGGCACGACCACGCGGCGATGCCCGGCATGGCGGCCGAGGCCCAGCTGAAGAAGCTCCGCGCGGCCGAGGGCAGCGCGTTCGACCACCTCTTCCTCACCCTGATGACGACCCATCACCAGGGGGCGATCACCATGGCCACGGAGGTGAAGGGGGAGGGCAACAACATCCGCGTCGAGGAGATGGCGGACGAGGTGATCGCGCAGCAGACGAGCGAGATCACCCGTATGCGGAACATGCTCTGAGCGGCTCGCCCGGCGCGGCCGGGTGGGGGTCCGGCCGGGCGCCGTGCGGGCCGGAAGGTCAGCGTCTGGCCCGGCGCGCCGGCAGCAGACCGGCGTCCCTGGCCTGGCCGATCAGCCTGAGGGAGGTGCGGCGGCCATGACCGGTCGCGGACATCACGGCGAGGACCGGGTCGGTTCCGGACCGCTGGGCTGCGCGGTACTCCCGGGCGACGAGCTGCCGCCCCTCGGCGCCACGCGGGGGTACCGGCCTCGCCCGGCGGCCCGGGCCGTCTCCCCCGGCCTCGGGCCCGGCGGCGCACGCCCCGGCGACCGACTCCTCGATCCAGTCGGCGAGCACCGCCAGATCGTCCAGGGTCAGCGCGGGCTGGGCGCGCACCTCCTCGACGCAGACGGTTCCGCCGGCCACCAGTGCCAGCGCGTCGACACGGGCTCCGTCCGCGAAGGCCAGACGCAACTCGAACCAGCGCGTGGCGCCCTCGCTCTCCCGCACTTCCCACGCGGGGCGCACGGACACCGCACCGTCCGCGGGAGAGCGATCAGAAAGATGAAGAAAGGATGCTTCGACCACACACGGAACGTAACCGCATGATCACATTCCCTACAGATCGGACACGCGTCCCCGGCGGCGCACTGCACCCTGTCAGCGCAGCCGCGGCGGCGGCGCACGCGTACTTCCGACCGCCCGGACGCCCGCCGGACCGTCAGTCCGCGAGGCGGGCGGCCTGCCGGGCCGCGGCCTCCAGCAGTGCGTCCAGCAGACCGGGGAACAGGGCGTCCAGATCGTCGCGCCGCAGCCCGTTCATCTTGGCGGTCCCGCGGTACACCTGCCGGATCACCCCGCTCTCCCGCAGCACCCGGAAGTGGTGGGTCGTCGTCGACTTGGTCACCGGCAGCTCGAAGTGGGAGCAGGACAACTCCCCCACCGCGGCGGCCAGTTCCCGCACGATACGCAGCCGCATCGGATCGGACAGCGCGTGCAGCACACCCTCCAGCCGGACCTCGTCCCGTGCGGGATGCGGCAGAGCACGGCTACTCACGGCGGGGGTCGTCACGACGGCCTCACTTCCTCGGGAGTTCCCATGGTACGAGAACCTTCGTAGTTTGACACTCGCCGTACTACGAAGGCTATCGTACGAGGAGACCTCGGCCCCCTGACGAACGGAGTCCGCCGTGACCGCGCTCTTCGAGCCCTTCACCCTGCGCGATGTGACGATCCCGAACCGCGTGTGGATGCCCCCGATGTGCCAGTACTCGGCCGCGCCGGAGGGTCCGGAGGCCGGCGCCCCGACCGACTGGCACTTCGCCCACTACGCCGCCCGCGCCACCGGCGGCACGGGCCTCGTCATCGTCGAGGCCACCAGCGTGTCCCCGGAGGGCCGCATCTCGCCGTACGACCTCGGCATCTGGAACGACACGCAGGTGGCGGCCTTCCGCCGGATCACCCGCTTCCTGCGGGAGCAGGGCACGGTCCCGGCGATCCAGCTGGCCCACGCCGGCCGCAAGGCGTCGACGGAGCGCCCGTGGAAGGGCGGCGCCCCGGTCGGCCCGGAAGGCCACGGCTGGGACTCCGTCGCCCCCAGCGCGATCGCCTTCGACGAGCGGCACCCGGTCCCGGCCGAGCTGACGGCCGCACAGATCGGGGACGTGGTGCGGCAGTTCGCGGACGCGGCCCGGCGGGCACTGGCCGCCGGCTTCGAGATCGCGGAGATCCACGGCGCCCACGGCTACCTGATCAACGAGTTCCTCTCACCCCACTCCAACCAGCGCACCGACGCCTACGGCGGCTCCTACGAGAACCGCACCCGCTTCGCGCTCGAGGTCGTCGACGCCGTTCGCGCCGTCTGGCCGGACGACAAGCCCCTGTTCTTCCGCATCTCGGCGACCGACTGGCTCGACGAGGGCGGCTGGACGGCGGACGACACCGTTCGCCTCGCCGGCGATCTGCGCGCCCACGGAGTCGACCTGCTGGACGTCTCCACCGGCGGCAACGCCTCCGGGGTCCACATCCCCACCGGCCCCGGCTACCAGGTGCCCTTCGCCGCCCGGGTCCGCGCCGAGACGGGCCTCCCGGTCGCCGCCGTCGGCATGATCACCGACGCCGAGCAGGCGGAGAAGATCCTGGCCAACGGCGAGGCGGACGCCGTCCTGCTGGGCCGTGAACTGCTGCGCAACCCCTCATGGGCCCGGCACGCCGCACGGGAGCTCGGGGGCGAGGTGCACGTGCCGGACCAGTACCACCGCTCGGTCTGAGCCGACCCCCGCACCCGCCGTCGACCCCCGCACGCCCCGCGGACCGGCCGCACTCGCCGTCGACCGGCCGCGCTCGCCCCCCGGGGCGCGAGCGCGGCCGGTTTCGCCGTTCCGGGGCGAGCACTCCCCCACCATGACGGCCGACCCCGACCGGCCGGACGGACGGCCGGATGTGTTCTGCGCGAGGCGTTGACCAGAAAGCGCTTACCGTCTACGTTCCGTTCAGTGGGTTGACCCGGATGCGTCCGCACAGGGCGCCCGCCGCACCCTGCCCGACGCCATGAGCTGCACGCCTTGGTGGATGTAGATGCATACCGGGACACACACGCAACCGCACCGGACGACAGCTTGACCGTCGTCCGTGTACATGAACCACCCGAACCTGATCGGCCCCCACGACAGAAGGAATCGGGACCATGACGATTGCGACCCGACCGCGCGCCCGCGGGCGCGCACCGATCGGCACTATGGCCATCCTCGGCCTTTCCATTGGCATGGTCATGACCATGCAGGCCCCGACGGCGAGCGCCGCCACCTGGCCCACACCCAACGGCAGCCAGGGCACCTCCTCCACCATCGCCGTGTCCGGCACCAAGGACTACGGGATGAAGCGGTACTACGGCACGGGCGACCTGGCCGGCGACGGCCAGGAGGAGGGCCAGGACCCCATCTTCCGGCTCGCGGACGGCGCGGTGCTGAAGAACGTCGTCCTGGGTGCCCCGGCCGCCGACGGCATCCACTGCGAGGGCAGTTGCACGCTGCAGAACGTCTGGTGGGAGGACGTCGGCGAGGACGCCGCGACCTTCCGCGGCGGCACCGGCGCCACCTACCACGTGATCGGCGGAGGGGCGAAGAAGGCGGCGGACAAGGTCTTCCAGCACAACGGCGGTGGCACGCTCAACATCTCCGGCTTCGCGGTGCAGGAGTTCAAAACGCTCTACCGCTCCTGCGGCGACTGCTCCACGCAGTACACCCGCAAGGTCAACCTCGACACCATCGACGTGACCGGCACGGGATCCACCGCGCGGCTCGTCGGCATCAACGTCAACCGCAACGACGTGGCCACCCTGCGCGGCATCACGATCCGCAACGACTCCGCGCGCAAGGTCGTGCCCTGCCAGAAGTACAACAACAACACCGCGGTCGGGTCCGGCCCGGACAGCAAGAACTGCCTGTACTCCACCTCGGACATCACCTACCGGTAGTCCGGGGAGACCTCCCCCCACGGTGACGGCGGCCGTGCGGAGCGCCCCGGCGGGCGCTGCGCACGGCCGTCCACGTCGTGGCACCCCCGCCCCAGCCGGTCGAGCCGACCGGGCGCCTTCCGGGCGCCTTCCGGGTGCCTTCCGGGCGCCTTCCGGGTCATGTGCCGCGCACGCGCGCGTGCACCGCCCCGGTCAGCTCCCGCTGGTAGGCGGTGTAGGCGGCACGCAGTTCGTCCCCGGGCCAGTCGGCCGGCAGGAGGCTCGGGGGCAGCACCGGATCGGCGAGCAGATGCCGGACGACCGCGGCGTACGCGGTGAGGCGGTCGGCGGGCCGGTCCGCCCCGGCGATGTGGGCGAGGAGGTCCCGGGCCGTGCCGGACCAGGTGTCCAGGGGCCACAGCGACGCGGTGAGTTCGCGGGCGGGGCGCTCGGGCCGGGCCGTGTACCGCTGGACGACCTCACCCAGGTCCGCGGGGAGCTCCCGGGCGAGATTGGCGGGCCTGAGCCAGACGCCCTCGCGCAGTTCGGCCAGCCGCAGGCCGGTCAGCCGGGTCCTCAGATCGGCGCGTGCGGCGGGCCCCCGGCCGGTCGCGGTGACGACGGCCATCTCCCAGTCGCCGTCCCACGCACGCGTGCGGGGCCGTACGGCGTCGTCCTGGCGGCGCTGACGGTCCAGCAGACGGTCGTTGAGACGGTAACCGGCGTCGGTGCGCCGCAGATCGCCGGCGGCCACCATCCGGCTGAGCGCCGCGCGCAGGGTGGAACCCCCGACGCCGAACCCCTCGACGAGCGGCACCAGCTCCCGGGTCGCCAGCTCCGGGGGGTGCGTGCCGAGCAGCAGGCTCAGCACGACCGACCGCGCGGACAGGGGGCGCAGATCGAGCGCGCCGGACCGCGCGGGCACGTTCCTGGGCATGGTCACGTACTGTACGCGGCACCCTGCGATGTTGCACTATTGCTGCGGCCGTAGAAGGAGTGCAACACTCGGCGCATGGTCTCGACACCAGAGGAACCGCGGGCGTACGGCTCACCCGCCACGCACGACGTCACCAACCAGGCCCCGCCCCTCACCCCGTACGACGCCTCCGAGGACGCGGCACTGCTGGAGGGGCTGCGGCGGGAGGGCGCCGGCTGGGCCGAGGCGGACCTGCGGCGGCTGGGCCGGCAGGCCGGCAGCGTCCAGGCGCAGGAGTGGGCGGATCTGGCCAACCGGCACGAGCCGGAGCTGCACACGCACGACCGGTACGGCAACCGCGTCGACGAGGTCCGGTTCCATCCGAGCTGGCACCACCTGATGCGGACGGCCGTCGCGGAAGGACTGGCGGGCGCGCCCTGGGCGGAGGACCGGCCGGGCGCGCACGTCGCCCGGACGGCCGGCGGCCTGGTCTGGGGCCACACCGAGGCGGGACACGGCTGCCCGACCTCCATGACGTACGCGGCCGTCCCCGCCCTGCGCCGCCAGCCGGAGCTGGCCAAGCTCTACGAGCCGCTGCTGACCAGCCGCGAGTACGACCCCGCCCTGCGCGAGCCCACCGAGAAGCGGGGGCTGCTCGCCGGCATGGGGATGACCGAGAAGCAGGGCGGCTCCGACGTCCGCACGAACACCACGAGGGCCACGCCCACGGCCGAACCCGGGGTGTACACCCTGCGCGGGCACAAGTGGTTCACCTCCGCGCCCATGTGCGACGTGTTCCTGGTGCTGGCCCAGGCCCCGGACGGTCTGTCCTGCTTCCTGGTGCCGCGCGTGCTGCCGGACGGCACCCGCAACACGTTCCGCATCCAGCGCCTGAAGGACAAGCTGGGCAACCGGTCCAACGCCTCCTCGGAGCCCGAGTTCGACGGCACGGTGGCCTGGCTGGTCGGCCCCGAGGGGCACGGCGTCAAGACGATCATCGAGATGGTCAACTGCACGCGTCTGGACTGCGTGACGATGTCGGCCGCGTTGATGCGCAAGTCCCTGGTGGAGGCGGGGCACCACGCGCGGCACCGCAGGGCGTTCGGCGCACGGCTGCTGGACCAGCCGCTGATGCGCAACGTCCTGGCCGACCTCGCGCTGGAGTCGGAGGCCGCGACAGCGCTGACACTGCGCCTGGCCGGGGCGGCCGACCGGGCCGTCCGGGGGGACGCGCGGGAGAGCGCGTTCCGCCGGATCGCCACGGCCGTGGGCAAGTACTGGGTGACCAAGCGCGGTCCGGCCTTCACGGCCGAGGCCCTGGAGTGCCTCGGCGGCAACGGCTACGTCGAGGACTCGGGCATGCCCCGGCACTACCGCGAGGCACCCCTGCTGTCCATCTGGGAGGGCTCCGGGAACGTCAACGCGCTCGACGTGCTGCGGGCGCTGGGCCGCGAACCCGGCACGGCCGACGCCCTGTTCGGCGAACTCGCCCTGGCACGCGGCGCGGACGCCCGGCTGGACGCGGCGGTGGCACGGCTGAAGCAGCAGCTGACGGAGGCGACGCAGACGACGGCACGCCGCCTCGTCGAGGACATGGCTCTGGCGCTCCAGGGCTCGCTGCTGGTGCGGTACGCCCCGCCCGCGGTCGCCGACGCCTTCTGCGCGACCCGGCTCGGCGGCGACTGGGGGCACGCCTTCGGGACACTGCCGGAGGGGGCGGCCCTCGACGCGGTCGTGGAGCGGGCGCTGCCCGGCGACTGACCCACAGTCAGCCAACCAGCAGACAGATTGCGCACAGTCACCCCCTGCTTCCGCTTCGTTGTCGGTGCCGTGGTGCAGACTCCCCGTCAGTCGGCACTTCGCCTGGGGAGGACAACGTGTTCAGGGGGATCGACGAGGTCGACTGGGCCTCGCTGCGGCACGCGGACGGCAGTGCGCAGGACATGCCCGGACTGCTGCGGGGACTGGCCTCCGCCGATCCCGCCGAGCGGGGGACCGCGCTCGACGGGATGTACGGCGCCGTGCACCGGCGGGGGGACGTGTACGACGCGACACTCGCGTGCGTCCCGTTCATCCTCTCGCTCGCCGTCCGCGAGGAGGTGCCGGACCGGGCGGAGGTCCTGGAACTCCTCGTCAGCATCGGCGACCTCGGCGGTGACGGCGACGCGCTCGCCGCACGGGCCCGGGCCGCGCTCCGCGCGCGTGCCGAGGTGTTCGTACGGCTCGCGGGGGACGCCGACAGCGGGGTGCGCCGGGTGGTGCCGGGGGCGCTGGTGCGGTTCCTCGACGGGCCGGGCCGGGTGCTGTCGCTGCTGCGGGAGCGCATCCTCGTGGAGCGGGACGACCGGGTGCTGACGGCCCTGGCGGAGGCCCTCGGCCTGTTCGTCCGGCGGCACGGGCACGCCGCGGCCCGGTCGCCCCGCCGGCACCGGTTACGCCTCGGCCCCGACCACGGCGCCGAGGCCGTGCGCCTGCTTCAGGCGCTGAGCGGGCCTCCGTACGGCCCGTCCCTGCGGCTCGCCGCCCTCGGCCAGCTCGCCGGGTGCGCCCCCGGGCGGCTGCCCGGCGATGTGGTCCCGGTCGCCGTCGGGCTGCTCAGGGAGAGATCCGGTCGGCGGACCGCGCAGGGCCACGCCTGCGGCGATCCCGGCCCCGAGACCCTCGCCGGGCGGCTGCGGCGGCTGCGTCCGTCCGACGAGGAGGGCTCCCGGCTGCTGCGCGCCCTGCACTCCGGGCTCGGGAGCCGCCTGGCCGACCGGGCGGAGTTGCTGTGCGGGCAGTTGTCGAGTCCCGACCCCGTCGACCGGTGCAACGGGGTGTGGATGGCGGCCGGGTTCGTCCGGGAGTGGCGCGACGGTCACGAGCGGCCGGTCGCCCTCGTCGGTGCGCAACTCGGGTGCCGCGAGGACCGGTTGCACGATGCCGCGGTGACCGTCCTGGCGGAGTTGCACGCCCTCGCGGCACCCGCCGCCGGGCCTCTGCACGCCCTGGTGACGTCCCGCCCCGAGTTCCGCATACGGCACGGCGAGCGGGGCGGCCCCGCTCTGGGCGGTGCGCTCAAGGCCCTCGCGCGAGCGGGCGACGCGCGTGCCACGCCGGTGCTGGCCGAGGTGCTGGCCGGTCCGGTCGTGCCGCACGATCTCGGCCGGGTCATACCCCACCTGGGCCCGGCGGCCGCGCCCCTTGCCCCGGCCCTGCGGCGACGGCTCGCCCGCGTGCCGCCGGACAGCCCCTGCACCCACGAGCAGGCCGTCCCCCTGCTGGCGGCGCTCGGGTCCCTGGGCGACGTCTCCTCCCTGCCTTGGGTTCTGCGGCTGCTGCGTGGCATGCCGGAGCGGGCGCGGGGCCGTGAGGCCGTCGTGCACGCGGCGGTCGACGCCCTGGGCGCCTTCGGTGGGGAGGCGCGGGAAGCGGTCCCGGACCTGCGGGCGTTGCTGGTGACCGGCTGTGCCGTCGCCGCCGCGGAGGCCCTGTGGTCGGTCACCGGAGACGCGGACGCGGTCGTGCCCGCGCTGCTGCGGGAGGTGGCGGCGCCGGGGAGGGACCGGCGGCGCCGCGCGGCGGCCGTCCTCGCGCGGCTCGGACCGGCGGCCCGGCCGGCCCTGCCGGAACTGCGCCGCCTGGCGGGCTCCGGCGACCCGCTGGAGCGAGCGACGGCAGCGTGCGCGGTGTGGCGGACCACGGGCGAAGCGGACCGGGTCCTGCCCGTCCTCCGCGCCTGCTGGACCGACCATCCGCACACGCGCGTGGTGATCGCCGGGTGCGCCGCCTCCCTGGGGCAGGAGGGCGCACCCCTGCACGGCCTGCTCCGCGAGGAACTCGCCTCCCCCCGGCGGCACAGAACCGACCTCGCGGGCGGCCGCGCCCTCCACGAGGACCTGGTGCTGCTGCGGCTGTGCGGGGAGGCGCTGGGGGCGGCGGGGTAGGCACGTCGGGGGGCCGGGGTGCGGCGGGGCACGGACCTGTCGGGACCGGGCGAGGAGAAGTGCCGCTGCGCTTCGTCCCGGGTTGCCGCGGCGTCCGTGGGACGGGGCCGCGGCGCCGGCCGGGGCGAAGCACGCGAAGCAGCCCCGTGGAGGTGCTTCGCAGGGTGGCGTGGGGCCCGGCGGCGGTGGGCCCGTGGCGTCGGCCGTCCGTCCGGGTCCTCACCCCGCGGTGCGGCCCCACAGCGGGTCGAAGCGGGCCCACGCGGCGTCCCAGGAGTCGATGCGGCGGCGCTCCAGGCGGCGGCCCACCACGCCGCCGAAGAGCAGCGGAACGGCCGCGGCGCAGACGCCCGCCACCCCGCCGGTCAGCACCGCGCGGAAGCGTGCCTGGGACGCGGTCAGCGGGCGGGTCACCCGGCGGCCCTCCGGGTCCGTCCACACGGTGACGGGCGTCCCGGCGGGGCTGCCCTCCGGGACCCGGAGCAGGCCGGTCCGCACGGAGCCGTCGGGCGCCGTCCACCGGGCCGTCGCCCAGACCTGGTCGGCAGGGGACGAGCCGCGGTCCCGGACCGGCGCTCCCGGAGCTCGCTCGGCGAGGCGGGCCATCGCGGGACGCCACTCGACGCGCTCACGGGCCAGTCCCTCCTCGACCGAGCGGCACACGTGCGTCCCGGCGAGCACCCCGGCGACGACGGTGAGCGTCCACACGCCCAGCAGGACCCAGGTCTCCAGCCTGTCGGCCGGGCGTTTGAGCGGATTGCGGCGCCAGCGCCACAGCCACATCGTCGGACCCCGCCATGCCATCGAGGGCACCTCCTCACCGGCGGCCGGTGGGGCCGCCGTCCTCCCCATACGCGCCGGGGCCTGCCGATGCTCAGTGCACCGACCCAGGTGGGAGGCGGGCGCCGGCGCGGCAGCGCGCGACACCCCGCTGACCTGCGCCGCAACCCGGTCCGGAGGTGACTGTCAGTGGTGGGGTGCAGACTGGCCGATGTCGGAGGAGAAGGCGTCGACGGTGACGCCGCGGAGGTGATCGGCATGACCGAGGTACTGCTCGCCGTGGGCACGCGCAAGGGCCTGTTCATCGGGCGCCGCCGGGACGGCGGGGCCTGGGAGTTCGACGAGAGTCCCAACTTCAACGCGCAGGCCGTGTACTCGGTCGCCATCGACACCCGCACCGCGTCCCCGCGGCTGCTGGCCGGCGGCGACAGCGCGCACTGGGGCCCGTCCGTGTTCCACTCCGACGACCTCGGCCGGTCGTGGACCGAACCGGCCCGGCCGGCCGTCAAGTTCCCCAAGGACACCGGCGCGTCCCTGGAGCGGGTGTGGCAGCTGCACCCGGCGGCGGCCGAACCCGACGTGGTGTACGCGGGTACGGAACCGGCCGCGCTGTACCGCTCGGAGGACCGGGGCGAGACGTTCGACCTCGTGCGGCCGCTGTGGGAGCACCCGACGCGCGCGAAGTGGGTGCCGGGCGGTGGCGGCGAGGGCCTGCACACGGTGCTCACCGACGCGCGCGACCCCGGAGCGGTGACGGTGGCCGTCTCGACCGCCGGAGTGTTCCGCACCCTGGACGGCGGCGCGAGCTGGTCACCCTCCAATTCCGGTGTGTCGGCGGTGTTCCTGCCCGACCCGAACCCGGAGTTCGGCCAGTGCGTGCACAAGGTCGCCCGGGACGCGGCGGACCCGGACCGGCTGTACCTGCAGAACCACTGGGGCGTGTACCGCAGTGACGACGCGGGCGCGCACTGGACGGACATCGGCGAGGGCCTGCCGTCGACGTTCGGTTTCGCGGTGGCGGCCCATCCGCACCGGGGCGACACGGCGTACACGTTCCCGATCAACGCCGACGCCGACCGGGTCCCGGCGGACCGCCGCTGCCGGGTCTACCGGACGGCGGACGCGGGCAAGAGCTGGGAGCCGCTGTCGGCGGGCCTGCCCCGTGACGACCACTACGGCACGGTGCTGCGGGACGCGATGTGCACGGACGACGCGGACCCGGCGGGCGTCTACTTCGGCAACCGCAACGGCGAGGTGTTCGCCTCGGCGGACGACGGGGACAGCTGGCAGCAGGTGGCCTCGCACCTGCCGGACGTGCTGTGCGTACGCGCAGCGGTCGTCGGCTGAGTCGAACGGGGCGTCCCGCTGAGGCGGCCGACGGGCCCCGCCCGTGGTCCGGGGCACCCCGGCGACCGCCGGTCGCGGTCGCCGAAACTGCGCAAGGGGCGGCCCCGGCGGCGCGGCGAGGTTACGGAAGCCGCCAGTCGACCGGCTGGCCGCCCAGCTTCATCAGCAGGTCGTTGGCCCGGCTGAACGGGCGTGAGCCGAAGAAGCCGCGGTCAGCCGACATCGGTGAGGGGTGGGCCGACTCGATCGCCGGGAGGTCGCCCAGCAGGGGGCGCAGGTTGCGCGCGTCGCGGCCCCACAGGATCGACACCAGCGGCTTGCCGCGTGCGGCCAGCGCCCGGATCGCCTGCTCGGTGACCTCCTCCCAGCCCTTGCCGCGGTGCGCGCCCGGTTTGCGGGGCGCGGTGGTGAGGGCCCGGTTGAGCAGCAGGACACCCTGCCGCGTCCACGGTGTGAGGTCGCCGTTGGACGGGCGGGGCAGGCCCAGGTCGGAGTGCATCTCGCGGTAGATGTTCTCCAGGCTCCCCGGCAGCGAGCGCACCTCCGGCGCCACGGCGAAGCTCAGGCCGATGGCCATCCCCGGTGTGGGGTAGGGGTCCTGCCCGACGATCAGGACGCGGACGTCGTCGAAGGGTTGCTGGAAGGCGCGCAGGACATGGGCGCCGGCCGGCAGGTAGGTCCGGCCCGCCGCTATCTCGGCCCGGAGGAAGTCCCCCATGGCGGCGATGCGTTCGGCCGCGGGTTCCAGGGCCTTCGCCCACCCTGCTTCGACAAGTTCGTGCAACGGTCGTGGTGCCACGACGCGTCACTCTACTGGCAGACACCGTGCACCGGCGCCGGCGCCGGGTCGTCGCCCCCTGCCGCGGGCACGCCGCTAGTGTTCCTCCCCGTCGAGCTCGCGGGCCGGGGCCGGGCGGAAGGCGCGGCCGGCCCGCCGTGAAGGAGGGGTCGTGTCGCGTCCCGTGGACTGCGGGTTCCTCGCCGTGGACTCCGGCGGGTCCGGCCTCCGGGTGGTGGTGGGGACCGCCGGGCGCGGGCCGCTGACCCGGCGGTCCTCCGCCGAACCGGTCCGCACCGGCGCCCGGGGCATCGACCCCGAGCACTTCCTGTCGCAACTCCTGCCGCTCGCCCGCGCGTCGGCGGCGGAGGCCGGTCCGGTACGGCTGACCACCGCCGTCGTGGGCGCGGCCGGGCTCGCCACCCTGGGCGAGGCGCTGCGCGCGGAGCTGCCCGGCGCCCTGGCGCGCGAACTGGGTGTGCGGCGGCTGGCGCTGGCCGCCGACGCGGTGACGGCCTACGCGGGTGCCCTGGGCACCCGTCCGGGTGCCGTCGTCGCGGGCGGCACCGGCCTGATCGCGATCGGCACGGATCTGGCCGGCTGGCGCCGGGCGGACGGCTGGGGGCACCTGCTGGGCGACTGCGGAGGCGGGGCGTGGATCGGACGGGCCGGGCTGGAGGCCGCGCTGCGCGCCCACGACGGCCGGGAGGGCGGCTCCGCCCGGCTGCTGGCCCGTGCCGAGGAGGCGTTCGGGCCGGCGGCGGAGCTGCCCGGCGCGCTGTACCCGCGTCCCGACCGGCCCGCCGTCCTCGCGTCCTTCGCGCCCCGGGTGGCTGAGTGCGCCGACGAGGACCCGGTCGCCGCGAGCATCCTGCGTGCGGCGGCCCGGCACATGGCCGACTCCCTGGCAGCGGTGTGCCCGCGCGGCGGGGAACCGTACGTGGCGGCCACCGGCGGACTGTTCAGGATGGGCGAGGTGCTGCTCGGACCGCTCGACGAGGAACTGGCGCAGCGGCTGCCGCAGGTGCGCCGGGTGCCCGCGGAGGGAGATCCCCTGCACGGCGCGGTGCGCCTGGCGACCGAGCTGAGCGCCGGCTCCCTCGCCCTGCCCGAGGACGAGGCCCTGCTCAGCGTGACCACCCTGACGGGCGATTGACCCCATCACACCCGAACCGTACGCAACTCATCCGACAAAACGGGACGGATACCGCTCACCTGCACCCTCCCCGAACAGGGGAGCCCAGGAAGCCAGTAACATGCGACGCCATGAGTTCCCCCACTGGGCCCGCGTCCGGCCTGCCAGTACGAATGCCGCGCCCCCGCCAGCCCGGACGGCACCGCCGCCCCGAGCCGCTGGTGGCTCCCGAGGGCGCGCCGGCGCTCGTCCTCGCGGTCCCGGGCACGCCCAGCGGTGCCACGCGCGGCCTCGCCGAGGAGGTCGTGAGCATCGCCCGCTCCGAGCTGCCCGGCCTCGACGCCCGCATCGGGTACCTGGACGGGGACAACGAGGAGTTCCCGACCCTGCAGTCGGTGCTCGCGTACGCCGCCGAGGAGCGCACCGCCCGCTTCGAGCAGGCGCGCGCCGCGGGTCTGGACGTGCGGGAGCCGGACGGGCCGGTCGCCGTCGTCGTGCCGCTGCTCGCCGGCCCGGACAGCGCGCTGCTGCGCCGGGTCCGCCAGGCCGTGATGGAGAGCCGGATCGCCGCCGAGCTGACGGACGTGCTCGGTCCGCACCCGCTGCTCGCCGAGGCGCTGCACGTGCGGCTGTCGGAGGCCGGTCTGGCGCGTGCCGACCGCGCCCGGCTGTTCACCGTGGCGACCGCCGCCGACGGCATCGTCCTGGCGTCCGTGGGCGGTGACGAGGCGGTGCAGGCGGCCGGGATCACCGGCATGCTGCTCGCCGCCCGCCTTGCGGTGCCGGTGATGGCGGCGGCCCTGGACCAGGAGGGTTCCATCGCGTCCGTGGCCGAGCAGCTGCGTTCCTCCGGGTCGCAGCAGCTGGCCCTCGCGCCCTACCTGATCGGCCCGGAGATCGAGCCGGGACTGGTCCAGGAGGCCGCGAAGGAGGCCGGGTGCTCGGCCGCGGAGTCGCTCGGTGCGTACCCGGCGATCGGGAAGCTGGCCCTCGCCAAGTACACGACCGCCCTCGGCATCACGCCGCAGCAGGCTCAGAGCACGCCGGCGCGCTGACGCCCGGCGTCCCACCGCACGCAGAAGGCCCGTTCCGGCGCGGAACGGGCCTTCGTCGTGTATGCCGGGCGCGGTCAGCCGATGACCACGCAGGACGCGGCCGGGAGCTCGACCGAGCCCTCGCGGCGGGGGACGCCGGTGTCGGGGTCCACCGTGAACCAGGTGACGTCGCCGGAGCGCTCGTTGGCGACGTACAGCCGGCGGCCGTGGGCCGTGAGGGCCCGCGGCCAGTGGCCTCCGCAGGGCACCATGGTGACCAGCCGCAGGTCCTCGCCCTCGACGGCGAGGACGGACAGCACGTCCTCGCCGCGCGTGGCGGTCCACACGAAGCGGCCGTCGCGGGAGACGGCGATGCCCGACGGGTAGGCGTCGCCCGCCGGCGCGCCGGGCAGGACGCCGGTTTCCGCGAGGGGGGTGAGCACGCCCGCGGTCGCGTCCCAGCGGCAGACGGTGACGGACGGGTGCAGCTCGTTGACGACGTACGCGCGCGTGCCGTCCGGGTGGAAAGCCAGGTGCCGGGGTCCCGAGCCGGGCTCCAGGGCGGTCTCCCGGTGCAGGACCGGAACACCGTCGGCCAGGGTGCACACCCGCACCGAGTCGGTGCCGAGGTCGACGCTGACGGCCCAGCGGCCGCTCGGGTCGGCCTGCACCTGGTGGGCGTGCGGTTCCCCCTGGCGCTGCGGGCAGGGCCCCGATCCGGTGTGCCGCAGCGCGCCGGACGCCGGTCCGGTGAGGGTGCCGTCGGGGTGCAGGGGGACGGCGGTGACGCTTCCGGAGCCGTAGTCGGCGGTGAGGACGTGTCCGGCGAACACGCCGAGGTGCGTGGGCCCGCCCCCGACCCGGACGGCGGGCCCGGCGGGTTCCGGCTCGTCCCCGCCGACCCGGTACGCCGTCACCGTGCCCTCGGAGGTCTCGCTGACGGCGTACAGCGTGCCGCCGCCGGGCGCGAGGGCGAGGTAGGAGGGGTCGGCGAGGTCGTCCAGGCGGCTCAGGACGGTCAGTGCGCCGCTGTGGGCGTCGACCCGCGCGGTGACGAGGCCGGGGCCGCCGGCCGTCGTGAACGATCCGATGTACGCCCGTCTGCCGTCCGTCACCGCTGTCCCCTCTCGTCGCGAGCCGTCCGGAAGGCCGCGCAGCCGATCATGCGCGGTCTAGACCAACGGGTCAAGGGCGCCCTGGTGTCCTCAGGCGCCGACCAGTGGGGAGCCCGAGGGGGCGCGCAGGGGCCGGGCGAGTTCGGCGAGGGCCCGCTCCAGGCCGTGGAGGTGGGCGAGAGCGGGCTCCGAGACGGCCGGCCCGTCGGCGTCGAGGGTGATGTCGCGGCCCTCGGTGAGGGCCTCGACCGCCGTCTCGACGCGCGCGCAGGCCGCGGCGAGGCGGGCGTCGTGGGAGGCCTCCGGGTCGGCGGCGACGGCGACCAGGCCGCGGATCTCCCGGGCGCAGTCGTCGAGGAGGTCCAGGACGTGCCGGGCCCGCCGCTTGCGCCCGAGCACGGGGTTCAGGGGGTGCACCAGCGGGGCGACCGAGAGCCGCACCCGGGCGAGGAGCTGCTCCAGTTCCGCCACGCGCGGGGCCGGGTCGGCGTCGGGCGCACCCGCCAGGCGCCGGGCGGTCTCGGTGGCGCAGGCGTGCACACAGCCCAGCGCGCGCCGGATCCAGGCGTCGGTGACGCTGTGGGTGGTGACGGGCAGGACCAGGATCACGGCCAGGACCGCGCCCAGCGCCCCGACGACGGTCTCGGCGAGCCGCAGGGCGAGCAGTCCGGGCCCGAGCACCCCGAGCAGGCCGTACAGCAGCCCGGCGAGCAGGGTCACCCAGAGCATCATCCAGGTGTAGGAGACGGCCGCCGTGTAGAAGATGCCGAAGACGCAGACGGCCGCGAGCAGGGCGGTGCCGACCGGGTCCCCGTGGACGGGCACGGCCACCAGCAGGCCGAGGCCGATGCCGATGACCGTGCCGAGCAGCCGCCGGAAGCCGCGGACCAGGGTCTCGCCGCGCGAGGTGGTGTTGACGAAGATCCACCAGGTGGCGCCGACGGCCCAGTACCAGCGCTGCCCCGACACCAGCTGCCCCACGATCAGGGCGAAGCCGGCGCCCGCGGTGGCCTGGACCGCCTGGCGGGTGGTGACGCGGGCCAGGCCGGTGCCGCCCGGCGGGGCGGGCGGCACCGGCAGGGGCAGGCGCCGCTCGTAGCACCACAGGCCGAAGCGCACCGCGGCGGCGGCCAGGACGGACAGCAGGACCGCGGCGTACAGCTCGGGCAGCTGGCCGGTCGTGGCGTGCAGGAACTGCGCCACGAAGAAGTTCATGAAGGCGAAGACGCCGAGGCTGTGGCCGCGCGGACCCCACCGGCGCGCGTACACACCCGCGCCGACCACGGCGAGGAAGGTGAGGTCCCGGGCGACCGGATGGTCGTGGAGGACGGCCGCCGCGGTGAGGACGGGCAGGCCGACGGCGGGCAGCAGCGCGGTGGTGACGGCCTGGCCGCGGACGGTGGCGTCGGTGACGGTGAACAGGGCGAGCAGGGCGGCGAGGCCGCCGGTGACGGCGCCCGTGAGGGAGTGCCCGGCGAGGCCGCTCAGGGCGACCGCCAGTGCGATGCCGAGCACCGCGCGCGTGGCGAACCGCAACCGCGTCCGCCCCGGATCCGGGGCCGTGAACACCCTCTTCAGCACCGCCTACCGCCTCCTTCGTCCCCGCACGTGGCGTGGGCATGGAAAAGGCGCCGCGGAGTCCGCAGCGCCATCGACTCACCCATATCAGCATCCCGTCCGCCAGTGGCTCAACTCGCTGCTTCTAGACTGGGCCATTGGCACAGCCGGGACCGCACGGAAGCGGCCATGGCAGAGCCATCGGACGAGGAGGACGTGCGATGCCCGTGGACGAGCTCGACACCCGCATCCTGCGGCTGCTGCTGGAGCAGCCGCGTACCAGCGTGCGCGAGTACGCCCGGATCCTCGGTGTCGCCCGGGGCACGCTCCAGGCGCGACTCGACCGGCTGGAACGGACCGGGGTGATCACCGGCACCGCGCCGGCCCTCTCCCCCGCCGCGCTCGGGCATCCGGTGCTGGCGTTCGTGCACGTCGAGGTCACCCAGGGGCATCTCGACGAGGTGGGCGACGCGCTGGCGGCCGTGCCGGAGATCGTCGAGGCGTTCTCGATCACGGGTGGCGGGGACCTGCTGGCGCGGGTGGTGGCGCGGGACAACGCGCACCTGGAGGACGTCGTCCAGAAGCTGATCAGCATGCCCGGGGTCGTACGCACCCGCACCGAGGTCGCCCTGCGCGAGCGCGTCGCGCACCGGCTGCTCCCGCTGGTGGAGTCGATCGGGCGGTCGGCCCGGGGATGACCTTTGAGAGCATGGCGGCATGAGCAGGCTCCGCGGCCTTTCGGTCATCTTCGATCTCGACGGAACGCTGGTGGACAGCGAGCCGAACTACTACGAGGCCGGCCGGCAGACCCTCGCCGCCCACGGCGTCCCCGACTTCACCTGGGCGGACCACGAGCGGTACGTCGGCATCAGCACGCAGGAGACCGTCGCGGACTGGAAGGAGCGGTACGCCCTGCCGGCCACGGTGGAGGAGCTCCTCGCCGCGAAGAACCGGCGCTACCTGGACCTGGCGCGCGGCGCCACCCGCGTCTTCCCGGAGATGCGCGCCTTCGTGGACCTCCTGGCCGCCGAGGAGGTGCCCATGGCCGTGGCCTCGGGATCCTCGCCGGAGGCGATCGCGGCGGTGCTGACCGGCACCGGCCTCGACGCGCAGCTGCACACGGTGGTCTCGGCCGACGAGGTCGCGCACGGAAAGCCCGCACCCGACGTCTTCCTCGAGGCGGCCCGCCGCCTCGGCGCGTCCCCGGCCGACTGCGTCGTCGTCGAGGACGCCGCTCCGGGCGCCGCCGCAGCGCACGCGGCCGGCATGCGCTGCATCGCCGTCCCGTACGTCCCCGCGCAGGCCGCAGCCCCGGAGTTCGCCACGGCCGGCCTCCTGCTGCGGGGCGGACAGCGGGAGTTCACGGCGCGCGGCGCCTACGACTGGCTCGTGGAGTCGGCTGCCCCGTCCTGACGCCGGGCGGGTGTACGAACTTTTTTGCGGCGGAGGTGATTGTTTCGCCTGCGCCGTCCGTACCTCCTGCTGTTGGGCCGTTCATCTCCAGGAGGCACGATGCGCATCTCGCGCAGCACGGCAGGAACCGCGTTCGTGGGCGGTGCGATGATCCTTACGCTCACCGCGCTCGCCTATCCCAGCATGCTGGGCGTGCAGAACACGGCTTCCAGCCAGGACCGCATCATCGCGAACACCCAGTGGGGCCCGCTGACCGAGGCGGACCGCGACTTCGTGGTCCGGGTGCGTGCGGCCGGGCTGTGGGAGTACCCGCTGGGTCAGATGGCGATGGAGAAGGGCACGACGCCGGCGATGAAGGAGGTCGCCAAGCACCTGCTGGTGGGACACGGCCGCCTCGACGCGTCGTGCCGCAAGCTCGGCACGGACCTGGGCATCACGCTGCCGAACGAGCCCTCCCCGCAGCAGCAGCAGTTCGTGGCGACGGCCGAGAGCGCCTCGGGCAAGGAGTTCGACTCCACGGCGGTGACGATCATGCGCGTGGCGCACGGGGGCATCTTCCCCACGATCGCCAAGATCCGGGCGACCACCCGCAACAGCCTCGTGCGGGAACTCGCCGACCAGACCAACGACACCGTGCTCGACCACATCACGATCCTGGAGAAGACCGGCCTGGTCAATCACGAGCAGGTGGCCTTCCAGATCACCGCCCCGGCGAAGCTTCCGCAGGACCAGACGACGCCCCCGCCGCCGCAGGCGGGCGCGCCGGTCCGGGTGCTGCCGGTCCCCGAGAACCTGAAGGACTTCCAGACGGTCGCCCCCAACCCGACCTTCGCGCCGCAGCCGTCCCCGACAGCGGGCTGAGCGGGGAGCGCGGGGTCCGGGCCGGGCCCCGCACGCGTGCGGACGACCCGGGTGCGCCGCCCCGGTCGCGGGCCGGGCCGGACGGGGCCCGGGCCGGACGTCGGCGCCGGGTACCCGGCCCCCGGGCGTCAGGAGCGCCGACGGGGCTTGCCGCGCTTGCCGCTCCCCTTCCCGGCGCCTCCGCCGGCCTGCCGCGTGCCTCCGGCGCCCTTCGAGGTGCCGCCTCTCGACGCGCCGCCCTTGGCCGTGCCCTTCGCGCCTCCCGCGGCGCCGCTCCCGCGGCGGTCGGCGCCGGAGCGTCCGCCTGCCGCAGGCTTGCGCCGCGTCCCGTCCTGCCCCGCGCGCCGGGACTTCTCCTGGGCCGGGGGCTGCGTGCGGCCCCGCGTGCTGTTGACCGTCCGGCCGCGGACGATGCCGATGAAGTCCTCGACGAGGTCCGTCTTCGCGTCCTCGGGCCAGGCGAGAGCCACGCTCGACCCCGGTGCCTCCTCCAGGGGACGGTGCGTGAGGTCCTTGCGGTGGTGCAGACGGGCCAGTGACAGGGGGACGATCAGGACGCCGATGCCGGCCGCGACCAGCTCGATCGCGTCGGCCGTGGTGGCGGGCCGCTCGACGGCGGGCCGCCCGGGCAGGCCGTGCTCCCAGTCGAGGACGTCGTCGAGGGGGTGCAGCACGATGTCGTCGGACAGGTCCTGCGGCGTGACCTCGTCGACGGCCGTGACCAGATGGTCCTTCGGCACGACGACGACCGTCTGCTCCGTGTACAGGGGGATCGCGCTGAAGACCGCGCGGTCCACGGGCAGCCGGACGAGGCCCGCGTCGGCCTCCCCCGCGCGCAGCCGTCCGGCCGCGTCCGGCGCGGGCACCTGCGTGAGCTCCAGCGGGACTTCGGGGTGCCGCCGGCTCCAGACGCGCACCCACTTGTCGGGCATCACCCCGGGGACGTAGGCGAGCCGGAACGCGGGGGATGCTGCCGAGTCTGTCACCCGGCCAGGTTACCGGCCCAGGTCAGCGACCGTGACGCCGCGCAACCGTCCCCGTCCGGCCGCGGGCGGTGGCCGTGGTCGGAGGCACGGCGCACGCTCGATACGCTGGACGGCATGACGTCGCACCAGAGCACCCAGACGATGAAGCCCGCCACCGCGGCGAAGAAGCTGGGTGTGTACCTCGAGGCCACCCCCGCCGAGTTCCGGGAGGGTGTCGTCTCACGCGCCGAGCTGAACGAGCTGCAGGCGAACCCCCCGCAGTGGCTGCGGGAGCTGCGGCGCGACGGGCCGCACCCCCGCCCCGTCGTCGCGGCCAAGCTGGGCGTCTCCATCGCGGGTCTCGCCCGCGGTGGCGTGACCGAGCCGCTCACCACCGAGCAGATCGAGGCGCTGAAGCAGGAGAACCCCGAGTGGCTCCAGCGGGAGCGCACGACCCAGGCGGAGGTCCGCAAGGAGGCCGCCCGCATCAAGAAGAAGCACGCCGAGCGCGGCTGACCCGGCGCGCTCCCGCACGGCCCCGACCGGTCTCCCGGTCGGGGCCGTCGTCGTGCCGCCGCGGTCCGCCGGTGCGCCGGTCCGGACCGTGTCACTGGGCGCACGGATGTGACCGGCGTCGTACGGATCGGACCCTCGGGCGTCCGCTTCCGACCGTTGCCCCACCGGCCGGAACGCCAGGCCGCGCCACCCCTTCCGGGACGTAGAAATATCTACCAGCATGGCTGTGGCCGGGCGGGACGCGGAGCACCGCGGGCCCCCGGTCCGTGTCCCGCGCGCCCGCGGACGCGGAGCCGCCGACCGTGCCTGGGGTGAGCATGCGGAGCGTCATGGGGAAACAAGCCGTCGAGTGGCTCGCCGCGGCCGCCACCGACCCGCAGGCGTGCAAGCGGGAGTGGGACCACGGCTCGGGCACGGTGCTCGTGGAGGCCGGGCGGTACTGGGACGTGCTCAGCGTTCCCGACCGGCTGGGACTGCTCGCCCTGGACATCCTGTGGCGCGATCCGCCGAACCTGCCCGGCCCCACCCTGGTGGACTCCGCCGCGCGCCGGGTGGGGTTCCTCCTGCCGCCCGACCCGGTCAGCGAGTGGGTCGGGGACGGGGTCCGGCACGTGGGGCGGGGCTCCTGGATCGCCGTGCCCCCGCCGTACCGCCCCGCCGGACGGCTGGAGTGGCTCGTCCCGCCGGACGGTTCCGGCGCGCTGCACGCGCCCGGCACTCTGGAAGCGGCGTTGCGGAAGGCCACCGGCACGCTCGCCGTGCTGACTCCGGCCAGTGCGGAGCCCGCGGCGACGGACGGCTGGTGAGCCGGCGTTCCGGGCGGAAGCGGGCCGGCCCCGGGGCCGGCTGCGGCCCCGGTGGCACCGGCGCGTCAGATCTCGCTGTCGGCGGGGGCGGCGAAGGAGACCCATTGCCCGTCGCGGTGTTCCGGCACGGCGTCGGAACTGACCGGCCCCTCGGTGGCCGGTGCCGCGCGAAGCGCCGGATGTCCCGTGTAACCGCTGGTGAGTCGGGCGTACGAGCGGGACGCGGCCTGGTCATCGGGCGGGCGCCGCACCGTCTGCGTGCTGTCCATGCCCGGTCAACGCGGCACCACGCGCCGGTGGTACGCGGTGCCGGTCCCGTTCCGCCGGACCGGGTGAACCCGTCACCCGGACGGCGGCACCCGGCCACCGGGGCGAACTGCCGCCGGACGGTTGGCTGTTCGTACCGCCGGACCGTCCGCTGTTCGCACGGCCGGTCTGCTCGCTCGTACGGCCGGACCGTTCGCCGTCCGCGCTGCCCGACCGCTCGACCGGGGCGGGCGCGTCCGGTAACACTGACCTGACGCCGGGACGACGGTACGACGGCAGGGAGAGCCCATGTCACAGCGCCCTGACCTCCGACAGCGCAGGAGTGTGCTGGAGCACGAGTGGTCACGCTGGGTGCCGCGGCTGAGCGTCCCGGGGACGCGGCCGGGCGGCAGCCCGAGCCTGCGGCACGAGGTGACGGAGTCCTGGGCGCGTTCGCTCGGCAGCGTCGATCCGGGCCGGGACAGCGCCCCGGTCGCCGACGGCGGGGCGGTGCGGCAGCGGTGGACGTCCTCGCCGCTGTACGGCCCGGTCACCGGCCTCGCCGGGGAACTGCGCAGCATCGCCGAGGACGCCGGGTTCGTCACCGCCGTCACCGACGAGTCCGGCACCATCCTGTGGACCTGCGGCGGCCCGACCATGCGGCGCCGGGCCGAGCGGGTCAACTTCGCCCCCGGCGGCCGCTGGGACGAGCAGGCGATGGGCACCAACGCCCTGTCGCTCGCGCTGCGCACGGGGCGTCCCAGCTCCGTCTTCTCCGCCGAGCACCTGGTGTCGGCCCTGCACGGCTGGGTCTGCTACTGCGCGCCCGTACGGGCTCCCGACGGCCGGGTCCTCGGCGTGCTCGACCTGTCCACCACCTGGGACCGCTCGCACCCGCTGGCGATGTCGACCGTGCGGACCCTGGTGTCGACCGTCGAGGCCCGCCTGACAGCCGAGCCTCCCCGGCCGGGCCGGCTGCGGATCAGGTGTCTGGGTGCCGAGCACGCCGTCCAGGGAGGACGCCGACTCGCCCTGCGCCCGCGGCAGTTGGAGATCCTGACCCTGCTCGCGCTGGAGCCGGGCGGCTTCCCGGCGGAGCGGCTGCGCGCCGCGCTCTACGGGGACCGGCCGGTGACGTCCTCCACCGTCAAGGCGGAGATCTCCCATCTGCGCCGGGCCCTGGGCGGTGGTGTCTCCGCCCGGCGCTACGCCCTGACCGTTCCCGTGGCGTGCGACGCCGTCGAGGTGCTGCGCGCGCTGGAGCGGGGCGACATCGACGGCGCGCTGCACCACTACGGCGGCCCGCTCCTCCCCCGCTCCGAGGCCCCCGGCATCGGCGAGTGGCGCACCCGCCTGGAGGTGGCCGTCCGCGAGGCCGTCCTGGCGAGTCCCCGCCCGGAGCACGCGCTGCGCCACGGCGAACTGGCGCCGTACGACACGGAGATCCACGAGCACGCGCTCGGGCTGCTGGGTCCGCGGGACGCCCGGCGCGCGATCGCGGCGGGCCGGCTGACGGCGGCCCTGGGCGACTGACCCTCCGACCGGGCACCGGTTGCCGCTCCGGCGCACCAACCTTGCGCCAACCTCCGCGGAGCACAGTCGGGGACGTCACGACGGCACGGGCCGTCGCCAGCCCTTCACCGAGGAGAGCCGCCATGGTGTACGCGCAGCCCGGAACGGACGGCAGCATCGTCACCTTCGCCCGCCGCTACGACAACTTCATCGGAGGCGCGTGGACACCCCCCGTCGAGGGCCGCTACTTCGAGAACCCGACTCCCGTGACCGGCAAGGTGTTCTGCGAGGTCGCCCGCTCGACCGCGGCCGACGTCGACCTCGCCCTGGACGCGGCGCACCGGGCGGCCGACGCGTGGGGCCGCACCTCCACCGCGGAGCGCGCGAGGGTGCTCAACCGGATCGCGGACCGCATCGAGGAGCACCTGGAGAAGATCGCCGTCGCGGAGACCTGGGAGAACGGCAAGCCGGTCCGCGAGACCCTGGCCGCCGACATCCCCCTGGCCGTCGACCACTTCCGGTACTTCGCCGGGGTGGTCCGCGCCCAGGAGGGCAGCATCGCGCAGATCGACGCCGACACGGTCGCCTACCACTTCCACGAGCCGCTGGGCGTGGTCGGGCAGATCATCCCCTGGAACTTCCCCGTCCTGATGGCCACCTGGAAGCTGGCGCCCGCGCTGGCGGCCGGCAACTGCGTCGTCATCAAGCCGGCCGAGCAGACACCGGTGAGCCTCCTGTACGTCGTCGACCTGATCGCCGACCTGCTGCCGCCGGGCGTGCTCAACGTGGTCAACGGCTTCGGTGTCGAGGCGGGCAAACCGCTGGCCTCCAGTCCGCGGGTGGCGAAGGTGGCGTTCACCGGCGAGACCACGACCGGCCGCCTGATCATGCAGTACGCCAGCGAGAACATCATCCCCGTGACGCTGGAACTGGGCGGCAAGAGCCCGAACATCTTCCTGCCCGACGTCATGGCCGCCGACGACGACTTCCTGGACAAGGCGGTCGAGGGATTCGTGATGTTCGCCCTGAACCAGGGCGAGGTCTGCACCTGTCCGTCCCGTGCGCTGATCCCGTCGTCGATCTACGACGACTTCATGGCCCGCTGCGTCGCCCGTACCGAGGCCATCGTGGGCGGCGACCCGCTGGACCCGGCCACCATGATCGGCGCGCAGGCGAGCAACGACCAGTACGAGAAGATCCTCTCCTACCTGGACACCGGCAGGAAGGAGGGCGCCGAGGTCGTCACGGGCGGCAACCCCCGGACGGTGCCCGGCCTGGAGGGCGGCTACTACGTCGAGCCGACCGTGTTCCGCGGTACCAACGAGATGCGCATCTTCCAGGAGGAGATCTTCGGCCCGGTCGTGTCGGTCACGACCTACGACTCGGTCGACGAGGCGCTCGAGATCGCCAACGACACCCTGTACGGGCTGGGCGCCGGTGTCTGGAGCCGCGACGGCAACACCGCGTACCGTCTGGGCCGCGGGATCAAGGCGGGCCGCGTGTGGACCAACTGCTACCACGCGTACCCCGCGCACGCGGCGTTCGGCGGCTACAAGAAGTCGGGCATCGGGCGCGAGACCCACAAGATGATGCTGGACCACTACCAGCAGACCAAGAACCTGCTGGTCTCCTACTCGCCGAAGAAGCTGGGCTTCTTCTAGAGCCGCGCGGCGGGGCGCCCGGCGGCGAGGTGGTGCGCCGGGCGCCCGGTGGGACGGTGCCGTCAGGTGCGGGTCCAGCGTTGGTTGCCGCCGCCTGAGCAGGAGTACAGCTGGATCAGGGTGCCGTTGGCCGTCCCGGCCGAGGCGGCGTCGAGGCAGAGGCCGGACTGGACGCCGACGATGGATCCGTCGGAGGCCAGGCGCCACTTCTGGTTGTCGCCGCCCCAGCAGCTGTAGATCTGGACCTTGGTGCCGTTGGAGGTGCCGGCGGCGTCCAGGCACTTGTTGCCCAGGACCCGCAGCTCACCGGCGTCGGTGTAGGTCCACTGCTGGTTGGTGCCGCTGTGGCAGTCCCACAACTGGAGCTGGGTGCCGTCGGCGGTGCTGGTGCCGGGCACGTCGAGGCAGCGGCCCGACGCCGCGTTCCTGATCTGCCCGGAGTCCGCGGGGGGCGTGGTGGAGCCGCCGTTGAGCGCGTCGAGGACGGCGGTGTAGGCGGGCTTCTTGCTGCCGTTGCCGTTGAACAGCAGCGGCGTCTGCTCCGCTCGCCAGGAGTCGGTGTCGCGCACGCCCCAGACGGTGACGCCGAGGCAACGCGGAACGGCCAGGCAGTCGTTGGTCACAGCGGCGTAGGTGGAGGCCGGGGCCCCCTGGATGTCGAGCTCGGTCACGGCCACGTCGACACCGAGGGCGGCGAAGTTCTGCAAGGTGGTGCGGAAGTTGCTGTTGTAGGGGCTGCCGCTGTTGAAGTGCGACTGGAAGCCGACGCAGTCGATCGGCACGCCGCGCTGCTTGAAGTCCCGGACCATGGCGTACATCGCCTGGGTCTTCGCCCACGTCCAGTTCTCGACGTTGTAGTCGTTGTAGCAGAGCTTGGCCGCCGGGTCCGCTGCGCGCGCGGTGCGGAAGGCGACCTCGATCCAGTCGTTGCCGGTGCGCTGGAGGTTGGAGTCGCGCCGGGCCCCCGAACTGCCGTCGGCGAAGGCCTCGTTCACGACGTCCCACTGGGCGATCTTGCCCTTGTAGTGCGCCATCACGCCGTTGATGTGGCTGATCATCGCCTGGCGCAGCTGGCTGCCGCTGAGACTCTGCATCCAGCCCGGCTGCTGGGAGTGCCACGCCAGCGTGTGACCGCGCACCTGCTTGCCGTTCTGCACCGCCCAGTTGTAGACGCGGTCGGCTGCGGTGAAGTCGAACTGGCCCCGCTGCGGTTCGGTGGCGTCGATCTTCATCTCGTTCTCGGCCGTCACCGAGTTGAACTCGCGGGCCGCGATCGACGTGTAGGCGGAGTCGCCGAGCTTGCCCGAGGCGATGGCGGTGCCGAAGTAGCGGCCGCTCTGCGCCGCCGCGGCGCCGAGCGTGCTCTCGGCGGCGTGCGCGGGTGGCGGCGCGACCAGTGCGGCGACCGCGCACAGGACGCCGACGATCAGCGCCGGTAACAGCCGGCGGATCGTCCGGTGGGCTGCGGGTGCGGGTGGGGCGTACACGCCCATGGCTGTGCCTCCAGAGTAGAGATCACGGACTGTCGGATGGGCAGGGGAAGGCGCCGCTCGACAGGGACGGCCCGGCCCGTGGGTTCGACATCTCGAACTGCGGTCGGGCGCTCGGTGGGAAGCGTGCGGGATTGACCGTGACTCGTCAACACCTGACGCCGAGAAAGTTTCTCACTTCCGTTCGAAACATTCGAAGCCCTGGTGCAGCGTCTGTTTGCAGACACCTCGGCTCCAGACCTTGACCGACGCACTCCGGATTCCTAGCTTGTGCCGTCAATGATTCGGGGATCGATCGAAAGTTTCGACCGCCCTCAAGGAGGCCTCGCATGTGGTTCCGCCATCCGTTACCGGTCCGCCCAGGGCGCCTGCTCGCCGTCCTCACGCCCCTGTTGCTCCTGGTCACCTTCCTCGGCGCCCAGCCCGCCGGTGCGGCGACCGTGGACCCCGGCGCCTCCTACGTGCTGGTCAACCGCAACAGCGGCAAAGCCCTGGACGTGTACAACCTGGCGACCGAGGACGGCGCCCGCATCACCCAGTGGACGAGGAACGACCAGAACCAGCAGCAGTGGCAGTTCGTCGATTCCGGGGGCGGCTACTACCGCATCAAGTCCCGCCACTCGGGCAAGGTGCTCGACGTGCACAACTGGTCCACGGCGAACGGCGGTTC
Organism: Streptomyces sp. NPDC053665; assembly: GCF_055585285.1. NCBI lineage: Bacteria > Bacillati > Actinomycetota > Actinomycetes > Kitasatosporales > Streptomycetaceae > Streptomyces > Streptomyces sp. NPDC053665. The sequence goes on from NZ_JBVJKK010000006.1 coordinate 324,976, forward strand.
GATCGTGCAGTGGGCCGACCTGAACGGTGTCAACCAGCAGTGGCGGCTGGTCGACAGCTCCGACGGCTACGTGCGGCTCGTGTCGCGCCACAGCAACAAGGCCCTGGAGGTGCAGGGCGGTTCCACCGCCGACAACGCCGACATCGTCCAGTACGACGACTGGGGCGGTGCGAACCAGCAGTGGCGGCTCGTGAAGACCGGGTCCGACGGCGGGTCCGGGACCTGTGAACTCCCGTCGGCGTACCGCTGGAGCTCGACGGGCGCGCTGGCGCAGCCCAGGCAGGGATGGGTCTCGCTGAAGGACTTCACCGTCGCCCCGTACAACGGCAGGCAGCTCGTCTACGCCACCACGCACGACACCGGGACGCGGTGGGGTTCGATGAACTTCGGCCCGTTCACCGACTGGTCGCAGATGGCCTCGGCCGGCCAGAACCCGATGTCGAACTCGGCCGTCGCCCCCACGCTGTTCTACTTCGCCCCGAAGAACATCTGGGTGCTGGCCTACCAGTGGGGCCGGACCGCCTTCTCCTACCGCACCTCCAGCGACCCCGCCGACCCGAACGGCTGGTCGTCCGAGCAGGTGCTCTTCTCCGGGAGCATCACCGGATCCGGGACCGGGCCCATCGACCAGACGCTCATCGGTGACGGCACGAACATGTACCTGTTCTTCGCCGGCGACAACGGCAAGATCTACCGGGCCAGCATGCCCATCGGCAACTTCCCGGGCAGTTTCGGCTCGACGTCCACCGTGGTCATGAGCGACACGACCAACAACCTGTTCGAAGCCCCGCAGGTCTACAAGCTGCAGGGCCAGAACCGCTACCTCATGATCGTCGAGGCGATCGGCTCACAGGGCCGGTACTTCCGCTCGTTCACGGCCACCAGCCTGAACGGCTCCTGGACGCCCCAGGCCGCGACGGAGAGCAACCCCTTCGCGGGCAAGGCCAACAGCGGTGCCACCTGGACGAACGACATCAGCCACGGCGAACTGATCCGCACCACCGCCGACCAGACCATGACCGTCGACCCCTGCCACCTGCAACTCCTCTACCAGGGCCGCAGCCCGGCCTCGGGCGGTGACTACGGCCTCCTGCCCTACCGCCCGGGCCTGCTGACCCTGCGTTAGGCCCGCTGGAGGGCTGCCGGACTCGTGCCCCCGTGACGCGGTCCACGGCGCGCGCGGTCGCTCAGCCCAGTTCGCCCTCCAGCCACCGCAGGACTTCCGGGGTCACCGGGTCGGTGAGGTCGGTGAACTCCTCGTGCTTCTTCAGGTACTTGGCCACGTAGGGGCAGACCGGCACGATCCGCTTCCCGGAGGCGCGCACGTCGGCGAGGGCCCGGCCGACCAGTTCCGAGGCCAGCCCGCGGCCGGCGAAGCCGTCGTCGATCTCGGTGTGGAAGAAGACGCGCTGCTCACCGCGGTCGCGGTAGGCCGTCAGCCCGGCCCGCCGGCCGTCGACGAGGATCTCGTACCGCTGCCGCTCGTCCACCCGCTGCACGGCGGGGGCGGTGGAGGACTCGCTCATGGGATGCCTTTCCTACGGGGAGTTCGACGGCCGGCACTCAGTGGTGCCGGGGATTGCGGCGCGGGGTGATGACGGCGTTCGGCAGGGCGGGTGCGGGCAGTCGCCCTCCGGGGTAGCCCTCGACGGTGCCGAAGCGGCCGGAGTCCGCCTGCCAGTCCTCGCGCGCACGGACGATGTCCTCGTGGCTGCGGCCGATGAAGTTCCACCACATCACGATCTCCTCCTCGAACGGCGGGCCGCCGAGCAGGACCGTGCGCGCCGGGGTGCCGGAGTCGTTCGCCACGGTGAGGGTGTCGGTGCCGCGGGGGAGGTAACCGAGGTCGGTCGGGCGCAGCGCGGTGCCGGACAGGCGGACGTCGCCGCTGTCGACGAGCAGGCCGTGCTCGAACGCGGGGTCCACCGGCAGGGTGAGGGTGGCGCCCGGCCCGAGGACGATCTCGGCGCCCAGCAGGGGCGTGAAGGTGCGCACCGGCGAGGTGCTGCCCACGAGCGAGCCGAGGAAGACCTTGATCTCGGCGCCGTCCCGGCGCACGGTCGCGGGCACGTGGTGCTGGAAGTCGCGGGCGGTGTGCCGGTGCGCCTCGGGCAGGGCCACCCACAGCTGGACGCCGTGCAGGACGGTGGTGCTCGCGGTGGAGACCTCCGAGTGGGCGATGCCGTGGCCGCCGGTCATCAGGTTCATCTCGCCGGGCCGGACCAGGGCGTGGGTGCCGAGCGAGTCGCGGTGCTCGATCTCCCCGCTGAACAGCCAGCTCACCGTCTGGAGGCCGGTGTGGGGATGCGGGGGCACGTCCATGCCGGTGCCGGAGGCGTCGACCGGGCCGTAGTGGTCCGCGAAGCACCACGCGCCGATCAGGGTACGGGCGCGCTGCGGCAGGGTCCGGCGCACGAGCAGGGCACGCGGGCCCCCGAGCGGCACCTCCCGGGCCGACAGCACCTCGACCGCGGCACCCTGCCCGGCCCCGGCGTCGCCGGCCACCGCCCCGCACTTCAGCGCCGCCGGTTCGGCTTCCACGTTGCTCACCGGGACCACCTCTCGACCGCTCTGGTTGTCACATCAACTATGATGCCACGCAGGCAGGTCGGCGGCCACGGCACACCGGTGCCGCGACCGCACGGCCCCGAGGGAGGCGTGACGTGAGCGACTGGACCACCGGCCCGGCCCATCCGAGGATCTTCGTCGACAAGCGGAGCCCCGAGGCCTTCCGGGCCATGGTGCGGGCCTCGGAGGCGGTCAGGGCGACGGCCGCCGGGGCGGGACTGGACCGCACGACCGTGGAGCTGGTCAACCTCCGCGTGTCCCAGCTGAACGGCTGCGCCTACTGCCTCGACCTGCACACCCGCAAGGCCCTCGAGGCGGGCGAGTCCGCACAACGGCTGGGCGTCCTGCCGGCCTGGCGGGAGACGGAGGTGTTCACCGCCGTGGAGCGGGCGGCCCTGGCGCTCGCCGAGGCGACGAACGATCCCACGGACACGGCCGCGCAGACGTCCGCCTACGCGACGGCCCGCGAGGCCCTGACCGAGGAACAGATCTCCGCGGTGGTCTGGGTGGCGATCACCATCGGCGCGTTCAACCGGGTCTCGGTCATGAGCGGACACCCCGTGCGGCGCGCCTGACGGCGTCAGTCCTCCTCGTCCATCCGGGCGAGGACGCGCTCGGACAGCTCGGCGAGCACCCGCAGTTCGGCCGGGGTGACGTGGTCCAGGAAGAGGGCGCGGACGGCCTCCACGTGACGCGGTGCGGCGGCCTCGATCGCCGCGCGCCCCGCCTCGGTGATCACGACGAACGCGCCCCGCCCGTCCTCGGGGCACTCCTCGCGCACCACCAGACCACGTCCGGCCATCCGCGCGATGTGGTGGGACATGCGGCTCTTCTCCCACTCCAGCGCGCGGGCCAGGTGCTGGTACCGCTGCCGCCCGTCGGGCGTGTCCGTGAGGTGGACGAGCACGGCGAAGTCGGCCGACGACACCCGGGACTGCGACTGCAGCAGCCGTCCCAGGCGCCCGCCGAGCCGTTCCTGCAAGCGGACGAAGCCGCGCCAGGCGCGCTGCTCCTCCGGTGTCAGCCAACGCACTGTCTCCGCCATGGCACGAGTGTAGGCATGGATGACGGATCATCCACTTGCCGTACCGGCGGCTGCGCCCGGGTCCCGCCCCGGCGGGGAGGGCTCAGCCACGGCCCGCCGCGGAGGCGAACCCGAGCCAGGTGTGGCGGTTGTTCCACCAGCACCAGCCCACCTTCGGGGCGTTGCGGCGCTCGCGTCCGTCGCGGCCGGTGCCGTTGCTGATCCAGACGGCCGGGGTGCGCGCGTCGAAGGTGCCGTCGGCCTTGCGCAGCCGGGAACCGATGGTCATGAAGCAGCGGTTGCGCTCCAGGGCCTGCGGCTGCTGCAGGATCCAGTGGATGCCCTCGGTGAGCACGAGCGGGGTGCGGTGCTCCGCGGTGAGGGCGGGAAGCGCCTCGTCCGGACTCCAGTTGGCCAGGTGGTCGCCGCGGTCGACGCCGGAGACGAAGTAGAGGGCGGCGTCGGGCAGTTCGACGGCGTACGGGGTGAACGCGTCGACGTCGGCCATGTCGACCACCACGAAGCCCGGCTTGCCGTCCCGGCGCAGCAGCGGCGCGAGGGCGGAGGCGGGCGCCCGGTCGGGATGGACGGCCAGGAGCGAGCCGTCGCTGCCGGCCCGGGCGGCGAAGTCGCGGATCTCGTCGGCGGCCAGTCCGGCGATGTCGTGCACCCCCAGCTCGATCAGCCGTTCCGCCTGGGCACTCGGGGCGGGAAGCGCGGGCAGGACGGCGGACGGGGCGGTCGCGGTGTGCGGCATGAGGCTCCTCGAGTCAGCGGCACGGCAAAGGTGAGCCCCGGTGGAACGAGGGGGCGGACGAAAGTGTTCCCCTTCGCGTCGGAAGCTTGCGACGAAAGTGTTCCCCTTCGCGTCAGAAGGTTGCGACGAAAGTGCTTCCCCCCGCGTCAGAAGCCCGCGCCGTCGGTGCCGGCGGATCCTCGCCGCTGCCACTCGCGGGGCGTCACGCCGTAGGCCGCGCGGAAGACGCGGCTGAAGTGGCTCGGGCTGACGAAGCCCCAGCGCCGGGCGACCGCCGCGACGCTCTGCTCCCCCGGTCCGGGACGCAGGAGGTCCCGGCGGCACCGCTCCAGCCGCTGCGTCCGGATCCACTCCCCCACGGTGACACCGTCCGCCTGGAACAGCTTGTGCAGGTACCGGACGGACACGAAGTGCGCGGCGGCGATCAGCGGCGGGGACAGCTCCGGGTCGGACAGGTGGCGCAGGATGTGGTCCTTGACGCGCACCAGCGTGGCGGCCGCGGCCTGCGGCTCCCGGGGCGCGTGCCGGCCGCCCCGTTCGTCGATCAGCACGGCCAGCAGGTCGAGGGCGGTCGCGGCGAACCGGCGGCCGGCGCAGGGGTCGAGGTGCGGCGCCTCCCGGGCCAGGCGCGCGAAGTAGGAGGCGACCAGGGCTGCGCCGCCCTCCCGCCCGGAGAAGGCGGTGGCCGTCACCGCCCGCAGGTCCTCGTCCCGCACGCTCAGGTCCCCGCGCGGGAACTGGAACGAGGTGAAACGGAAGGGGCCCTGCACCTTCTTGCGGAACGGACGCGCCGCGTCCGACAGGGAGAACTCGCCCGGCCCGATGCGGGTCTCCCGGCCGTCCTGTTCCTTGAGGGAGGCACCGCGCTGCTGGAGGGTGAGGATGAGGGCGTCCTCGCCGTCCCGGGCGATCAGCCGCCGGCTGCGCGTCACGACCTGGGGGCCCGCCTGGACCTGCGAGATGCGCAGGGAGCCGAGACGGTCGCCGGCGATCCTCCCGGGCGACGGCTCGTCCTGGAGGAGCCGCACGTCGAGCGGGACGAACGTGTGCGACACCGCGTGGTGCCAGCGCTCCGCGCGGTCGGCCGGCGGCAGTGACGCGGTGGAAAGGACGACGGGCACCTGGCTCCCCCTCGGACGTCGTCGGGGCCGGCGGCACGGGCCGGCCGCAGACCCCGATGATCTCACCCCGCGCACCTGCGGCGGGGTGGGAACGGTCCGAGGGAGAGGCCTACTTGGCCAGGAAGGCGAGGAGCGCCGCGTTGACCTCCTCGGCGTGGGTCCACAGCAGTCCGTGCGGGGCGCCCTCGATCTCCACGTAGTCGGCGGCGGCGAGCGCCTTGTGGAAGGGCCGGCCGGTTCCCTCCACCGGCAGGATGCGGTCGGCGGTGCCGTGCAGGATCAGGGCGGGCACGTCGATCGCCGGGATGTCGGCGCGGAAGTCGGTGTACCAGGTGGCGGGGGCGGCAGCGGCGGCGTGCGAGCCGCCCCGGGCGGCCACCTGCCAGCTGTTGCGGACGGCCTCCTCGCTGATCCGGGTGCCGAGGTTCTCGTCCAGGTTGTAGAAGTCCTTGTAGAAGTCGGTGTAGTAGGCGTAGCGGTCCGCCTTCACCGCGGCGATGATCCCGTCGAAGAACTCCTTGGGGGCGACGCCGTCGGGGTTGTCGTCGGACTTCAGCAGGCAGGGCTCCAGCGAGGCGAGGAAGGCGGCCTTGGCGACGCGTGCGGAGCCGTGGCGCGCGAGGTAGCGGGCGACCTCGCCGGTGCCCATGGAGAAGCCGACGAGGACGGCGTCCCGCAGGTCGAGGGTCTCCATCACGGTGTTCAGGTCGTCCGCGAAGGTGTCGTAGTCGTAGCCGGTCGTCGGCTGCGAGGACTGCCCGAAACCGCGCCGGTCGTAGGTGATCACGCGATGGCCGGCGTCGAGCAGGACGGCGCTCTGCCGTTCCCAGGAGTGGCCGTCGAGCGGGAAGCCGTGGATGAGCACGACCGGCTGCCCGGAGCCGTGGTCCTCGTAGTACAGGTCGATGGCGGTGGAGTTCTCCTGGCCCACGGTGATGTACGGCATGGGGCGCGTCCTCGCTTCCGGGCGGCTGGTGACGGTTCGGCATCACGCTAGGCCGCGGGGCTGCGGCCCGGTTGCCGGGGAGTGCACGGCGCCTTGCCCGTGCGTGCACATCCGCCCGGTGGCTCGCGCGGTCACTCGGGCAGCGGCCGGTCGTCCACCACGTGCTTCATCACGAGCGTGGAGTTCAGCCGCTGCACGCCGGGCAGGCGGGCGAGTTGACGGTCGTAGAGCTGCTGGAAGGCGGCCAGGTCGGTGGTGGCGACGCGCAGCAGGTAGTCCGGGTCGCCGAACAGGCGCTGTGCCTGGAGGACGTGCGGGACGGCGGCGACGCCCTCCTCGAACGCGGAGACCGTGTCGGCGTCCTCCCAGCGCAGCGTCACGAAGACCAGCGCCTCGAAGTTCAGCCCCACGGCAGCGGGGTCGACCACCGCGCGGTATCCGCGGATGGCGCCCTCGCGCTCCAGGTCGCGCAGCCTGCGGTGACAGGGCGAGACGCTGAGCTTCACCCGGGCCGCCAGCTCGGTGACGGTGAGACGGCCGTCCCGCTGTAGCTCGGTGAGAATTTTCCGGTCCAGGGCATCCATGGAGAAGATTCTGCCTCAGATCCCGCGATCAAGGAGAAAAGAAGGGAACACCTTCGGTCCGATCCGGCCTAGCCTTCCTCTCGCACCACGGCACGTGAGAGGGATCGCTTCATGGACACGACGACGCTGGCGGCCTTCCTGGCCATGGATCTGCTGCTGGTGTCCACACCGGGCGCGGACTGGGCCTACGCCGTCACCGCGGGTCTGCGGGACCGGACCGTCGTTCCGGCGGTGGCCGGGCTGGTGGCCGGATACACGGGCTACACCCTGCTGGCGGTCGCGGGCCTGGTGGTGCTCGTGGCCGGGTCGGCGACCCTGCTGACCGCGCTGACCGTCGCCGGGGCGGGCTATCTGGTGTGGCTCGGCGGGGGCCTCCTGCGGCAGCCGGCCGCCCCCGCCCCCACCGGGGAGGCGACCGGTGCGGACGGCTCCTCGGCGCTTCGGGTGATGCTCCGGGGGGCCGGGACCAGCGGGCTGAACCCGAAGGCGCTGCTGCTGTACTTCTCGCTGTTCCCCCAGTTCATCGACCCCGCAGGCGGCTGGCCCGTCGCTGGGCAGACCGGTCTGCTGGGCGCGCTGCACATGACCGTGTGCGCCGTCGTGTACCTCGCCGTCGGCGTCCTGGCCCGCAGGGTGCTGCGGGCCAGGCCGGCCGCGGCGCGGGCCGTCACCCGCGTCTCCGGCGTGCTGATGATCGGCATCGGCGCCGTGCTGCTGGCCGAGCGCGTGGCGGTCGCGTGGCCCTGAGCCGTTCCGGTGCCCGGGGACGGCGGGCGGACTCCCCCCGCCGTCCCCGCGGCCGTGCGCCGATCGCCGGCTTCCCCCCGGCCATGGACGCGCCCGCAGCGGCCGGTGGCGCGACAATCGGGGCAGGAGCCCGTGAGCGGTCGAGAGGCGTCAACCGGAGGCACCGTGGAGGGACGCGTACCGGAGGGCCTGGCGGTCGTCGTCGACGCCGGCGGGGCCGTCATGGTGTGGAGCGACGGCGCCCGCCTGCTGCTCGGGTTCGACTCCGCCGACGTGGTGGGCAGGCCCGTCACCGACCTGCTCGCCGCCGCGCTCCCGGAGTCCACGCGGCGGCATCTGGCCGACGGGCGCCGCTGGGCCGGTGAGGTGGCGCTGCGTCACCGGGACGGCGACCGCGTCGTGGTCCGGTTGCAGGGGACGCCGCTGCTGGACGCGGACGGCGGGCGGCTGTGGCTCGTGACCGGGACGGCGCCGGTGTACCGGGCCGGACCGGCCGAGCAGGCGACCCTGCCCCTGTGGGACCTCACGCTGGCCCAGCTGCCCGTGCCGGTCGCGGTCTACGACCGGGACGCCCGGCTGGTCGCCGCCAACGAGAGCATGACCGAGGTGATGGGCCGGACCGAGGAGGAGATGAAGGGCCTGACCCTGTGGGAGATCGAACCCCACCCGCCCTTCGACGCGTACGACCGCCTCCAGCGCGAGGTGCTGCGCACCGGCGAGATGATCTTCCACGAGTCGCACGACAAGGCTCCCGGCGAGACCCGGCCGCACGCCTGGTCGATGTTCATCTCTCCGCTCAAGGACGGGACCGGCGCGGTGCGGGGCGTGTCGGCGACCGTGTTCGACACGACGGAGCAGTACTGGGCCCGCCGCCGCCTGGCGGTGCTCAACGAGGCCAGCACACGCATCGGCAGCACCCTCGATGTCACCCGGACGGCCGAGGAACTCGCCGAGGTGGCCGTGACCGGCGGGTTCGCGGACTTCGTCACCGTGGACCTGCTGGAGTCCGTCGCCGTGGGCGACGAGCCCGGCCCGCTGCCGCCGGACACACCGGTGACGGTTCGGCGCACCGCGCAGCGGTCGGTGCTGGAGGGCTGCCCGGAGTCGGTGGTCCCCTCGGGCGGCACCACCCGCTACCCGGTCGGGACGCTGCCCCTGCGCACCCTGGCCGCGGGCCGGGCCACCCGGCACCGGCCGGGTGATCCGCAGCTGCAGGAGTGGCTCGGGTCGTCCACCGCCCGCGCCGAGACCGTGGCCAGGCACATGATCCACTCGGTGATGCTGGCGCCGCTGAGCGCCCGGGGCGTCACCCTGGGCCTGGTGCACTTCCTGCGGCACCGGACGGCGGAGCCGTTCAGCGAGGACGATCTGCTGCTCGCTGAGGAGATCGTCACCCGGGCCGCGGTGAGCGTGGACAACGCCCGCCGCTTCACCCGCGAGCGCCGCACCGCACTGGCGCTCCAGCGCAGCCTGCTGCCCCGGCGGCCGCCGGCGCTGGCGGCCGTGGAGGTCGCCTACCGCTATCTGCCGACCGGCTCCGGCGCGGACATCGGTGGCGACTGGTTCGACGTCATCCCGCTGTCCGGTGCCCGGGTCGCCCTGGTCGTCGGGGACGTGGTGGGCCACGGTGTGCACGCCTCGGCCACGATGGGCCGGCTGCGCACCGCCGTCCGCACGCTCGCGGACGTCGATCTCCCGCCCGACGAGCTGCTCACCCAGCTGGACGATCTGGTCATCCGCCTGGACCGGGAGGAGGGCCCCGGGGTGCACGGGACGGACACGCCGTCCGGCCAGGTGGGCGCCACCTGCCTGTACGCCGTGTACGACCCGGTCTCCCGGCGCTGCACCGCGGCCCGCGCCGGGCACCCACCGCCCGCGCTGGTCACGCCCGGCGGCGCGGTGCGGCTGCTGGACCTGCCGGCCGGACCGCCGCTGGGTCTGGGCGGTCTGCCCTTCGAGGCCGTGGAGCTGCCGCTGGAGGAGGGCAGCCTGCTCGCCCTCTACACCGACGGTCTCCTCACGGCGCCGGAGCAGGGCATCGAGGACGGGGCCGCCCTGCTGTGCCGCGCGCTGGGCGAGCGGGCGGGCACCCTCGACGAGACCTGCGACCGGGTGCTGCACACCGTGCTGGACGGCAGGCCCGCCGACGACATCGTGCTGATGCTGGCCCGGACGGCCGCGCTCGACGCGGCGCAGGTGCGCACCTGGCGGCTGTCACCGGAGCCGGCTGCGGTGGCCCGGGCCCGCAAGATGGCGGGTGAGCAACTGGCCGCGTGGGGCCTGCTGGAGGCCGAGTTCGCCACCGAGCTGATCGTCAGCGAACTCGTCACCAACGCCCTGCGCTACGGCGGCGCTCCCATCGAGCTGCGGCTGATCCGCGACGCGAGCCTGATCTGCGAGGTGTCCGACGGCAGCAGCACCGCACCGCACCTGCGCCGGGCCCGGGTCTTCGACGAGGGCGGGCGGGGGCTGATGCTCGTCGCACAGCTCGCCGAGCGCTGGGGCAGCCGTCAGACGGCCACCGGCAAGACCATCTGGGCCGAGCAGTCCCTGACCGCGGACGGGATGTGACGCGACCGGGCTCCCCCGGGTTCGGCGGGGCCGCGGCGGCGCAGAAGCCGAAGTCGGGGACGGCGACCGGCTGGTGCGCGCCGCATGCGACGACGCGTGCCTGCTGCGGGCACACGGCCCGCACGGGGCTTGCGGTCCCGCACCCGTGCGGGCCGATACTGGGCACCTGGCCACCCGCCGTGCCCGGGAGGGACCGCATGACCGTACGCACGGGACGCGTCGAACTGACCGCCGAGGCGGAGGAGTTGCTGCGGCGCCTGACCGCGGCGCACGGGCCGGTGATGTTCCACCAGTCCGGCGGCTGCTGCGACGGCAGCGCGCCGATGTGCTACCCGCGCGGCGAGTTCCGGGTGGGCGCCTCCGACGTCCTGCTCGGCCAGGTGGGCGGCGACACCCCGTTCTGGATGAGCGGCGACCAGTTCCGGTACTGGTCGCACACCCACCTCACCGTGGACGTCGTCCCCGGCCGGGGCAGCGGCTTCTCCCTGGAGGCCCCCGAGGGCGTCCGCTTCCTGCTGCGCTCCCGCCTCCTGACGGACGAGGAGCTGCGCCGCATCGAGTCGGAGCCACCGCTCCCGACCGGCGCCGACGAGATCGTCTAGCGCGAGGGATCTCCCGACGGGCCGGTTCCGGCCCGCGTTTCGCCGTACGCCGGCGAATGCGCCGTGCGGGGCGGCGGCATGGCCAGGGTCTCCTGGCGTGGGGAATGCGTCCCCCGCGCGAACGCGCCGCGACGGTGATGACCCCCGCGCTTCCCGTGCACCTGTGCGCCCCCTCGCAGAAAGGGTTCACCAGATCGGCGGCAGGCGCGGACCGGGCAGGACTCGGTGAGCATCGCGTCGGTGCACCGTCACCGCATCAGCCCGTCGACCAGGACAGGTGGTTCTCGATGAGCGGCGTCACTTCCCGGACCGAGCCGGCGTGGACGGCCGGTTCTGCACCAGGCATATTCCCTTTTCTCAGCCACGGTATCGCCCTGGCCCGGCGACCGCTGGACTTTCTGAATTCCCTGCCCCAGCACGGCGATCTCGTCGCATTGCGCCTCGGCCCCCAGCGCGCCTGGATGGTCTGCCACCCCGAGTTGGTCCACCACGTCCTCAAGGACAGCGCGACGTTCGACAAGGGAGGCCCGCTGTACGACCGGCTCGGCGCCCTGATGGGCGAGGGCCTGGTGACGTGCCGTCAGGACACCCACCGCCGCAAGCGCAGGGTGCTGCAACCCGCCTTCCGGCGCTCGCGCGTCACCGGCTGTGCCGACCTGATCGCCGAGGAGGCGGAGGCCACCTGCCGCAGCTGGCAGCCGGGGCAGGACGTCCGGGTCAGCGCCGAGATGACCGCCCTGACGACGAGGGTGATCAGCCGCGTCCTGCTGTCCGACTCGCTGGACGAGGCCACCGCCGCCGAGGTGCGGGACTGCCTGACCGTCATCGTCCGCGGCCTGTTCGTCCGCACCATCGCCCCGGTCGACGCGCTCTTCCGACTGCCCCTCCCGGCCAACCGCCGCTACCGGCGGGCCGTGGACCGCGTGCACGCGATCATCGACGCGGCCATCGCGGAGCGCACCGCCGGCCCGCCCCGCGACGACGTGCTGGGCGCCCTCCTGGCGGCCGGACGCGAGGACGGCACACCGGCCCTCACCCCGCAGGAGATCCACGACCACCTGGTGACGCTGCTGCTCACCGGGGTCGAGGCGCCCGCGCTGTGTCTCGCCGACGCCTTCGCCCTCCTCGCCCGCAACCCCGAGGCGGAGCGCCGGCTGCACGATGAGGTCGACACCGTGCTGGGCGGTCGGTCCCGGCCCACCTCGGCCGATCTGCCGCGCCTCCCGTACACCCGCTGCGTGGTCTCCGAGACGCTGCGCCACACCTCGCCCGGCTGGCTCTTCACCCGGGTCACCACCCGGGAGACGGATCTGGCCGGGTGCCGGCTGCCCCGGGGGGCGACCGTGCTGTACAGCCCCTACCTCCTGCACCACGCGCCCGGCACGTTTCCCGAGCCCGAGCGCTTCCTGCCCGAGCGCTGGCTGCCGGGGTGTCCGACCGCCGAGCAGCGGCGCGCCTGGATGCCGTTCTCCGCGGGTGGACGCACCTGCCTGGGCGACGAGTTCTCCCTGACGGAGGCCACGCTGGTGCTCGCGACGGTCGCCGGTCACCGGCGCCTTCGGCTGCTGCCGGGTCCCGCCGAGCGGCAGCGCCCGGCGATCACCCTCGGGCAGCGGGCCCTGGTGATGAGGTGTGAGCCGCGCACCCGCGGACAACGGCGGGCGGACGCGGCCCCCTCCGGCACCGCGAGCGAGGGAACGGCGGGTGACGGCCATGTCGGTCGCGCATGAGGAGAGGGCCGTCGAAGAACCCGGCGAGGCCCGTGCGTCCAGCCTGGTGGAGCTGATCGACGCCCACCTGCACATGCCCTACCCGGCCCGGCGCAACCCCCATGAGGCCCAGGCGGCGGCGGGCGTCGGCCGCTGGCTGGCCGAGTGCGGACTGGCCGGCGAACCGGGGGTCGCGGCGATGATCGCACGGACCCGTCCGGCGGAACTGGCCTCGTACAACGGCCCGGACATGGATGCCGGGCTGCTGCGCATCGCGGCGAACCAGATCGCGTACCAGTTCGTCTTCGACGACCGCGCGGAGGAGATCGGCCGGGAGTCACCGGAGGCGCTGCTGCCGATGCTGGCCGAGAGCGTCGGTGTCCTGCGCGACGGCAGGCCGCCCGGCACCGCACTCGGAGCCGCCCTGGCCGACCTCCACGAGCAGGTCCGGCTGCGCTGCACCCCGGCCCAGGCGGCACGCTGGGCCTGGAAGAGCCGCGAGTACGTGCACGGGCTGCTGTACGAGGCGGTCGCGCAGGCCGGCGCCCGTCCCCCGAGGAACGACCTGTGCGGGGCCATACGGTCCCTCACCGCCGGAGTCGAGCCCTTCCATCCCCTGTGCGAGGCGGCGCAGCCCGCCGAACTGCCCCCGGAGGAGCTGCACCACCCCGCGGTGCGGCGGCTGAGCCGGCTGACGGCCGACGCCGCGGTCTGGATACCCGACCTCTACTCGGCGGTGAAGGAGCGGCGCTCCGGCGGGGTCATCAACGTGGCCCTCGCGTACGAACGCAGCCGGCGGTGCTCCCTGCCGGCGGCCGTCCTGCTGGCCGTGCGGCAGATCAACGACACGATCCGTGAGGTCGAGCGGCTCCGGGCGGCCGTCGCGTCCGTGCTGAGTCCGGCCGGAGCCGGCTATGTGGACGGCCTGATCGGCTGGATCGGCGGCTGCTACCACTGGTCCCGCACCGTGCCGCGCTACGCGGACGCGGCGGCCCTGATACCGGATCCGGCGCTCCGGGGAAAGCGGGGTTGACCGACGTTACCCGAAGGAGGGAGGCCCCCTTCCCGCACTCCGAGCGATTCACCCTTTCCAGTTGCGCGATCCGTCATATCAGGCCATTACCGCACCTGTACGGGCATACGCTCGGCCTGTCTCCCGGAGGCCGACGACAGAAAGTGGTGCGGCACATGGAGCAGGATCTTGGGCAACCCGTACCCGAGACCCGGCCGTTGCTCGAGCGTGCACGCGAACTGCGAGCTCTCGAAACAGCCTTGGCGGAACTGCGGTACGCGGTCGACGGTGTGCCGCGCGCACGCAGCAGGGGGCTCCTGGCGTTCACCGGGTCGGCCGGACTGGGCAAGACGGCGCTGGTCACGCAGGCCCGCGCCCGGGCCGCGGCGCGCGGCTTCACGGTGTTCTCCGGCAGGGGCGGCGAGAAGGACCAGAAGCTCGCGTTCCACGTGGCGCGCCAGCTCGTGCAGCCCTCTCTGGCGGCACTGGACACGGAGAAGCTGCGCCAGGCCCTGGGCAGTTGGTACGACGTCGTCTCGGCGGCCCTCGGCCTGGAGGCGAAGGGTGCTGCCCGGCTGCCCGATCCGGACTGCGTGCGCGAGGGGCTGGACTGGGTGATGACCCGCCTCGTCGTCCGCAGGGCTCCCGCGGTCCTGCTTCTGGACGACCTGCACTGGGCCGACGCCGAGTCCCTGGGCTGGCTCGCCTCGTTCGCCTCCCGGGCCGACGATCTGCCCCTGCTGGTCGTGGCCGCCTACCGGCCCGACGAACTGCCACCCGAGGGTGCCGCGTTGCGCACGCTCGGCGGACGGCACGGCAGCCGCTCCTTCCGCCTGGAGCGGCTGAGCGCGGACGGCGTGGCGCGGATCGTCAGGGACGAGCTCGGGCGGGACGCCGAGGACCGGTTCTGCAAGGAGTGCTGGTCGGTCACCGGCGGCAGCCCCTTCGAAGCGGTCGAACTCGCCATCCGGCTGGGCGAGCAGAACCTGCGGGGCACCGAGGGCGACCTGACCGCCATGCGGGAGATCGCCGCGACGGTGAAGGGCCCGGGTCTGCACGAGAGGCTGCAACGGCTCGACACGCGAACGGTCCGCTTCGCGCAGACCGCCGCGGTCCTCGGCTCGCCCTTCTGCCCGCGGCGCGCCGCCGCCATCGCGGTGCTCGGCGACGAGGACGCGGCCCGGGCCGTCGCGGATCTGCGCGCCGCCCGCTTCCTCGCCGAGGGCGAGGGCCCGAGGGGCGAGCTGGAGTTCGTCCACCCGCTGATCGCCACCTCCGTCTACCGGCACATCCGCTCGGGCTTCCGGGTCCTGCTGCACAACCTCGCCGCCGAGTCGCTGCGCACCTCCGGCGAGAGTCCCACCGCCGCCGCACGGCACCTGCTGGAGGTGCCGTGCGAGGGCAGACCCGAGGCGGTGGCGTGCCTGCGCGAGGCCGCACGCGAGAGCCTGGGCGCGGGCGCCACCGACGCGGCGCGGAGGCTGCTGACCCGCGCGCTGCAGGAACCGCCGCTGCCGGAGGACCGGGCCGCGACCCTGTACGAACTGGCCTGCTGTACGTTCCTGATCGAACCCACCGCCACCGTGCGCCATCTGCGGGAGGCTCTGAAGCAGCCCGGCATCGACCCCGATCTGCACGCGTCCATCGTCTGCACGCTGACCCAGGCACTGGCCCACACCGACCGGCTGGCCGAGGCCGCCACCGTCGCGGCCGAGGAGGCGCGCAGGGCCGCGCATCCCCGGGTGCGGCTGCGCATGCAGGCCGACCACTTCGTGTGGAGCATGGTCCGCACGGACGACGCCGACGCACCGGCCCGCTCCCGTGCCCTGGCCCGGCTGGCCGCGCAGCTGCCCGGCCGCAGCCTGGAGGAGCGCTGCATCATGGGCCTGCGCGCCTGGGACGCCATGAAGCGCGGCGAACCGCGGGAGACCTCCCTCTCCTTCGCCGAGAAGGCCCTCGACGGCGGCATGAGCTGGACCGACGAGAACCACGGCTTCGAAATCCCCGTCTCCGTCGCGCTGGTGTTCATGTACGGGGATCAGCCGCGGCGGGCCGAGGAGCTGTTCGGCAAGGGCATCGCCGCATGCGTGGGCAAGGGCTGGCGCGGCTCCCACCTGGCGCTGGGGCAGACCCTGGCGGGTTACATCCGCTACCGCCGGGGATGTCTCGCCGAAGCCGAGAACCTGGTCCGGGAGGGCCTGCGGATCGCCGAGAAGGTCGACGGGGCGGTCCCGGCCCGGTGGTTCGCGCTGGGCGTCCTCATCCAGACCCTGCTGGCCCGCGGGCGCGTCGGCGAGGCGCGTCGGGTGGCGGACGGGTCCCGGTACGCCACCGAGGTGCCGAACGCCGTCATCTACCCGGACCCGCGCACGGTGTACGCGGAACTGCTCATCGCGGAGGGCCGGCCGGAGGAGGCCGTGCCCCTGCTCACCGGCGTCGGCGCCTGGCTGGACCGGCGGGCCTGGCGGAACCCGGCCTGGTGCCCGTGGCAGCTCCACCTGGCCTCCGCGCTGGCCCCGGCGGCCCGCGAGGAGGCCCTCCGGCAGGCCGGTGACGCCGTGCGCCGCGCCCGCGACTTCGGTGCCGCCTCGGTCGTCGGACAGGCGCTGCACACACTGGCCGACGTCACCGGCGGGCCGGCCGCGCTCGACCTGTACGACGAGGCCGTCGACCATCTCGAACGGTCGCCCGCGGGCTACGAACTGGCGCGCGCCCTGGTGGATCAGGGGGCGGCGCTGTCGCGCGACGGGCGCCTGCAGCAGGCCGCCGACCGGCTGTACCGGGGCCTGGAGGGCGCGGTGCACTGCGGCGCCGAGGCCCTCGCCGCGCGGGCCAGGCAGGAGTTGTCGGCAGCGGGGATGCGTCCGCTGCCCCTGCGCTACGCGCAGACCGATCTGCTCACGGCGCACGAGCGCAGGGCCGCCGAGATGACGGCCCGGGGCCGCCCGGCGCCGGCGGTGGCGCAGGAGCTGCGGATCACGGAGGAGGGCGTGCGGCGGCAACTGTCCTCGGTGTACCGCAAGCTCGGCACCGACGCGGCCGGACTGGCCGACGCGCTGGCGGCCTCCCCGCCGCCGGGACGGTGAGGGCCGCCGGGCTCACATCGGGCCGGGGGTCGCCCCGCCCTTGAGGCGTTCCAGGTCGGAGGGGCGGACCTGGATGACGACCAGGGCGATCAGGGCGGCCACGGCGGTGAAGACGGCTGCCGTGACGAACGCGGCCGAGACGCCGGCGGTGAGGATCTCGTCGGACCAGGGTTTGGGCAGCTGCCCGGTGCGCTCGAACCGCAGGCGTTCCACCGGCGTCGCCTGGCGCAGGAAGGCGGGGACCTGCTTCTCGGCCTCGTTGGTGCTGGCCGTGCCGTACATCGTCACCAGGATGGACAGGCCGAGGGAGCCGCCGACCTGCTGGGTGGCGTTGAGGAGGCCGGACGCCGCGCCCGTCTCGGGGGTGGGCACGTTGGACAGGGCCATGAGGGTCAGCGAGACGAACTCCATGCCCATGCCGAGGCTGAAGACGAGCATCGGCCCGAGGACGCTGCCCGCGTAGGTGGAGTGCACGTCGGTCAGGGTGAGCCAGGACAGTCCGGCCGCCGCCAGGATCGCGCCCATCACCATGAACGGCTTGGGTCCGTACACGGGCAGGAACCGCGAGGCCAGTCCGGCGCCGACGGCGATGACCGCGCTGACCGGCAGGAAGGCGAGACCTGCGGCCAAGGGGCTGAAGCCCAGCACGTTCTGCACGAACAGCGTGAGGAAGAAGAACATCCCGAAGATCGCGGCGGCGAGGCACAGCATGATGCCGTAGGTGCCCGCGCGGTTGCGGTCGGCGAACATGTGCAGCGGCGTGATGGGTTGTCTGGAACGCCGCTCGATCAGGATGAAGGCGATCAGGAGCACGACCGCCCCGGCGAACGAGGCCAGGGTGAGCGGATCCCGCCAGCCGTCCTGCGCGGCCCGGATGAACCCGTAGACGAGCAGCACCATGCCCGCGGTGGAGGTGAGGGCGCCGACGATGTCGAAGCGCCCGGGATGGCGCTCGGACTCGCGGATCCACTTGGGGGTGGCGAGCACGATGAGCAGGCCGATGGGCACGTTGACGAACAGCACCCACCGCCAGTTGAGCCACTCCACCAGCATCCCGCCCGCCAGCAGGCCGATCGCGCCGCCGCCCGCCGAGACCGCGGCGAAGACCCCGAACGCGCGGTTGCGTTCCGGTCCCTCGCGGAACGTGGTGCTGATCAGGGCGAGGGAGGTCGGGGAGGCGATGGCACCGCCGACGCCCTGGAGGGCGCGTGCGCCGAGGAGTTGGCCGGGGTTCTGGGCGAACCCGCCGAGCAGGGAGGCGAACACGAAGAGCAGCACGCCGAAGACGAACACCCGCCGCCGGCCCAGGATGTCACCGGCCCGGCCGCCGAGGAGCAGCAGGCCGCCGAAGGTGAGCGTGTAGGCGTTCACCACCCACGACAGGCTCGTGGTGGAGAACTCGAGGCTGCTCTGGATGTGCGGCAGGGCGATGTTGACGATGGTGATGTCGAGAACCACCATCAGCTGGCATGAGGCGATGACCAGAAGCGCCATGACGTTTCCGCCACCACCGGTCTCCTTGGTGGTGGTCGCCTGTGGTGCGGCCGGCTGCGGGCTGCTGCCTGCGGTGTCCACCGTTCGACGGTACGCCCGCCCCATGGGCCTCACCACTCGACCGGACGCGCGGGCGGCCCGACCTGAAATCCGCGGTGCGGGCGGCGATAATCCGAGCGTGATCCGCGTTCTGCTCGTCGAGCACACCCGTCTCGTGCGGGGAGCGTTCGCCGCCCTGCTGTCGCACGAGGACGACATCGAGGTCGTCGCCGAGGCCGACGGCGAGGGGGACGTGCTCGCCCGCGCGGTGGCGTGCCGGCCCGACGTGGCCGTGATCGACGTGGACTCCCGCGAGGGCGAGGAACTGGCGGTCCGGGGTGAGCTGCGGGAGCGGCTGCCGGAGTGCCGGATGCTGCTGGTGATGGCCTCGACGACACCCGAGCGGCTGCGCCGCATGCTGGATCTGCACGCCGCCGGTGTCATCAGCACCAACGCCCCGCCGGACCGGCTGGTGTACGGGGTCCGCAAGCTGGTGCGGGGGCAGCGCTTCGTCGACCCGGAGTTCGCGCTGGCCGCGCTGGACGCGGGCGTGAACCCGCTGACGCCGCGCGAGGTGGAGGTGCTGCGGCTGACCGCCGACGGCACGCCCACGCGGGAGATCGCCGAGCGGCTGTGCCTGTCCGTGGCGACGGTCCGCAACCACCTGTCGGCGATCACGCGCAAGACGGGCGGCCGCAACCGCATCGACGCCATCCGGATCGCCACCGAGTCGGGCTGGGTCTGAGCGCCCGCCCCCCCCCCTTGCCGCCCCCTGCTCCGGGTGTCCGGCTCTCCAGGTCTCCAGGTGTCCTGGTGTCCGGGAGCGCCCCTGAACGCCCCCGGACAGAGGAACGGCCGGGCAGGTCATCGAGGTGTACCTGCCCGGCCCCCGCGGGCCCTCGCGCCCTGTCCCGGGATCTGCCACGAGCATGGCAGAGCGGGCACGGCGCCGACCAGCACCGTTTGTCACGCCTTCGACGTGAAGCCGTCATCGGCCACCCGGGAGGAACGCCGGTACGGGATGGGTGTTCGGTTCGCCCGGGAGCGAGGACGCGGCGGGGTCAGCCCAGGAAGCTCAGCCGCACCGTGCGGTCCGGGTTGTCCTTGTTGGTGTCCACCAGGCACACCGACTGCCAGGTGCCCAGTTGCAGCCGGCCGTCGACGACCGGCAGGGTCGCGTGCGGCGGGACCAGGGCGGGCAGGACGTGGTCCCGGCCGTGGCCCGGGCTGCCGTGCCGGTGCTGCCAGCGGTCGTCGGCGGGCAGCAGGGTGTGCAGCGCGGACAGCAGGTCGTCGTCGCTGCCGGCACCGGTCTCGAGGACGGCGATCCCGGCGGTGGCGTGCGGCACGAAGACGTTGAGCAGGCCGTCGCGGCCGGCGGCGGCCTCGCGCAGGAAGGACTCGCAGTCGCCGGTGATGTCGAGGACCCTCTCCGCGGATCCGGTGCTGACGTTCAGGACTCGAGTGGTGAAGGCATCAGACATGCCCTCCATCCTGGCCCATGCGTCCGCCGCCTCCGGGGCGCCCCGCCCGTCGGGAAGATCCACGCCCCCCGGGACTGTTGGTAGAAATGTGAACAACCCGCGTGAGGTCGAGACCGTTGTCATCGGCGCCGGCCAGGCCGGTCTGGCGGCCGCCTACCACCTGCGGCGCTCCGGCTTCGAGCCGGAGCGCGACTTCGTGGTGCTGGACCACTCCCCCGGCCCCGGGGGCGCCTGGCAGTTCCGCTGGCCGTCGCTCACGTACGGCAAGGTGCACGGGATGCACGCGCTGCCGGGCATGGAGCTGACGGACGCGGACCCCGCGCGGCCGTCCGCCGAGGTGATCAGCGAGTACTTCGACCGGTACGAGCGGGCCTTCGACCTGCGGGTCAGGCGCCCGGTCGGGGTGCGGGCCGTGCGCGAGGGCACGGGCGGCCGGCTGCTGGTGGAGACCTCGGACGGCACCTGGTCGACGCGGACGCTGGTCAACGCCACCGGCACCTGGGACCGGCCGTTCTGGCCGCGCTACCCGGGTCAGGAGACCTTCCGCGGGCGGCAGCTGCACACCGCGCAGTACCCCGGGCCCGAGGAGTTCACCGGGCAGCGGGTCGTCGTGGTGGGCGGCGGCGCCTCGGGCACCCAGCATCTACTGGAGATCGCCGGGCACGCGGCGGCCACCACCTGGGTGACCCGGCGCCCGCCCGTGTTCCGCGAGGGTCCGTTCGACGAGGGCGCCGGCCGGGCCGCGGTCGCGCTCGTCGAGGAGCGGGTCCGGCAGGGACTGCCGCCCCGCAGCGTCGTCTCGGTCACCGGGCTGCCGCTGAACGACGCGATCCGGCAGGGCATCGAGGACGGGGTGCTGGACCGGCAGCCGATGTTCGACCGCATCACCCCGGCAGGCGTGGAGTGGAAGGACGGCCGGCACGTCGACGCCGACGTCATCCTCTGGGCCACCGGTTTCCGCGCCGCGATCGACCACCTCGCCCCGCTGCGGCTGCGCGGCCCCGGCGGCGGCATCCGCATGGAGGGCACGCGCGCGGCCGCGGACCCGCGGGTCCACCTGGTCGGCTACGGTCCCTCGGCCAGCACGATCGGAGCCAACCGCGCGGGCCGTGCGGCGGTCCGCGACATCAGGCGGTTGCTGAGCGGGGAGCGGGCCGCGGCGTAGCCCGTCCGCCCTCGCCTCATCCGGCCGCCCGTGCCCCGGCGCTCTTCTGGTGGGCGTTGAACTCCGCGACGTTGCGCTGGTGTTCCTGGTAGTCGGCGGTGAAGCGGGTGTCGCCCGGGCGGACCGTGACGAAGTACAGCCAGTCGCCGGGGGGCGGGTTGACGGCCGCGCGCATCGCCTCCTCGCCGGGGTTGTCGATGGGCGTCGGCGGCAGCCCCATGCGCTGGTACGAGTTGTAGGGGCTGTCCATCCGGGTGTCGCGCAGCGTCGTACGGAGGGTGGAGCGGCCGAGGGCGTAGTTGAGGGTGGAGTCCATCTGCAGCGGCATGCCGCGCTCCAGGCGGTTGAAGACGACCCGGGCGACCTTCCCCATGTCCGCCTTGGTGGCCGCCTCCGCCTGGACGATGCTGGCGATCGTGACGGCCTGGTAGACGTTCATGGCGTTGCGCTGCGCCCCCGCGGCGATGGGCGCGCCGTTGAACTTCTCGTTGGCGGTGTCGACCATCAGCGTCAGCAGCTTCTCGGGCGTGGTCTTCCCGCCCAGCGGGTAGGTCGCCGGGAAGAGGTAGCCCTCGGGGTTGCCGTCGGCGTCGTTCGGCAGTTTCAACGCGGCCTTGGCGACGACCTTCTTCGTGCTGCCCGCGGGCAGTTCGAGGGCCTTGTCGACGGCCGTGTAGACCTGCGTCGCGCGCCAGCCCTCCGGGACGACCAGGGCCGTGGGCCGAGGGTCCTCCTCGGGAGTCAGCGTCAGCAGCGGCACCGCCACGGCGGTACCGACCACGACGGCTCCGGTCGCGACGAGGGCGATGCGGCCCCGGCGCGTCAGTCGAATCGTGCTCCGTGGCGGAGTGTTCTTCTGCATGCGGGCACGGTAACCCGCATATCGTCACAAACCCGGCATATTTTCATTTTGTCGGTTGCAGTTGGGCGTCCCGGCGTACCAGCGCGGCGTACCGGCCGTCCTGTTCCAGCAGTTGTTCGTGGGTGCCGCGTTCGACCGCGCGTCCCGCGTCGAGGACGACGATCTGGTCGGCGCCCCGCACGGTGGAGAGCCGGTGGGCGATGGTCAGCGTGGTGCGGTTCGCCGTCAGGGCGTCGATCGCATCCTGGACGGCCGCCTCGGTCCGGGTGTCCAGCGCGCTGGTCGCCTCGTCGAGGATGAGGACCGGCGGGTCGCGCAGGATGGTGCGGGCGATGGCCAGGCGCTGCTTCTCGCCGCCGGAGAAGCGGTGCCCGCGCTCGCCTACGACGGTGTCGTAGCCGTCGGGCAGGGAGGCGATGTGGTCGTGGATCTGGGCCGCCTCCGCCGCCCGCCTGAGTTCCTCGTCGGTCGCGTCCGGCTTGGCGAAGCGCAGGTTGTCGGCGACCGAGGCGTGGAAGAGGTACGTCTCCTGCGAGACGACGCCGACCGCCCGGGCCAGGGTGTCGAAGTCGAGGTCGCGCACGTCGACCCCGTCGAGGGTGACGCGCCCGTCGGTCACGTCGTACAAGCGGGGCACCAGGTAGCCGAGCGTCGACTTGCCGGCCCCGGTCGGACCGACCAGGGCCAGACTGCTCCCCGCCGGCACGGTGAGGTCGATGCCGTCCAGGATCGGGCCGCCCTTGTCGCCGTAGCCGAAGGAGACGCCCTCGAAGCGGATCTCGCCCTTGACGCGGTCGAGACGGACCGGATCGGGGCGCTCGGTGATGTCGACCGGCAGGTCGAGGTACTCGAAGATGCGCTGGAAGAGGGCGAGCGAGGTCTGGATCTGCACGCCGGTCGACAGCAGGCTCACGGCCGGGCGGAACAGGCCCTGCTGGAGCGAGACGAACGCCACGATCGTGCCGATGGACACCTTGGGACCGCCCATCTGGAGGGCCATGCCGGCGGTCCAGTAGATGACGGCGGGCAGGGCGGCCATGACGATGGTGATGACGGCCATGCGCCACCGGCCGGCCATGCTGGAGCGCACTTCGAGGTCGACGAGTTCCTCGGACTCGTCGGCGAAGGACTTCGTGAGGGAGTCGGAGCGGCCCATGGTCCGCCCGAGCAGGATGCCGCTGACCGAGAGCGACTCGGTGACGGTGGCGGCCATGGCGGCCATCTGCTTCTGGCGCCGGGTGGTGATCTTCCGGCGTTCGTCGCCGACCCGGCGGCTGATCCACACGAAGACCGGCAGCAGCACCAGCGAGACGATCGTCAGCCGCCAGTCCAGGGCGATCATCGCGACGATGGTGGCGACCACGCTGGTCAGGTTGGAGACCAGGGAGGTCGCCGTGGAGGTGACGGTGGCCTGCATGCCGCCGATGTCGTTGGCGATGCGGGACTGCACCTCGCCCGTGCGGGTGCGGGTGAAGAACGCCAGGGACATGCGCTGGAGCCGGCCGTACACGGCGGTGCGCAGGTCGTGCATGACGCGCTGTCCGACGGTCGTGGAGATCAGGGTCTGCAGGACCCCGAAGACGCTGGTGAGGACGGCGCCGAGGATCATGCCGAGGGCGAGCAGGCTGAGCAGGCCGGTGCGCCCCTGGGGGATCGCGACGTCCAGGATCTCCTTCAGCAGGAAGGGCGTGGCGACCGAGACGAGCGACGCGGCGCCGACCAGCAGGCCGACGACGGCGAGGCGACCCCGGTAGGGGCGGAACAGGGCGAGGATGCGGCGGACCTGCCGGGGCTGCTCCTGCATGCCGTCGGGCGGGGTCCAGGCGATGGCGTGGTCGGGACGCATGGGCTCCTTCGCGGGGGGTGTCGCCGGGGGCGTGGCGGGTCGCGGGTCGGATCGTAGTTCATTGTTACCTAGACTCACAATGAACGTCATCCTGATATTGTTCCCCGCATGACCATGCCCGACCCCGACGGACCGCTCGCCGAGCAGTTGCTGCGGCTCACCCGCCGGGTGCACCGCATCCAGAAGCGCCATCTGCAGCAACGCGAGCTGGGCGTCACACCCGCCCAGTCGCGTCTGCTGCGCACGCTCGCGCACTGGGGTTCGCCGCCGCGCATGGCCGATCTCGCGGAGCGGCTCGAAGTGGTGCCGCGCGCCGTGACGACCCTGGTGGACGGGCTGGAGGCGAGCGGGCTGGTGCGGCGCGTGCCCGATCCCGCGAACCGGCGCGTGATCCGCATCGAGCTCACGGACGAGGGCCGGTCCACGCTGCGCGAGCTGCACGCCGTGCGCAGGTCGGCGGCGGAGGAGATCCTCGCTCCGCTGACGGGGGATCAGCGCGAGACGCTGGGCGCGCTGCTGGACACGCTGATCGACGGGGCACCGGCGGAGCGCTGCTGAGGGGCGCGGGGCGCTGGTGACGGGCGTCGACCGCTGGTGACGGGCGTCGACCGCTGCTGACGCACGTTGGGCGCGGAAGCGACACTGCGGGTGCCGAAACGCCCTAGGCGGCCAGGTCGGCCCTGTCGCCCATCACCACCACAGGATGCTGTCGCGGATCGAGCGTGCGCAGCAGGTACTTCATCGCCGACTCGGACACGCTGACGCAGGCCGACGTGCCGCTGCCGTGGTCCATGTGCAGCCAGATCCCGCCCCCCCTCTCCTGACCCTCCGGCCGGGTCGGGTCGTTGGGCGGGGTGCCCTTGACGCGGTTGTAGTCGATGGCGATGACGTAGTCGAAGTCGTGCCAGTGCGACTTGGCCCACCAGCGCGGGGCCGCGAAGGCGGCGGAGCGTGTGTACGGGAGCCCGGAGCCCGGGTCCGGCAGCACGCCGCCTGCGTCGCTGAGGGTGAACACGCCCACGGGGCTGCGGTCGTCGTCCTCGTGGTGGTCGGTGGTCCAGCCCTTCTTGCCGTTGTGTCCGGCCCAGTCGCGCTCCCGCTGCCAGGCCGAGCCGTGCTTGGTGTACAGGACGACCTTGGAGTCGGCGGAGTTCTTGCCGTCGCCGTAGACCGCGACGACCTGGCGGGATCCGGACGGGATCTGCCGCTGGAGCCGGTCGCCGACACCGGGGATGCGGGTCGGATCGGCCGTGGTCGCGTGGGGGCGTGTCGCCGGGCGCCCGGTGTCCGTCCGGCCGTCCTTCGCACCGCCGCACGCGGACAGGGCCGTCACGAGGGAGGCGACGACCGCCGTCGCGGCCACCGCTCGTCGTACGCCACCACTGTGCATCGCTCCGTTGTTCATCGCCCCATGGTCGCACCCGCGCTCCGGCGAGGACGGGCCGAGGTCGCACAGGCGGCCGGTTGCGTGCGGTGGACGGAAAACCGTTTGCCTCCGACCGCGTCGCACCGCGAACCTGTCACGGTTTGCTGCCTTCGGCCCGCACCCCCTCGCCCTCCTCTCCCCCTCGCTTTTGCTCTCGCTCTCGCTCTCGCACCTCGTCCTCACCCCTTTCCGCCTGACACGAGCCACTGGGACGTCATGAAGATCCAAGACCTTCCGTACCCCGACCCGGGCGTACCGGACGCGCGTTCGGGTTCCCGCTTCCTGTGGTGGCTGTTCCGCAACCAGCTCGGCGGGCAGACGAAGGCGCTGGCCTGGGGCCTGCTGCACTTCGGCTGCGTCGCCGCGCTGCCGTTCTGCGTGGGCGTCGCCGTGCAGGCAGTCGTCGACCGGTCCGGGTCGCAACTCGCCCTGGCGGGCGGTCTGCTGGCGCTGGCCTGCGCCGGAAGCGCGGTCGGCGACACCTTCCTGCACCGCGCGGCCGTCACCAACTGGATCACCGCGGCTGCCCGGGTCCAGCAGCTCCTCGCCCGCAAGGCCGCACGGCTGGGCTCGGCGCTGACCCGGCGGGTGGCGGCCGGCGAGGTCGTGGCGGTCTCCACGGGGGACGTGGAGAAGATCGGCTGGTTCGTCGAGGCGCTGTCCCGGTTCACCGCGGCCGTGGTCACCGTCGTGCTGGTCTGCGGGGCGCTGCTGGTGCACCAGCCCGCGCTCGGCGTGGTCGTCGCCCTGGGGCTGCCCGTGGTGGCCCTCGCCGTGCTCCCGCTGCTTCCGCGCGCCACCCGGCGGGCCGACGTGCAGCGCGAGAAGGCGGGCCGCGCCACCGAGCTCGCCTCCGACACCGTCGCCGGTCTGCGCGTCCTGCGCGGCATCGGCGGCGAGGAGCTGTTCCTCGACCGCTACCGCGACGCCTCCCAGGAGGTCCGGCACGCGGCCGTGCGCAGCGCCCGCATGTGGTCCCTGATCGCCGCGATCCAGGTGCTGCTGCCCGGGCTGCTGCTCGTCGGCCTCGTCTGGTACGGCGTGCACCTGGCACGCCAGGGCCGGATCACGGTCGGCGAACTGGTCACCGTCTACAGCTCGGTGATGATCCTCAGCTACCCGCTGCGCCACTTCGAGGAGATCGCCATGGCGTACTCCTTCTCCCGCCCCTCCGCGCGACGGGCCGCGGGCGTGCTGGCGCTGGAGCGGGCCACGGGCACACGGGCGGCCGGTTCCCTCTCGGGGGACCTGCACTCCCTCTCGGGGGACCTGTACGACCCGCAGACCGGGCTGCTCGCCCCCGCCGGGCGTCTCACGGCGGTGGTGTGCGGTGACCCGGACGCGGCGGGCCGGCTGGCGGAACGCCTGGGCGGGCACCCGTCGCAGCAGGGCACCTCCGCGCTGCTCGGCGGCGTCCCGCTCGACGAACTCCCGCTGGACGACGCCCGGTCGGCGGTCCTCGTCCAGGACAAGGACCCGGTGCTGCTGTCGGGCACACTGCGGGAGCTGCTCGACGTACCCGCCTCGGGCGAGGTCGAGCCCCGGCGGGCCCTGACGGCGGCGCAGTGCGACGACGTGCTGGCGGCGCTGGCACAGGGCTCGCTGGAGGCCGCCGATCCCATGGACGCGCGGATCACCGAGCGCGGCCGGTCCCTGTCCGGCGGTCAGCGGCAGCGGCTCGCCCTCGCCCGCTCACTGGTCACCGACCCGCAGGTCCTCGTGCTCGACGAACCGACCTCGGCGGTCGACTCGCACACCGAGGCCCGGATCGCCGCGGGCCTGCGGGACGTGCGCGCCGGGCGTACGACCGTGGTGTTCACCTCCTCCCCGCTGCTGCTGGACCGGGCGGACTCGGTGGTGTTCCTGCACGGGGGCGAGGTGGTGGCGGCCGGGACGCACTGCGAGCTGCTCCGGGGCGAGCCCCGCTACCGGTCGGTGGTCACCCGCGAGACGGACGACGAGGCCGCGCGGGACACGACGGCCCCTTCGGCCGTGCTGCGGGCGGAACTCACCGGGGCGGACATGCTGCGGAAGCTGGAAGAGATCGAGGAGAAGGCATGATCGGCGTCGCACCACCGGCCTACGACCCGGCGGCCCCGACGACGGCGAGCACCCTGCCGGTCGGCGCCCCCGCGACCGTCCGCGCCTACGTCACCGAGCTGCTGCGCCGGCACCGGCGCGCGTTCGCGGCCCTGGTCGCCGTGAACACCGTGGCCGTCATCGCCTCCATGGCCGGACCGTGGCTGCTGGGCGGGCTCGTGGAGCGGGTCTCCGACGGGACCCGGGAACTGCGCCTGGAACTCACCGCGGGCCTCTTCCTGGCCGCGCTGCTCGTGCAGGCCCTGTTCGTCCGCCAGGTGCGGCTGCGCGGCGCGATGCTGGGCGAGCGGATGCTGGCCGACCTGCGCGAGGACTTCCTCGTCCGGTCGGTCGGGCTGCCGCCCGGTGTGCTGGAACGGGCCGGCACCGGCGACCTGCTGTCGCGGATCACCACCGACATCGACCGGCTCGGCAACGCCATGCGCGAGGCCGTGCCGCAGCTGTCGATCGGTGTGGTGTGGGTGGTCCTGCTGATGGGCGGGCTGGTCGTCACCGCGCCGCCGCTGGCCCTCGCCGTGCTGGTCGCCCTGCCGCTGCTGATCGCCGGCTGCCGCTGGTACTTCCGCCGGGCGCCCGCGGCGTACCGTTCGGAGGCCGCCGGGTACGCCGCCGTGGCCGCCGCCCTGGCCGAGACCGTCGACGCCGGGCGCACGGTCGAGGCACACCGCCTCGGCGACCGCCGCATCGCCCTGTCGGAGCGCCGCATCCAGGAGTGGACCGCCTGGGAGCGGTACACGCTGTGGCTGCGCTCGGTGCTCTTCCCCGTCATCAACGTCACCCACTTCACCGTCCTGGGCGCGGTGCTCATGATCGGGGGCGTGTTCGCCCTGCAGGGGTGGATCGACGTCGGCCAGCTCACCACCGGCGCGCTCATCGCCCAGATGCTCGTCGACCCGGTCGGGCTGATCCTGCGCTGGTACGACGAGCTCCAGGTCGCCCAGGTCTCCCTGGCCCGGCTGGTGGGCGTGCGGGACATCGAGCCCGACCAGGGCGATCGCACCGTGGCGCCGGAGGGACGGCACGTGCACGCCGACCGGGTGCACTTCGGGTATCTGGAGGGCGTGGACGTCCTGCGCGAGGTGTCATTGCAGGTCGCCCCCGGCACACGGCTGGCCCTGGTCGGTCCCTCGGGCGCGGGCAAGTCCACGCTGGGGCGGCTGCTCGCCGGCATCTACGCGCCCCGGGACGGCCGGATCACCCTGGGCGAGGCCGAGCTGTCCCGGATGCCCGCCGAACGCGTCCGCGAGCACGTGGCGCTGGTCAACCAGGAGCACCACGTCTTCGTGAGCTCCCTGCGCGACAACCTCCGGCTGGCCAGGTCCGGGGCCGTCGACGCCGAGCTGTGGGCCGCGCTGGGGGCCGTCGACGCGGACGGCTGGGCCCGGGCCCTGGAGGACGGCCTGGACACCGAGGTCGGCTCGGGCGGCCTGGGCCTCACGCCCGCCCAGGCCCAGCAGATCGCGCTGGCCCGCCTGGTGCTGGCCGACCCGCACACCCTGGTCCTCGACGAGGCGACGTCCCTGCTCGACCCGCGTGCCGCCCGCCACCTGGAACGTTCCCTGGCTCGGGTCCTCGACGGCCGCACGGTCGTCGCCATCGCCCACCGGCTGCACACCGCGCACGACGCGGACGTCATCGCCGTGGTCGAGAACGGGCGGATCAGCGAACTGGGCAGCCATGACGAACTGGTCGCGGCGGACGGCGCGTACGCGTCCCTGTGGCGGTCCTGGCACGGCTGAGGGGCGACGGGGCGCAGCCGCCGCCGGCGCCTGGCGTTGCGGGGTCCCGCGGCTCGGTGGAACTCTGGAGACAGGCACCGGCTCGGGGAACGCCGGAGGGGCCGCGACAGCAGCGGCACCCCGGCGGGCCCGGATCCCGCCGGGGGCGCCGGCACCTGCCCCGTCCGGTGCGGCGGCGGCCCGGCGCGGGCCCTGGTGCGAGCGGGCCCGTCCCACCCCCTGGAGGTACCCGTGAGCAGCTCCGACGGCTGGGGAGACGACGTCTACCAGCCGGAACAGAACGAGCAGAGAGAGGACACGGGGGTGCTCGACTCCGAGGACACCCTGGACTACGACGGAGTCGACGATCCTCTCGACCGGGGCTGGTCCCCTCCGGAGCGGCCCTGGGCCGTCGAGCACCTGGGCGTCACGGCGGCCGAACGGCTGCGCGGGGAGACACTCGACCAGCGGCTCGCGGAGGAACTGCCGGACGGCGCGGCCGACGACGGCGACGGGATCGGGGACTGCGCGGGCACCGACGGGGAACTGCTGGACAACGAGGTCGGCGCGGCCCGTTCCGGCCGGCTGGTCGCCCCCGACGAGGGTGCCCACGAGGACGAGGAGGCCGCGCTGGTCGCCTTGGACGTGGGCATCGACGGTGCCGCGGCGTCGGCCGAGGAGGCCGCGGTGCACATCGTCGACGAGGACACCCTGCCCGGCTGATCCGGCCCCGCCCCGCCGCCCGCCCCGAGCTCTCCGTCACCTAGTCGCCCGAGGAGCATCCATGCAGCAGGACAAGCACCCCGACTACCACCCCGTCGTCTTCCGCGACCGCGCCGCCGGGTACGCGTTCCTCACCCGGTCCACCGCCACCAGCGACCAGACCATCGAGTGGGACGACGGTGAGACCTACCCGGTGGTGGACGTGGAGATCTCCTCGGAGAGCCACCCCTTCTACACGGGCAAGGCCCGCACGGTGGACACGGAGGGCCGCGTCGCCGCGTTCGAGCGGCGCTACGGCGGCAGCGGCTGAGCTCCCGCGGCCGGCCACCGCGGGTCGGGCCGCAGGGACCACCCGCTGCCCGCACGCCCGCACGCCCGCACGCCCGCGAGGCGGTCAGATCACGTTGAGCGCCGCCGCGCAGCCCACCCCGCCGAGCAGCATGAACACCGGCATCAGTACCTTCAGCTCCACCCAGCTGCCCGCCCGGAAGCGCATGAACTTCGGCGGACCGACCGGGTACCAGCGCTTGCGGCCGACGGGGATGGGCCACAGGATCGGGCAGCCGGAGACGGTGAGGGCGTCGCCGATGTCGTGCACGATCGCGCCGAGCACGACCGGCAGTCCCAGCCACAGGTACTCCTGGCCCGGTGCGGTGAACAGCCAGTCCGCGCCGTTGCCCGGCTGGTCCAGCACGCCCGCGAGGATCCACGCGGTGGTCGCGGCCAGGAGCCACACCAGGACCTCGCTGCTGGAGCCCCGGGTGGCACGCCACAGCAGGCCCTCGATGGCCAGCACCATGTGCACGAAGAGGATCGCCAGGACGCCCCAGCGGTCGCCGGTGAGGGCCACCACCGACGTGCCCGCCCCGATCAGCACCGCCCACAGCCAGGTGTGGGTGAGCGTGCGGTGCCCGCCGGAGCGGCGCGGGTCGCCCTGCTTCTTCGTCGCCTTGTAGACGGCGTAGGACAGCTTGTCGACGATCTCGCACAGCCAGCGCGACACCGGCCCGAAGGACCGGGAGATCGTGGCCGCCTTGTGGTCGAGGTCCGGAGCGAGGGCGGCACCGGCGCAGATCAGCGCGCCGACCAGGAGGACCGGCCAGGGCATCGTGTGCCCGGCGGCGGCCGAGGCCGCACCTACGCCGAGCCAGGCGGCGGCGCCCGACAGTGAGTGTGCTGGTCCCATCATGGCCGTTGCCCGCCCCATTCCTCATGTGCCGCTGTCCAGTTGACCGGGAGCGCCGACGCGCGGTCGGCGCCCCAGCGTAGCGTTCGTGATCTTCGGGACCGCAGCCGATTCCCGCATCGGGCACCGGGCCAGGCAAGATGGGGGCGTGACCCTCATCGATCAGCTGCCGCGGACCGCCGACCCCGACGCCCTGTACGAAGCCTTCGAGTCGTGGGCCGGCGAGCGGGGGCTCACGCTCTACCCCCACCAGGAGGAGGCGCTGATCGAGGTGGTCTCCGGCGCGAACGTGATCGTGTCGACGCCCACCGGGTCCGGCAAGAGCATGATCGCGGCGGGCGCGCACTTCGCGGCCCTCGCGCGCGACGAGGTCACCTTCTACACCGCCCCGATCAAGGCGCTGGTGTCGGAGAAGTTCTTCGAACTGTGCAAGATCTTCGGTACCGAGAACGTCGGCATGCTCACCGGTGACGCCTCGGTCAACGCCGACGCCCCCGTCATCTGCTGCACCGCCGAGGTCCTCGCGTCGATCGCGCTGCGCGACGGCAAGGACGCGGACGTCGGCCAGGTCGTGATGGACGAGTTCCACTTCTACGCGGAGGGCGACCGCGGCTGGGCCTGGCAGATCCCGATCCTGGAGCTGCCGCAGGCGCAGTTCGTGCTGATGTCGGCGACGCTCGGTGACGTGTCCTTCTTCGAGAAGGACCTCACCCGCCGCACCGGCCGCCCCACAGCGGTGGTCCGCTCGGCCACCCGCCCGGTGCCCCTGTCCTACGAGTACCGCTACACCCCTCTCACCGAGACGCTCACCGACCTGCTCCAGGCGCGGCAGGCGCCCGTCTACATCGTGCACTTCACCCAGGCCCAGGCGGTGGAGCGGGCGCAGGCGCTGATGAGCATCAACATGTGCTCGAAGGAGGAGAAGGAGCAGATCGCCGACCTGATCGGCAACTTCCGCTTCACCACCAAGTTCGGCCGCAACCTCTCCCGTTACGTCCGGCACGGCATCGGTGTGCACCACGCCGGCATGCTGCCCAAGTACCGCCGCCTGGTGGAGAAGCTCGCGCAGGCCGGCCTGCTGAAGGTCATCTGCGGCACCGACACCCTCGGCGTCGGCGTCAACGTGCCCATCCGCACGGTGCTGTTCACGGCCCTCACCAAGTACGACGGCACGCGTGTCCGCACCCTGCGCGCCCGGGAGTTCCACCAGATCGCGGGCCGCGCCGGGCGGGCCGGTTTCGACACCGAGGGCTTCGTCGTCGCCCAGGCGCCCGAGCACGTCGTGGAGAACGAGAAGGCCCTCGCCAAGGCCGGCGACGACCCGAAGAAGCGCCGCAAGGTCGTCCGCAAGAAGGCCCCCGAGGGGTTCGTCGCCTGGTCCGAGCAGACCTTCGAGAAGCTCATCGCCTCCGAGCCGGAGCCGCTGACCTCGCGGTTCCGCGTGACGCACACCATGCTGCTGTCGGTCATCGCCCGGCCCGGCAACGCCTTCGAGGCCATGCGCCACCTCCTGGAGGACAACCACGAGCCGCGCAAGCAGCAACTGCGGCACATCCGCCGGGCGATCGCCATCTACCGCTCGCTGCTCGACGGCGGCATCGTCGAGAAGCTCGACCAGCCGGACGCCGAGGGCCGCATCGTCCGCCTCACGGTCGACCTCCAGCAGGACTTCGCCCTCAACCAGCCGCTGTCCACCTTCGCCCTGGCCGCCTTCGAACTGCTCGACCCCGAGTCGCCGTCGTACGCGCTCGACATGGTGTCCGTCGTGGAGTCGACCCTGGACGACCCGCGGCAGATCCTCGCCGCCCAGCAGAACAAGGCGCGCGGCGAGGCCGTGGCCCAGATGAAGGCGGACGGTGTCGAGTACGAGGAGCGCATGGAGCGGCTCCAGGACATCACCTACCCCAAGCCCCTGGAGGAACTGCTCTTCCACGCGTACAACACGTACCGCAAGAGCCACCCCTGGGTCGGCGACCACCCGCTGTCGCCGAAGTCGGTCATCCGGGACATGTACGAACGCGCCCTGTCCTTCACCGAGTTGGTCTCCCACTACGAGCTGGCCCGCACCGAGGGCATCGTGCTGCGCTACCTCGCCAGCGCCTACAAGGCCCTCGACCACACCGTCCCCGACGATCTGAAGTCCGAGGATCTGCAGGACCTGATCGAGTGGCTGGGCGAGATGGTGCGCCAGGTCGACTCCAGCCTGCTCGACGAGTGGGAGCAGCTCGCCAACCCGGAGGAGATGACCGCCGAGGAGGCCCAGGAGAAGGCCGACGAGGTCAAGCCCGTCACCGCCAACGCGCGGGCCTTCCGGGTCCTGGTCCGCAACGCCATGTTCCGCCGGGTCGAACTGGCCGCCCTCGACCAGGTCGGCGAACTGGGCGAGATGGACGCCGAGTCCGGCTGGGACGCCGAGGCGTGGGGCGAGGCCATGGACGCGTACTGGGACGAGTACGACGACCTCGGCACCGGTCCCGACGCCCGCGGGCCGAAGCTGCTCATCATCGAGGAGGAGCCGGAGAACGCCCTGTGGCGGGTCCGGCAGATCTTCCACGACCCGAACGGCGACCACGACTGGGGCATCAGCGCCGAGATCGACCTCACCGCCTCGGACGCCGAGGGCCGTGCGGTCGTCCGCGTCACCGACGTCGGCCAGCTCTGACCGGCCCGGCAGCAGCAGCGAACACAGGAGAACCGTCCCATGACGACGAACCCCGCCGAGAGTCTCGTCGACCTGCTCGACCTGGAGCAGATCGAGGTCGACATCTTCCGCGGCCGCAGCCCCGACGAGTCCTTGCAGCGGGTCTTCGGCGGGCAGGTGGCGGGCCAGGCGCTGGTCGCCGCCGGCCGCACCACGGAGGGCGACCGGCCCGTGCACTCGCTGCACGCCTACTTCCTGCGACCGGGCCGGCCGGGCGTGCCGATCGTCTACCAGGTGGAGCACGTGCGCGACGGGCGCTCCTTCACCACCCGGCGGGTCACCGCCGTGCAGCAGGGCCGAACGATCTTCAATCTCACCGCGTCCTTCCACAAGCCGGAGGAGGGCAGCTTCGAGCACCAGCTGCCGCCGGCCCGCAAGGTCCCCGACCCGGAGTCCCTGCCGACGGTCACGGAGGAGATCCGCGAGCATTTGGGCGCCCTGCCCGAGCAGCTGGAGCGGATGGCCCGCCGCCAGCCCTTCGACATCCGCTATGTGGACCGGCTGCGCTGGACCACCGAGGAGGTCCGGGACGCCGAGCCGCGCAGCGCCGTGTGGATGCGCGCCGTCGGGCCGCTCGGCGACGACCCCCTCGTGCACACCTGCGCCCTCACCTACGCCAGCGACATGACCCTCCTGGACGCCGTGCGCATCCCCGTCGAGCCTCTGTGGGGGCCGCGTGGCTTCGACATGGCGTCGCTGGACCACGCCATGTGGTTCCACCGTCCCTTCCGGGCGGACGACTGGCTGCTCTACGACCAGGAGTCGCCCATCGCGGTCGGCGGTCGTGGCCTGGCCCGGGGCCGGATCTACGACCTGGAGGGGCGGCTGGTCGTCTCCGTCGTCCAGGAGGGCCTCTTCCGCAAGCTGGGCTGAGCCGGCCTTCACCGGTACGGGCCCAAGGGGGTGGGCCCCGGATCGCGCCCGGGGCCCGGCCCGGTGACCATGGCAGAGGAAGGGCCAGCCGGCGTCACGCGCCCGCCGCCACCGGGAGGTGACCACGCTGCACACCGTGCTCCCCGTTCTGTTCGCCGTCTGCGCGGCCCTCAGCAATGCCGTCGCGACCGTGCTGCAGCGCAAGGCGGCGCTCACCGTGCCGCGTGCGCAGGGCTTCCGGGCCGGGCTGATGCTCGACCTGCTGCGGCGGCCGGTCTGGCTGGCCGGCATCGTCGCGGTGATCGGCGCCGCCGTCTGCCAGGCGCTGGCCCTGGCGACGGGGCCGCTGACGATCGTGCAGCCGCTGTTCGTTTTGGAACTTCCGCTCACTCTGGTCGTCGCCTCTCTGCTGATGCACCGGCATCTGCCCGGTGCGGGCTGGGTGGCCGTCGCGATGGTGGTGGCCGGGCTCGCCGTGGCCCTGGCCGCGGCCTCTCCGTCCGGAGACCGCACCCATGTACCGCTGGACCGCTGGATTCCCGCGCTGGCCGTGTGCGCGGGGGTGGTCGTGGTGCTTTCCCTCGCCGCGCTCAAGCGCCCCGAGGGCCGTGCCCGTGCCGCATGTCTGGGGGCGGCCACGGCGATCAGCTACGCGGTGACCGCCGCGCTGATGAAGGCGGCCACCCACATCCTCGACGAGCAGGGACTCGTGGCCTTCCTCACCACGTGGCAGACCTATGCCTTCGCCCTGACCGGCGTGTGCGCGCTGTTCCTGCTGGAGAACGCCATGCAGGCCGGCCCGCTGGTCGCCTCCCAGCCGGCGCTCACTCTCGGCGACGCGCTGGTGAGTCTCGCCCTCGGCATCCTGCTGTACGAGGAGACGGTCCGGTCGGGGTGGTGGCTGGTGCCCCAGTTGTTCGGGGTCGCACTGATCGCCGCCGGGGTGCTGGCGCTGTCCCGCATTCCGTTCACGCAGTCGCTGGTCGCCCCGGACGAGGGCGCGGAGCAGGAGCCGGTGGCGGCACCCTGACGACGGCGCTACCGGCGGCCTCTGCGGCGGAGGCGGCTCAGCAGGCCACCCGGGCGGGCTCCGGTGTTGGACCCGGTGCGGGACTCGGAGCGGGACCCGGGGCGGGTGGCGAGGGAGGGGCCGGGGTGGGTGGCGCCCCCGGACGGCGCGTGGGAGCCGGGTGCCCGGCGTGTGACGGTCGAGGCGGGCCGCGGCAGGGGCGCCGGCGTGTGCCGCACGGCGGGAGAGGGAGCCGCGGGTCGTTCACGTGCCGTCTCCAGCGTGTGCGCCAGGTCGGCTCGGAACCAGGCGACTTCGTCCGGTTCGCTCGCGGTCATGAGCGCCGCGGCCAGCTCGGCGGCGGGCGATCCCGGGGCGCCGTGCGAGGGAAGGCGGGGGCGGCACCGGTCCAGTCGTGCGCGCTCCCCGGGGTCCGGCACGACCTCCGCGACGTCGGCCGGATCGAGGAGGGAGGCGACAGCCGCGGCTCGCGCCCACGGGTCCTCCCCGGCCTGCCGGGTCAGGAACCCGATGTGACGTCCGCGCCAGTTGCGGGGCCGCCGGTCCGTTCCCGCCTTCTGCGCTTCCCGCATCTCGGGTGGTGTCCGCCGTCCGGTCAGCAGCTGGGCGTTGCCCGCTTCGGCCGCGAACCGGCCCAGTTCCTCGGCCAGGTAGAGCCAGACGACGGTGCGGTAGCGGTTGAGGTAGAAGCGGACCGGCACCAGCAGGCCGAAACGCGCCAGCGCCGTGAACCTCGTCGGAGCCACTCCCATGAGCTCGGCGCCCTCATGGGTGCCCACCGTGGCAACGCGCCGGCACAGGTCGTCCGAGGAGCCCTCCTCGGCACGCAGCCGGTCGATCTCCGACCGGGCCACGCGTCGTCCTGGGCCACCCTCGTCGGGCACGGTACGGATGAGGCCCAGGTTCACCGCCAGATCGAACTCGCCGCGTTTGAGGTCGAGTTCGCGGGCGGCCCGGCTGGGGGCGCAGGATGCGCCGTCGGTGGTGGTGCTGATGCGTGACATGGTCGGTCTCCCCCGTGGAGTGGCGGCTGACGCCGGACGCGATCGCCGTGCAACAGACCGTATCCGTTTCACGACCGAGCGTGCCCGGCCTGTGGATAACTCCACGGAGAACGACAGAATCGCAGGTCAAAGATCTCTTGTCGGCTTCTGCTCGGGCTGGCGCGCGTCCACGTCGAGATGCTCGCCGACCCGGTTGACCAGAAGCGTCATCTCGTAGGCGATCTGGCCTATGTCGGCTTCGGCGCCGCTCAGGACGCACAGGCAGCTGCCCGTGCCCGCCGCGGTGACGAAGAGCACCGCGTCGTCGAACTCGATCATCGTCTGGCGTACCCCGCCCGCTCCGAAGTGCCGTCCTGATCCCTTGGCCAGGCTGTGCAGTCCGGACGACACGGCGGCGAGGTGCTCGGCGTCCTCGCGGCGCAGTCCGGTGCTCGACCCGGTCACCAGGCCGTCGTTGGACAGGACCAGTGCGTGCCGCACGTCGTGGACGCGTTCGGTCAGATCGTCGAGCAGCCAGCCCAGCCCCTGGTTCTGCGGCATCTTCCGTTCTCCCCGTTTTCTCCCCGTACGATTCCCCTCCTTTTCGGAGGATCTCCATGCCAGCCTTCCCCACGACCGGGGCCGGGGCAAGGAGGATGGACGCCATGGCAGAGAAGATGACCGATGCGCAATGGCGGGAGTTCGTGTCCCACGGCACCCGCACCGGAAAGCTCTCGACCGTCCGGGCCGACGGCAGTCCGCACGTGGCGCCGATCTGGTTCGTGATGGACGGGGACGAGCTGGTGTTCAACACCGGCAAGGAAACCGTGAAGGGGCGCAACATCATCCGGGACGGCCGGGTCGCCCTGTGCGTCGACGACGACCGGCCGCCGTACGCGTTCGTCGTGGTGCAGGGCCGTGCCCGCGTCTCGGAGGACCTCGACGAGGTGCGCCACTGGGCCACCCGGATCGCGGCTCGCTACATGGGCGCCGACCGCGCCGAGGAGTTCGGTGCCCGCAACGGTGTTCCGGGCGAACTCCTCGTGCGCGTGACCGTCGACAAGGTCCTGGCCGAGGCTGACGTTGCCGACTGAACGCGCGACGGCGTCCAGCCGGCGGAGCCGGCGAGCGGCGGCTCAAATCACGGAGTCGAGCAGCCGGGCGGTGTGCATGCGCCCGGCGTACTCGACGAGCCGGATCAGCACCTCCTTGCCCGAGTCGCGTTCACGCGCGTCGCACAGCACCACCGGGGTGCCGCGGTCGAGATCGAGGGCGCGCGAGACGTCCGGGGCGCCGTGCATACGGGCACCCGCGAAGCAGTTGACGGCCACCACGAACGGGATGCGCCGGTGCTCGAAGTAGTCGACGGCGGGGAAGCAGTCCTCCAGACGACGGGTGTCGGCGAGGACCACGGCACCGAGCGCCCCCTGGGCCAGCTCGTCCCACAGGAACCAGAACCGGTCCTGGCCGGGGGTGCCGAACAGGTACAGCGAGAGCCCGGACCTGATGGTGATCCGCCCGAAGTCCATGGCGACGGTCGTGGTCGTCTTGTGGTCCACTCCCTCGGTGTCGTCCACCGAGCGGCCGGCTTCACTGAGCAGTTCCTCGGTGCGCAGGGGGCGGATCTCGCTGACGGCACCCACCAGGGTCGTCTTGCCCACGCCGAACCCGCCGGCGACCAGAATCTTCAACGCCAGTGCGGTGGTGTCGCCGCCCGCGGCGTCGGAGTGCTCGGAGACCATTGATCACTTCTCTCGGGAGTGCCGGCAGGGTTGACGTGGTGCAGGTGGGGTGGAGGACCGGCGGGGCGAGCGACGGTCGGCGTCCGGTGGCCATGTGTGGTGGCCGCCGGTCACAGGGCTTTGAGCCCTTCGATCACCTCGCGGAGGATGCGTTCGTCGGGCAGTTGCGCGGGGGGAACCGGGCGGCTGACGGTGACGCAGCCGAGTTCCAGGAGGTCGCCGAGGAGAACCCGGATCACGCCCACCGGCAGGTCCGTGCCGGCGGCGAGTTCGGCGACCGACTGGGTCTCGGTGCGGCACAGGCCGAGGATGTTGCGGTGTTCCGGGCCGAGCGGGGCGTCGTCCGTGCCCTGCGCGGCCGGATCCAGGGTGACCAGCGCGATCAGGTCGAACCGGACGCCCTCGGGGCCCGGCCGGGTCCGGCCGCCCGTCAGCGCGTAGGGGCGGACGAGCGGACCGGCCTCGACGTCGTACCACTGGCTGCCCTGGTCGAGCGGGGCGCCGGTCATGTCCTCGGTCATCTGCGCGGGCCGTTCTGCTCGTTCATCCGGCGGTCGGTGGGTGGGTGCCGACGCGGGGCGCGGTGCCGAGATGCTCGCCGACGCGCTTGACCAGGCGTGCCATCTCGTAGGCGACCAGGCCGATGTCGGCGGTGACGGCGGTGAGCAGGGCGAGGCAGGATCCGTCGCCCGCGGCGGCCACGAACAGGAAACCCTCGTCCATCTCGACCATGGTCTGGCGCACGCCGCCGGCCCCGAAGTGCCGTCCCGCTCCCTTGGCCAGGCTGTGGAAGCCGGAGGCGACCGCGGCGAGGTGTTCGGCGTCCTCGCGCCGCAGGTCGCTGGAGGCGCCCACCGCGAGGCCGTCGTTGGACAGCACGACGGCGTGCCGGATCTCGCTCACGCGGAGCGTCAGATCGTCCAGCAGCCAGTCGAGTTCGCCGGAGCGCCGGGCGGTGTGCGTGCTCGGGTCCTGGATCATGCGGGGTCTCCTTCGCTGCTTTCGTGGCCCGCCGCCGGGTGGGGCGCCGGTCCGCGCCCGGGTCGCCTGCCTCCGCCGCGCGCCCAGCCGTCGCGGTAGGCGGCCATGCGGTCCCGTACGAGTTCGGGTGTGCGCGTGTCGTCCCGCGGGGCGGGCGTCGCGTGCGGTTCGTCGGGGCGTCCTTCGCGCAGTTGGGGGGCGAGACTGGCCTGGCGTACCCGCCGCGGAAGATCGTCGGAGTGGTCGGGCTGCTCCGGGGGTCGGTGCAGTCGCAAGGTGGCGACTCCTGGTGGTGGGGTGCGGCTCGTGGACTCGCCGTGCCCCGGGGCCTCGGTGCGGCTCCTCGGGTCGGCGCGGCTCACCGTCCCGGTACGGCCGTCGGGCTCGGCACGGCTCTCCGTCCCGGTGCGGCCGTCCGGCTCGGTGTGGCTCTCCGGGACGGTGTGCCTTGGCGTCCCGGGGTGGTCCGAGGCGGTGAGGTGGTGGGTGTCCTCCGTGTGGCTCGCCGTCCCGGTGGCGGCGGGTACCGAGGCCATGAGGGCGCGCCGGTCGGCCTGGGCGGGGACGGGGTCGTGGAGGCGGCTGCCGTCGGGCACGCGCGCGTGGGCCGCTTCGCCGTACGGGCTGGTGCGGGTCGTCCCGGCAGGGGAGCGTTCGGCCGTGTCCGCGTGCAGCAGTGCGGTGGGCAGCAGGACGACGGCGGTGGTGCCGCCGTACGGCGAGGTCCGCAGGTGGACCTTGACCTCGTGGCGGGCGGCGAGCCTGCTGACGACGAACAGCCCGAGCCGGTCGCTGTCGAACAGGTCGAGCGCCTCGGACTGCGCGATGCGGCGGTTGGCCTCGGCGAGGGTCTCCTTGCCCATGCCGAGGCCGCGGTCCTCGACCTCCACGGCGTAGCCGTTGCCCACGGGTTCGCCGGTGACGCGCACGCGCGTGTGGGGCGGTGAGAACTGGGCCGCGTTCTCGATGAGTTCGGCGAGCAGGTGGGTGAGGTCGGCGACGGCCGCACCGGCCACGGACGCCTCGGGGAGCTGCCGTACCTCCACGCGCGCGTAGTCCTCCACCTCGGAGACCGCGGCGCGGACGACGTCGGTGAGCGAGACGGGCGTGCGCCAGGCCCGTCCGGGCGCGGCTCCGGAGAGGATGATCAGGCTCTCGGCGTGGCGCCGCATGCGGGTGGTGAGGTGGTCGAGCCGGAAGAGGTCGCCGAGTTCGTTCGGGTCGTCGGAGCGGCGTTCCATGCTGTCCAGCAGGCTGAGTTGCCGGTGGACGAGGATCTGGCTGCGGCGGGCGAGGTTGACGAAGACGCCGGAGATGCCGCTGGCGAGTTCCGCGCGTTCCACCGCGGCTCGCAGGGCGGCGCGGTGGACCGTGCCGAGGGCCCCGGCCACCTGGCCGGTCTCGTCCTCTGCCGGCGGGGTCGACGGCACCTCGGCGTCGATGTCGATGTCCTCTCCGGCGCGCAGTTTCCGCATGGCGTCGGGGAGTTTGCGCCGGGCGATCTCCAGCGCGGTGTTGCGCAGGCTCACGAGTTCCACCACCAGGCCGCGTCCGATGCGCACGGAGATGACGAGCGAGGCGGCGACGGCAGCGAGACCGAACAGGACGGCGGCACCGGCTGGCGTGAGCAGGCCCCGGCTGAAGGGGTCGGCCCGCTCCGCCACGCTGCGCGCCGCGTCGCCCTCGATGGTGCGCATTCCGTTCTGCACGCGCGTGTGGGCGGTGGTCCAGGTGTCCGCGGGGACCGCGTCCACCGCGCGGGCGCCGGATCCGGCGGCGAGCACCTTGTCCTCGACGGCGCCCAGACTGTCGTGGGCGCCGTCGCTCTCCAGGCTGCCCCAGGCGGCTCGTTCGGTGCCGCGCAGGTCCGCCACGGCCGAATCGGTGAGTGTGCGGCGCACCTGGACCGCGCCGGCGAACAACCGGAGCCGTTCCCCGTCGAGCGCACCGCTCAGGCGGGCGCTCGCCAGCACCGCGTCCTCCTGCGCCAGCGCCTCGCCCGCCCGTGAGAACTCCAGCAGCACGCGTGCGTCGGAGCCGAGGGCGGCGTCCTGGATGCCGGTGAGGGAGCCGACCGCCCCGAAGGCCGCGGCGAGGGTGCTCGTGTACCTCTTGTACGCGTCTTCCCAGCCCACGCGCCGGTCGAGCACCGCCGTGCGCAGTGGCTCCAGTTGTTCGGCGCCGGTGACGAACTCCCGGAGGCGGGGGGCGACGGCGGCGGGCAGTTCCTCGCTGTCGGCGACGGTGCTGCTCCGGCCGAGCCGGAGTCTCGCGACGGCCGCGTCGGTGCGGCGGGCCAGTTCGTCCAGTTCGTCGGCGCGTACGGCCGACGGGTCGGTGGCGCGGCGGACCGCCGCCGCGCGTTCGGCCTGGAGCGCGGCGACCGCGGTCGCCACGGGGACGCGGACGGCGGCGTCCACGCGCTGCACCTGCCGCAGTCGTGAGACGTCCTGGGCGGTGGTGACGGTGGCGTACGCCCACAGGGCCAGCAGGGACACGACGGGCACCATCAGGAGGCAGACGATCTTGGCCCGCACGGTCCGCGGACGCACCCGCCAGCGCTCGGCCCGCGCGGGTATGCCGTCCGCGCCTTCGCCCTCGGGTGTCTCGGGTCCCTCCTCGGCCGGTGGCCCGGCGTGTGCGCGACGGCCGCGCACGGGCGGGGGCGGCGTCTGGGCGCCGGCTGTGGGCGTCCTCCGGGGTGTGCGCATGGACTCCTCGCTCGGGAGTGGTCGGGGTGCCGCCGGGGCCGCGGCGGGGCGGAGTGCGGCAGCCGGGCCGCACGGGGAGTCGCTAGGAAGGGGCGGTGCCGACCGTCCGCTGGGCCGACGCGGTGGCCTCGCGTTCCCCGACGGCCGGTGACAGCGCCACGAAAGCGGAGGTCAGGAAGAGGTAGGACCCCAGGCCGACCGCGAGGGGGAAGATGAACTGCATCGCCGTGGCGCCGGGCAGGATGTCGGACGACGGCGTCACCCGCACCGCCACCGCGAACATGCCGGTGTAGTGCATGCTGCTGACGGCGGCACCCATGATCAGGGAGGCCACGGTGACCGCGACGGGTGACTTGATGTTGAGCGCCGCCCACAGCGCCGCCGTGGCGGCGACGACGGCGATGAGGACCGACAGCCCGACGAGCAGCGGGTCGTACGTCACGTCACCGTGCAGCCGTACGGCCGCCATGCCCAGGTAGTGCATGCTGGCGACGCCGACGCCGGTGGTGAGTCCGCCGAGGACGAGGGCGCGGCCGCGGTCGCGGCTGTAGCCGACGGCGAAGACGCCGGCGCAGACGACGACCATGGCGACCATCAGGCTCAGCAGGGTGAGCGGCACGTCGTAGCGGATGTCGGTGCCGGCGACGCTGAATCCGAGCATGGCCACGAAGTGCATGGTCCAGATGCCGGTGCCGATCGCCGAGGCGGCGGTGAGGAGCCAGTTGCGGCGCGAGCGTCCGGTGGTGGCGAGCGCGCGGACGGTGCAGCGCAGCCCCAGCGCGGCGCCGGTGCAGGCCATCACGTACGACAGCACGGGGGTCAGCCACCCCAGGGCGGCGTGGTCCAGGTGTCCCATGGCCCCGGGACGCTAGACCCGGGTATGCCGCGTGAAGGGGGCGCATTTCGAAAGTAGTTGCAATGTGGCGCAAGGATGCTGCGGAACGATCGGGTCGCGCTCGAACGTGTGCACCGAGGCGTCATCCGTGCCGGTGAGGAATCATGCCGTACATGAGCGACGACCAGACGCGTGTCCAGGAGTTCTTCACAACCCGCGCCGCAGACTGGGACAGCCGGTTCCCCGACGACGGGCCGGCCTACGCGGCCGCGGTGGCGGAACTCGGGCTGCGGCCGGGGGGCCGGGTGCTGGACGCCGGGTGCGGTACGGGCCGTGCCCTGCCGCCGCTGCGTGATGCCGTCGGGCCCTCGGGTGTCGTGCTCGGGGCCGACCTGACACCGGCGATGCTGCGCGAGGCCGTGCGGGCAGGACGGGACCGGGACGGGGCGCTGCTCCTCGCGGACGTCGCCGCTCTTCCCCTGCGGTCGGGCTCACTGGACGCCGTGTTCGGTGCGGGGCTCGTCTCGCACCTGCCGGACCCGGCCGCGAACCTGCGTGAACTCGCGCGCGTGGTGCGCCCCGGCGGACTGCTGGCCCTGTTCCACCCGATCGGCAGGGCTCGCCTCGCGGCCCGGCACGGCCGTGCGCTCACCCCGGACGATCTGCGCGCCGAGCCCCGTCTCGGTCCGCTGCTGGCCGGTGCGGGCTGGCGGCTGACGTCGTACGTGGACGAGGACGACCGCTTCCTCGCGCTGGCCGTGCGCTCGGACACCTGACCGTGCCTGGGGTACGCGTCGAGCGGTGGGCGAGGCGAACGTCGTGGTGACTTCGGCCCGGGATGTGCGAGCCGGTTGCGGTCCGCGTCTCACCCGTTCCCGGCATCCGGGGCCTTTCCGTGCCGCACGGGGCAGCCCCGCAGACCGGGGACCGGACGGGTGCCCAGGTCGGCG
Organism: Streptomyces sp. NPDC053665; assembly: GCF_055585285.1. Classification (NCBI taxonomy): domain Bacteria; kingdom Bacillati; phylum Actinomycetota; class Actinomycetes; order Kitasatosporales; family Streptomycetaceae; genus Streptomyces; species Streptomyces sp. NPDC053665. The sequence goes on from NZ_JBVJKK010000006.1 coordinate 368,552, forward strand.
ATCCGGTAGCCGTTCGGGTAGGACTTGATCTCACGGTTCTGGCGTGCGAAGTGCGGGGATCGGCGGGGCGGAAGCAACCGGACGGCGCGGCCCCGCAGCCGGACGGCGCGACGCACCCACGCGCGCGTGGCGGCGCTCGGCGGGGTGTACCGGAAGGCCCGCAGGAGGGAGTCGTCGAGAAGCGAGAGGGTCGTGGTGCGCAGCAGGGGCGCGAGCGGCGCCGGGTACCAGGAGGCCATCAGGTCGAGCGTGGCGTCCGAGACGCGCCGTGCCTCCTCGTCCCAGGCGAAGTGGGCCGCTTCGTAGGCGTCGAGCACCGCCTCGAACTCCTCGTAGGTGCCGGGGATGTCCTTGATGCCCATGTGCCGGCCCAGTGTGCGGTAGTGGACGACGGAGGCGACGATCTCGTGGCGTGACATCCGCCGCCAGCCGTAGGCGTCGATCCACCGCTTGGGCATGACCACGAAGGTGCACAGGACATAGCGCATGTCGTCGTCGCTGATGTCGTAGCTGCGGTGCATCCCGTTGATCCGGCGGATCGCCGTCCTGCCCTGGTCACTGCCGAAACCGTGCTCCACGACGGTGTCCAGGAGCAGCGCGGTGTCGTCGTAGCGCTTCTGCGCGCGCTCGGTGAGCTCCGCCGTGCGGGCGAGCAGCCGGCCGATGCTCGGGACGGCGTACGTGCGATACAGCGCCAGCTCCAGCGCCCTGGTGTGGTCCCACGGGAATTCGTAGGCCACGCTCAGCCGGTAGATGTCCGTGGCCTGCCGGTTCGGGTCCATCTGCCGGATCTGTTCCAGACGCGCGAATCGCTTCACCGTGCCGTCCCCCTTCTGCCCCGAGTCCCGCAACTTTACGTTGGACAAGCCGAGATGACGGTATGGCGCCGACACGACGGCACGGCAGTTCGCGCACACCGGTGGAAGGGTGGTCGACATGTGGGGCAGGGTCCGCAAGGCCGGGGACAAGGTCGCGCACGCCTTGCGCACGGAACCGAAGGCCGGCGGGGGCGGGCGTCCGCACAACCTGTTCGAGGCCGCGGCGTCCTACGTCACGGCCTGCGTCGAGGACGACCAGGACCGGGCCGAGGAGGCGGCCGGCTGGGTGTCGCCGGAGGCCCTGTCGTTCGGCGTGAACGAACTGGCCTGCCGGGCCGTGATCGCCCTCGCGCGAGAGCGGGGCCGGTCACCCGAGACGGTGGCCCGGGAGCTGCTGGGGCTGCCGACGGGGTGACACATCCCTCCGCGGCGGCCGATTCGCCCCCGTCCGCCGGAAAACTGCAGCTCGCGCGGCCGACCGGGTCGTGACAAGCGGCTTCCGGGCGCACTAGGGTGCGCGCGGTTGGACGAACCGATGGGGAGGCTGGGATGGCCGGGACGGACGAGGTCGCCGTCACCGCCGAGGACGACGCGCTCTACGTGCTCACGGCGGTGCTGCTGACGCCGGCGAAGTTCCCGAGTGTGCTCGGCGACGACTACCCCGAGGCCTGTGCGGCGCTCGGTCTCGCCCCGCTCGCGGACGGGTACGGGCTGGTGCTCGGCCAGGACGGCGAGGGTGCCCGGTGGACCGTGGTCACCGACGACGTCTCCCTGGTGGCCGTCGCGATCGCGTCGTGGGACTGCGGCATGGAGTACGAGCTGTCCCCGGACGAGCGCACGGTCGTGTCCGCGCTGCCCGGCTGGCCGCTCGCGGTCGCCGTCGCGGCGCCCGGTGTGCCCGCACCGCACGATCCGGGCCCGGACGTCGACGACCGCCCCCCGCTGACTCCGCCCGACACCGGCGTCTGGGGCCCGGCCCAGCGACGCCTCGGAGCGGACGAGATCGCCCTGCAGTGGGCGATGTGGCGGGAGCAGGTCGAGGCGGCCTACCCCCGGCCCACCGCGTCCGCGAGCGAGGACGGCGGGGCGCAGGGCGATGCGCAGGTCAGCACGCAGAGCGGCGCGCAGGACAGCGCCCAGGGCAGCGGCGACGCGCAAGGCGGCGGGGAGAACGGGCGGAGGGCCGGCCACAGCGGCATCCGGCGCGCTCTCGCCGAAGCGCGCACCTACCTGGACACGCCACCGCCGCTGGGCCGGGTCCGTTCCTCGTTCGCCCCCGGTGACGCCCGGATCCTGCGGGCCGACGGCCCGGGCTGGTCCCTGGTCGCCCGGACCGACGACATCGCCTTCGTGCTGCTCGACGACGAGCCGGGCGAGGTCCTGCCCGTGGGCAGGGGGCCGGAGCTGCCGGGGCTCCTCGAAGCGCTGGACAAGATGGCCGTACGGCCCAACTGAGCGTCAGTGGGTGGCGGCCCTGCGCGTTCCCGGGCGCCTCACCGGCCGAGTTCCTTGCGTGTGGCACGGCGCAGCCTGCGCCGCTGTGACGGGTCCAGGGTGAGGTAGGCCGCGGCCGGAACCCCCAGCACGATCAGGAGCGCCGCCCACCAGGGCAGCCAGATCAGCAGGACCAGGCCGACCGCCACACCTCCCACGGCGATCTTGGCGTTGTTGGACATGTCGTCGCCTCCTTCGCGGCTGGTGCCGCTCTCTGTCCCGAGAACGGGCCCGCGCCCGCGCCGGTTCCGATCCGCGCCCCTGAGACATCCCTGAGGCCGGACCCCGAGGCGCCCCTGAGACTCCACGGTGACCCGGCTCACAGTCTTGTCATATCCGTGCGCGGCAGGAGTGCTGTACCCTCGGCGACTCCGACCCGCTAGTCAAATTTGAGGACTCAGCCATAACCGAGCAGTCGACACCCCGGGAATCCTCCTCCGCGCCCCTCGAACTGACCCGCTGTCACGCCGTGTTCCTGCCCGGCGACCCGCCGCGCACCGGCGGCATCGCCTTCTGGCGGCCGGACGGCACGCTTCCCCCGGTTTCTGGGCCGTCGCCCGAGTCGGAACCGGCCCTCCGCGACCTGACGGTCGTCGATCTCGAGGTCGTCGTCGCCGGTGACGACGGGGTCGAGAGAGCGACGGTGCCCGCCGCCCTGCTGCCGCTGCGCACCGCCCTTCCGGTCCTGACACGCGTGCGTGCCGAAGCCGGGGACCACCGGTCGGCGGTGTTCTGGCGCGCGGCCGTCCTGCACGCACTGCATCTCCTGTCGCGCGGGCTGCTGCTGCCGGGGCTGTCGCCGGCTGACCACGACGCCTGGCGCGCCGGACCGCTGCACGCCGAGGACGTCGAGGCCGTACGCCGCCTCGCCGCCGCGATGCCGCCCGAGGCGCATGCCGTGCCACTGGACGGGCCGGGACCCTTGCGGCTGCCCCGGCCGGAGCCGCTCCTGAGGGCCTTCTTCGACGCAGTGGCCGACACCCTGCCCCGCTCCCCCGCCGTGCCCCTGGTAACCGGCACGGAGGCCTACGCGTCGCTCACCCCGGTGCACCTGCCCGGGCAGCGTGCCTGGGCCGCCGACATCGCCGCCGGCCACGACGCGGGCGTACGGCTCTCGTTGCGGATCGAGACGGACGGGCTGCCGGACATCGAGGCGGAGGCCTCCGGAGGCACTGGGACGGACGGACACGAAGGCACTGGGGCGGACGGAAACGGCGGCAGTGGGGCGGACGGGTCGGGCGATCCGGAGGGTCTCGGCGCGGACGTGGCCTTCCGGGCCGTGTTGCAGGTCCACAGCGTCAGCGACCCGGCACTTGTGGCGGACGCCGCGGACCTGTGGGCCGGCGGCGAGGCCTTCGGCCCGCGCGCGCGGATGGACGTCCTGCTCGCGCTGCGGCGGGCGGCCCGGGCCTGGACGCCGCTCGCTCCCCTGCTGTCGGCGGCCGTGCCGGACGCGGTGGCGCTCGCCGACGAGGAGGTCGTCGACCTGCTGGGCGCCGGGGCACGGGCCCTGGCGCTGGCCGGGGTGGAGGTGCACTGGCCCAGGGGACTGACCCGGAAGCTCACCACGCGCGCGGACGTGGGGCCCTCCGACAGCGGAACGCAGCCGGACGACGTGCGGGCCGGGCGGAGTTCCGGGGTGGCCCCGTCGTTCCTCTCCGCCGACGCACTGCTCTCCTTCACCTGGTCGTTCGCGCTGGGGGACCGGCAGCTCAGCCGCGCGGAACTGGACCGCCTCGCCGAGGCCAAGCGCCCCGTGGTGCGACTGCGCGACCAGTGGGTCCTGGTCGACCCGCAGGAGGTACGCCTGGCCCGCTCCCGGCAGGACCACAAGGTCACCCCGGTGGACGCGCTGGGCGTGGCTTTGACGGGCTGGGCCGAGGTCGAGGGCCACCGAGTGGAGGCGCAGCCCACGGGGTGGCTCGCGCAGCTGAAGGAGCGGCTCGCCGATCCCGAGGCGCAGCAGCCCGTCGAGCAGCCCGCCGCCCTCGCGGCCACCCTGCGCGACTACCAGCGGCGGGGGCTCAACTGGCTGGCGAGCATGACCTCGCTCGGGCTGGGGTGCTGTCTCGCCGACGACATGGGGCTCGGCAAGACGATCACCCTGATCTCCCTGCATCTGCACCGGCAGACCGACGCGCAGTCCGCGGGGCCGACCCTCGTGGTCTGCCCGACGTCCCTGATGGGCAACTGGCAGAGGGAGATCGAGCGGTTCGCCCCGGGCGTCCCCGTGCGGCGTTTCCACGGCCCGCGGCGCTCCCTGGAGGACCTCGCACAGGGCGAGTTCGTCCTCACCACGTACGGCACGATGCGCCTGGACGCGGGCCGGCTCGGTGAGGTGCCGTGGGGCATGCTCGTGGCGGACGAGGCCCAGCACGTGAAGAACCCGTACTCCTCCACCGCGCGCGAGCTGCGTTCCATCGGCGCACGCGCGCGCGTGGCCCTCACCGGCACCCCGGTGGAGAACAACCTGTCGGAGCTGTGGGCGATCCTCGACTGGGCGACTCCGGGACTGCTGGGCCGGCTCGGCACCTTCCGGCGACGGTACGCGGAGGCGGTCGAGGGCGGCCGCGACCCGGGGGCCGCCGACCGCCTGGCCCGGCTGGTACGGCCGTTCCTGCTGCGCCGCCGCAAGTCGGACCCGGGCATCGCCCCCGAGCTGCCGCCGAAGACGGAGACGGACCACGCCGTGCTGCTCACCCCGGAGCAGACGGCGCTCTACGAGGCCGTGGTGCGCGAGGCGCTGGCGGAGATCTCCGGCGCGGGCAGCATGGCCCGGCGGGGCCTGATCGTGAAGCTGCTGACCGGTCTCAAGCAGATCTGCAACCACCCGGCCCAGTACCTCAAGGAGGAGCGACCGGTGGTCTCCGGGCGCTCCGGGAAGCTGGAACTGCTGGACGAGCTGCTGACCACGATTCTCGCCGAGGGGGCCGGTGTCCTGGTCTTCACGCAGTACGTGCAGATGGCCCGCCTCCTGGAACGCCATCTGGCCGCGCGCGGGACGCCCTCGCAGTTCCTGCACGGTGGCACGTCCGTCGCCGAACGGGAGGCCATGGTGCGACGGTTCCAGGACGGTGAGGTGCCGGTGTTCCTGCTGTCGTTGAAGGCGGCGGGCACCGGGCTGAACCTGACCCGGGCCGAGCACGTGGTGCACTACGACCGCTGGTGGAACCCTGCCGTCGAGGCGCAGGCGACCGACCGCGCGTACCGGATCGGCCAGACGCGGCCGGTGCAGGTGCACCGCATCATCGCCGAGGGAACCGTGGAGGACCGCATCGCCGAACTCCTGGCCCGCAAACGGGAGCTCGCGGACGCCGTGCTGGGCTCCGGCGAGTCCGCGCTGACCGAACTGACGGACGCCGAACTGGCCGACCTGGTCGAGCTGCGAGGGGGCCTGCGATGAACCGGTACGACGACACCCCGGAGCGGACGTTCGCCGCGCTGCCGCCCGCCCGCGGCAAGGCGTTCGCCGCGAGCTGGTGGGGCCGGGCCTGGCTTCAGGCGCTGGAGGACACCGCGCTCGACCTGGCGCAGCTCAAGGCGGGCCGCCGGCTGGCCCGGGCGGGAGCGGTCGGCGCGGTGTCGGTGCGCCCGGGCCGGCTCACGGCCGTGGTGCAGGACCGCGACGGCACGGCCCACCGGGCCGATGTCCTGCTGTCCGAGCTCTCGCCCGCGCAGTGGGACCGTTTCCTGGACATGACGGTGGAGCGGGCCGGTCATGTCGCGGCGCTGCTGGACCGGGAGATGCCGCCGCACCTGGTCGAGGACGCGGCGACCGCGGGTGTCGACCTGCTGCCCGGGATCGGTGACCTGGAACCCGAGTGCGACTGCGACGCCTGGGACCACTGCGGGCACACCGCGGCGCTCTGCTACGAAGTCGCTCGGCTGCTGGATCAGGACCCGTTCGTCCTGCTGCTGATGCGGGGACGGACCGAACCCGCCCTGCTGGAGGACCTACAGGCGCGCAGCGGGGCACACGCCGTCCCGGAGCCCGCCCAGCCGGAGGGCGTGGACGCGGCCGAGGCGTACGCCGCCGGCGACATCCTGCCCCCGCTTCCCGCCCCGCCCTGCCTGCCGGACGAGCCGGGGACGTCGCCCTCCCTCGACACCGAGACTCCGCCCGCGCCCGGCGTGGACCCGCCGGCACTGGAGTACCTGGCGGCGCGCACCGTCGTGCACGCCCATCGGCTGCTCGCCCAGGCGCTCGGGGGCGAACCAGGGGCGCGGTTGACGGTCGGGCAGGACGCGGTGCGGCTGGCCGCGGGTGATCCGGCGCGGGAGGTGGCCGACCGGTTGGCCGCCGGGTCGGGGCGCGGCCGCGAGGGACTGGCGACGGCCGTGCGCGCCTGGCGGCTGGGCGGCCCGGACGCCCTGTCCGTACTCGACGAGGAGTGGCAGGTCGAGGGCGAGGCCCTCGCACGCGCGCGTGCCGCCCTGGCGGCGGCCTGGGACCCGGACGAGCGGCCCGAGCTGCGGGCGCGGGGCAACCGGTGGACGCCGGCCGGCTCGGCGACCCAGCTGCGTCTCGGCCGTGACGGCCGCTGGTGGCCCTACCGCAAGGAGCGCGGCCGCTGGCAGCCCGCCGGAGAGCCCACCCGGGACCCGGCCACGGCTCTGGCCGCCGCGGAGCCCTCGCCAGGGGAAGGGGACGGGGACGGGGACGGGCCGTGAGGATGACGCCCGACGGGCTCACCTGACGGTGTCGTGAGTCCGGCGCCAGGGCTCCGGTCCGGCGGGCCGGAGCCCTGGCGCGAGGCGCGCGTGAGGAAACCGACCGGCGGGACCGGCGGGGTCTTCACGCACGTAACCGCACGAACAGAGTGCACGCTCGCGTGCCGGCACGGACCGAGGCCGCGTGCGTGTGGCCGCACGGACAGGAGCTGCGCGCCTGTGGCCGCACGCACCGTGACCACGCGTGCCTGGTGGCACGCACCGAGACCACCAGCGTGCGGCGGCGCGCACCGGGGCCACGCGCGCGGCGGCATGCCCCCCGGCCGCGCGCGCGGCGGCGCGCACCGGGGCCACGCGCGCGTGCAGGTCAGCCGCGGGCCCCCAACAGGTGGTCCATGGCCAGCTGGTCCAGGTGCTCGAACGCCATGCCGCGCGCGGCGGCGGCCTCGACGTCGAACGACTCGAAGGCGGTCCGGTCGGCGAGCAGGGCCTGGAGGCCGTCCGCCGCGGTCGGCTGCGCCAGCTCGTCCAGCCGGGCCGCGCGCAGCGCCTCCTGGACCTCCGGGTCGGCGCGGAACGCGGCGGCGCGCTCCTTGAGGATGAGGTAGTTGCGCATGCAGCCGGCCGCCGAGGCCCACACGCCGTCGAGGTCCTCGGTGCGCGGGGGCTTGAAGTCGAAGTGGCGCGGGCCGGTGTATCCGGCCGACTCCAGCAGGTCGACCAGCCAGAACGCGGCGCGCAGGTCTCCGGCGCCGAAGCGCAGGTCCTGGTCGTACTTGATGCCGGACTGGCCGTTGAGGTCGATGTGGAAGAGCTTGCCCGCCCACAGTGCCTGGGCGATGCCGTGCGGGAAGTTCAGGCCGGCCATCTGCTCGTGCCCCACCTCGGGGTTCACGCCGTACAGCTCGGGGCGCTCCAGGCGCTCGATGAACGCCAGCGCGTGGCCGACGGTCGGCAGCAGGATGTCGCCGCGCGGCTCGTTCGGCTTCGGCTCGATGGCGAAGCGCAGGTCGTAGCCCTGGGACGTGACGTACTCGCCGAGGAGGTCGAAGGCCTCCTTCATCCGGTCCAGGGCGGCGCGGACGTCCTTGGCGGCCCCGGACTCGGCTCCCTCGCGGCCACCCCAGGCCACGTACACCTCGGCGCCGAGTTCGACGGCGAGGTCGATGTTGCGGATGGTCTTGCGCAGGGCGTAGCGGCGTACGTCGCGGTCGTTGGCGGTGAAGGCGCCGTCCTTGAAGACCGGGTGCGTGAAGAGGTTGGTGGTCGCCATCGGGACCTTCATACCCGTGGCGTCCAGCGCCTGCCGGAAGCGCTTGATGTGGTTCTCGCGCTCGGTGTCGCTCGAGCCGAACGGGATCAGGTCGTCGTCGTGGAAGGTGACGCCGTGCGCGCCGAGCTCGGCCAGGCGCTGCACCGACTCGGCCGGGTCCAGGGCGCGTCGGGTGGCGTCGCCGAAGGGGTCCCGTCCCTGCCAGCCGACGGTCCACAGGCCGAAGGTGAACCTGTCCTCGGGGGTGGGCTGGTAGTTCATGCCGCGGCTCCTTGCTCGCTGAGGCTATTTCGTCATGCCGGTTTACAAATTAGTATGCGAGCACCTTCCTGGGAAGGGACAAGGTGCCCCGAACAACAGGCACGTGCCGCGCGCAGTAGGGAGAAACCCGATGTCAGCAGCCGAGGGTCCGCTCGTCGTCGGCGTGGATTCGTCCACCCAGTCCACCAAGGCGCTGGTCGTCGACGCGGCCACCGGCCGGATCGTCGCCAGTGGCCAGGCGCCCCACACGGTCACCTCGGGAGCGGGGCGCGAGAGCGATCCGCGCCAGTGGTGGGACGCGCTGCGCGAGGCGCTGCACCAGTGCGGCGAGCCGGCGCACGAGGCCGCCGCGGTCGCGGTCGGCGGCCAGCAGCACGGCCTGGTCACGCTGGACGGCAGGGGTGAGCCGGTGCGGCCCGCCCTGCTGTGGAACGACGTGCGCTCGGCGCCCCAGGCAGGGCGGCTGACGGAGGAGCTGGGCGGGGCGAAGGTCTGGGCCGAGCGCACCGGCAGCGTTCCCACGGCGTCCTTCACGGTCACCAAGTGGGCGTGGCTGGCCGAGCACGAGCCGGAGTCCGTCCGCGCCACGAAGGCCGTGCGCCTCCCCCACGACTACCTGACCGAGCGGCTCACCGGGCAGGGCACCACGGACCGAGGCGACGCCTCGGGTACGGGCTGGTGGTCCTCGGGTACGGAGGCGTACGACGAGGAGATCCTGGCGCGCGTGGGTCTGGATCCGTCGCTGCTGCCGCGCGTGGTCCGGCCCGGCGAGATCGCGGGTACGGTCCGCGACGGCCACGATCTGCCGTTCTCCAAGGGCACCCTGGTCGCCCCCGGAACCGGCGACAACGCCGCGGCGGCGCTGGGCCTCGGGGTCCCCCCGGGTGTCGCGGTGATGAGCCTCGGCACGTCGGGCACGGTGTACGCGGTGTCGCGCAGGCGGCCCGCCGACCCCACGGGCACGGTGGCCGGCTTCGCCGACGCCCGGGGCGACTGGCTGCCGCTGGCCTGCACCTTGAACTGCACGCTCGCCGTGGACCGCGTGGCCGTGCTGCTGGGGCTGGACCGCGAGGCCGTCGAGCCCGGCACGGCCGTCACGCTGCTTCCATTCCTGGACGGTGAACGCACCCCGAACCTGCCCCACGCCTCGGGGCTGCTGCACGGCCTGCGCCACGACACGACCGCCGGCCAGCTCCTGCAGGCGGCCTACGACGGTGCCGTGCACTCGCTGCTCGGCGCTCTCGACCTGGTGCTCGACGAGGACGCGGACCCCTCGGCGCCCCTGCTGCTGATCGGCGGAGGTGCCCGGGGCACGGCCTGGCAGCACACGGTGCGGCGCCTGTCGGGACGCCCGGTGCAGGTGCCCGAGGCGAAGGAACTGGTGGCCCTGGGCGCCGCCGCCCAGGCGGCCGGACTGCTGACCGGCGAGGACCCGGCCGCCGTCGCACGCCGTTGGGGCACCGCCGACGGTCCGGTGCTGGAGGCCGTCGAGCGGGACGAGGAGACGCTGGCCAGGATCGCCGGGGTACTCTCCGACGCGGCTCCGCTGCTGGAGCGTCCCACCCGCACCGACTGAGGACTGGCTCAGGCATGACCGCACCGCTGCACGAGGCCCACCCCACCGGGCGGCGACGCGCGCTGCCCGACACCCAGCAGGGGATGCGCCGCCGCAATCTCGCCCGGGTCATGCACGCCGTCCGGGCCGAGGGGCCGCTCTCGCGGGCCGCCGTCGCCTCGCGGATCGGGCTGACCCGGGCCGCGGTGTCGACGCTCGTCGACGAGCTGATCCGCGCGGGGCTGCTGGAGGAACTGGGACCCGAGCGGCCCGGCCGGGTGGGCCGGCCGGGCTCCGCTCTGGCGGTCAGCGGACGTGGCCCGGCCGGGATCGGCGCGGAGGTCGGCGTCGACCACCTCGCCGTCTGCGCGGTCGACCTCACCGGCACCACCCGCGCGCGGGCGATACGGCAGGGGGCGAACCGCGGCCGCTCCCCCGAACCCGTGATCGCGGAACTGACCGGACTGATCCGCCAGGTCGTCTCCGAGGCGGAGAGCGAGGGACTGTGGCCGGCGGGCCTGGCTGTGGCCGTGCCGGGCCTGGTGGCGCGCGACGGCCGGACCGTGGTCCGCGCACCCAACCTCGACTGGCGCGACGCCGACCTGGGCGCGCTGCTGCCGGCGGATCTGCCGCCGACCGTCGACAACGAGGCCAACTTCGGGGCGCTGGCCGAACTCTGGCTCGGTGAGGACACACCGGGCGACTTCCTGCACGTGTCGGCGGAGATCGGCATCGGCGCCGCGCTCGTCGTGGACGGCGGACTGCTGCGTGGAACCCGCGGGTTCGCGGGCGAGCTGGGACATGTGCCGGTCCGCCCCGACGGACCGGAGTGCGGGTGCGGGGGCCGGGGTTGCCTGGAGCAGTACGCCGGTGAGGAGGCGGTGCTGCGGGCGGCCGGCCTGGAGCCCGACCGGGACCGGGTGGGAGCGCTCGCCGGTCGTGCGGCGGACGGCGACGAGAACGTCCGCCGCGCCCTGCGGGACGCCGGATCCGCACTCGGAGTCGCCCTGACCGGCGCGGTCAACCTGCTCGATCCGGAGAGCGTCGTGCTGGGCGGGGAGCTGTCCGGGCTGGCGCCGTGGCTCCTGCCCTCCCTGCGCGAAGAGTTGGCGCGTCGCACAGCGGGTCCCGCCTGCCCGGTGTCCGTGTCCCGACTGGGGCCGGAAGGCCCTCTGCTGGGGGCCGCGCACTCCGTGGTGCGGGCGGTCCTCGACGACCCGGCGGCCTTCGCCGCGCAGCGGTGAGGGCGCTCCCACCCCACCCGCATCCTGTCGTCCCCGCCACTTCCGAGGTCCGCAATACCCCGTGCGGGTGAGCGCGTTGTGCACATCACCGGTCCTGTCCACGGAAAGCCGACGCTTCCCTCCGACCGCCCGCCAGGCGCCGTAACTTGATCGACGCGAGCCGCACCGACCGCGGCCACCGCCACCCCAGTCGATCGCACGGCACCGTCCGTCGGCCCCGGAAGGAACCCCGCATGAACCGCACGACTGCCATGCCCAGCAGGCGAGGCATCCTCGAGGGCGCCGCCCTGACCGCCCTGACCGCCCTCCCGTCTGCCCTCTTCCCGGCCCGGGCCGCCGCCGCCGGAGCACGGGCGGCCGTCGACCACCCCGGGGCCGCGTGGCACCCGGCGAGCCGGTCCAACTACACGCCCGCGAACCGCCCCCGGGCCCATCCGCTGAAGTACGTCGTCATCCATGTCGCGCAGACGACCTACGCCGGCACACTGTCCGTGTTCCGCGATCCGCGCGAGAGGGTGTCCGCCCACTATGTCGTGCGGTCGTCGGACGGGCGTGTGGCGCAGTGCGTACGCGAGTCCGACATCGCCTGGCACGCGGGCAACTGGGACTACAACACCCGCAGCATCGGCATCGAGCACGAGGGCTGGGTGGACCGGCCGGGCTGCTTCACCGACGTCATGTACGAGCGGTCGGCCCGGCTCACCGCGGCGATCTGCGGGCGGTACGGCATTCCCCGCAACCGCGCGCACATCATCGGGCATCATGAGGTGCCCGGCAGCGACCACACGGATCCCGGCCGGCACTGGGACTGGAGGCGCTACCTCAGACTCGTGCGCGACCACTCCTGAACGCGGGCCCGCACGCGCCGGACCACCTCACGTCCCGGTTACGAATCGCTCAACCCCTGGTTGCGGACGGGTGATCGCGCGACCATAGGGCCATGAGTCTGGCCCAGCGCGCCATCGAGCGCCTGCAGGCCTGGCCCGACCTCATGGCGGGCCCGGCGAGTTGCGGTACCGGACGGGCGTTGCGCTCCGTCCACGACGAGATCGTCCACTTCCACTCGGCCCGGGACGTCGACCTGCATCTCACGGACAGAGCCATACGGCGCTTCCACCACAACCTCTCCGACTCCAGCGCCATCCACCTGGTCCCCGGATCGGACTGGGTGACGGTGCACCTCGACTGCGAGGCGGACGTCGACCTGCTGCTGAGCCTGCTGAGCATCGCCCTCAAGGCACACCAGGCCCCGCCCGCGGACCGCGGGCCTCGGCTCGCCGGGTGCAACTTCCACCGGGTCAGGGTGCTCCCCCGGGACGCCGTCGCGGGCGGCTGAGCCTTGGCGGAAGAGGCGGAGGACGGGGCCGGCGCCGTGCACGCGGAGGGCGCCCTCGTGGCGGAGGAGGCCAACGCCCGGGCCTGGGACGCGTACGGGGCACAGCACCTGCGGCGGGGCACGGTGCTGCCGGAGGTGGAGCGGATCGACTGGGGTTTCGAGGGCGGGGGGCCGGATGCGGGGATCCTCGGCGAGCTGACGGGCCGCCGGGTGCTCGACCTCGGATGCGGTCCGGCGCGGCACGCCGCCCATCTGGTCCGGGCCCACGGCGCGCAGGTGGACGCGGTCGACAGCGCGGAGGGGCAGTACGCACGGGCGCGCGCCCGCTACGGCACTCTGCCCGGGCTGCGGCTGGTCCTGGCGGACGCGGTGGAGCATTTGCGCTCGGCTCAGCCGTACGACGTGGTCTATTCGGTCAACGCCGTGCCGTACGTCGATCCGCACCGGCTGCTGCCCGCCCTGGCCGGGGCGCTGAAGCCGGGCGGCCGGCTCTGCTTCACGGTGCTGCACACCAACTCGGACGGTGACGGGCCGTCGGACCGGGTCCGCGCGCGGCCCGAGATCCTGCGGCTGGCCGGCGGCGGTGAGGTGACGGTCCACATGTGGGTGCTCACGCCCGGCCTGTGGACGGAGCTGCTCACCGAGTACGGGCTGCGGGTGGAGCGGGTCGACGTCCTCGAGGCGCCGGAGGAAGGCAACCGCGCTTCCTCTTTGCTGTTCCAGGTGACCAGGCCCGTCCGTGTGTCGTCCCGGCCGCGCGTGGGCAAGCCGCCGCCCGCCCACGCGGCGCTCGGGGTCGGTGTCGTGCTGCACGGTCCGCGCGGCCTGCTGCTGGGCCGTCACCGGCGCGGGACGTGGGAGCTGCCGGGCGGCACGGTGGAGCCGGGCGAGTCGCTGCGGGAGACGGCCGTGCGCGAACTCCGCGAGGAGACCGGGATCGAGGCGCGGCCGGAGGACGTCCGGTTGCTGGGGACGCTGCTGGACGAGGTCGGTGGTGTCGTCCGGGTGACCGTGGCGGCCGAGGTCACGGCATGGCGGGGCGAACCGGCGGACCAGCCCGGCGAGAGCGTGGGCCGCTGGCGCTGGTTCGCCCTGGACCGGCTGCCGGAGCAGCTGTTCGTGTGCAGTGCGCAGGCCCTCACCGCGTGGCGGCCCGGCCTGCCCGTCGACCACGCCCCCGCCCACTTCACTCCGTACGCCACCGGAACGGGCGACGGCTGAGACACCCGGAGGGGTGCGTTTTTTCAGCCGTTCCCGCGTGGCCGCCGCACAGCCGGCCCCGCCCGGCCTCCCGGTCTGGTGCACTGCCCCCGGAAGTCCCGACGGTCGACGAGGCATCAGGGGGCACGGTGGCAGGTCGTCACAAGCGGCGCAGGGCAGGCAGATCGGTTCTGGCGTTCCTCACGGCGTTCGGTGCGCTGGCCGGTGCGGGTCTGGCGGGGGCGGCCCCGGCCGACGCCGCCGTCGCCAAGCGGGCACGGGTGGCGCCGGGCGTCACCTACGAGGAGTTCGACATCGACGCGGCCAAGGGGGTGGCGCACGCGCACGTGCTGCGGGTCGATCTGGGCAACCCGCAGGTGCGGGTCGACCTGCTGTACCCCGGGGCGGTCGCCTCGCGGGCCCAGGTGTCGAGGATGGCCGACGCCCAGGGCGCGGTCGCCGGCGTCAACGGCGACTTCTTCAACATCAGCGAGGCACAGCACCCCGGCGTCGAGGTGACCGGCGCGAGCGTGGGGCCGGCGATCGCGGCCGGACGGACCCTCAAGGCGGCGGTGCCGAAGGGGCAGCGCTTCGGGCCCGCCCTGCCGTCCGGTACGACCACGGAGGACGTGCTGGCCGTGGACACCGACGGGCGGGCGCGCCTGGACCGGCTGGCCCTGGACGGCTCGGTCGGCACGGCCGACGCGCAGCTTCCTTTGGGCGGGCTCAACCAGTACGCGCTCCCGGTCGGTTCGGTCGGCGCGTTCACCTCGGAGTGGGGCAGCGCCTCGCGCGTGCGCGCCACCTGCGGCACGGACACGGACCGGGCGGCGCCGTGCAGCACGGACACCTACGAGGTGACGGTCCGCGACGGCGCGGTGGTGTCGGCCGCCGACACCCCGGGCAGTGGGCCCATCGCGGCGGGGACTACCGTGCTGGTGGGCCGGGAGGCGGGCGCCCAGCAGCTGCGGAAGTTCGCCACGGGCGAGGAGGTCCACATCGAGCACCGTCTGGTGTCGGCCGCGGGCGGCGCCGCGTACCGCCTCGCGCTGGGCGGCTATCCGGTGCTCAGCGGCGGTAGCCCGTTGCCGGGGCTGGACGACACCACGTCGGCGGTGCGCACGGCCGTGGGGATCGCGGACGGCGGGCGGCGCCTGCTGCTGCTCGCGCTGGACGGGGCGGCCGCCTACCGCACCGGGCTGACGATCGCCGAGGTCGCCGGGACCATGCGGGAACTGGGCTCGGACGACGCCTTCAGCCTGGACGGGGGCGGGTCGTCGACGCTCGTCGCCCGGAAGGCGGGCGCGAGCGCCGTCTCGGTGCGCAACCACCCCAGCGGCGGTGCCGAACGGGCCGTGGCCAACGGCATCGGCGTCTTCTCCGGGACCTGACGTCAGGGCCGCAGGCCGCTGACGATGTCCGCCGTCGCGGTCAGGCCGCTGTGGATGGTCGGGGCGATGCTGGTGCTGGCCAGGGAGAACCCGAGCAGCAGGCAGACCAGCGCATGGGACACCTTCAGGCCGCCGTTGCGCAGGAAGATCACCGCCAGGATCGAGAGCAGCAGCACCACAGAGATGGAAATGGCCATCGTCGACTCCTCCGCCACGCCGCCTTGTCCGGTTCACGGCGTTCGGCCGCAAGTGTGGCGTAGCGGAGGGTTCGTCGGTGCGGCTGGCCTGTCCGCCGAACGTGTGGTGTCCCCGCGCTCCCGGCGGGCCTACGCCGTGCGCCGGGCGTCCAGGAAGCTCTCGAGTCCGGCGAGGTCGTCGGTGTTGAGGTGGTCGACGCCTGCGGCGAGCAGTTCGCCCCAGACGGCGTCGCGGGCGGCCCCGGGCTGGTCCGGGGTCGCCCAGAACCGCACCGCCTGCCCGCGCCGGTGGGCGGTGGTGACGATGGCCCGCAGTTTCCGCCGCTCGGCGTCGGGGAAGGTGCCCACGCCCTGCCACGTGAAGTTGAGCGTCCAGTTGTCGCTGACGAGCGGGATGAGGGAGGCCGGCGCCGGGCCGCCGAGGTCGGCGAGACGGCCGTCGTAGAAGGCGCGCCGGACGGTCTGGGCCTCCAGGGGAGCGCGGGCCGCCCGGTCGCCGGAGACGACGACGGTGACCGGGCCGGGGCGGACCCTTCCGTGGGCGTAGGTGGTGAACAGGTGCCGGTGGCGCCGGAGGTGACGGTCGAGTGCGAGGTAGGTCGACGCGCCCTCGGTCTTGATGTCGACCAGCAGTTGCAGCGAGCCGCGGTGACCGCGGTACACGGAGCCGTGGTGGGCGCGCACCCGGGCGGCGAGCGGGTCGAGGTAGAGGGACTCCAGGGTGCGGGACGGGTCCACGTCCTGCGGGTCGTGCGCGACCAGGAGCCGGTCGCCGACGAGGTGGATGTCGGCCTCGACGCTGCCGAAGCGGTGGTCCAGGGCGTCGTACAGGGGGCGGGGGTGCTCGTAGTCGTTGTGGGCGTGGGCGCGCCACAACGGGCGGGGCCTGTGCCGACGTTCGCCGGCCAGGGCGTCCGCGGCGGGGAGGGCGACCGTGCCCGTGAGGGCGGCGCCGAGGGTGGTGAGGGCTCTGCGACGGGTGGTGAGGGCCATGCTCTGCCTCCCTGGAAGTGCCGTACGGGAACCCTGTGAGTATGCGGTCCCACACTCCCAACCAGCAGGCTGGTGCGTCGAGTTGGCCGGACTGCCGCCGTGCGTTCACCTCGTCGGGTCCGGGCGCACCGAAAAGCCCGCCCCTGGTGGGGCGGGCTTCACCGCGGTCGCCCGGTCCGCCGCCGGACCCGAGGTGCCGGGAAGGAGGAGCCTCAGGGCGCCTGGAGGTCGACGAGCGCGGCCACGGCCTGGCGGTGGGCGCCGGCCGTGCCGAAGACGATCGAGTCGGCCTTGGCGCGCTTCAGGTAGAGGTGCGCCGGGTGTTCCCACGTCATGCCGATGCCGCCGTGCAACTGCACCGCCTCCTCGGCGGCGTGGACGGCCACGGGTGCCGCGTACGCCTGGGCGACCGCGACGGCGAGGTCGGCGTCCTCGCCGGTCGCCAGGGCGTCGGCGGCGTTGCGGGCGGCCGCGCGGAGGTTGACGACCTCCAGCCACAGCTGGGCGAGGCGGTGCTTGAGCGCCTGGAAGCCGCCGACGGGCCGGTTGAACTGCTTGCGTTCCTTCAGGTAGCGGACGGTCTCCGTCAGCGTCCATTCGGCGAGCCCGAGTTGCTCGGAGGCGAGCAGCCCGGCCCCGGCGCGCAGGCCACGGCGCACGGCGGGTTCGGCGTCGCCGAGCAACGTGCCCGG
Organism: Streptomyces sp. NPDC053665; assembly: GCF_055585285.1. Taxonomy (NCBI): domain Bacteria; kingdom Bacillati; phylum Actinomycetota; class Actinomycetes; order Kitasatosporales; family Streptomycetaceae; genus Streptomyces; species Streptomyces sp. NPDC053665. The sequence continues at coordinate 385,677 of NZ_JBVJKK010000006.1, forward strand.
TGTGCCGTCCAGTTCGACGGTGGCCAGGGGCCGGGTCAGGTCGAGCGACACCTGCGCGGCGATCGTCGCGGCGCCGGCGTCGACCGCGTACAGGCCGCCGTCGTCGGCGGGCACGAGCAGGACGTCCGCGACGGCCGCGTCGGCGATGCCGGTCAGTGTGCCGTGCAGCAGCCCGTTCTCGTGCCGGACCGTACGGTGGACGGCGCCGGGCGCGGTGTGCAGGGCGACCGCGAGGGCGCCGATCGCCGTGCCGGTGGCGAGGTCGCGCAGCAGGTCGTCCGCGCCGCAGGCGAGCAGCGCCTCGGTGGCGACGACCGCGCTCGTCAGGTACGGCACGGGGGCGACCGCGCGGCCCAGTTCCTCCAGCACCACGGCGGCTTCCCGGTGGGTGGCGCCCTGCCCGTCGAGTTCCTCGGGCACCAGCAGACCGGCCAGGCCCATGCCGTCGGTGAGGGACTTCCACACGGCCAGGTGGTGCGGGGTGTTCGACTCCGTGCGGGCGATGACGCCGGGGGCGTCGCAGTGGTCGGTGAGCAGGCCGCGGACGGCCGCGCGGAGCGCCTCTTCCTCCTCGGAGTACAGCAGATCGCTCATCGGGCCAGGTCCTTCCAGGCGACGTCCTTGTCGGTGCGCGGCTCGGGGGGCAGTCCGAGGACGCGCTCGGCGACGATGTTCAGCAGGACCTCGCTGGTCCCGCCCTCGATGCTGTTGCCCTTGGAGCGCAGGTAGCGGTAGCCGGCCTCGCGGCCGGTGAAGTCGACCAGTTCCGGGCGCCGCATGGTCCAGTCGTCGTACGACAGGCCCTCCTCGCCGAGGAGTTCGACCTCCAGGCCGCTGATTTCCTGGTTGAGGCGGGCGAAGGCCAGCTTCATGCCGGCGCCCTCGGGGCCGGGCTGGCCCGCGACGAGTTGCTGGCGCAGCCGCTCGGCGGTGAGGCGGGAGACCTCGGCCTCCACCCAGAGCTTCAGCAGCCGCTGGTGCAGGTCGTGGGTGCGCAGCTCTGGCCGCTCGCGCCAGGTGGCGGAGACGGGCCCGATCATGCCGCCCTCGCGGGGCAGTCGCATGCCGCCGATGGCCACGCGCTCGTTGTTCAGCGTGGTCTGCGCGACCTTCCAGCCGTCGCCGACCTCGCCGAGGCGCCGCGTGTCGGGGATGCGGACGCCGGTGAGGAAGACCTCGTTGAACTCGGCCTCACCGGTGATCTGCCGCAGCGGCCGCACCTCGACGCCCGGGTCGGTCATGTCGCACACGAAGTAGGTGATGCCGCGGTGCTTGGGCACGTCCGGGTCGGTGCGGGCGATGAGGATCGCCCAGCGGGCCACATGGGCGCTGGACGTCCAGACCTTCTGCCCGTCGACCACCCAGGTGTCGCCCTCACGCACCGCGCGGGTGCCGAGGGCGGCCAGGTCCGACCCGGCGCCGGGTTCGCTGAACAGCTGGCACCAGACCTCCTCGCCGGTCCACAGCGGCCGCAGGTAGCGCCGCTTCTGCTCCTCGGTGCCGTACTGGAGGATCGTCGGCGCGGCCATGCCGAGGCCGATGCCGATGCGCCGCGGGTCGTTGTCGGGCGCCCCGGCCGCGGTCAGTTCGGCGTCGACGACGGCCTGGAGGGAGCGGGAGGCGCCGAGTCCGCCGAGGCCCTGCGGGAAGTGCACCCAGGCCAGTCCGGCGTCGAAGCGGGCCCGCAGGAAGTCGAGGCGGTCGGTCGAGGCCGGCGGGTGCGCGGCCAGGAACTCCCGTGTGCTGTGGCGCAGTTCCTCGGGGGTCATGCCGACTCCTCCATGACGACGGCGATACGGCCGGTGGTCCGGCCGTCGGCCACCTTCTGCACGGCGTCGGCCGCTCGGGCGAGCGGCACGCGCTCGCTGACCAGCGGCTTGATCGCGCCCCGCGCGGCCAGCTCGGTGAGTTGCTCGTGGCAGTGCCGCACGAGCTTCGGGTCCTTGGTGTTGTACAGACCCCAGTGCAGGCCCAGGATCGAGTAGTTCTTCACCAGGGCGTGGTTGAGGGCCGGGCTCGGGATGGTGCCGCTGGCGAAGCCGACGACGACGATCCGTCCCTCGAAGGCGACGGTCTTGGCCGACTGGGTGTAGGCCTCGCCGCCGACCGGGTCGTAGACCACGTCGGCGCCCCGGCCGCCCGTGGCCTCCTTGACGGCGGCGACGACGTCCTCGGAGCGCCGGTCGATCACCACGTCGCACCCCAGCTCGCGGGCGACGGCCGCCTTGTCGGGGCCGCCGACGACACCGATGACGGTGGCGCCGGCGGCCTTCCCGAGCTGCACGGCCGCGCTGCCGACCCCTCCTGCGGCAGCGTGGACGAGCAGGGTCTCGCCGGCCTCCAGACCGGCCCGGCGGTGCAGGCCGAACCAGCCCGTCTGGTAGCCGATGTGCAGGGCCGCGGCCTCGGCGTCGTCCAGGGCCTCGGGCGCGGGCAACAGGGCGGCGGAGTCCGCGAGGGCGTACTCGGCGAAACCGCCGTGCGGCAGCGCCGGGTTGGCGATGACCCGGCGGCCGTCCTCGGTCTCGCCGCAGATCTCCACGCCGGGGGTGAACGGCAGCGGCGGCCGGACCTGGTACTGGCCGCGGCACAGCAGGGCGTCGGGGAAGTTGATGTTGGCCGCCCGCACCTTCAGCAGGACCTGGCCCTCACCGGGGGTGGGCGGTTCCGCGTCCTCGAGCCGCATCACCTCGCCCGGCTCGCCGTTCTCGTGCACGTGCCATGCCTGCATGCGGGGCCTCCACGGGGGACTGCTTCGTCTGACCGGGTCCGGTTCGCATACTAAGCGGTCGCTTGCCGATCAGGGAACAGCCTCCGGCGGAAAGGTCCCGCGCTCGGCCTGTCGTGTGCGTCACGACCGCTTCGGCCGCGCCCGCACGTGCATCCGCTCCCCCTGCGGCCCGAACAGGCTGAGGAACTCCACGGGCCCCTCCCCCGTCGACCCGAACCAGTGCGGCACGCGCGTGTCGAACTCGGCGGCCTCGCCCGCCGTGAGCACCACGTCGTGCTCCCCCAGCACCAGGCGCAGCCTCCCGGACAGCACGTACAGCCACTCGTAGCCCTCGTGCGTGCGCGGGTCCGGCTCCAGCTTCCGCTGCGGCTCCAGCACCTTGTAGGCCTGGAGGCCGCCGGGCTGGCGGGTGAGGGGCCAGTGGGTGCGCCCGCCCATCTGGATCGGCTTGGCACGCACCCGCGGGTCGCCGGCGGGCGGCGCCCCGACCAGCTCGTCCAGGGCCACCTGGTGGGCGCGCGCGATCGGCAGCAGCAGTTCCAGGCTGGGTTTGCGCAGGCCGGACTCCAGCCGCGACAGGGTGCTGACCGAGATGCCGGTGGTCTCCGACAGCGCCGCCAGGGTCACTTCCCGCTCCTTGCGCATCTGCCGCAGCCTCGGGCCGACGCCCGCGAGTACCTCGTCCGTGGTCATGGGGGTATTGCAGGTTCGGCAAAGGCGTTTGTCAATCCCGGGGGTCCGGAGCGACGCTCGGCGACGGAGGTGGTCACCATGACCGAGAAGTACGCAGTGGTCGTCGTCGGCGGGGGCGCGGCCGGTCTGTCCGCGGCGCTGGTGCTGGGCCGGGCCCGGATCCGCACCCTGGTCGTCGACGCGGGTGAACCGCGCAACGCGCCCGCCGCACACATGCAGGGTTATCTGTCGCGTGACGGCATGCCACCGGCCGAGTTCCTGGCCGCGGGCCGCGCGGAGGTCACCGGCTACGGCGTCGAGCTGGTGCGGGACCGGGTGGTGGAGGTGGGACGGGACGAGGACTTCACCGTGGTGCTGGCCGGCGGCCGGAACGTGTGCGCCCGCCGCCTGGTCGTCGCCACCGGGCTCGAGGACGAGCTGCCCGACGTGCCGGGGGTGGCGGAACGGTTCGGGCGGGACGTCCTGCACTGCCCCTTCTGCCACGGCTGGGAGGTGCGGGACCAGCCGTTCGGGGTGCTGGCGACGAGCCCGGCGAGTGTGCACCAGGCGCTGATGGTGTCCCAGTGGTCCAAGGACGTGCGGTTCTTCCTGCACCGGGTCGCCGAGGAGGAGCTGTCCGACGTCGACCTGCGCCGGCTGGCAGCCGCCGGGGTGGACGTGGTCCCCGCCGAGGTGGCGGGCCTGGTGGTCGAGGACGACCGGCTCACCGGGGTCCGGCTGGCCGACGGCAAGGTGCACGCCCGCTCGGTGCTGTTCGCCGCTCCCCGGCCGGTGCCGCGGACGGGCTTGCTGGAGCGGCTCGGCGCGGAGCTGCACGAGACGCCCTTCGGCGCGTACCCGGTGGTCGACGCGACGGGCCTGACGACCGTGCCGGGCGTGTGGGCGGCGGGCAACGCGATCGGTTTCGCCGAACAGGTCGTGCACGCGGCGAGCGGCGGCTACCGGGCCGCGTCCGCGATCGTCGGGGACCTGCTGATGGCGGACCTCGACGCGGCGGTGCAGGGATAGGGGGCGCGGGGCAGGCACCGCGCGAGGACCGGTGATGACGGTCCGGCGGCCCCGGCACGGCGGCCCCGGCACGACCCTCCGGGCGGCCCGCCAGGCTCCCCGGGCAACCCGCCAGGGGCCCCGGGCGGCCCGCCAGGCTCCCCGGACGACCCGCCAGGGCCGCCCGGGCAACCCGCCAGGGGTCCCCGGACGACCCGCCAGGGTCCCCGGGCAACTCGCCAGGGATCCCCGGGCGACCCGCCAGGCTCCCCGGGCAACACCGGCCCGGGCGTCCGGGTGTAGAGGTGGCCCCGGCGGTGCACCATGACTGCATGCTTCTGCACCGGTTGGCCCGAGTGTCCCAGGAGGTCGCCGCCACCTCCGCACGGTCGAGGAAGACGGCGCTGCTCGCGGAGCTCTTCCGGGACGCGGAGGCGGACGACGTGCCCGTCGTCATCCCCTACCTGGCGGGACGCCTGCCGCAGGGCCGCATCGGCGTCGGCTGGAAGGTGCTGGGGCGGCCGGTCGTCCCCGCCGCCGAGCCGAGCCTGACCGTGCGGGACGTCGACGCCCGGCTGTCCGAGCTCGCGAAGGTGTCCGGCCCCGGCTCCCAGGCGGAGCGCACCCGGCTGGTCGGGGAGCTGATGGGCGCGGCCACCGAGGACGAGCAGCGGTTCCTGCTGGGACTGCTCACCGGCGAGGTCCGGCAGGGCGCGCTGGACGCGGTGGCCGTGGAGGGCCTGGCCCAGGCGACCGGGGCGCCCTCCGCGGACGTGCGCCGGGCGGTGATGCTCGCGGGTTCGCTCCAGTCGGTCGCCGAGGCGCTGCTCTCGGACGGGCCCGCGTCCCTGGAACGGTTCCGGCTCACCGTCGGCCGCCCCGTGCTGCCCATGCTCGCGCACAGCGCCTCCTCGGTCGCCGAGGCCGTGGACAAGCTCGGCGCCTGCGCGGTGGAGGAGAAGCTGGACGGCATCCGGGTCCAGGTGCACCGGGACGGCGGCACGGTGCGGCTCTACACCCGCACGCTCGACGACATCACCGACCGGTTGCCCGAAGTGACGGCCGCCGTGCTGGAGTTGCGCGGCGAGCGGTTCATCCTGGACGGCGAGGTGATCTCCTTCGGCGAGGACGGACGCCCCCGTTCGTTCCAGGAGACGGCCGGCCGGGTCGGCTCGCGCACCGACGTGGCGACCGCCGCCCGCGCGGTGCCCGTCTCCCCCGTCTTCTTCGACGCGCTGTCCGTCGACGGCCGTGACCTGCTGGACCTGCCGTTCACCGAGCGCCACGCCGAACTCGCCCGCCTGGTCCCCGAGCCGATGCGGGTGCGCCGCACACTGGTCTCCGGTCCCGAGGAGACCCCCGCGGCGGAGCAGTTCCTGGCCGCGACCCTCGGGCGCGGCCACGAGGGGGTGGTCGCCAAGGCGCTTCAGGCCCCCTACAGCGCGGGCCGGCGGGGTGCGTCCTGGCTGAAGGTCAAGCCCGTCCACACCCTCGACCTCGTCGTCCTGGCCGCCGAGTGGGGCCACGGCCGCCGCAGCGGCAAGCTCTCCAACCTCCACCTGGGCGCCCGCACGGCCGACGGGGGTCTCGCCATGCTCGGCAAGACGTTCAAGGGCATGACCGACGCGATGCTCGCCTGGCAGACCGAACGGCTCCAGCAGCTCGCCGTCGAGACGAACGACCACGTGGTCAGGGTCCGCCCGGAACTCGTCGTCGAGATCGCCTACGACGGCCTGCAGCGCTCCACGCGCTACCCGGCCGGCGTCACCCTCCGCTTCGCCCGCGTGATCCGCTACCGCGAGGACAAGCGCCCCGAGGAGGCCGACACCGTCGAGACGCTCCTCGCGGCGCACCCGGAGGTGAGGCCGTGAAGCGCAGCGCAGGCCTGCTGCTCTTCCGCCCGTCCGCGCACGGCCGCGAGGTCTTGCTCGGCCACATGGGCGGCCCCTTCTACGCCCGGCGTGACGCCGGCGCCTGGACCATCCCCAAGGGCGAGTACGAGCCCGACGAGTCCCCCTGGGCCGCCGCCCGCCGCGAGTTCGAGGAGGAGCTGGGACTGCCCCCGCCCGACGGTGAGGCCATCGCCCTGGGCGAGGTGCGGCAGACCAACGGCAAGATCGTCACCGCCTGGGCGATCGAGGCCGACCTCGACCCGGACACCGTCACACCCGGCACCTTCCGCATGGAGTGGCCGCCGCGCTCGGGGCGGATGCAGGAGTTCCCCGAGCTGGACCGGGTCGCGTGGTTCGGGGCCGAACAGGCCCGAGCGGTGATCATCACGACCCAGGCCGCGTTTCTCGACCGGCTGGCGGAGCACTCGCCCTGAGGAGACACTCCCGCGTTGCGGTCCCCTCCGCCGCGCGGGAAGGTCGAGACACAGCCCGCACCGAGGGAGGTCAGCCATGCCCATCGCGACGGTGAACCCGGCGAACGGCGAGACGCTCAAGACGTACGAGGCCATGGGCGAGGAGGAGATCGAGCGCCGGCTCCAGCTCGCGGAGGCCACGTTCCGCACCTACCGTACGACGACCTTCGAGGAGCGCGCGCGGCTGCTGCACCGGGCCGCCGACCTCCTCGAGGAGGACCAGCAGGACATCGCCCGGGTGATGACCACCGAGATGGGCAAGCCGATCCAGCAGGCCCGGGCCGAGGCCGCCAAGTGCGCCAAGGCGATGCACTGGTACGCCGACCACGCCGAGGAACTGCTCGCCGACGAGCGGCCCTCCGACGCGGACGTGAAGGACTCGGGCGCCTCACGCGTCCTGGTGCGCTACCGGCCGGTCGGCCCGGTGCTCGCGGTCATGCCCTGGAACTTCCCGCTGTGGCAGGTGATCCGCTTCGCGGCGCCCGCGCTGATGGCGGGGAACGTGGGTCTGCTCAAGCACTCCTCGAACGTCCCGCAGACCGCCCTCTACCTCGAGGACCTCTTCCACCGGGCGGGCTTCACCGAAGGCTGTTTCCAGACCCTGCTGATCGGCTCGGCGGCGATCGACGACATCCTGCGCGACGAACGTGTCAAGGCCGCCACCCTCACCGGCAGCGAGCCGGCCGGCCGTGCGGTCGCCTCCACCGCCGGGGAGATGATCAAGAAGACGGTGCTGGAGCTGGGCGGCAGCGACCCGTTCGTGGTCATGCCGTCCGCCGACATCGACCGGGCGGCGCAGGTCGCGGTGACGGCACGGGTGCAGAACACCGGGCAGTCCTGCATCGCCGCCAAGCGGTTCATCGTGCACACGGACGTCTACGACGCCTTCGCCGAACGGTTCACCGAGGGCATGCGGGCGCTGAAGGTCGGCGATCCCCTGTCCGAGGACACCGAGGTCGGGCCGCTCTCCACCGAGCAGGGACTGCGCGACCTGGAGGAGCTGGTCGACGACGCGGTGCGCGGCGGCGCCCGGGTGCTGTGCGGTGGCGAACGCCCGGAGGGTCCGGGCTGGTACTACACGCCGACGATCCTCGCCGGCATCACCCGGGAGATGCGCATCCACCGGGAGGAGGCGTTCGGGCCGGTCGCCACGCTGTACCGGGCGGCGGACCTGGACGAGGCGGTGCTGATCGCGAACGACTCGCCGTTCGGGCTGAGTTCCAACGTGTGGACGCGCGACGAGGCCGAGGTGGACCGTTTCGTCCGGGATCTGGAGGCCGGAGGCGTGTTCTTCAACGGGATGACGGCCTCGCACCCGGCGTTCCCGTTCGGCGGTGTGAAGCGCTCCGGCTACGGGCGTGAGCTGTCCGGGCACGGAATCCGCGAGTTCTGCAACATCACCACGGTTTGGCACGGTGCGTGAGTGATGCGGGGCTACGATCCCGTGTGTGAACCGCGAAGTGACTCTGCCTCTGATCGTCGACAACCGCGGGACCCTGCAGGTGGCTGCGGCGGATGTCAGCAAGCTGCTGCGGACGGTGGGGGGACGGTGGGTGCGGCTGGTGGAGGACGGGGAGTCCGGACTGGACGAGGACACGGTCGCGGCTCTGACCATCGAACTGGCGAAGCTCGCCGACCGTATCGACGTGGCCTGCATCGCGCACAGCAGCGGGACGGCCACGTAGCGGGTGCGTGTGCGGGTGCGGGTGCATGACGGCTTCTCGCGCGGTTGCCCCGAGGCCGGTTGACCGCCGGGGCCGGGACCGCGTCCGGCGGTGGGGCGCCCAGGGCCTGCCGGGCCGCGTACGCCCGGTAGGCCCGGCGGCCGCGCGGCGGCCGCCGGCAGCGGGTCCCGGGCCGGACGCGTCGTCGCGCGGCCGCGTCATCCGACTGCCGCAACGAGCCTTGCACGTCCTCCCCGGTACGGAGTAGCCCGGCGCGAAGTCACCGTGCCCCCGGGTGATCGTGGGGTGACCACCCCTAGTGGTGAACCACCTTCTGGCCGGGGGGCGAAGCGCCTTCCGGAAGGCGAAAGCAGGCACGGTTCATGGCGACTTTGTGCAGACCCTCGGTGTCCGTCCCGGAGTACGTGATCACGATGGAGGAGACGCTGGAGCTGGCGCGGCAGCGCCACGCGGGCCACCCCCAACTGCCGCTCGCCCTCCGGCTGATCGAGAACACCGGCGTGCGCACGCGACGCATCGTGCAGCCCGTCGAGGAGACTCTGAGACACCCGGGTTTCGAGGAGCGCAACAAGCTCTACGAGGCGGAGGCCAAGGCGCGGGTGCCCGCGGTGGTCCAGCGGGCTCTCGACGACGCCGAGCTGCTCACCACCGAGGTGGATCTGATCGTCTACGTGTCGTGCACGGGCTTCATGATGCCGTCGCTGACGGCCTGGCTGATCAACGAGATGGGTTTCGAGCCGACCACCCGTCAGCTGCCGATCGCCCAGCTCGGGTGTGCGGCCGGCGGGGCGGCGATCAACCGGGCCCACGACTTCTGCTCCGCCTACCCCGAGGCCAACGCGCTGATCGTGGCCTGCGAGTTCTGCTCGCTGTGCTACCAGCCCACCGACATGGGCGTCGGTTCCCTGCTGTCGAACGGGCTGTTCGGCGACGGCATCGCCGCCGCCGTGGTGCGCGGCCGGGGCGGCGAGGGCATCGCGCTGGAGCGCAACGGTTCGTTCCTGATCCCGAAGACCGAGGACTGGATCACGTACGACGTGCGCGCGACCGGTTTCCACTTCCTGCTGGACAAGCGGGTCCCGGGCACGATGGAGCCGCTCGCACCGGTCATCACGGACCTGGCGGGCGACCACGGGTGGGACGCGTCCGACCTGGACTTCTACATCGTCCACGCGGGCGGGCCCCGGATCCTGGACGACCTGAGCACCTTCCTGCGCGTCGACCCGCACGCCTTCCGGTTCAGCCGGGCCACGCTCACCGAGTACGGCAACATCGCCAGCGCCGTCGTCCTGGACGCGCTGCGCCGGCTGTTCGACGAGGGCGGCCCGGAAAGCGGGGCGCGCGGGCTGGTCGCCGGGTTCGGTCCCGGCATCACCGCCGAGATGGCGCTGGGCCGCTGGCGGGACGGGGACCGGGCGGGATGACGGCGACGGAAGGGCTGCTCGTCCCGCCGGGGCAGGGCCGGGTCGTCCGGGCGCCCGCCCAGCACGTGACCTTCAAGGTGACCGGCGCCCACTCCCGCGCGGCCTCCTCCTTCGAGGTGGTGGTGCCGCCGGGGTTCGACGTCGGCGCCCATGTGCACGCGCGCAGCGAGGAGTTGTTCTACGTGCTGGAGGGCGAGCTGGACGTGCTCGCCTTCGAGCCGCGGATCCGCACCCCCGACCGCTGGCAGGGGTGGGAGTCCGCCGCCGGCAACCGGGTGGTGCGGGCGACCCCCGGCACGGTGATCGTCGTGCCCCCGGGGTGCCCGCACGCGTTCGCCAATCCGACGGACGAGCCCGCGAAGATGTTCTTCCAGGCGAGCCCGCCGCCGGACCACGAGCGGTACTTCGAGGAGCTGCTGGAGATCCTCGGCGCCGGCGGCCCGCCGGACCACACGGCGATCGAGGAGCTCCGGGCGCGGTACGACATCGAGCAGCTGACGCCGCTCAGGCACCGCTAGCGGACGTCAGCGGATGGGCACGCCGGCGAGGGTGCGGGCGATGACCAGGCGCTGGATCTCGCTCGTGCCCTCGAAGATGGTGTAGATGGCGCTGTCGCGGTGCATGCGCTCCACCGGGTACTCGCGGGTGTAGCCGTTGCCGCCGAGGATCTGGATGGCCTGGGCGGTGACCTTCTTGGCGGTCTCGCTGGCGAAGAGCTTGGACATGGAGCCCTCGGCCGCGGTGAACGGCTTGCCGTTGATCGCCATCCAGGAGGCGCGCCACACCAGCAGCCGCGCCGCGTCGATCGAGGTGCGCATGTCCGCGAGCTGGAACGCCACGCCCTGGTTGTCGATGATGGGCCGGCCGAACTGCTCGCGGTTCGTGGCGTAGTCGAGGGCGACCTCGTAGGCGGCGCGGGCGGTGCCGACCGCCATGGCCCCGACGGCCGGGCGGGAGGCCTCGAAGGTGGCCATGGCCGCGTTCTTCACGCGCTCCCCGCCCTGCCGGGCCTTCTCCCGGGCGCGGGCGAGCCGCTCGTCCAGCTTCTCCTTGCCGCCGAGCAGGCAGGAGCCGGGCACGCGCACGTTGTCGAGAACGACCTCGGCGGTGTGCGAGGCGCGGATGCCGTGCTTCTTGAACTTCTGGCCCTGGGAGAGTCCATCGGTGCCCGGCGGGACGATGAAGGAGGCGTGGCCCTTGGAGCCGAGCTCGGGGTCGACGACCGCGACGACGACGTGGACGTTGGCGATGCCGCCGTTGGTGGCCCAGGTCTTGGTGCCGTTGAGCACCCATTCGTCCTTGGCCTCGTCGTAGACGGCCCGGGTGCGCATGGAGGCGACGTCGGATCCGGCGTCGGGCTCGGAGGAGCAGAAGGCGGCGACCTTCACGTCGTCGGCGTCGCCGTACATCTGCGGGATCCAGGTGCCGATCTGCTCCTCGGTGCCGTTGGCGAGGACGCCGACGGCGGCGAGGCCGGTGCCGACGATGGACAGGGCGATGCCCGCGTCGCCCCAGAAGAGCTCCTCCATCGCCATGGGGATGCCGAGGCCGGTGGGGTCGAAGTACTGCTGGGCGTAGAAGTCCAGGGAGTAGATGCCGACCTTGGCGGCCTCCTGGATGACCGGCCAGGGAGTCTCCTCACGCTCGTCCCATTCGGCGGCCGCGGGCCGGATCACGTCGGCGGCGAAGCCGTGGATCCAGTCGCGGACCTCCTTCTGTTCGTCGTTGAGCTCCATGGTGAACTCGGCCATGTCGTCCCCTCCAGCGGCGCACGTGCATGTTACTTGCGGTAACCGCAGTCTGTTACCGACGGGTAGTCCACGTCAACTCCCCTCGGCCCGGTCGGGCCCTTCCCCTGTCCGGATCACGCCCGAGTGCTAGTTTGCGCAGGCGTCATCGAAACACCACGGGTGGGGAGAGCACATGGACACCACACAGCGGACCGATCAGCAACGGTCCGCCGACCGCCGGCGGCGCGAGCTGCTCGAGGCCGCCGACCGAGTGGTGCTGCGCGACGGCCCCCAGGCCTCGATGAACGCGATCGCGGCGGAGGCCGGGATCACCAAGCCGATCCTCTACCGCCACTTCGGCGACAAGGGCGGACTTTACGCCGCCCTTGCCAAACGGCACACCGACGCACTGCTGGACTCCCTGCGGGCGGCGCTGGACGCCCCGGCGGACCGGCGCGAGCGCGTCGAGGCGACGCTCGACACCTACCTCGCCGCCATCGAGGCGCGCCCCCAGGTGTACCGGTTCCTGATGCACCCCGCCGAGGGCGGCCAGCCGGGCGACCCCGGGTTCGACGTCGGCAAGCACAGCGCGCCGTTGCTGCGGCGGATGGGCGAGGAGCTGGCCCAGGTCATCGAGGAGCGGCTGGACCTCGGGCCGGGCGGCCAGCAGCTCGCGCGGGTGTGGGGCCACGGGATCGTCGGCATGATGCACGCGGCCGGGGACTGGTGGCTGGGGGAACGGCCCTGCTCGCGGACCGAGTTGGTGCGCAGCCTGGCGGACCTGCTGTGGGGGCGGCTGGCGAGCGTGGGCGACCGGGTCGGGGGCCCGGGGTTCTGACCACGGCGCTCAGGCATTCCAGGAGGCCCGGGCGACCTGCCGCATCAGCTTGCGGTGCCGCCGGCCCGTGAGGCGGTCCGCGTAGATGCGGCCCTCCAGGTGGTCGGACTCGTGCTGCAGGCAGCGGGCGAAGAAGCCCGTGCCGTGGACCGTGACGGGCTCACCGGTCACGGTGAAGCCCTCCACCACGGCGTGGTCGTGGCGTTCGGTGCCCGCTTCCAGGCCCGGCAGGGACAGACAGCCCTCCGGACCGCGGACCACCACCCCGTCCGCGACCACCAGGCGCGGGTTCACGACGTGGCCCAGATGGCGGACGTCCTCGTCGTCCGGGCAGTCGTACACGAAGACCCGCAGCGGCACGCCGACCTGGTTGGCGGCGAGGCCGACGCCCCGCGCGGCGTACATCGTGGCGAACAAGTCCTCCACGAGCCGGGCCAGTTCGGGGCCGAAGTCGGTGACCTCCGCGCAGGGCGTGTGCAGGACGGGATCGCCGTGCAGCGTGAGGGGTCTCACGCGGCCTCGGGCGCCGGGGATGGGGCTGTGTCGCATGGCGGCAAGAGTAAGGTCCTGTCGGTCCGCGCCTTCCACACGAGTTCGCCACAGTGCCACGGTTCGGGAGTGCGAATGGATCTCGATAGGCTGAGGTCCACACCACGTGGCCGTCAGGCTTCAGGGCGCGGCGCGTACGCAAGGAGGATCGAGAACTGATGGCAGGCAACTCGGACCCGCTCTCGCCGCGGGCCAAGCTGGCCGTGACCGCGGGCAAGGCGGTCGCGGCGGCGTCCCGCGCCGCGGGACGCGGCAGCGGATCGGTGATCGGCGGCCGGGTGGCACTCAAGCTCGACCCCGACCTGCTGGCCCGGCTCGCGCAGAACCTGGACGTGACGCTGGTCTCGGCGACCAACGGCAAGACCACCACCACCCGGCTCATCGCCGAGGCCCTGCGCGCGGCGGGCCCCGTCGTGTCGAACGCGCTGGGCGCGAACATGCCGGCCGGCATCACGTCGGCGCTCGCCGGCGGCTCGGAGGCCCGGTACGGCGTCATCGAGGTCGACGAGAAGTACCTCGCCGGGGTCGCCCGGGACACCGCGCCGAAGTGCATCGCGCTGCTCAACCTCTCCCGCGACCAGCTCGACCGGGCCGCCGAGACGCGCATGCTCGCCGAGAACTGGCGCGAAGGGCTCGCGGGCTCCAAGGCCGTGATCGTGGCCAACTGCGACGACCCGCTGGTCGTGTGGGCCGCCTCCTCCTCCCCCAACGTGGTCTGGGTGGCCGCGGGTCAGATGTGGAAGGACGACGCCTGGTCCTGCCCGTCCTGCGGCGGTGTGATGCAGCGCCCGGGCGACGACTGGTTCTGCGGCGAGTGCGGCTTCCGCCGCCCGACGCCGAGCTGGGCGCTCTCCGGCGACCACGTCCTCGATCCGCACGGCTCGGCCTGGCCGATCCACCTCCAGCTGCCCGGCCGCGCCAACAAGGCCAATGCGGCCTCCTCGGCCGCCGTCGCCGCCGTGTTCGGCGTGCCGCCGCAGGTCGCGCTGGAGCGCATGTACCAGGTGCAGGCGGTCGCCGGCCGGTACGACGTCGTCCAGTTCCAGGGCCGTGACCTCAGGCTCCTGCTCGCGAAGAACCCGGCCGGCTGGCTGGAGACGTTCTCCCTGATCGACCCGCCGCCCACGCCGGTCATCCTGTCCGTGAACGCGCGCGGCGCCGACGGCACGGACACCTCCTGGCTGTGGGACGTCGACTACACGCGGCTGTCGGGCCACCCGATCTGCGTGATCGGCGACCGGCGGCTGGACCTGGCGGTGCGCCTGGAGGTAGCCGACCAGAACTTCCAGGTCCACGACACCCTCGACCAGGCCGTGGCCGCCTGCCCGCCGGGCCGGATCGAGGTCATCGCCAACTACACGGCGTTCCAGGACCTGCGCCGCCGCGTCGGCAACTGAGCACGAGACGTCAGGGGACTTTTGTGAGCGACAACCAACTGCGGGTCGTCTGGATCTATCCCGACCTGCTCAGCACCTACGGCGACCAGGGCAACGTCCTCGTCGTGGAGCGCCGTGCCCGGCAGCGCGGCCTGGACGTGGCCCGGCTCGACGTGCGCAGCGACCAGCCGATCCCGACCTCGGGCGACATCTACCTGATCGGCGGCGGCGAGGACCGGCCGCAGCGGCTCGCCGCGGAGCGGCTGCGCCGGGACGGCGGACTGACCCGGGCGGTGGAGAACGGCGCCATCGTGTTCTCGGTGTGTGCCGGCTACCAGATCCTCGGCCACGAGTTCATCAACGACCTCGGCCAGCGCGAACCCGGCCTGGGGCTGCTGGACGTGGTCTCGGTGCGCGGCGAGGGCGCGCGGTGCGTCGGTGACGTGCTGGGCGACATCGACGAGCGCCTGGGACTGCCGCCGCTGACCGGCTTCGAGAACCACCAGGGCGTCACCCACCTGGGCCCCACCGCCCGCCCCCTCGCCCGGGTGCGGTTCGGCAACGGCAACGGCACGGGCGACGGCACCGAGGGCGCCTTCAACGACACCGTCTTCGGCACGTACATGCACGGCCCGGTGCTGGCGCGCAACCCGCTGATCGCGGACCTGCTGCTGAAGCTGGCCCTCGACGTCAACGCGCTGCCGCCGACCGACGACCGCTGGTACGAGGCCCTGCGCAACGAGCGCATCGCGGCTGCTCAGCAGCCCGCCTGAGCACAGCGCCGCAGCTCGTCCGAGGCACGCGTCGACCTCCGGGTCAACAGCCCGTCTGACGGCACATCCGCACAGGTGAGCGGGGTCGTCCAGCAGGCGGACGCGTGCTTCGGTCCGGTGCCCGGATGCGGCTAGGGTGGCGGGGATTCCCGCCGGACAACGTGGTCCGGTCCCCGGCCCACGTTGAGAAGGTATTCGGGCTATGCGCATTGGTGTCCTCACGTCCGGCGGCGACTGCCCCGGCCTGAACGCCGTCATCCGGTCCGTCGTGCACCGCGCCGTCGTGGACCACGGCGACGAGGTCATCGGCTTCCGGGACGGCTGGAAGGGCCTCCTGGAGTGCGACTACCTCAAGCTCGACCTCGACGCGGTGGGCGGCATCCTCGCCCGCGGCGGAACGATCCTCGGTTCCTCCCGTGTCCAGCCCTCCCACCTGCGCGACGGTGTCGAGCGGGCCCGGGGGCACCTGGAGGAGCTGGGTCTCGACGCGATCATCCCCATCGGCGGTGAGGGCACGCTGAAGGCCGCCCGCCTGATGTCCGACAGCGGACTGCCCGTGGTGGGCGTGCCGAAGACCATCGACAACGACATCGCCGTCACGGACGTCACCTTCGGCTTCGACACGGCCGTGGGCGTGGCGACCGAGGCGCTCGACCGGCTGAAGACCACCGCCGAGTCGCACCAGCGGGTGCTGGTCGTGGAGGTCATGGGCCGGCACACCGGCTGGATCGCGCTGCACTCCGGGATGGCGGCCGGCGCGCACGCGATCGTCGTCCCCGAGCGGCCCTTCGACATGGAGGAGCTGACCCGGCGCGTCGGCGAGCGGTTCGAGGCGGGCAAGCGCTTCGCGATCGTCGTGGCGGCCGAGGGCGCCAAGCCGCGGCCCGGGACCATGGACTTCGACGAGGGCGGCAAGGACATCTACGGGCACGAGCGCTTCGCCGGCATCGCCCGGCAGCTGTCGATCGAGCTGGAGGACCGGCTGGGCAAGGAGGCCCGCCCGGTCATCCTCGGCCACGTGCAGCGCGGCGG
The DNA here is from genome assembly GCF_055585285.1 of Streptomyces sp. NPDC053665. Lineage (NCBI taxonomy): Bacteria > Bacillati > Actinomycetota > Actinomycetes > Kitasatosporales > Streptomycetaceae > Streptomyces > Streptomyces sp. NPDC053665. The sequence continues at coordinate 401,860 of NZ_JBVJKK010000006.1, forward strand.
GACGCCGACGGCGTACGACCGGGTGCTCGCCACGCGATTCGGCTGGCACGCGGTGGAGGCCGTGCACCGGGGCGAGTTCGGGCAGATGACCGCGCTGCGCGGGACGGACATCGTGATGGTGCCGCTGGCGGAGGCCGTCGAGACGCTGAAGACCGTGCCGGAGGACCGCTACGACGAGGCGGAGTGCGTCCTCTGAGCCCGAGCTGATCTGCCGGGTGCGGGTCGCGGGTGGTCGCTCGCGCCGTTCCCCGCGCCGCCGAGGCGCCGTGCCGCCCCCGGTCACCGTGGTGACCGGGGGCGGCTCTACTCTTGTGGACGGACAACTTGTTGCACACCCCCACGAAACAGGAGCCGGCGGAATGGATCACAGCGGGCACGGCATGACCATGGATCTGCCGCCGTTCACGCTGGGGCGAGGGCTGGAGTGGTCGGCGGACCCGTTCTTCCTCGTCGCCTGCCTGGCGGGTCTGGCCCTGTACGGGTGGGGTGTCGTCCGGCTGGTGCGGCGCGGGGACAAGTGGCCCGTGGGCCGGACCGTCGGCTACACGCTGGGCGTGCTGAGCATCATGCTCATGATGTGCACGCAGCTCAACGACTACGGCATGGTCATGTTCAGCGTGCACATGGTGCAGCACATGGTGATCAGCATGGTCTCGCCGATCCTCATCCTGCTCGGAGCGCCGATCACGCTCGCGCTGCGGGCGCTGCCCACGGCCGGACGGGGGCGCAAGGGGCCGCGTGAGCTGCTGCTGATGTTCCTGCACAGCCGGTACATGCGGATCGTCACCCACCCCGCGTTCACGATCCCGCTGTTCATCGCCAGCCTGTACGGGCTCTACTTCACGCCGCTCTTCGACACCCTGATGGGGTCCAGGGCGGGGCACGTGGCGATGATGGTGCACTTCCTCGCCGTGGGCCTGGTGTTCTTCTGGCCGATCATGGGCGTGGACCCGGGTCCCCACCGGCCCGGCTACCTGATGCGGATGCTGGAGCTGTTCGCGGGCATGCCGTTCCACGCGTTCTTCGGCATCGCCCTGATGATGGCGACCGAGCCGATGGTCGAGACGTTCAAGAACCCGCCCGCCTCCCTCGGCGTCGAGGCGCTGTCCGACCAGAACGCGGCGGGCGGCATCGCCTGGGCGTTCAGCGAGATCCCGTCGGTGCTGGTCCTGATCGCCCTGCTGTTCCAGTGGTACGCCTCCGAGCAGCGCCAGGCGCGGCGCACGGACCGGGCCGCGGAGCGCGACGGCGACAAGGAACTGGAGGCGTACAACGCCTATCTCGCCTCGTTGAACGCGCAGGGGCGCTGAAGGCGGCTCGCGCAAGGCCCGTGCGCGCCGGGCGTCCGGCAGGCACCATGGAGGGACCGGACCACGAGGAGGGTGTCGCGATGCCCGGTTCCACGAACGGTTCCCACTCGACGAAGACCATGGGGGTGCTCACCGTCGGCGGTCTCGTCGTCGTGACGGCCTACACGGTGGCGCTCGGGAGCAACGGCTGGCTGTGGTTCGGCTGGGTCGTCCTGGGATTGATCACCCTCGGCATGGTGGTCACCACGCGCAGCACCTGAGCGCTCACCCGCCGGTCAGCCGGCCCGCCGAGTGGACGCCCGGCTGGTACTTGGGCAGCCGGACGGTGATCTTCATGCCCGCTCCCTGCGCGGTCTCGATGACGAGGCCGTGGGCGTCGCCGTAGACCTGGCGGAGCCGGTCGTCGACGTTCGACAGGCCGATGCCGCCCGAGGGGCTGGCCTCGCGGGCGAGGATGCGGCGCAGGAGTCCGGGGTCCATGCCGGCGCCGTCGTCCTCGATGACGACGAGCGCCTCGGCGCCGGCGTCCTGCGCGGTGATCTGGATGTGGCACCGGCCCGCGGCGACGGCCTTGCCCTCCAGGCCGTGCTTGACGGCGTTCTCGACGAGTGGTTGCAGGCACAGGAAGGGCAGGGCGACGGGCAGCACCTCGGGCGCTATCTGCAGGGTGACGGAGAGGCGCTCGCCGAAGCGCGCCCGGACCAGTGCCAGGTAGTGGTCGATGGCGTGCAGCTCGTCGGCGAGGGTGGTGAAGTCGCCGTGCCGGCGGAACGAGTAGCGGGTGAAGTCGGCGAACTCCAGGAGCAGCTCGCGGGCGCGCTCGGGGTCGGTGCGCACGAACGAGGCGATCACCGCGAGCGAGTTGAAGATGAAGTGCGGCGAGATCTGGGCCCGCAGCGCCTTGATCTCGGCCTCGATGAGGCGGGTGCGGGAGCGGTCGAGGTCCGCCAGCTCCAGCTGCACCGAGACCCAGCGGGCGACCTCGCCGGCGGCCCGGACCAGCACGGCGGACTCGCGGGGGGCGCAGGCGACCAGGGCGCCGTGCACGCGGTCGTCGACGGTGAGGGGGGCGACGACCGCCCAGCGCACCGAGCAGTCCAGGTTGTCGCAGGTCAGCCGGAACGCCTCGCCGCGGCCGGTGTCCAGCGGCCCCCCGAGGCGCTCCATGATCTCGCCGCGGTGGTGGGCGCCGTCGCCGTCCCAGACGAGGACCTGTTCACGGTCGGTGAGGCACAGGGCGTCCGTGCCGAGCAGGGAGCGCAGTTTGCGGGCGGACCTGCGGGCGGTCTCCTCGGTCAGGCCGGCCCGCAGCGGCGGCGCGGCCAGGGAGGCGGTGTGCAGGGTCTCGAAGGTGGCGTGCTCGACGGGCGTGCCGAGTCCGGCGAGGCTGCCGGCCCGGGCGGTGCGCCGGCCGATCCAGACGCCCAGGGCCAGGACCGGCAGCACGGCGACGCACAGGCCCGCCAGGAAGTCGCTCACGGCGTCACCTCGCTGCGCAGTTCCTCGGGCAGGTGGAAGCGGGCCAGCACCGCGTTCGTGCCGGGCGGCACCCGGCCGGGGGTGGCCAGGGAGACCACGACCATGGTGAGGAAGCCCAGCGGCACGGACCACAGGGCGGGCCAGGCGAGCAGGGCGTGCAGGGCGCCCGGGCCCGGGTAGCCCGTCATGGTCGCGGCGACGGCGAGGAGGGCGGAGCCGCCCCCGACCAGCATCCCGGCGGCCGCGCCGGGCGGGGTCAGCCGCCGCCACCAGATGCCCAGCACGAGCAGCGGGCAGAACGAGGACGCCGACACGGCGAAGGCCAGTCCCACGGCGTCGGCGACCGGGAGCCCGCCGACCAGCACGCTGGCCGCGAGGGGCACGGCCATGGCCAGCACGGTCCCCAGCCGGAAGTGCCGTACGCCCCGGGAGGGCAGCACGTCCTGCGTGAGGACACCGGCGACCGCCATGGTGAGCCCCGAGGCCGTGGAGAGGAACGCGGCGAAGGCGCCGCCGGCGACCAGCGCGCCCAGCAGGTCGCCGCCCACTCCCCCGATCATGCGGTCGGGCAGCAGCAGGACCGCCGCGTCGGGGTCCGAGGTGAGGGTGAGTTCGGGCGCGTAGAGGCGGCCGAGGGCGCCGTAGACGGGGGGCAGCAGGTAGAAGGCGCCGACCAGGGCGAGGACGGCGACCGTGGTGCGGCGGGCGGCGACGCCGTGCGGACTGGTGTAGAAGCGGACGACGACGTGCGGCAGGCCCATGGTGCCGAGGAACGTGGCGAGGATCAGGCCGTAGGTGGCGTACAGGGGGCGCTCCTCCCGGCTCTCGGCCTGGGACGGGGACAGGTCGCCGCCGCCGCTGCGTTCGGCCTCGGGGACGGCGGCGCCGGCGGGGAACGCGAGGCGCGTGCCGCCGTCGATGCGGTGGGTTCCGGCGGTCAGGTCGACGCGGCCGGCGGTGTGGGTTCGGCCGTCGACGGTGCCGGTGACCGTCACGGTCAGCGGGCGGTCCAGCCTCAGGTCGATGTCGTCCGCGACACGGACGACGCGCTGCTCGCGGAAGGTGGCCGGTTCGTCGAAGGCGTGGCGCGGGGCGCCGTCGCCCTGCCAGGCCAGTACCAGGAACAGGGCGGGGACCAGCAGGGCGGTGAGCTTGAGCCAGTATTGGAAGGCCTGGACGAAGGTGATGCTGCGCATGCCGCCCGCGGCGACGGTGGCGGTGACGACGAGGGCGACGGTGACCCCGCCCAGCCAGTCCGGCGCCCCCGTGAGCACGGTCAGCGTGAGCCCCGCTCCCTGGAGCTGGGGCAGCAGGTACAGCCAGCCGACGCCCACCACGAAGGCCCCGGCGAGCCGCCGCACGGCCGGGGAGGCGAGGCGGGCCTCGGCGAAGTCGGGCAGCGTGTAGGCGCCGGAGCGGCGCAGCGGCGCGGCGACGAACAGCAGCAGCACGAGGTAGCCGGCGGTGTAGCCGACCGGGTACCAGAGCATGTCGGGGCCCTGGACCAGGACGAGCCCGGCGATGCCCAGAAAGGAGGCGGCGGACAGGTACTCGCCGCTGATCGCCGCCGCATTCAGCCGCGGGCCGACCGTGCGGGAGGCGACGTAGAAGTCGGACGTGGTGCGGGAGATGCGCAGGCCGAAGGCGCCGACCAGGACGGTCGAGACGACGACCAGGGCGACGGCGGGGACGGCGTAGCCGGAGTTCATCGGGCGGGGCTCAGCGGTCTTCGACGAGGCGCACGAAGTCGCGTTCGTTGCGTTCGGCGCGGCGGACGTACCAGCGGGCGAGCAGCACCAGGGGCAGGTAGAGGCCGAAGCCGAGGACGGCCCACTCCAGGCGGCGGGCGCCCGGCAGCGCCGCGAACAGCAGGGGCAGCGGGCCGACGAGCAGGCCGAGGACCGCGAGGACGGTGAGGGCGGCGCGCAGCTGGCTGCGCATCAGGGAGCGCACGTAGGTGTGGCCGAGGGTGGTCTGCTCGTCGATCTCGGTGCGCGGCCGGTAGGAGGCGGAAGGCGCGGGATGGCGCCCCCGGGAGCGCAGCCGGGCGTGCGGGAGGCTCTGGCGGGGCGGGCCGGTGACGACGACGCGGCGCGCGGTGGGGTCCTGGGGCACCGTCACGGCCTCCGCATCAGCAGGTCGCGCAGTTCCCGGGCATGGCGCCGGCTGACCTGCAGCTCCTCCGAGCCGACGAGGACGCTGACGGTGCCGGCGTCGAGGCGGAGTTCGCCGATGTGGCGCAGGGCGACGAGGTGGCGCCGGTGGATGCGGACGAAGCCGCGCGAGCGCCAGCGCTCCTCCAGGGTGGACAGCGGGATGCGCACCAGGTGGCTGCCGCGGTCGGTGTGCAGGCGGGCGTAGTCGCCCTGGGCCTCGACGTGGGTGATGTCGTCGACGGCGACGAAGCGCGTCACGCCGCCGAGTTCGACGGGTATGTGGTCCGGGTCGGGTTCGTGCACGGGGATGCTCGGGGCGGTGCCGCGCCGTTCGGCGGCCCGGCGGACGGCCTCGGCCAGTCGTTCCTTGCGCACGGGTTTGAGGACGTAGTCGACGGCCTTGAGGTCGAAGGCCCGGACGGCGAAGTCCTCGTGGGCGGTGACGAAGACGACGAGCGGGGGCCGGGCGAAACCGCCCAGCAGCCGGGCGAGGTCGAGGCCGTCCAGGCCGGGCATCTGGATGTCGAGGAAGACGACGTCGATCGCCTCGGGTCCGCCGGGGCCGGACTCCAGGGCACGGTTGATGCGGCGCAGTGCCTCGGTCGCGTCGCCGGCGCCCTCCGCGCTGCCGATGCGGGGGTCGGCCCGCAGCAGGTAGAGGAGTTCCTCCAGCGAGGGGCGTTCGTCGTCGACAGCCAGGGCGCGCAGCATGAACCCGGAGTGTAGGGGCGATCCCCGCGTCCGGACACGGGCCGGTGGTGATCGTTCGCACCGGCCGGGGCGGCCGCGCCGGGCCGGGGGCGCACCGGGGCGGCGGTGGATACAGTGCCCGCATGAACAGCAGGTCCGCGCCGTTCGACGAACTCGACCGGAAGATCATCACCGCGTTGATGGCGAACGCGAGGACGTCGTTCGCCGAGATCGGTACGGCGATCGGGCTGTCGGCCACCGCCGTCAAGCGCCGGGTCGACCGGTTGCGCGAGACGGGCGTGATCACCGGGTTCTCGGCCACGGTCAAGCCGTCCGCGCTGGGCTGGCGCACGGAGGCCTACGTCGAGGTGTACTGCGAGGGCGCGGCGCCCCCGCGGCGGCTGGCGGAGGTCGTGCGGGACTATCCGGAGATCGCCGCGGCGATGACCGTCACGGGCGGCGCGGACGCGCTGCTGCACGTGCGGGCGCGGGACGTGGAGCACTTCGAGGAGGTGCTGGAGCGCATCCGCCAGGAACCGTTCATCCGGAAGACGATCAGCGTGATGGTGCTGTCGCATCTGCTGCCGGAGAGTCCCGAGGCGGGAGCCAGTCAGCCGGCACCCGAGTAGCCCGGCCGGCCGGCGCAGCAGGCGTGCGCTGACCAGCCTGAAGACGCAGCATTCGTGCGTCGACGCGCAAGCAATGTTTCTTGTCGGGCCCGGCTCTTGATTCCTACCGTTGTGTCCACCACCCATTACGGACCGTGAGGAAGCGGAGGGACCCCTTCGTGCCCGACTCCCGTGTGCCGCGCCGGCGGCGCTATCTCGTCTGCGAGCCCAGACACTTCGCCGTGCAGTACGCGATCAACCCGTGGATGCACCCCGACGAACCCGTCGACGTCCTCCGCGCCCTGGACCAGTGGCAGACGCTGGTCGACACCTACCGCGCCCACGGCCATACCGTGGACATCGTGAAACCCGTGCCCGGTCTGCCCGACATGGTCTTCGCCGCGAACGCCGCGGTCGTCGTCGACGGCCGCGTCTTCGGCTCGCTGTTCCACGCCCCCGAGCGCCGTCCCGAGTCCGTGCCCTACGAGGCGTGGTTCAAGACGGAGGGCTACGAGGTCTACCACCCGGAGTCGGTGTGCGAGGGCGAGGGCGACCTGGTGCCGGCCGGCCGGTGGATCCTGGCCGGGACGGGCTTCCGCACCACGCGGGAGGCCCACAGCGAGGTGCAGGAGTACTTCGGTGTGCCGGTGGTGAGCCTGACGCTGGTGGACCCGTACTTCTACCACCTGGACACGGCGCTGTTCGTCCTCGACGACGGGCACGACGGGCGCGACGGGAACATCGTCTACTACCCGGAGGCGTTCTCGCCGGGCAGCCGCGAGGTGCTGGCCCGGATGTACCCGGACGCGGTGCTCGCCACCCGGGAGGACGCGATGGCCTTCGGGCTCAACTCCGTGTCCGACGGACGCCACGTGTTCGTCTCGCCCGGGGCGTCGGGACTGGCCGCGCAGCTGGCCGACCGCGGTTACGTCCCGGTCCCCGTCGACCTGTCCGAGTTCCAGAAGGCCGGTGGCGGCATCAAGTGCTGCACCCAGGAGATCCGGGAGAACCGCTCATGACCGCACCCGTCCGCGCCCAGGACTCGCCCGGGACCCGTGGCTCCGAGGAGCTGATCCGCGCCGAGGAGCCGGTCCTGGCGCACAACTACCATCCGCTGCCCGTCGTCGTGGCCCGGGCCGAGGGCACATGGGTGGAGGACGTCGAGGGCCGGCGCTACCTCGACATGCTGGCCGGTTACTCGGCCCTCAACTTCGGTCACCGGCACCCGGCGCTGATCGAGGCGGCCCACCGCCAGCTCGACCGGCTGACCCTCACCTCGCGCGCCTTCCACAACGACCGGCTCGCCGCCTTCGCGGAACGGCTGGCGGGGCTCACCGGCATGGACATGGTGCTGCCGATGAACACCGGCGCGGAGGCGGTGGAGAGCGGCGTCAAGGTGGCCCGCAAGTGGGCCTACGACGTCAAGGGCGTCCCGGAGGGCCGGGCGACGATCGTCGTCGCGGCGGACAACTTCCACGGCCGTACGACGACGATCGTCAGCTTCTCCACGGATGAGACGGCACGGGCCGGCTTCGGGCCGTTCACGCCGGGGTTCCGGGTCGTGCCGTACAACGACCTGGCGGCGATGGAGGAGGCCGTCGACGAGACGACGGCGGCGGTGCTGATCGAGCCGATCCAGGGCGAGGCGGGCGTCATCGTCCCCGACGACGGCTATCTGGCCGGCGTGCGCGAGCTGACCCGGCGCAAGGGGTGCCTGTTCATCGCCGACGAGATCCAGTCCGGCCTGGGCCGGACGGGCAGGACGCTGGCGGTCGCGCACGAGTCGGTGGTGCCGGACGTGCTGCTCCTGGGCAAGGCGCTGGGCGGCGGCATCGTGCCGGTGTCGGCGGTGGTCGGACGGCGTGAGGTGCTCGGGGTGCTGCACCCCGGTGAGCACGGCTCGACCTTCGGCGGTAACCCGCTGGCGGCCGCCGTCGGCACGGCAGTGGTCGAGCTGCTGGAGACGGGCGAGTTCCAGCGCCGGGCCACGGAGCTGGGCGAGGTCCTGCGCGACGGTCTGACCGGCCTGGTCGGCAAGGGCGTGGTCGGCTTCCGCTCCCGCGGCCTGTGGGCGGGCGTCGACGTGGACCCGGCGCTCGGCACCGGCCGCGAGATCAGCGAGCGCCTGATGCGCGAAGGCGTCCTGGCCAAGGACACCCACGGCTCGACGATCCGTCTGGCCCCGCCGCTGACCATCACGGCGGAGGAGCTCACGGGCGCCCTCGCGGCGCTGGAGAAGGCCCTGGGATGAGACCCGGCCGGGGAGGGCCGCCTTCCTGTCCCTCCCCGGCCGCCCGGGCGGCCCGGCGGGCACCCTGTCGGGGCTACCGCGGGGCCAGGGGCTCCCCCGCCGGAGGTGGCGCGGGCCCCGACCGGACCCTCCCGGGCCGCCCCCTGGCGCCGGAAGGGTGAAGATTGGGGCAAGAGGTGGTAGACCACTCTCAGCGACAGAGAGGTCGGCCGTGGGCGCACACGAGGAGTCCGGCGTTGCCCGGCATCGGTTCGACGTGGCCGATGCCGCGCCCCTGTTGCTCGATTCCCGGGGCGTGGTGACGGGCTGGACGGGCGACGCCCGGCGGCTGCTGGCGTACCCGGCGGCGGAGGCGGTCGGCAGGAAGCTGGCCGATCTGCTGGTCGCCGAGGACGCGCAGCGCGTACCGGACCTGGTGGAGCGGTGCCGCAGGGACGGCGGCTGGGCCGGGCTGCTGACGGCCCGGCGCAAGGACGGGCGGCGGGTGAGGGTCGCGGCCCGCATCGCCTCCGCCGAGGAGGCCCAGGGGGCCCCGCGCTGGCTGGTGCTGCTGTCGGAGCTGGCCGGCGCGACCGGCTGGGACATGAGCCGCACGGTGCTGGAGCAGATGGTGGCCGACGCGCCGGTCGGCATCGCGATCGTCGACACGGACCTGCGCTTCGTGTGGTCCAACACCGCTCTCGAGCAGTTCGGCGGCGGACCGGCGGCGAGCCGGCTCGGCCTGCGATTCGCGGACGTCCAGCCCGGCATGGACGCCCAGGCGGTCGAGGCGCAGATGCGGCACGTGCTGGAGACGGGCGAGGCGGTCGTCGGGTACGAGCACGTCGGCCGCGTGCGGTCGGCGCCGCTGCGCGAGACGGCGCACATGCTGTCCTTCAGCCGCCTCGAGGACGACCAGGGGCGGCCGATAGGCGTCTACTACACGGTCGTCGACATGACCGAGCGGCACCGCGCCCGCCAGCGCCTGGCGCTGCTGGACCGGGCCGGGGAGAGCATCGGCCGCACCCTCGACCTCAACCGCACCGCACAGGAACTGGCCGACGTGGCCGTGCCGGGCCTGGCCGACTTCGTCTCCGTGGACCTGCTGGAGTCGGTCCTCGGGGGTGCCGAACCGGCTCCCGGGCCGCTCGCGGACACCGGGGAGCCGGTGGCGCTGCGCCGCGCCGGCTTCCGGTCCGCGCAGGAGGACCTGGTGGAGGCCGTCATCGCGATCGGCGAGGTCGTGGAGTTCCGGCCCGGCACGCCCCCGGTGCGCTGTCTGGCCACCGGCCGGTCCTGGCTCGGGGAGCGGATCGACCCGCAGGCCAGGGACTGGACCACGGACGTCCCGAGCGGCCGGCCTGCCACGTTCCGGGAACTGGGCCTGCACAGCGTGCTGACCGTGCCGCTCCGGTCGCGCGGCATCACGCTCGGCGTCACCACCTTCTTCCGCCGCAACCGCCGGGAGTCCTTCGACGAGGGGGATCTGCGGCTGGCGGAGGACCTCGTCACTCGGGCGGCCGTCTGCGTGGACAACGCCCGCCGCTACACCCGTGAGCGGGACGCCGCGCTCGTGCTCCAGCGCAGTCTCCTGCCCCACCGCCTGCCCGAGCAGGGCGCGGTCGACGTGGCCGCCTGCTACCGGCCGGCGGACGAGCTGACCGGCCTCGGGGGCGACTGGTACGACCTGATCCCGCTGTCCGGTGCCCGGGTGGCGCTCGTCGTGGGCGAGGTGCCCGGGCACGGCATCGACGCCGCCGCGGCCATGGGGCAGCTGCGGACCGCCGTGCGGACCCTGGCGGCACTGGACCTGCCGCCCGAGGAAGTGCTGGCGCACCTCGACGACCTGGTGGCCCGCACGGCGCGGGAGGACGGCGCCGAGCCGGGCGCGGCGGGGTCGGCGGGCTCGCTGTGCGTGGGCGCGGGGTGCCTGTACGTCGTCTACGACCCGGTCGACGGCGGCTGTGCGATGGCCGCGGCCGGGCATCCCGCACCGGCCGTGGTCCGGCCCGACGGCTCGGTGGTGTTCGCCGATCTCCCGCAGGGACCGCCGCTCGGGGTAGGCGGCCCGCCGTTCGAGGCGGTCGCGATGCCGCTCGACGAGGGCAGCACGCTCGCCCTGCACACCGACGGACTGCTCGCCCGGGGCGAGGCCTGGGCGGTCGACGCCGGACGCGAGCGGCTGCGCCGGGCACTTGAGCACGGCGGGCCGCTGGAGACGTCCTGCCGCGCCGTGGTGGACGCGCTGGTGCCGGCGCGCCCCTACGACGACGTGGCCCTGCTCATGGCCCGGACGAAACGTCTCGGCAGTGATCAGGTCGCCGACTGGGAGCTGCCCTCGGACCCGGCCGTCGTCGCCGAGGCCCGTCGCACGGCCACCCGGCAGCTGGCCCGCTGGGGCCTGGACGAGCTGGCCTTCACGACGGAGCTCGTGGTGAGCGAGCTGGTCACCAACGCCATCCGGTACGCCACCGGCACGATCCGGCTCCGCCTGATCCGCGAGCGCACCCTGGTGTGCGAGGTGTTCGACGGCGGTGCCACCGCCCCCCACCTGCGGCACCCGCGCACGACGGACGAGGGCGGGCGCGGTCTGCTGCTGGTCTCCCAGCTCACCCAGCGGTGGGGCACGCGCTTCGTCGCCGACGGGAAGATCATCTGGGCCGAGCAGTCCCTCACGGAGCTCGCGGACTGACGCCCGGGCGAGGACGGTCCAGGCCGTGCGAAACTGGGGTGATTCCGGCAGCAGTGAGGCGGCGGCCATGACGGAAACGGCGATCGATTTCTCCGCGGTCTTCCAGTCCCTGCCCGGCATGGTGGCCCTGCTGACGCCCGACCTCGTGTACGCGGACGTCAACGCGGAGTTCGTCCGGGTCTCCGGCCGCACCCGCGAGCAACTGGTCGGCCGCTATCTCTTCGACGTCTTCCCCGACAACCCCCACGATCCGCAGGCGACGGGCGTGCGCAACCTCCAGGCGTCGCTGTACCGCGTCCTGGCGACCGGCGAGCGGGACGCCATGGCCCTCCAGCGCTACGACGTGGAGGATCCGCCGCACTCCGGGAAGTGGCAGGAGCGCTACTGGAGCCCGGTGAACACGCCGGTACCGGGCCCCGACGGACGCGTGGTGCTCGTCGTGCACCGCGTCGAGGAGATCACGGAGCTGATCCGGGCCCGGGGCCGCTCCGACGGCCACGGCGACGGCCGCGCCCGGGTGCTGGAGGCCGAGCTCTACACCCGCGCCCGTGAACTGCAGGAGCTCAACGAGCGGTTGCGTCTGGCGCACTCGCGGGAGCGGGAGGTGGCGCTGGCCCTCCAGGAGGCCATGCTGCCCGCCGGGCCGCAGACCCGGCACGACCACCGGGCCGCCGTCCGCTACCGGCCCGCCGTCGGGGCGCTCAACGTGTGCGGGGACTGGTACGACCTGGTGGACCTGGTCGGCGGTCACCGCACCGGGGTGTCCGTCGGCGACGTCGTCGGGCACGGCCTGGGGGCCGCCGGGGTGATGGGCCAGCTGCGCAGCGCGCTGAGCGCGGCGTCCCGGGTCGCGGAGGGGCCGGCGCAGGCCCTGGACGTGCTGGGGCGGTACGCGCACGTCGTCGACGGCGCCGAGTCGGCGACGGCGGTGACGACCTTCATCGACTTCGACCGGCGGACCATCACCTACAGCAGCGCCGGTCATCCGCCGCCCGTGCTGGTCCACCCCGACGGCCGCACGGAGTTCCTGGACCGGGCCACGGACACACCGCTCGACGCACGCCCCGACCCCATCCCCCGGCCGCAGGCGGAGACGGTGTTCACGGCGGGCGCGACGCTCGTGCTCTACACGGACGGGCTCGTCGAACGCCGGCGCGAGGACATCGACACCGGCCTGGAACGCCTCGCCGACGCCCTGCGCCGGCACCGCGCCCTGGACCCCGAACTGCTGGCCGACACCGTCCTGATGGAGCTGCTGCCGCCCGGCGGCGCCACCGACGACACCGCCCTCATCGTCGTGCGGCTGTGACTACAGCCGGGCCTTGCCGTGGTCGAGCAGCCGCACGCGGTCCACGTTCTGGCGGTCCTCCGGGTCCGCGCTGGGCTCGCCGGCGAACCAGGCGTCCAGGATCTCGCCGAGCAGCGGCCCGGACGTCAGGCGCAGGCTCAGCGCGAGCACGTTGGCGTCGTTCCAGCGCCGGGCCCCGTCGGCGGAGTAGGCGTCCGTGCACAGGGCGGCCCGCACGCCGGGCACCTTGTTCGCGGCGATCGAGGCTCCCGTGCCGGTCCAGCAGCACACCACGGCCTGGTCCGCCGTCCCCTCGGCGACCTCCCGGGCCGCGGCCTCGGAGCACACCGCCCATTGCGGATCGTCGCCGGGGCGCAGCGCCCCGTGCGTCCGCACCTCGTGGCCCCGCTCGCGCAGCGCGTCCACGAGGGCCCGGGCCACGGGCTCGTCCATGTCCGAGGAAACAGAGATGCGCATGTCCGGCAGACTACTCGGCGCTCCCCCCGCACGGCACCGGCCGCGCAGCCGAGCGGCGGCATCGGACGGGGCGGCTCGCCCCTCACCCCGGGGACCGCCGGTCGATCGGCGGAGGATCGGCGCGGACCTGTCGGACCTGGTGTCCGGCGGCCGCGCCTGCACCTACACTGGCACCCCACGACATGCCGGTTGACCTGCTGGAACGCGGTGGTTGAGTCCCCCGCGAGAGTCGAAGGGCGCCCGCTTTGTTCTACTACCTGCTGAAATACGTGCTGCTGGGTCCGCTGCTGAGACTGGTCTTCCGGCCGAGGATCGAGGGTCTGGAGCACGTTCCGGCGGAGGGCGCGGCCATCGTCGCCGGCAACCACCTGTCGTTCTCGGACCACTTCCTGATGCCCGCGATCCTGAAGCGGCGCATCACCTTCCTCGCCAAGGCCGAGTACTTCACCGGCCCGGGCGTCAAGGGCCGCCTGACGGCGTTCTTCTTCCGCAGCGCCGGGCAGATCCCCGTCGACCGCTCCGGGAAGGACGCGGGCCAGGCCGCGATCCGCGAGGGTCTCGGCGTGCTGGGCAAGGGCGAGTTGCTCGGCATCTACCCCGAGGGCACCCGCTCGCACGACGGGCGGCTCTACAAGGGCAAGGTCGGGGTGGCGGTGATGGCGCTCAAGGCCGGCGTGCCGGTCGTGCCCTGCGCGATGATCGGCACCTTCGAGGCCCAGCCGCCCGGCAAGGTCGTCCCCCGCCTGCACCCGGTGGCGATCCGCTTCGGCGAGCCCCTGGACTTCTCCCGCTACGAGGGCATGGAGAACGAGAAGGCGGTGCTGCGGGCGATCACCGACGAGATCATGTACGCGATCCTGGCGCTGTCCGAGCAGGAGTACGTCGACCGGTACGCGGCCGACGTGAAGGCCGAGGCGGCCGCCGCCCGGCAGCGCAGGTTCCGGCGGTCGCCCCAGAGCTGACCTCCGCCGTCCGCGGCATGGGTGTGGGGCGGCCGGAGGTCCGGCCGCCCCACGTCGTTCGGTCCGCTACGGCTTCGGCGTGGCGTGCGGCGCGCACGTCACGTCCGCGCCGTCCAGCTTGCCGGTGAGCAGGTAGGCGTCGACCCGCGTGTTGATGCACGGGTTGGTCAGCCCGGTCACGCCGTGGGAGCCGGCGTCCTTCTCCGTGATCAGGCGCGAGCCCTTGAACCGCTTGTGCAGTTCGACGGCGCCCTCGTACGGGGTGGCGGCGTCACGCTCGGACTGGACGATGAGCACGCCGGGCAGGCCCTTGCCCGTCCGGACGTTCAGCGGCGTCTGCTGCTTGGCCGGCCAGGTGGCGCACGGCAGGTTCATCCAGGCGTTGGCCCACGTCATGAACGGGTGGTCCTTGTGGAGCCGCGTGTTGTCGCGGTTCCACTTCTGCCAACTGGTGGGCCACTTGGCGTCGGCGCACTCCACTGCCGTGTACACGGCGTTGCCGTTCTCCGAGGAGGCGTTGCCGACCGTGTCCGACAGGTCGGGGGCGGCGGCGTCGACGAGCGCCTGGGTGTCTCCGGCGACGTACTTGCTGAAGACCGAGGCGACCGGTGCCCAGGAGGAGTCGTAGTAGGGGGCGCTCTGGAAGAAGGAGATGAGCTCGGCCGGGCCCACGACCCCGCCGATCGGGTTCTTCTTCGCGGTGGCACGCAGCTTCAGGTACTGCTGCTGGACCTCGGCGCGGGTGTCGCCCAGGTGGTAGGTCGCGTCGTTCTCGGCGACCCAGTCCTGCCAGTCCTTCCAGCGGCCCTCGAACGCGACGTCCTGGTCCAGGTTGGCCTGGTACCAGATCTTCTCGCGGGAGGGGTTGACGACGCTGTCGACGACCATGCGGCGCACGTGGCCCGGGAAGAGCGTGCCGTAGACGGCGCCGAGGTAGGTGCCGTACGAGACGCCCAGGTAGTTGAGCTTCTTCTCGCCGAGGGCGGCGCGGATGACGTCGAGGTCGCGCGCGGTGTTCGGCGTGGTCATGTGCGGCAGCATCCAGCCGCTGCGCTCCTGGCAGCCCTCGGCGTACTCGCGGGCCAGCTTGCGCTGGGCGCGCTTGTCGGCCTCGGAGTCGGGCACCGGGTCGGCCTTGGGCGCCTTGACGAACTCCTGCGGGTCGACACAGGAGATGGGCGTGGACCGGCCGACGCCGCGCGGGTCGAAGCCCACGAAGTCGTACGCCTTGGCCGCGTTGGCCCAGATCGGGTTCTTGGACGTGACGCGGGCCGGGAAGCGCAGTCCGGAGCCGCCGGGGCCGCCGGGGTTGTAGAGGAGCGCACCCTGCCGTTCGGCCTTCGTGCCGGTGTTGCCGATGCGGTCCACGGCGAGCTTGATCTGCTTGCCGTACGGCTTGGCGTAGTCGAGCGGCACGGTGACGTACCCGCACTGGATCGGCTTGGCCAGGTTCCAGTCGGCGGGGCAGTCCTGCCAGTCGATGCCGGTCTTCGCGGCCCGGGCGGCGGCAATGGCGGCTCCACGCGCCTCACGGTCCTGGCCGTGCCCGCTGCCCGCGCTGGCGTTGGCCGTGGGCGCCGCGACGGCGCCGGCTATCAGCGTGGCCGTGACGAGCGCACCGGCCGAACCGAGCGCCGTCATACGCCTTGTCGGTCTCATACCCCTCAAGGGGGACCTCCCCGTACATCGTTGCGATCAGTACGGGGGATCCTCGCGGTTGCGAGGTGTCCGGGAACAGGGGCGGCCGCCCTTCTTTGCCAATCCGATAAACGGAGAAGTCGTGCTGCTGTACGGACGTGGCCCGTCTAGGAGAGGAGCAGCAACGCCTCGTCGAGCACGCGCCGCAGGCGCAACGCGTCCGGTGCCAGGGCGCTGACCAGCGCGGCGGGGCCGGCGAGCGGCATGAGGCAGGCCGTCTCCCCCAGCATCCGTGCCGTCACCGGCCGCGTGGCGAACTCCGGGCGGACGACGACGAGCTGGCCGACCGCGCGATGGCCGGCGAGTACGGCCGGGCCGTCCCAACCGCCGGGCGCGCCGGGTCCGCAGGCCAGTTCCTGGTCGAGCACGACGCGTTCGGCGACCCGCACGGTCAGCCGGCTCGACAACCGCCCGGGCTGCTCCCCCGCGCGTCCCAGCACCTGCTCCTCGCGCAGCACGAGTCTCGCGGTGGGCGCCAGGTCGGCCCGGGTGGTGACGCGCAGGCCGCTGCCGCGCACGGAGATCAACTGCTGGGGCAGCCAGTGCAGTTCGCCCCGGTCGGCGACGGACAGCCGGACGTCGTAGCGGGCTTCGTCCCCGCTCTGCCCGGGCAGTGCGAGGGTGGCGGCCGCCGACTCCACGGTCAGGCGGGCGCCCTCCTCCACGTGGCCCTCCACGGTGAAGTGGTCCCCGCCCAGCGGCCCGCTCATGGCGCCCACCAGCACGACCCGGGCCTCGGAACCGGCCGAGCGGGTGCGGCGCAGGGCCAGGGGGCCGTCGCTCTCCAGGACGGGCAGCGCGGTCCCGCCCCGCCCGTCGTCGCGGGCGACGATCCGTGCGACGGACCGCACCCCCGTGCCGTACGTGGTCACGCCGTCCACGCGGCGAGCCGGTCCCGCACCCAGGCGGCGACTTCGGCCACCCCGGCCTCACCGCTCAACGACTGGAGGACGACGGGGAGTTCACCCCGCTGCGCCTTGGCGTCGGCGGCCATCCGGGCCAGATCGGATCCCACGTGCGGGGCGAGGTCGGTCTTGTTGACGACGAGCAGGTCGGCGGTGGTGACGCCCGGTCCTCCCTTGCGCGGGATGTCGTCACCCCCGGCCACGTCGATGACGAAGATCTGCGCGTCGACGAGTCCCTTGGAGAAGGTCGCCGTGAGGTTGTCCCCACCGGACTCGACGAGCACCAGGTCCAGCGGGCCGGCCTCGTCCTCCAGGTCCTCCACGGCCTCCAGGTTCGCGGAGATGTCGTCCCGGATCGCGGTGTGCGGGCAGGCACCCGTCTCCACCGCGGTGATCCGCTCGGGTGGTAGCACGGCCTCCCGCAGCAGGAACTCGGCGTCCTCGCGGGTGTAGATGTCGTTGGTGACGACGGCCAGGGACAGTTCGTCGCGCAACGCCCGGCACAGTGCGGCCACGGTGGCGGTCTTGCCCGATCCGACGGGCCCACCGAGCCCGATGCGCAGGGCACGGCGGCGGCCGTCGGGACGCAGGGCGTCGGCGCCGACAACGGCCGGGCCGTCGTGGGTGTGGTCGAGGTGCATGGTGCGGCTCCTGCCGTGTGGCCCGTTCGGTGCGGCTGGCCCGACGGGTGCGGGTGGTTCGGTGGGGGGCGGGTGGTCCGGAGGGGCGATCGGGTCGGCGAGTCGGCGGATTGACGGGGTGCCGGGGTGCCGGGGTGCCGGGGTGCCGGGGAGGCTAGGAGGCGAACAGCCGCGTTCCCCACGCCGCGTGCGCTTGTGCCCCCGTCTCCAGCAGTGGCGCCGACCCGGCGGGCAGTGCGTCGGTCCCGTCCTCGACGGCTCGGCGCGCCGCCTCCACCGCCCGGCCGGCGACGAGGTCCATCTCCGGCGCGAGCCGGGCGAGGACGCCCGTCGCGTCGAAGGGGTCCAGGCTCAGCAGGCGCACGGTCGCCGCCGCGGGTCCGCTCACGCTCTCGTACGCGGCGCAGTACGCGGCGTCGGCCGGTCCGAGGCCGGCCGCCCGGGCGGCCAGGCCCAGCACCACCGGCTGATGCGCGCCCTTGGGGAACTCCCGGGCGAGTGCGTCGAGTTCCCGGGAGGGCCAGGTGGTCCGCGCGGCCCGCAGCAACTGCCGTCCCAGCTTCCGCGCGGCGGTCCGCAGCGCGGGTGAGGGCGTACGGGCGTCCGCCGCACGGTCCAGCGCGACCGCGTCGAGCCCGAGCGCGGCAGCCGCGGCCAGCCCGGCCGCCGTCAGGCCCGCCGTGTGCAGCCGTCCCCGGCAGAACTCCCCGAGGCTCGCCGCCCCGGTGATGCGCCCGGCGCCGACGGCCGCCTCGGCGCCACCGGAGTGGGCGTGGCCGCCGGCCGGGAACCGCCCGTCGGCCAGGATCAGCAGCGTCGCACGCGACATGGGATCACCCCTGGCCGTCAGAAGAGGAAGTAGCGCTGGGCCATGGGCAGTTCCGCCGCGGGCGCGGCCTCGACCGGTCGGCCGTCGATGTGCACGGCGAAGCTGTCGGGGTCGATCCGCACGTCGGGCCGGGCGTCGTTCTCCCGCATGTCGGCCTTGGTGACGCCGCGGGTGGACTCGATCGGCACGAAACGCTTCCCGAGGCCGAGCCGTTCGGGCAGGCCGTCGTCGAGGGCGAGGGGCGCGACGAAGTTGACGGAGTTGGCGGCGGGCGCCCGGCCGATCGCCCCGAACATCGGACGCGGCAGGATCGGCTGCGGGGTGGGGATGGAGGCGTTCGCGTCGCCCATCTGCGCGTACGCGATCTGCCCGCCCTTGAGCACGAGCAGCGGCTTGACTCCGAAGAACGCCGGTTCCCACAGCACCAGATCGGCCAGCTTGCCGGTCTCCACCGAGCCGATCTCGCGGGCGAGGCCCTGGGCGAGGGCGGGGTTGATCGTGTACTTGGCGACGTAACGGCGTACGCGGTGGTTGTCGGCCCGCCCGTCCCCGGGCAGCGCACCCCGGCGCAGCTTCATCGCATGGGCCGTCTGCCAGGTGCGCAGGACGACCTCCCCGACGCGTCCCATCGCCTGGGAGTCGGAGGAGATGATCGAGATGGCACCGAGGTCGTGCAGCACGTCCTCGGCCCCGATGGTGGACGGCCGGATGCGCGACTCGGCGAAGGCCAGGTCCTCCGGCACGGCCGGGTTGAGGTGGTGGCACACCATCAGCATGTCGAGGTGTTCCTCGGCGGTGTTCACGGTGAACGGCCGGGTGGGGTTGGTGGAACTGGGCAGCACGTGCGGCTCGGACACCACGGTCATGATGTCCGGCGCGTGGCCGCCCCCGGCGCCCTCGGTGTGGTAGGCGTGGATGCCGCGCCCGGCGATCGCGGCGAGCGTGTCGCCGACGAAGCCGGCCTCGTTGAGGGTGTCCGTGTGGATGGCGACCTGGATGCCGGTCCGCTCGGCGACGGTCAGCGTGGCGTCGATGACGGCCGGGGTGGAACCCCAGTCCTCGTGGAGCTTCAGGCCGAGCGCGCCGCCCCGGATCTGCGACAGCATCGCCTCGTGGGAGACGGTGTTGCCCTTGCCGAGCAGGCCGATGTTGAGCGGGTGGGCCTCCATCGCCTCCAGCATCCGCGCCAGGTGCCAGGGGCCGGGTGTGACGGTGGTGGCCTTGGAGCCCTCGGCCGGGCCGGTGCCGCCGCCGACGAGGGTCGTGATGCCCGACGCGAGGGCCTCGTCGGCGATCTGCGGGCAGATGAAGTGGACATGGGCGTCGATGGCACCGGCGGTGAGGATGCGTCCGTTGCCGGAGATGATCTCGGTCTCCGGGCCGATGACCAGCTCGGGGTGGACCCCGTCCATGGTGTCGGGGTTGCCGGCCTTGCCGATGCCGGTGATCCGGCCGTCGCGGATGCCCACGTCGGCCTTGACGATCCCCCAGTGGTCGACGATCACCGCGCCGGTGACGACGGTGTCCGGCGTGCCCTCCGCCCGGGTGGCACGGGCCTGGCCCATGGACTCGCGGATGACCTTCCCGCCGCCGAACACGGCCTCGTCCCCGGCGCGTCCGGGCCCGCCGGAGCGGTCCTCCTCGATCTCCACCAGCAGGTCGGTGTCCGCCAGGCGGATCCGGTCACCGGTCGTCGGGCCGAACAGGTCGGCGTAGGCGGCACGCGAGAGCTCAGGCATCGAGGGGACCTCCCGTCCGGCCGCGCAGGCCGGGCACGATCCGGGCCCCGGCGAGCGGGACGAGTTCGACCTCGACGGGGATGCCGGGCTCGAAGCGCACGGCCGTCCCGGCGGCGACGTTCAGCCGCTTGCCGCGCGCCGCGACGCGGTCGAACTCCAGACCGGGGTTGGCTTCCGCGAAGTGGTAGTGGGAGCCGACCTGGACGGGGCGGTCGGCGGCGTTGAGGACGGTGAGCCGGGTGACCTCGCGGCCGGAATTGCACACGATCGGCCCGTCGGCGAACAGGATCTCTCCAGGAATCACTGCGGTACCCCGTCAGACGATCGGGTCGTGGACGGTGACGAGCTTGGTGCCGTCCGGGAAGGTGGCCTCGACCTGGACGTCGTGGATCATCTCCGCGATGCCCTCCATGACGTCGTCCCTGGTGAGCAGTTGGCGGCCGGAGGACATCAACTCCGCGACGGTGCGCCCGTCACGGGCCCCCTCCAGGAGGTGCGACGTGATCAGGGCGACCGCCTCGGGGTGGTTGAGTCGCAGGCCGCGGTCCCGGCGCTTCCGCGCCACGTCGGCCGCCACATGGATGAGCAGACGCTCCTGTTCGTGCGGGGTCAGCTGCACGTCCCACCTCAGTCCTCGCTCCGGACCGTGCGGGGTCCGGTGGCCGCCGCCACGGGGCGACGAGCCGGGTGGCGTGCGCGGCAGGCTAGTGGGGCCGCGTTTCGGGTGCGTTAACCGCGTGGCACTCCGCCGGCGGCGGCGGACCGGCCCTCCATGCTCATCAGCGCCCGCAGTCCGTCCCGCAGGATCTCCACCGGGGCCGGGCCGAACAGGGACTGCTGGGCGATGAAGCCGAGCACGGAGGCGATCATCGTGCGGGCCACGTCGTCCGGCTCGACGTCCGCCCGCATCATCCCGGCCTCCTGGTAGGCCTGGACGATCCTGCCCCAGGACGCGCGGACCGAGCCGTAGCCCTCCCGGAGCAGGGCCGCCAGCTCCTCGTTGCGCAGGGTCTCCGTCCACACCTGGATCACGAGCCGGGGGAAGGCGGGCCTGCCGTCCACGACGAGGGACTCCCGGGCGCCGAGCGTCCTGCCGAGCACGGAGGCGACGAGTTCGTCGGGCGGCGGGGGCGGGGCCTGACGGGCCGCCTCCTCGAAGGCGTCCCGGACCGAGCCGAGGACCTCGGTCACGATCGCGCCGATCAGCTCCTCCTTGCCGCTGAAGTAGCGGTACACCGCACCCGCCGAGAGGTCGACCTCCTTCAGCACGTCCTGCATGGAGGTGGCGTGGAAGCCGTTGCGGGCGAAGCAGAGCGCGGCGCCGTCGAGGATCTGGCGGCGGCGGGCGTCGAGGTGTTCCTGGGACACGCGGGCCATGGCCCCTAACGTAAAACGAATATTCATTCTTGACAAGGACGCACCCCGGGAGGACGGTGGAGACAGCAAAACGAACGATCCTTCTTTTTAGTCCAGACCTCTCCCTCCAGGAGACCCTCATGTCCTCCCGAGCCCGCCCGCTGATCGCGGTCGTCGTCCTCGTGCCCGTCGTCGCCGCCCTGGCCCTGTGGGCCTTCGCCTGGCCGGCCTCCCGCACGGCCCCCCGCGATCTGCCGCTGGGCGTCGCCGGACCGCCCGCCGCGGCGGCCCAGGCCGAACGGCAGCTCCAGCAGCACGAGGGAGCTTTCGAGATCCACCGCTACGCCGACGAGGCAGCCGCCCGCGACGCCATCGAGGACCGGAGCGTCTACGGCGCGATCGTGGTGACGCCCCAGGGGCCCGAGCTGCTCACGGCCTCCGCGGCCGGGCCGGCCGTCGCCCAGTTCCTGCAACAGGCCGTGGCCCGGCAGTCCTCCGCCGAGGGCACCCCGGTGCGGACGGTCGACGTGGTGCCCACCCCTGCGAGCGATCCCCGCGGCGCGGTGCTGAACGCCGCCGTGCTCCCGCTCGCCCTGGCCGGGATCGCGGCCGGCGCGGCGGTCACTTTGCTGGGGCTGCGCGGCGTCCGCGCCGTGACGGCACTGCTCGCGGTGTCCGCCGCGGTGGGTGCGGTCGCCGCCGGGATCGCGGACAGCTGGCTCGGCGCCCTCGCCGGCGACTGGTGGGTGGAGGCCTCGGCGCTCGGTCTGTCCACCCTGGCCGTCGGCGCGGCCGTCGCGGGTCTCGCTGCCCTGATCGGCCCCGCCGGCACAGGACTCGGGGCGGCCCTGGTGATGCTGCTGGGCAACCCCTTCTCCGGAGCCACCTCGGCCCCGCAGATGCTCCCGGAGCCGGCCGGGGCCATCGGCCAGTGGCTGCCGCCGGGCGCGGGTACGGCGCTGCTGCGCTCGGTGTCCTACTTCGACGGCGCCGCGGCAACCGGGCCGGCGCTCACTCTGGCCTGGTGGGCGGCGCTGGGACTGGGGGCCGTCCTGCTCGGCGGCACCCTGCGCGCCCGCAAGAAGGGCGGCGCCCCCGCCGAGGAGCGGCGCGACCTCGCAACGGTCGGCTGACCGCCGGCGACGGCCGTCGCCGGGCGACGGCACCCTGACGACCGTGCATCCCCGCTGTAGCGGACGGGGGTGCACGGTCCTGCCGTGCTCCTACGGAGTCCGGCACCGGACCCCTGCGGGGGTTCTTGCGGGGGCGCGACGACCTTCGCCGGGGAAGGGCCGCCCGCGACCGCAGGTACCGATGCGACTGCCCGCCCTGGCCTGCCGACGCGCCGTGCTCCCGGCGCGCTCCTGGTGCTCCGTCAGCCGGGCCGGCCGAGCCGGTGAGCGGGCGGCCGGTGAGCGGGCGGCCAGTGATCCCCTGGTGCGGGTGGAGGAGCCGACCCGGTCGAGGGCGAGCGAGGGCGGGCGAGGGAGGGCCGGGCGGGAACCGGCCCCGCCGCTCGGGAAGGCTGAGCTGATCGGTCGTTACCTCGGCGTCGTCGACCTCCTCGGACGGGCCAACTCGGCGTGTCGCGCTCACCCTGATGCACCAACGGGGGAAGACGGACTCGCGCGGCGCCACGCCGGACCGCGTTCCGACGCGTGCGGGACGGCGAGCCGCGCACCGCCCGGGTCACCCTTCCGCCGCGGTCCGCCAGTTGAGGGGGGGTGCACCACCCGGAACACGCCGACCGGCGGAGCGTCCGGCTCCGAGCCGAAACCGACAAAATGGCGTACCCCTGTTCGGAGTAGACACGCGTCCGGACTTCGGGTGGCTGAAGTTGCGCAACGGGCCTGGCCGCGGGGCGGAATTGGACATTCCATCCCTGGTCGGACCGTCCACGACGGGGTGGACGGTGGCTCGAACACAGACGTGTCCACCCGAACGGGTGAGTGGTGAGTAACAACACAAATCCTCGGTTCCGTTGGGATTTCGGGACAGCCATGAGTCAAGATCCCTGACTGACGACAAGCCCCCGCCACAGCGGCGGGGCGATCCGGGCGGACGCCGAGTCCTGCCGCCGCCCGGATGACCGGTCGACAGGAGTGGATCGGCAGGAGTGGAGGACCCAAGCACGACGGGTCGCCGGGACGGTCACGCCATGACCGGGTCCGAGCAGCCCTTGGGGTGAAGCCGCGTCAGCGGCCGGGCAACTTCGCCAGCCCGAATCCGACAGGTCATCCTTCACAGGCGGCTGACGAAGGGTTGCGCATGACTGCGCTCAATCGTGTCCCGTCGCTCATGGCCCGTGCCGGTACGGCCTCGGCTCTCACCATCGCCGCCGTCGGCGGCTCGATAGTGGCGCCCGGCTTCTCGTCCGAGGCCGCGGCAGCCACCCCGGCGACCAAGGCACTCCAGATCGCGGCCTCGAAGAAGGGATCGCCGTACAAGTACGGGGCCACCGGTCCGCACCGGTTCGACTGCTCCGGGCTGACGCTGTACTCGTTCAAGAAGGCGGGCAAGAAGCTGCCGCGCACGGCCGCCCAGCAGTACAACAAGACGCGCCACATCTCCGCCAAGAGCCGCAAGGCCGGGGACCTGGTCTTCTTCCACTCGGGCAAGAACGTGTACCACGTCGGTATCTACGCGGGTAAGAACAAGCTGTGGCACTCCCCCAAGACCGGGGACGTGGTGCGACTGCAGAAGATCTGGACCAAGAGTGTCTGGTACGGGCGCGTGAAGTGACCGCCCGGCGTGCGGCGGCGTCCTGACGCGCCGCCGCACGCCGTGGGCGTGAAGGCGGCTCCGACGGATACCCGTGAGGTCACCCAGACGGACGTGCAGATCCCCTTCCTGCCGTCGCTGGCCCTCACCGCGCGCTTTCGCCTTCAGCGGCTCGGCCCTGCTGGTGGTGGTGGACGTGACCATGGGCCGCAAGGCCGGGATCGCGGCGAGTGGGGCCACCAGCCCGGCTCCCTCAGAGCGCGCACGGAGGCCCCGGCCAGGCATCGCCGAGCGGGAAGGGGTCCCGGGGGCCGAACGAAGGGTGATCAGGGGCTGTCCGCGGAGGTCCGTCGGAGTTCTAGGGTTCCTGAGGTCCCCGGGACGGTACCGGCTGGGCCGGGATGATCCAGGGCAGTTCGATCGTGATGGTCTTGCCGCCCTCGCGGGTCGGCCGGATGCGCAGCTTGCCGCCGCATTCCGCGGTCAGCCACCGGATGATGACCAGGCCGCGCCCGTTGTCCTGCTGGACCGCGGCGGGCAGGCGCCTGGGAAGGCGCGGATGGCTGTCGGTGACGCCGATGCGCAGATGCTCGTCACGGTCGAGCACGACGTCCACCGTGAACGTGGGCGACTGGCCGAAGGTGTGCTGGACGGCGTTGGTGGCCAGTTCGGAGATGATCAGCCGGACGGTGTCGGACACCTCCGTGTCGGCCGGCAGGCCCCACTCCGCCAGCGTGCCCACCACATAGGCGCGCGCCGCGGGGACCGAAGCGGGATCGCTCGGCAGAGTGACGGATGCTTCCAGATGGTCTGCCATGGCGACGTCGTCCCTTTCCCACGGCACCGCGGTCCGACACCACGCGGATGGTTCGAGTACGGTCCCGGACTGGTGCTTCCGTCGCCAGAGTGCCACCAGAACACCCCCGAAGGACGGCGATCCACCAAGATATGCATATATCTGTCGCCCGAAGCGGTGAACTCTGCGACGCGAGACCGTATATGGGTGGTCCGGAAGGAGTAAGGAGAAGCACATGCAGCACGGTCCCGCGGTGCGCCGCCGGAAACTGGGCGCCGAACTGCGCGCCCTGCGCACGTCGGCGGGGCTGACCAGCGGTGAGGCGGCCCGGCTGGTGGGCTGGCACCAGTCCAAGGTCAGCCGGATCGAGACCGGCACGAGCGGGGTGAAACCGGCCGACGTGCGGTTACTGCTCGACGCCTACGGCGTGGCCGATTCCCAACTGCGCGAACTGCTCGCGGTGTTGGCGGGTTCGGACGACGGTGGCGGGCGGCACCACTGGTGGCACGCCTACCGCGGTGTGCTGCCCCCGACCTACCGGGACTTCATCAGTCTGGAGTCCCAGGCCACCGCGATGCGCACGCTGGAGACCACCGTCGTCCCCGGCCTGCTCCAGACGCCCGAGTACGCCCGTGCGGTGACCAGGGCGGCGGTGGGGAACGTGCCGGAGGACCGGCTCGACACCCTCGTGGAGGTGCGCCTCGCCCGGCAGGACGTGCTGCGCGCGGATCCGCCGCTGGAGTTGAGCGCCGTCCTGGACGAGGCGGTGCTGCGCCGGGAGGTGGGCGGCCCGGGGGTCATGGCCCGGCAACGGGAGCGACTGGTGGAGGCGGCGCGGCTGCCCCACGTACGGCTTCAGGTTCTGCCGTTCGCCGCCGGTGCACATATCGGGGTGACCGGACCTTTCGTTATCTTGTCATTTTCGAGCACTTCTGATCTGGACGTGGTTGTTCTCGACCACTTGACGAGTAGCCTCTACCTCGAACGGAAAGAAGACCTCCGGGCCTACACGGAGGCCTTCAACTCCCTTTTGATCCACGCCCTTTCGCCCGAGGATTCGTTGGATTTCATCGCCGGGACATCCACCGGCGCATAAGGAGGCACCATGCGTGCACTGCCTCGTCATGTCCCCTCGAGCCGCGCACTGCACGGTGTGCGGTGGCTGCGCAGCAGCTACAGCACCGGCGCGAACAACTGCGTCGAGACCGCGCGTCCGGACGCCCCGCCGTGGGCCGGACTGCTCGCCGTGCGCGACTCCAAGGCCCCGGACGGGCCCGCGCTGCTCTTCTCACCGCGGAGCTGGGCGGGGTTCACCGCCGGCCTGGACCGTCTGTGAAGCCCGTCTGTGAAGCCCGTCTGTGAAGCCCTTTTGATCAGCCGCTTCAGGCGCTGCGTCAGCTGCCTCAGCCGCTGAAGAGGCCCGTCCCCCGTCCGATCAGTCCGTCATCGTGCCGACGCACGGCCGTGTCACGCCGACTCATGGTCGCGTCTCGCCGATCACTCGTACAGCGCGTTCGATCTGTTCACCGGTCAAGTCCGCGCGGGCGGTCAGCCTGAGCCGGGAGATGCCGTCGGGCACGGAGGGAGGACGGAAGCAGCCCACGGCCAGGCCCGCCGCGCGGCATTCGGCCGCCCAGCGCACCGCGTCCTCGGCCGAGGGCGCCCGCACCGAGACCACCGCGGCGTCGGGGCGTACCGCCTCCAGACCCGCGGCGCTCAGGCGTGCGTGGAGTTCGCCCGCCACCTCCCGGGCCCGGGCGGCCCGTTCGGGCTCGCGGCGCAGCAGCCGCAGCGCCGACAGGGCCGCCCCGGCCGCGGCGGGGGCCAGGCCTGTGTCGAAGATGAACGTCCGCGCCGCGTTGACGAGATGGTCGACGACCCGCGCGGGACCCAGGACGGCTCCGCCCTGGCTGCCGAGCGACTTCGAGAGGGTGACCGTCGTGACGACGTCCTCGGCGCCCGCGAGCCCCGCCGCGTGGGGCGCACCCCGGCCGCCCTCCCCCAGGACGCCCAGGCCGTGGGCGTCGTCGACGACGAGTCCGGCGCCGTGCTCGCGGCAGACGTGGGCCAGTTCCGTGAGCGGGGCGGCGTCGCCGTCGACCGAGAAGACGGTGTCGGAGACGGCGATCGCGGGTCCGTCGTGTGTCCTCAGTGCCTTGCGCACCGCCTCCGGTTCGGCGTGCGCGGCGACCTGGGTCGCGCCGCGGGCCAGCCGGCAGCCGTCGATGAGCGAGGCGTGGTTGCCGGCGTCGGAGACGATCAGCGAGCCGTGCGGGGCCAGCGCGGTGACGGCGGCGAGGTTCGCGGCGTATCCCGAGGAGAAGACCAGAGCCGCCTCGTAGCCGCAGAAATCGGCCAGTTCGCCTTCCAGCTCGGCGTGCAGTTCGGTGGTGCCGGTGACGAGCCGGGAGCCGGTGGCGCCGCCGCCCCAGACCCGGGCCGCCCGGGCCGCCCCCTCGGCCACCTCGGGATGGTGGGCCAGTCCGAGGTAGTCGTTGCTCGCGAGATCGAGGAGGGGCGAATCGGCCGGGCGGGGGCGCAGCGTCCGGACGAGTCCGGCGCTGCGGCGCCGCTGCGCCTGCTCGTCGAGCCAGCCGAACGCCATGGGTGGTCCTCCGCGGGATTTGTAGGCAGTGCACAGACACTAGCGGGACGACCAGCGGGTCACAGTGTGGCAATACCCACACGTCGAAGCCGATTGCTTGTGTGAAGTCTCCTTGGCCCGAAGCGGGTCCGTAGGACAGGATCGGCTCTCATGGACCTGCTGAACACGCTGGTGGACAAGGGGCTTCGGCGCGAGACGCCGACCCGTGACGAGGCACTGGCCGTCCTTCGGACGTCCGACGACGACCTCCTCGATGTGGTGGCCGCGGCCGGGAAGGTGCGCCGGCACTGGTTCGGCCGACGGGTGAAACTCAACTATCTCGTCAACCTGAAGTCGGGCCTGTGCCCGGAGGACTGCTCGTACTGTTCGCAGCGGCTCGGCTCCACGGCCGGGATCCTGAAGTACAGCTGGCTCAAGCCGGACCAGGCGTCCGACGCGGCGGCGGCCGGGGTGGCCGGAGGCGCCAAGCGGGTGTGCCTGGTGGCCAGCGGACGGGGCCCGACCGACCGCGACGTGGACCGGGTCTCCGAGACGATCAAGGCGATCAAGGAGAACAACGAGGGCGTCGAGGTGTGCGCCTGCCTGGGGCTGCTCTCCGACGGCCAGGCCGAGCGGCTGCGCGAGGCGGGAGCGGACGCCTACAACCACAACCTCAACACGTCCGAGGCGACGTACGGGGACATCACCAGCACGCACACCTACGCCGACCGCGTCGACACGGTGAACAAGGCGCACGCGGCGGGGCTGTCCGCCTGCTCGGGGCTGATCGCCGGCATGGGCGAGACGGACGAGGACCTGGTCGACGTCGTCTTCTCGCTGCGCGAACTGGACCCCGACTCCGTTCCGGTCAACTTCCTGATCCCCTTCGAGGGCACCCCGCTCGCCAAGGAGTGGAACCTCACCCCGCAGCGGTGTCTCCGGATCCTCGCGATGACGCGGTTCGTCTGCCCCGACGTGGAGGTCCGGATCGCGGGCGGGCGCGAGGTGCATCTGCGCACCATGCAGCCGCTCGCCCTGCACCTGGCCAACTCGATCTTCCTGGGCGACTACCTCACCAGTGAGGGCCAGGCCGGAAAGGCCGACCTGGAGATGATCGCGGACGCCGGGTTCGAGGTGGAGGGCACCGACCAGGTCACGCTGCCCGAGCACCGGGCCGGCGGCGGCTGCGGCAGCGGTGGCGGCGGCTGCGGTACCGAGGCGGCCGAGGGCACAGGCGCGTGCGGTTCCGGTGGGGCCGAGGGAGCGGGCGTGTGCGGTTCCGCGCCCGCCACCGAGCCCGCGTCCGCCCCCGAGCCCGCGTCCACCTCCGGGGCTGCGCCCGCTCCCCCTGCGGAGCCCGCTCCCGCCGGTCCCCGTACGGACCTGGTCGCCGTGCGCCGCCGGGGTGCCGGGACGGATCTCGCGCCCAATGCCTGAGCTGACGGTCCCCGAGCTGCTGGAGCTCGACCGGCGGCACGTCTGGCACCCGTACGGCCCCATGCCGGGGCAGCAGGAACCCCTCGCCGTGGAGTCCGCGAGCGGGGTGCGGCTGCGGCTGGCCGACGGCTCGGGCGAGCTGGTCGACGGGATGTCCTCCTGGTGGTCGGCGATCCACGGGTACAACCACCCCGTGCTGAACGAGGCCGCCCGCGAGCAGCTCGGGCGGATGAGCCACGTGATGTTCGGCGGGCTGACCCACGAGCCCGCCGTCCGTCTGGCGAAGCACCTTGTCGACATGTCGCCGGAGGGGCTGGAGCACGTCTTCCTCGCCGACTCCGGGTCGGTGTCGGTCGAGGTGGCGGTCAAGATGTGCCTGCAGTACTGGCGTTCCCTGGGCCGCCCCGGCAAGCGGCGGCTGCTGACCTGGCGCGGCGGCTACCACGGGGACACCTGGCAGCCGATGTCGGTGTGCGACCCCGAGGGCGGGATGCACGAGCTGTGGGCCGGGGTGCTCCCGCGCCAGGTGTTCGCCGACCCGCCTCCGGCGGAGTTCGAGGAGACCTACGCCGAGCACCTGCGCTCGCTGATCGCCGAGCACGCCGACGAGCTGGCCGCGGTGATCGTCGAGCCGGTGGTGCAGGGCGCGGGCGGCATGCGGTTCCACTCCCCCGCCTATCTGCGGGTGCTGCGCGAGGCGTGCGACGCGCACGACGTGCTGCTGGTGTTCGACGAGATCGCGACCGGATTCGGCCGTACCGGCGCGCTGTTCGCGGCGGGGCACGCGGCGGTCACGCCCGATGTGATGTGTGTGGGCAAGGCGCTGACCGGCGGCTATCTGACGATGGCGGCGACGCTGTGCACCGGGCGGGTGGCCGACGGCATCTCGCGCGGCGAGGTGCCGGTGCTCGCGCACGGCCCGACCTTCATGGGCAACCCGCTCGCCGCCTCGGTGGCCTGCGCCTCGATCGAGCTGCTGCTCGGGCAGGACTGGCTCGCGGAGGTCAAGCGGATCGAGTCGGGACTGCGCGACGGGCTCGCCACGGCCGCCGAGTACCCGGGCGTCGCCGACGTACGGGTCCTGGGCGCCATCGGCGTGGTCCAGCTGGACCACGCCGTTGACATGCGGGCGGCCACGGCGGCGGCCGTGCGCGAGGGTGTGTGGCTGCGGCCGTTCCGCGATCTGATCTACACGATGCCGCCGTACGTCACGGGCGACGCGGACCTGGCGCGGATCGCGCGGGCGGTGTGCGCGGCGGCGCGGGAGGGATGACATGCCGGTACTGATGATCACGGGCACGGGCACGGAGGTCGGCAAGACCGTCGTGACCGCCGCCGTCGCCGCGGCGGCGCTGGCGGCCGGACGTACGGTGGCCGTGCTGAAGGCCGCGCAGACCGGCGTGCTGCCGGACGAGCCCGGGGACGCGGCGGAAGCGGCCCGGCTGGCGGGTCCGGTGACGACGGCCGAACTGGACCGGTACCCCGAGCCGTTGGCCCCCGCCACCGCCGCACGCCGGGCCGGCCGGGCTCCGGTGCGGCCGCACGAGGTCGCGGAGGCGGCCGCCAAGCTGGCCACCGAGCACGACCTGGTGCTGGTGGAGGGCGCGGGCGGGCTGCTGGTCCGGTTCGACGCGGCCGGCGGCACGCTGGCGGACGCGGCCGGGCTGCTGTCGGCGCCGGTGCTGGTCGTGGTGCAGGCGGGCCTGGGCACCCTCAACACCACGGAGCTGACGGCCCGTGAGCTGCGGCGGCGCCGCCTGGACCTGGCCGGGATGGTGATCGGGAGCTGGCCCGCCGAGCCGGACCTGGCCGCGCGCTGCAATCTCGCGGACCTTCCGGACGTGGCCGGGGCGCCCCTGCTCGGTGCGGTCCCGGCCGGGTCGGGGAGCCTGTCCCCCGCCGAGTTCCGGTCGTCGGCGCCGGAATGGCTGGCGCCGCGTCTGGACGGCACCTGGGACGCGGAGGCGTTCCACACACGGGAGGCTCCCCGGGAGGTGTGAGCGCCCCGGTGGCCCGGACGGCCGGCGCCACCGGGGGGACCGGGGCACCGGGGGGCGCGAGCGTCGCGTGGGGCATGGCGGTGAAACCGCGCACGGGCGTGATCGCGTGGTGAACCACGCAGGCGATCACCTCCGCACCTCCCACCCTCCGCTCCTGCGCTCCTGCGCTGCTTCGAAAGGACCACCGTGACCACCGTGCGCACCACACCTCTGCTCCCGTCCCGGCGTACCGCCCTCACCCTGGGTGCGGCCGCCGCCCTCGCGCTGGGCGGCGGATCGGCCCGAGCCGCGACCGGCGCCGGCGGCGTCACCGCGCGGCTGAGGCAGCTGGAGCGGGAGCACACCGCGCGGCTGGGGGTGTACGGCCGGAGCCTGCGCACGGGCCGCACGGTCGTGCACCGGGCCGACGAACGCTTCCCGATGGCCTCGCTGTTCAAGACGCTGGCCGCGGCGGCCGTCCTGCGCGACCTCGACCGCGACGGCACGTTCCTGGCCCGGCGCATCCACTACACCCAGGACTACGTCACGCGGTCCGGCTACTCCCCGATCACCGAGCAGCACGTGGCCACCGGGATGACCGTCGGCGAACTGTGCGACGCCACCCTCCGGTTCAGCGACAACACGGCAGGCAACCTGCTGCTGAAGGAGCTGGGAGGGCCGGCGGCCGTGACGCGTTTCGCCCGCTCGGTCGGTGACCGCGTCACGCGGCTGGACCGCTGGGAGCCCGAACTCAACTCGGCCGAGCCCTGGCGCGAGACCGACACGACCTCCCCGCGGGCCATCGGCCTCACCTACGCGCGTCTGGTGCTCGGGGACGCGCTCGACCCGTGCGACCGGGCGCGGCTGACGGACTGGATGCTGCGCAACACCACCAGCGGCGAGAAGTTCCGCAGGGCCCTGCCCGCCGACTGGCTGATCGCCGACAAGACCGGCGGCGGGCGCTACGGCGGCAACAACGACGTGGGCGTCGTGTGGCCGCCGGACGGATCGCCGATCGTCCTGTCGGTCCTCACCACCCAGCCCGTGGAGGACGCTCCCGCGGACAATCCGCTGGTGGCCCGGGCGGCCGAGTTGGTGGCGGCGGAACTCGCCTGAGCAGGCCGCTCCCGGCCGGCCGGGGCGGCGGCTCCCCCGGCCGCGACCGCATGCCCCGCGGACCACGGACACCGTCCGCAGCGGTGAGGGGTGCGGCGCGTCCGTCCGGGGGAGAATCCGGGTGAGGCCCGCCTCACGAGGGAGGTCCCCCATGCCGCTCCGGTCCGGCCGGGTGCCGCGGGACGCCGTGCACCACCCGCTGTTCGCCCGGTGCTACGCCCGGGTCAGTGTCCGCGCGGAGACCGGCATGGGCATGGGCCGGGTCCGCGAGCGGCTGCTCGGCGGACTGTCCGGGCGGGTGATCGAGATCGGCGCGGGCAACGGCCTGAACTTCGCGCACTACCCGGGCACGGTCGCGGAGGTGGTGGCCGTCGAGCCGGAGCGACGGCTGCGGCGGCTGGCCGTGGAGGCGGCGCTGCGTGCCGAGGTGCCGGTGGACGTGGTGCCGGGGGCGGCGGAGGCCCTGCCGGTCAAGAGCGAGGGGTTCGACGCGGCCGTGGTGTCGCTGGTGCTGTGCAGCGTGCGCGACGTGCCCCGGGCCCTCGGGGAGCTGCGGCGGGTGCTGCGGCCGGGCGGTGAGCTGCGGTTCCTCGAGCACGGCCGCGGTGGCGGCCGGGCGATGGTCTGCGCGCAGCACGCCCTGGACCGGACGGTGTGGCCGCTGGTCAGCGGCGGCTGCCACGTGGCGCGGGAGCCGGTGCGGGCGCTGCGGGAGGCCGGCTTCGAACTGGGCCCTTACCGGCAGCTTCTGATGCCGGAGCAGGGTCCGGTGCTGCCCACGTCGTACTGCGTCCTGGGCACGGCCTGGCGCCCGGCTGACGACTGACCCCTGACCCCTGACCGCCAACGGCCTACGGCGACGGCCGACGGCTCACGGCTCACGGCTCACGGCCGACGGCTCACGGCTCACGGCTCACGGCTGACGGCTGACGGCCGACGGGCGACGGGCACCTGATGGCGGCCGGCATGCGGGAGCCCGCGCGCCCGTGAGGTCGCGAGCCCGCGAGGTCGCGCGCGGCGAAAGGACGCGTGCGGGCCCTCGGGTGTTTCGGGTGTGGGGCGGGTCACATTACCCTCGGCGGGGACGTGCCCGTGTCACCGGAGGAGGCGCCGTGTCCACACCTGCTGCCGAGCACGCTCCCGGCCTCGCGCCGGCCGACGGGATCGCGGCCCGCGCCCGCGGCCTGACCAAGGCGTACGGCTCCGGCGAGACGGCCGTGCTGGCGCTGGACTCGGTGGACGTGGACATCGCCCGCGGCCGGTTCACCGCGGTCATGGGCCCCTCGGGCTCGGGCAAGTCCACGCTGATGCACTGCCTGGCCGGGCTCGACACGGTCTCGGCCGGACAGGTCTGGCTCGGCGACACGGAGATCACCGGGCTGAAGGAGCGGGACCTCACGCGGCTGCGCCGGGACCGCATCGGGTTCATGTTCCAGTCGTTCAACCTCATCCCCACCCTGAACGCGCGCGAGAACATCACCCTGCCCATGGACATCGCGGGCAAGAAGGCCGACGAGGAGTGGCTGGACCGGGTGATCGACACCCTCGGCCTGCGCGACCGGCTGCGGCACCGGCCGGCCCAGCTCTCGGGCGGGCAGCAGCAGCGCGTGGCGTGTGCGCGGGCCCTGGCGTCCCGGCCGGAGCTGATCTTCGCGGACGAACCGACGGGCAACCTCGACTCCCGGGCCGGCCTGGAGGTGCTGGGGTTCCTGCGGGAGGCGGTGGACCGGCTGGGGCAGACCGTCGTCATGGTGACCCACGACCCGGGGGCCGCCGCCCACGCGGACCTCGTGCTCTTCCTCGGTGACGGCCGGATCGTGGACGAGATGCCCCGGCCCACGGCGGACGCCGTGCTGGAGCGGATGAAGCGGTTCGACGTGATCCGCTCCCGGTCCGGGGACGCCCCGGCGACGGGTGCGGAGAACTGACACCGTGCTCAAGGCGACCCTGAGGAGCTTCCTGGCCCACAAGGGGCGGCTGCTGCTCTCGGCGCTCGCCGTCGTGCTGTCCGTCGCGTTCGTCGTGGGGAGCCTGATCTTCTCGGACACCGTCAGCCACACCTTCGACCGCCTGTTCGCCTCCACCGCGGCCGATGTCACGGTCAGCCCGCAGGAGGACCTCGACGAGGCGGTGCCCTCGGGGCGGACGGCCACCCTGCCGGCGTCGCTCGCCGCACGCGTGCGCCGGATCGACGGGGTCGCCGCGGCCCGGGCCGACGTCGAGGTCTCCGGCCTCACGGTCGTCGACCGCGAGAGGCGAGCGGTGAGCCCGACCACGGGCGCGCCCGCGCTGGGCAACGCCTGGAACCCGGGCGAGCACAGCCGGGTGGAACTGGCCTCCGGCCACGCCCCGCGCGGCCCCGGCCAGGTGCTGGTGGACGAGGAGACCGCGCGCCGCAAGCACGTGCGCGTCGGCGACACCCTCACCGTGATCGCGCCCCCGGGTTCGTTCGAGGCCCGGGTGGTCGGCATCGCCGGTTTCACCACCGCCAACGCCGGTGCCGCCCTGTTCTACTTCGACACCCCGACCGCGCAGAAGAGGCTGCTGGGGCGGCCGGGACTCGCGACGAGCATCTCCGTCGACGCGGCGGCCGGAGTCGGCGACGAGCAGCTCGAACAGCGGGTCGTCGCCGCGCTCGGCTCGCGGGGCTACGACATCAGGACGGCCGGGGAGCAGGCGAAGTCCGACGTCCAGAAGCTGGGCGGGTTCCTCGACGTCATCAAGTACGTGATGCTGGGCTTCGCCGGGGTGGCCGTCCTGGTGGGCGTCTTCCTGATCGTCAACACCTTCAGCATGCTCATCGCCCAGCGCACCCGGGAGCTGGGGCTGCTGCGGGCCCTGGGGGCCGACCGGCGCCAGGTCCGCCGGTCCGTGCTCACCGAGGCGCTGCTGCTCGGCCTGGCCGGCTCCACGGCGGGGCTCGCCGCGGGCATCGGGCTCGCGGCCGGCCTGATCGCGCTGATGGGGCTGCTGGGCACAAGCATCGACGCCGGTGAGATGCAGATCGGCTGGGTGACGCCGGTGTCGGCGTACGTCGTGGGCCTCGGGGTCACCTTCGTCGCCGCGTACCTGCCGGCGCGCCGGGCCGCGAACGTCTCGCCGATGGCGGCGCTGTCGGACGCCGAGGTCGCCGGCGTGGGCCGGCCGCTGCGGGTGCGGGCGGTCGCGGGCGCCCTGGTCGGGGCGGCCGGGGCGGCGGCGCTCGCGGGCTGTGCGGCGGCGGACCGGACGGCGCCGGCGGCCTCGCTGCTGGGCCTGGGGGTGGTGCTGAGCCTGATCGCGACCGTGATCGCCGGGCCGCTGCTGGTCCGCCCGGTGATCCGCGTGCTGGGCGGCGCGTTCCCCGCCCTGTTCGGTCCGATCGGCCGGATGAGCCAGCGCAACGCCCTGCGCAATCCCCGGCGCACCGGTGCCACGGCGGCCGCCCTGATGGTGGGTCTCGCCCTGGTCGGCGGGATGTCGGTGGCCAGCGAGTCGATGACGGCCTCGTTCGACCAGCAGATCGACAGGACGCTGGGGGCCGACTTCGTCGTGCAGAACACCAACTTCCTGCCGTTCCCGAGGGAGGTCACCGACGCCGTGCGGGGCACGGAGGGCGTCGGCCTGGTGGTGCGCGGGCGGTTCGCCCCGGTCGCGGTGCGGCTCCCCGACGGCGACCGCGTGGAGACCACGGCGGCGGGCTACGACCCCCGGCTCGACGAGGTCGCCGACATCACCTACACCCAGGGCGACTCGGCCACCGCGCTCGCCCCCGGCCACCTGGCCATGGACCTTGACTTCGCCCGCGAGCACGGCGTACGGGCCGGCAGCACCCTGCCGGTGGAGTTCCAGGGCGGGCGCCGGGCGGAGCTGACGGTCGGCGCGCTCACGGACCAGGACACCGCCGAGGGCTTCGGCACGCAGGGCGGGCTCTACTTCGGCCTCGGCACGCTCCAGCGGTACGCCCCGGGCGGCCAGGACTCCGCGCTGTACGTCAACGCCGCCCCGGGCACCGGCGACGACGAGCTGCGCGCGAACCTGGAGGAGGTCCTCGACCCCTATCCCCAGGTGCAGGTGCGCGACCTGGCCGACTACAAGCAGCTGGTCCGCGACCAGATCGCCGTGCTGCTGTACCTCGTGTACGCGCTGCTGGGGCTGGCGATCATCATCGCGGTGCTGGGGGTGGTCAACACGCTGGCCCTGTCGGTCGTCGAGCGCACCCGGGAGATCGGGCTGCTGCGGGCGATCGGGCTGGCCCGCCGCCAACTGCGGCGCATGATCCGGCTGGAGTCGGTGGTGATCGCGGTGTTCGGTGCCGTGCTGGGCCTGGCGCTGGGGCTGGTGTGGGGCGTGTGCACCCACGAGGTGCTGGCCCTGCAGGGCATGACGGCGCTCGCGATCCCGTGGCTCACGGTCGTGGCGGTGGTGGCCGGTTCGGCGGTGATCGGCGTGGTGGCGGCCCTGCTGCCGGCCCTGCGCGCCTCGCGGATGAACGTCCTGGCCGCGATCGCGCACGACTGACCGGCGGCGTGCCGGTGGCGTGGTGGCGTGCCGGTGGCGTGACCGTGCCGGGACCCGAGGGAGGGCTGTCCGCATCGTGGAACCGTCTGTCCGAGAGGGCCGCCCCTGGTGTGATCGTCGGCATGGACGACGTGCGCATCAGGGCAGCGACCCCGGACGACCTCGACTCGGTCCTGGCCTTCTGGAAGGTCGCCGCCGAGGGGACGAGCATCAGTGACGACCGCCAGGGCGTGGAGCGTCTCCTGGCACGCGACCCCGGGGCGCTGCTCCTGGCCGAGAGCGGTGGCGACACGGCCGGCACGGTGATCGCGGGCTTCGACGGCTGGCGGTGCCACCTGTACCGGCTGGCCGTGCATCCCGGCCACCGCCGCCGGGGCGTGGCGAGCGCACTGCTCGCCGCCGCCGAGGAGCGGTTCGCGGCGCTCGGCGGGCGGCGGGCCGACGCGATGGTGCTGACCCGCAACGAGACCGCGCAGCGCGCGTGGGAGGCCGCCGGCTACGCGGCCGAGGAGCAGTGGCGACGCTGGGTGAAGCCCCTCACCGACGCGTCCGTCTGAACCCCTCCGAAGGACTTTGCACATCCTTTACTCTTGTCGGGCCACTCGGTTCTGCATGAAAGGTCGTGAGCGTCCGCCCATGGGCGATCCTCCCCGCGCGTACCCCGCCGTCCTGGAGAACCATGGAACGGGGGTGAACCGATGACCGAAGTGCTCCTGCTCCTCGCGGCGATCCTGCTGTCGCTGGCCTGCGGCGCCTTCGTGGCCGCCGAGTTCTCCCTGACCACGGTCGAGCGCGCCGAACTGGAACGGGCCGTGGAGCGCGGCGAGCGCGGCGCGCAGGGCGCGCTGAAAGCCGTACGGAACCTGACCTTCCAGCTGTCGGGGGCCCAGCTGGGCATCACCGTCACGAACCTGGTGGTCGGCATGCTCGCCGAGCCGTCCATCGCCGCCCTGATCGCCGGGCCGCTGGAGGACCTCGGCGTCTCCCGGTCGGCCTCGCGCAGCGTGGCGCTGGTCATCGGCACGGCCCTGTCGACGGTGTTCCTGATGGTGGTCGGCGAACTGGTGCCCAAGAACTGGGCGATCTCCTCGCCGCTGGCGGTGGCCAAGACGGTCGGCAACGCCCAGCGCGGGTTCAGCGCCGTGTTCCGGCCGTTCATCACCCACCTGAACAACACCGCGAACCGGGTCGTGCGGCGCATCGGCGTGGAGCCCGCCGAGGAGCTGGCCTCGGCGCGCGGGCCGCAGGAGCTGGCGGCCCTCGCCCGGCACTCCGCCAAGGAGGGGGTCCTGGAGCCGGACACCGCCGAGCTGTTCGTGCGGACCCTGAACCTCGCCGACCTGACCGCCGAGAACGTGATGACGCCGCGGGTGCAGGTCGTCGCGCTGGAGGTGCAGGCGACCCTGGAGGACGTGGCGAACGCGACCCGCGCCACCGGACTGTCCCGCTTCCCGGTCTACCGGGGCACCCTCGACTCGGTCGTCGGCACGGCCCATGTCAAGGACGTGCTGGCGGTGCCCGCGGAGCGCCGCACCCGGATCCACGTCTCCGAGCTGATGCGCGAGCCGCTGCTGGTGCCGGAGAGCCTCACCGTCGACCGGCTGCTGGACCGGCTCTCCGGCAGGCGCACGATGGCCGTGGTGATCGACGAGTACGGCGGCACGGCGGGCGTCGCCACGCTGGAGGACATCGTCGAGGAGGTCGTCGGCGAGGTGCGCGACGAGCACGACCCGCACGAGACGCCGGACCTCGCCCCCGCCGGGACGGACGAGGGCGGCCACGCCCTGTACGCGGCCGACGGCGCCGCCCGCGTGGACCATCTCCAGCGCGTCGGCCTGCGCGCGCCGGAGGGACCGTACGAGACGCTGGCCGGACTGGTGGCCGCCACCCTGGGGCGGATACCGGCCCCTGGTGACACGCTCGAGGTCGCGGGCTGGCGGCTGGAGGTCCTCGACGCCACCGGCCGCCGGGCGGCCCGGGTCATGCTGCGCGCGCCCCTGGACGAGAAGCCCGAGGAGAAGGGGGCGGAGCTGTGACCGCCGTGCAGTTGCTGATCGGTCTGGCGACGCTCGTCGTCAACGCGTTCTTCGTCGGGGCCGAGTTCGCGCTGATCTCGGTGCGCCGCAGCCAGATCGAGCCCTACGCCGACCAGGGCGACCGGCGCGCCAAGAGCGTGCTGTGGGGCCTGGAGCACGTGTCCGCGCTGATGGCGGCCGCGCAGCTGGGCATCACGCTGTGCACGCTGGTGCTGGGCGTGGTCGCCGAGCCGGCGATCGCGCACCTGCTGGAGCCGGTGTTCCACGCGGTCGGCGTCCCCGAGGGGGCGGGGCACGCGGTGTCCTTCGTGATCGCCCTGGCCCTGGCGACGTATCTGCACATGCTGCTCGGCGAGATGGTGCCGAAGAACATCGCCCTCGCCGAGCCGGTGCGCAGCGCGCTCGCGCTCGGTCCGCCCCTGGTGGCGCTGTCCCGGGCGCTGCGCCCGGTGATCTTCACGGTGAACGCCTTCGCGAACGCGCTGCTGAAGCTGTTGCGGGTGGAGGCCCGCGAGGAGGTCGCGGCCTCCTACTCGGACGCGGAGATCGCGCAGATCGTGAAGGACTCCGGCGAGGCCGGGCTCATCGACGACCGCGCCCAGGAGCGGTTGCGCGACGCGCTGGAACTGGGGCGGCGGCCGGTGCGCGACGTGGTGATGCCGCTGGAGCGCGTGGTGTACGCGAGCGTGGGCATCACGCCCGAGGGGCTGGAGCGGCTGTCGGCCGAGTCCGGGTTCTCCCGGTTCCCGGTGGTGGACGAGGGGCGGCGGATCGTGGGCTACCTGCACGTGAAGGACGCCCTGGAGGCGGTCGGGCGGGACGTGCCGTTCCGGTTGCGGGACATGCGGTCCATCGCACGGGTGCGGGAGGCGACCCCCATGGACGACGTCCTGACGGCCATGCGGGGCAGCCGGACGCACCTCGCGGCCGTCCTCGGCGCCGACGGAAGGCTGGCGGGGCTGGTGACGATGGAGGACGTGCTGCGGGAGCTGTTCGGGCAGCGGGCGTGACGGGGCGGCCCCGGGTGCCGTGAGGGGGCCGGTGCGGGGCCCGGGCGGAGGCCGACCGACTGCTGGGTATGTGCACGGGATACCCTTTCCGTCGCCATGCAGACGAACCCCACCTACAGCAGCCTGGTCGCCCTCGGCGACTCCTTCACCGAAGGCATGTCGGACCTGATGCCCGACGGCACCTACCGGGGCTGGGCCGACCTGCTCGCCGCCCGGATGGCGACCCGCACACCCGGCTTCCGGTACGCCAACCTGGCGGTACGCGGCAAGCTGATCCGGCAGATCGTCGAGGAGCAGGTGGACGTCGCGGCCGCCATGCAGGCCGACGTCGTGACCTTGGTCGGCGGCCTCAACGACACCCTGCGGCCCAAGTGCGACATGGGCCGGGTGCGCGGGCTGCTGGAGGAGGCCGTGGAGAAGCTGGCCCCCTCCTGCAAGCAGCTCGTGCTGATGCGCAGCCCGGGCCGGCAGGGACCCGTCCTGGAGCGGTTCCGCCCGCGCATGGAGGAGCTGTTTGCCTGCGTCGACGACCTGGCCGCGCGGCACGGCGCGCTCGTCGTCGACCTGTACGGCGCGCCCTCGCTGAGCGATCCGCGCCTGTGGGACGTGGACCGGCTGCACCTGACGGCCGAGGGCCACCGCCGGGTCGCGGAGGCCGTGTGGCAGGCGCTGGGCCACGACCCGGAGGACGCCGACTGGCACACGCCGATGCCGGTCACGCTGCCGCCGGGCTGGATCACGCGCCGGGTCACGGACGTGCGCTTCGCGCGGCAGCACCTGCTCCCCTGGATCGGCCGCCGCCTCACGGGGCGCTCCTCGGGCGACGGTCTGCCCCCGAAGCGGCCGGACCTGCTGCCGTTCGAGGAACTGACCTAGGACCTGTCGTCCGGACCGCGCAGGACCGGCCGCCGCCGCACGGCCGAGCGCTGTGGCGCGGATCTCGTAGGTTCCGACGAAGCCACCCGTGGCGCTGGCCTGCACGAATCGCCAGTAGAATCCGTCCACGTGACTTCCGCTCCCGCCAAGCCCCGCATCCCGAACGTCCTCGCCGGACGCTACGCCTCGGCCGAGCTCGCCACGCTCTGGTCGCCCGAGCAGAAGGTGAGGCTGGAGCGGCAGCTCTGGCTCGCCGTGCTGCGCGCCCAGAAGGACCTCGGGATCGAGGTGCCGGACGCGGCGCTCGCCGACTACGAGCGGGTGCTCGACACCGTCGACCTGGCCTCCATCGCCGAGCGTGAGAAGGTCACCCGGCACGACGTGAAGGCGCGGATCGAGGAGTTCAACGACCTCGCCGGGCACGAGCACGTGCACAAGGGCATGACCTCCCGCGACCTGACCGAGAACGTCGAGCAGTTGCAGATCCGGCTCTCCCTGGAGCTGGTCCGCGACCGCACGGTGGCCGTCCTGGCCCGCCTCGGCAAGCTGGCCGGCGAGTACGGCGAGCTGGTCATGGCCGGCCGCTCGCACAACGTGGCCGCGCAGGCCACCACCCTCGGCAAGCGCTTCGCGACCGCGGCCGACGAGCTGCTCGTCGCGTACGGCCGGGTCGAGGAACTCCTCGGGCGCTACCCGCTGCGCGGCATCAAGGGCCCGGTCGGCACCGCCCAGGACATGCTGGACCTGCTGGGCGGGGACGCCGCGAAGCTCGCCGAGCTGGAGCAGCGCATCGCCACGCACCTGGGCTTCTCGCAGGCGTTCACCTCGGTCGGCCAGGTCTACCCGCGCTCCCTGGACTACGAGGTCGTCACCGCGCTGGTGCAGCTGGCGGCGGCGCCGTCCTCGCTGGCGAAGACGATCCGGCTGATGGCCGGGCACGAGCTGGTCACCGAGGGCTTCAAGCCCGGCCAGGTCGGCTCCTCGGCGATGCCGCACAAGATGAACACCCGCTCCTGCGAGCGCGTCAACGGCCTGATGGTGATCCTGCGCGGCTACGCCTCGATGACCGGCGAGCTGGCGGGCGACCAGTGGAACGAGGGCGACGTGTCCTGCTCGGTGGTGCGCCGGGTGGCGCTGCCCGACGCGTTCTTCGCGCTCGACGGCCTGCTGGAGACGTTCCTGACCGTGCTGGACGAGTTCGGCGCGTTCCCGGCGGTCGTCGCCCGGGAGCTGGACCGCTACCTGCCGTTCCTCGCCACGACCAAGGTGCTCATGGGCGCCGTGCGCGCGGGCGTGGGCCGGGAGCTCGCCCACGAGGCGATCAAGGAGAACGCCGTGGCCTCCGCGCTCGCGATGCGGGAGCAGGGCGCCGAGCGCAACGAGCTGCTCGACAAGCTGGCCGCCGACGAACGCATCCCGCTGGACCGCGAGCGGCTGGACGCCCTGATGGCGGACAAGCTGTCCTTCACCGGCGCAGCGGGCGACCAGGTCGCCACCGTCGTCGCCCGGGTCGAGGAGATCGTCAAGCAGCACCCGCGGGCCGCCGGCTACACGCCCGGCGCGATCCTGTGACGCGCCGCCGCTGATGCCGCGTTTCACCCCCGAGGAACTCCGGGCCGCCCGCGACCGCGTCGTGCCCGACGTGGTCGCGGAAGGCCTGCACGTGCTGTTCTGCGGCATCAACCCGGGCCTGATGACCGCCGCGACGGGCCACCACTTCGCCCGCCCCGGCAACCGGTTCTGGCCCGCGCTGCACCGCTCCGGCTTCACGCCGAGGCTGCTGAAGCCGTCCGAGCAGGGGGAGTTGCCCACGTACGGGCTCGGCATCACCAACGTCGTGGCGCGGGCGTCCGCCCGGGCCGACGAGCTGAGCGCCGAGGAGTACCGGGAGGGCGGGCGGCTGCTCGCCCGGAAGGTGGAGCGGCTGCGGCCGCGCTGGCTGGCCGTGGTGGGCGTGACCGCGTACCGCGCGGCGTTCGACGACCGCAAGGCCCGGGTGGGGCCCCAGTCGCTCCTGATCGGCGATACGCGCGTGTGGGTGCTGCCCAATCCGAGCGGGCTGAACGCGCACTGGACGCTGGAGACGATGGCGCGGGAGTTCGCCCTGCTGCGGGAGGCCGCCGAGCTCCCGGACGCTACGGGGGATCCGTCTCCGTGACGAGCGCGAGCAGCCGGACCGCGTCCGCCGGGTCGCGGTCGGCGACCGCCACGGCGACCCAGCGGCCGGTGCCCCCCACCTGCCACAGGTGGGCCACGCTCGCCCGCTGACTCAGCTCGGCCCAGGGCCGGGGTATCTCCTCGCGCTCGGTGCGCAGCAGGACGGTGAGCAGGTTGTAGGGGTCCGCGTCGCCCCAGCGGGAGGCCAGCACCTCGTGGACGGCGTCGCGGTCCTTCTCGAACCGGTCGACCGTCACCGCCCGCAGTGCCGGATCGTCCTCCTCAGCCGTCGCCAGCACCGCCGTGTGGTGACCGGGTCCCGACACGCCGACGTCCGACGGGCCGTGCTCCGCCGGAAAGGGGCGGTGGCACAGCTCGTCGACGACGGCGATGTGCCGTGCGATGTCCATGGCTCCAGTAAACCCGCCACCACTGACAGTTGGCGGTGCGTCAACCGGCCGCCCCGCCGTCCGCCGCCGAACCGGCCGGTTCGGCCGGTGACTTCCCGCCCGGACCGGAACCGGCCGGTGGTCCGGGTGAACGGCTGCGACCATGACCCGCACGACCGGCCTGACCCGCATGCGGGACCGCACGCAGGCGGTGATCGCCGCCTACGAGTCGGGGTTCGTCGCGCCGGGCTGACGGACCCGTCCGGGTGCCCGCCCCTCGCCGGGGCGGGCCGGGGCAAGTACGATCCGGCCAACACGCGCACGACCTGGGAGGACGGACGGTGGGGCGGCTGACCGGCGGGGATCCCTCGCTGCTGCGCAGGATCAACTCCGCGGTGGTGCTGCACGCGTTGCGTGCCACGGACTGCGCGACGCTGACCGAGATCACCCGGGTGACGGGGCTGTCCAGGCCGACCGTCGAGGGTGTCGTGGAGGGCCTGATCGAGGCCGGGCTCGTCGTGGAGAAGGCCGCGGAGGAGGGCGCCGCGCGGCGGCAGGGACGGCCCGCGCGGCGGTTCCGGTTCCGGGCGGAGGCCGGGCACCTGCTCGGGCTGGAGATCGGCGCACGCCGGGTGGCGGCGCTGCTGGCGGACCTGGACGGCCGGGTGA
Organism: Streptomyces sp. NPDC053665; assembly: GCF_055585285.1. Taxonomy (NCBI): domain Bacteria; kingdom Bacillati; phylum Actinomycetota; class Actinomycetes; order Kitasatosporales; family Streptomycetaceae; genus Streptomyces; species Streptomyces sp. NPDC053665. The sequence goes on from NZ_JBVJKK010000006.1 coordinate 445,190, forward strand.
TCGGCTCCCAGGCGCGGGACGTGCCCGAGACCGCGGGGGCCGACGAGCGGCTGGAGCGGCTGCGGGGAGCGGTCGCCGAGCTGCTGCGCCGGGCCGGGGTGGCCCGGGGCTCGCTGCGGGCGGTGGGGGTGGCGACGCCCGGGATCGTCGACGCGGACGGCACGGTGCGGCTGGGCACGGCGCTGCCGGGCTGGACGGGCCTGCGGCTGGGCGAACGGCTGAGCCGGTCCTTCAAGTGCCCGGTGCTGGTCGAGAACGACGCGAACGCGGCGGCCGTGGCCGAGCACTGGAAGGGCGCGGCGGCCGAGACGGACGACGTGGTGTTCGTGCTGGCCGGTCTCAGCCCGGGCGCCGGTTCCCTGATCGGGGGACGGCTGCACCGCGGCTACGGCGGGGCCGCCGGGGAGATCGGCGCGCTGCACCTGCTGGGCCGTGAGGTGACTCCCGAGACGCTGCTGTCGACCACCGACGAGCCGCTGCCCCCGCTGGACGAGCAGGCGGTCGCCGGGGTCTTCGCCCAGGCCCGCGAGGGGGACCAGCGGGCCCGGGCGGCCGTCGACCGCTACCTTCAGCGCCTGGTCCACGATGTGGCGGCCCTGGTCCTGGCCCTCGATCCCGAGCTGGTCGTGATCGGCGGCTGGGCGGCGGGCCTGGACGGTGTGCTGGACCCCCTGCGCCGGGAACTGGCCCGGTACTGCCTGCGCCCGCCGCAGGTGACCCTGTCCCGGCTCGGTGACGCGGCGGTGGCGACGGGAGCGCTGCGGCTCGCCCTGGACCATGTGGAGGAGCAGCTGTTCAGCGTGGAGGGCACGACCACGCCGCGCCGCTGAGGGCCCGGGGCCGGACGGGCCGGACCCGGGGGTCCGGCGTCAGCTGGCCTGGCGCTGCGGGCCGTCGTGGATCTCCACGCGCCCCGCGTCGCCGAAGGTCAGCCGGCAGGTGTCCGCCCGGTACGTCGCGACGGACAGCGCGGCCGTGCGCCCCGCCGTGACGAACCGCGTCGTCACCACCAGCACGGGCGCTCCGGGCAGCCGGTCCAGCTCGCGGGCGTCGTCGGCCCCGGCCGAACCGAGCTCCACCGCGTTCTCCTGCCGGTCCAGCTCCAGGCGCTGCAGCTCGCGCAGCACCGCTCGCGCGCGTGCGGTGCCCGAGGGCGCGTCGATGCCGGAGAGCTCGGGCACCGAGGCCCGGGGGATGTAGAGCAGTTCGGCCGCGACCGGGCGGCCGTGGGAGACGCGGAAACGGCGCACGACGTGCACCTGCTCGTCGTCACGGGTCTCCAGCGTCCCGGCGACCGCGGCGGGCGGTACGGCGGCCGTGCAGTCCACCGGCTGCCAGGCGTCCTCGGGTCCGCCGGGCCAGGTGTGCGGGCCGGTGCCGAGGGAGACGCCCATGCGGGGCGGCGCGACCGTCGTGCCGACACCGCGGCGGCGCTGCAACCGCCCTTCCAGCTCCAGCTGCTCCAGGGCCTGGCGGAGCGTGGCGCGGGCGACGCCGAAACGGGCGGCGAGATCGCGCTCGTTGGGCAGGATCTCCCCCACCGCGAACTCCGAGTCGAGGGCTTGGCTGAGCACGGTCTTGAGGTGCCAGTACTTCGGCTCCGGCACCGGTTCCAACTGCGTGGTCCCCACCCTGTCCTCCGCAATCGCCGTGGTCGGCTTCGTTTAAGCGCCCTTGTTTATTAAAGGTTGTTGCACTTATCTGCGACCATAGGGCGGCCCTGATGCTTGGTCAAGACCAATGCCGGGAACGTTCACGGCGCGTTGACACAGGGCGCGCCGGGCCGCGCGGCACCGGCTAGGCGGCGGGCAGCGCCCCCAACTTGTCCGGGTTGCGGACCACGTAGACGGTCTGGACGCGGCCGTCGGCCACATCGAGCTGGAAGACCGTGTCGGGCTTGCCGCCGGACAGGACGAGGACCGCCGGGCCGGCGTTGAGCTCCAGGAAGCGGACCGAGAAGTCCTCCACACCCTTGCGCGCCGCACCGACGAGGAAGCGGCCGACCTTGTCCGCGGTGTGCACCACCCGCAAGGGCGCCCGCGACTTGCCGCCGCTGTCCCCGACGAGCCGGACGTCCGGGGCGAGCAGGGCCATCAGCCCCTCCAGGTCGCCGTCGGCCGCGGCGGCGAGGAACCGTTCGGTGAGGTCGCGGCGCTGGGCGGGGTCGACCTCGTAGCGGGGCCGCCGTTCCTCGACGTGCTTGCGGGCCCGCCCGGCCAGCTGGCGAACGGCCGGTTCGCCCCGGTCGAGCATGGCGGCGATCTCGGCGTGCGGGAAGCCGAAGGCCTCGCGGAGCACGAAGACCGCGCGCTCCAGCGGGGAGAGCGACTCCAGCACGACGAGGACGGCGAGGGAGACGGAGTCGGCGAGCACGGCCCGCTCGGCGGTGTCGGGCACGGTGTCGCCGAAGTCGGTGACGTACGGCTCGGGCAGCCAGGGCCCGACGTAGGTCTCGCCGCGTGACTTGATCTGGCGCAGCCGGTCGATGGCGAGGCGGGTGGTGATCCGCACGAGGTAGCCGCGCGGCTCGCGCACGCCCCCGCGATCGGCGCCCGACCAGCGCAGCCAGGCCTCCTGGACCACGTCCTCCGCGTCGGCCACCCGCCCCAGCATGCGGTAGGCGACGCCCAGCAGAACGGGCCGGTGTGCTTCGAAGACGTCGGTCGCGGTCTCGGTCGTCACGGTCCCATCCCAGCCCACGGCCGCCGCCCTGTCCAGGCGGAACCGGTCCTTCCCGGACACCATGGCCGAGTGGCGCCGGACCCGGCGCCCGCCCTCGGCGGGATCCGGCCGGTGCGGTGGGCGGAGAGGGGCCTGCTCCTGGGGAACCCGGAGGTGGGCACGGCCCGTTGAGCGTGCCACCCGGGGGTGAAGGTGGCGGCTTCCGGGGGCTACCCGCCGGTAGCAATTGCTGACAAGCTGTCTACGGCGTCTGTCAGCGCATCCAGCCGAGGAGCACCCCATGTCCGCCACCGTGTCCTTCGACGTCGCCACCGCGCGCGGCGAGCGATCTGTGACCCTGTCGTACACGCGCAGGGGCAGCGGCGATCCGCTGCTCCTGCTGCACGGCATCGGCCACCACCGGCAGGCGTGGGACCCGGTGGTCCCCGCCCTGGCCGCCGAGCGCGACGTGATCGCCGTGGACCTGCCGGGCTGCGGCGAGTCGCCGGCGCTGCCGGACGGCATGGCGCACGACCTGCCCACGATGAGCGCGGTGCTGACGGCCTTCCTCGGCGCGCTGGACATCGAACGGCCCCACGTGGCGGGCAATTCGCTGGGCGGTCTCCTGGCCCTCGATCTGGCCCGGGCCTCCCTGGTGCGGTCCGTGACCGCCCTGTCCCCCGCCGGCTTCTGGAACGACGCCGAGCGCCGTTACGCCTTCGCCGTGCTGACGGCCATGCGGGGCATCGCCCGGCGCATGCCGCTGCCCGTCGTGGAGCGGCTGGCCAGGCCCGCGCTCGGCCGCACCCTGCTCACCAGCAGCATCTACGCGCGCCCGGGGCGCCGCGCCCCCGAGGCCGTGGTCGCGGAGACCCGCGCCCTGGCCGGCGCGCAGGGCTTCGCCGAGACGCTGCGCTCGGGCCGTACCGTGCAGTTCACGCACGACATCGTCGGCACACCCGTCACCGTCGCCTGGGGCAACCGGGACCGGCTGCTGGTCCCGCGCCAGGGGGTGCGCGCCAAGACCGTCATCCCGCAGGCCCGGCTCGTGCGGCTGCCCGGCTGCGGCCACGTCCCGATGAACGACGATCCGGCCCTGGTGGCCAGGGTGGTCCTGGACGGCAGCCGCTGACCGCCCGAGGGCGGAAGGCCCCCGCCGGGGGGCGGGGGCAGCCTCTAAGGTCTCCTTCCATGAGGTCGACGCACAGCGAGCCGGGCGAGGGCGGCGCGTCCACCGCCTGGGAGCTGCTGCTCCCCGCCGCCTCCGCGCCCGCGCGCACCCGCGGCCGCGCGCTCCAGGCGGCGCTGCGCGAGGCGGTCCGCTCGGGACGGCTCACCCCGGGCACACGACTGCCGTCGAGCCGGGACCTCGCCGCGGACCTGGGGGTCTCCCGCGGTCTGGTCACGGAGGCGTACGAGCAGCTCACGGCCGAGGGCTACCTGCGCAGCGGCCGGGGCGCCGGGACCTGGGTGGGCGACGCGGTCCGGACCGCGCGGCCCCGGGCGCACGACCTCGCTCCCCGGTCCCCGGGCACCCGGGCGGACTTCGTGCCCGGCACCCCGGACCTCGCGCTGTTCCCCCGCTCGGCCTGGGCCGCCGCGCAGCGCGGGGTGCTGGCGGAGCTGCCCCACAGCGACCTGGGCTACCCCGATCCGCGCGGCCTGCCCCGGCTGCGCACCGCGCTGGCCGAACTGCTCGCCCGGCGGCGGGGCGTGGTGGCCGACCCCGAGCGGATCGTCGTCGTCTCCGGCGTCGCCCAGGCGACGACCCTGCTCGGTCACGCGCTGCACGCGCGCGGGATCCGCAGGGTCGGGGTGGAGGACCCCGGCAGCCCGCAGCACGACGCGCTGTACGGCTCGGCCGGCGTCACGGCCGTACCGCTGCCGGTCGACGGCGAGGGCATCGCCATGGAGCCCCTGCGGGCCTCGGGCGTACGGTCCCTGGTGACGACACCGGCCCACCAGTTCCCCACCGGGATCGCCTGCTCGGCCCGGCGCCGCGCCGAACTGCTCGACTGGGCCCGGTCGGTGGACGGACTCGTCCTGGAGGACGACTACGACGGGGACTTCCGCTACGACCGCGCTCCCGTCGGGGCGCTCCAGGGCCTCGACCCCGACCGCGTGGCCTACACCGGCTCGGTCAGCAAGTCCCTCGCCCCCGGGCTGCGGCTGGGCTGGCTGCTGGTACCGGAGGCCTGGACCCCGGAGGTCGTGGAGCGCAAGCGCACCATGGACCTCGGCCATCCGGCCCTCGACCAGGCCCTGTTCGCCCGGTTCCTGGAACGCGGCGACTACGACCGGCAGTTGCGCCGCTGTCAGCGGGCCTACCGTGAGCGGCGGGACGCCCTGGTCGCCGCGCTGGACGCGCACTTCCCCGGCTCGGTGGTCTCGGGCATCGCCGCCGGGCTGCACGTGATCGCCACCCTGCCGCAGCGCTACGGGCCCGAGGAGCGGTTCCTCGCGCGCGTGGCGCGGGCCGGGGTGGCGGTGCGCCCGCTGTCCTCGTACGCGCACGCGCCCGGCGCCGGTGACGGCGCGAAGGAGGTACGGCTGGTCCTGGGCTACGCCCACGTGCCGCCCGCCCGGATCCTGGAAGGCGTACGGCTGATGGCGGAGGCGCTCGCCGGCTGACGGCGGGTCGGCCGCGGGACCGCCACCGACACCCTCAGGCGACACCGTCACCGACACCCACCGGCGACAGGAGGACGTCGCCCTGTTCCCTCACCCTGCGATCAGTTGTTCACTTGGGGTTCGTGCGGGCGCTGCGGCGTGCCAGTAGGTGTGGCTCTGCACACTGGCCGGATTCCGTCCCTGGAGGCGCATCCATGTCCCACCGTCCCTTCCCCCGACGCAGCGTCCTGCGCGGCACCCTCGCCGCGTCGGCGGCCCTGTCCCTGCCCACCGCGCTCGGCTCCGCCCCCGCCTTCGCGCGGTCCGGGCGCCCGAACGCCGCCTGGGGCGTCCAGGCGGGCGACGTGACCTGCGACTCGGGGCTGGTGTGGGTGCGCTCCGACCGGCCCGCCCGGATGATCGTGGAGACCTCCGCCACCGAGTCGTTCCGCCACACCCGGCGGTGGCACGGCCCGCTGCTCGGTCCGGGCACCGACTTCACCGGCACCACCCGGCTGCGCGGACTGCCCTCCGGTGAGCAGATCCACTACCGGGTCTCGCTCGCCGACCCGGACGACCCGCGCCGTACCGGCGAGCCCGTCACCGGCACCTTCCGGACCGCCTCCGCCCGGCGCCGCGACGGCGTGCGGTTCGTCTGGTCCGGCGACCTCGCGGGGCAGGGCTGGGGCATCAACCCGGAGTTGGGCGGCTACACCATCTACAACGCCATGGCCGCCCTCGACCCCGACTTCTTCCTGTGCAGCGGCGACAACATCTACGCCGACGGACCCATCGCCGAGACCGTGACCCTGCCCGACGGCCGGACCTGGCGGAACGTCACCACCGAGGAGAAGTCCAAGGTCGCCGAGACGCTCGCCGAGTTCCGCGGCAACTTCCGCTACAACCTGCTGGACGAGAACCTGCGGGCCTTCAACGCCCGGGTGCCCTCCGTCGTGCAGTGGGACGACCACGAGGTCGTCAACAACTGGTACCCCGGTGAGATCCTCACCGACGGCCGCTACACCGAGAAGCGCGTCGACGTGCTGGCCGCCCGCGCCCGCCGGGCGTTCTCGGAGTACTTCCCGGTCTCCACCCTGCGCCGGCCGGACGGACGGGTGTACCGCGTGCAGCACCACGGCCCGCTGCTGGACGTGTTCGTCCTGGACATGCGCACCCACCGCAACGCCAACTCCCCCGGCGACCAGCCCGTGGACGAGCAGGGCATCCTCGGCCGCGAGCAGCTGGAGTGGCTCAAGCGCGAGCTGTCCCGCTCCCGCGCGGTGTGGAAGGTGATCGCCTCGGACATGCCGATCGGCCTGGTCGTGCCGGACGGGAAGACGGACGTCGAGGCCGTCGCCCAGGGCGACCCGGGCCGGCCGCTGGGCCGGGAGCTGCAGATCGCCGAACTGCTCCGGCACGTCAAGCACCGGCGGATCACCGGCACCGTGTGGCTCACGGCCGACGTGCACCACACCTCCGCCCAGCACTACCTGCCGTCGCGGGCCGCGTTCACCGACTTCGCGCCGTTCTGGGAGTTCGTGTCGGGCCCGCTGAACGCCGGCGCCTTCCCGGCGAGCGCGCTCGACGGCACCTTCGGCCCGGACCGCGTGTTCGTGAAGGCGCCGGCCACGGGCAACGTCTCGCCCGCCGGGGGCTACCAGTTCTTCGGCGAGGTCGACATCGACGGGCACAGCGGCGAGCTGACGGTGCGTCTGCGCGAGCAGGACGGCACGGTGCTGTACACGAAGGTGCTCCAGCCCGGCCGGGTCGGTCAGTGAGTACACAGCGCAACGTTTGAATCGTCGATAAAACGGGGAAAATGGCGCCTTTACCCGCCGGTCACAATCCGTTCTCGACCGCGCAACACCGTTCCGTCACAGTGGGTGCATGACGCGCGAAGCGAACGAACCGACGAACCGCAACGACGACCACCGCACCACGACGGCATGGCAGCGGGCCGGGGCGGCCTTCCGCGGACGCTTCAGTCGCCGCCACGGACACGCCCCGCCGACGAGTGATACCGGGTCCCCGGCACCGCAGCAGGTGCCGGGGGCGGACACCCTGTGGCGGATGCGGACCACGGTGCAGGACGAACCGGGGTCCCTGGCCGCCCTGTGCGCGGCCCTCGCCGCGCAGCGGGTGGACATCATCAGCCTCCAGACCCACCCGCTGGCCGAGGGCACGGTGGACGAACTCCTGCTGCGGGCCCCGGCCGAGCTGCTCGCCTCGGACCTCTCCGCGGCCGTGAGATCGGCCGGCGGCGCCGACACCTGGCTGGAACGGGCCGACGCGCACGACCTGGTCGACGCGCCGACCCGGGTCCTCGGGCTCGCCGCGCGCACCGCCCTCGACGCCGCGGAACTGCCGCTGGCGCTCCGGCAGTTGCTGGGCCGGTGCACGATCCGCTCCCGGCCCGCTCCGGCGGGCGGCGACCGCGCGCCGGCCACCTCGCCGGTGGAAGGGGCCCTCGACGGCACCGTGCTGCGGCTGCGCTCCCCGGAGGGCGGGACGATCACCGTGGAGCGGCCGTACCTGCCCTTCACCCCGACCGAGTTCGCCCGGGCCAGGGCCCTGGTGGAACTGGACGCCCGGCTCGGCCCGCGGGTGCCGCAGGGCGCCGACGTGCTCACTCTCGCCGAGGGCAGCGACATCACCGTGCGGCGGGCCGACCCGAGGGACCTGCCGGCGGCCCGGGCGATGCACGAGCGCTGCTCGCCGCGGACGCTGCGACTGCGCTACCACGGGCCCGTCGGTGACGCGGACCGCTACCTCGGCCATCTGCTCAGCCCCCGGCACGGCCGCACCCTCGCCGTGCGGACGGCCTCCGGCCGGATCGTCGGCCTCGGTCACCTGCTCTGGGACGGGGACGAGACGGAGGTCGCGCTGATCGTCGAGGACGCGTGGCAACGGCGGGGTGTGGGCACGCAGTTGCTGGCCCGGCTGGTGGGCATGGCCGTCGAGGCGGGCTGCTCCAGCGTGTACGCCGTGACGCAGGCGTCCAACACGGCGATGGTCGCGGCCATGCGGGGGCTCGGGCTCCCCCTCGACTATCAGGTCGAGGAGGGCACGCTGGTGATCACGGCGCGGCTGGCCGGGGCCGTGCCGGCGGGTGCGGAGGAACTGGGCAGCACCTCCGCACCGTAGGGCCGCCGGTCAGAGGGCGGGGACGGGGGTGTGCCGCCCGTGCGTGCGGCTCCCCGCGGCACCGGCCGCGCCGGACAACGCCCGGTCCAGGTCCGCCCAGAGGTCCTCCACGTCCTCCAGGCCGACGGACATCCGCAGCAGCCGGTCGCCGACCCCGGCGCCCCGGCGGTCGTCGGCGTCGACGATGCGGTGGCTGATGGACGCCGGGTGCTGGATGAGGGTGTCCACACTGCCCAGGCTCACGGCCGGGGTGATCAGGCGGACCCCGGCGATGACCTCGTGCGGGTCGCCGTGCACCTCGAAGGCGACCATGCCGCCGCCGATGCGCGGGTAGTGCACCCGGGCCACCCGCGCATCGGCGGTGAGGCGGCGGGCCAGTTCGGCGGCCGTGGCGGACGCGGCGCGCACCCGCACCGGCAGCGTGGACAGGCCGCGCAGCAGCAGGTAGCCGGCCAGGGGGTGCAGGACCCCGCCCGTGGCGAAGCGCACCTGGCGCAGCTTCCCGGCGAACTCCTCGTCGCAGGCGACGACGCCGGCCAGGACGTCGCCGTGCCCGCCGAGGTACTTGGTGGCGCTGTGCAGCACCAGCCGGGCCCCGTACTCGGCCGGGCGCTGGAGGACGGGTGTGGCGAAGGTGTTGTCCACGAGCAGCGGCACCGAGCCGCAGGCGTGGGCGACGGCCCGCAGGTCGACCTCGGTGAGCGTCGGGTTGGCCGGCGACTCGACCATCACCAGCCCGGTGTCCGGGCGCAGCGCGTCGGCGACTCCGGCCGGGTCCGTCCAGGTGACCTCCGAGCCGAGGACCCCGGCGGTCAGCAGATGGTCGCTGCAGCCGTACAGGGGGCGCACGGCGACGACGTGGCGCAGGTCCGCCGCGCCGCGCGCGAGGAGGACGGCGCTCAGCGCGGCCATGCCGCTGGCGAAGGCGACCGCCGCCTCGGTGCCCTCCAGCCGGGCCAGGGCGGTCTCGAAGCGGGCCACGGTCGGGTTGCCGAGCCGCCCGTAGACGGGCGGTCCGTCCGGCTCCGCGCCGGTGGCGGCGAAGGCGTCGATCCGGGCCGCCTCGGCACGGCTGTCGTACGACGGGTAGGTCGTGGACAGGTCGATCGGCGGGGCGTGCAGCCCCTGCCGGGCGAGATCGTCCCGGCCGGCGTGCACGGCCTCGGTGGCGAGTGCTCGCGGTGCGGTGCGTACGTCGTCGTAGGCGCCCATGCTCGCTGTGTCCATGACGGAAGGGTGAACACCGGCCGGGTCGGAGGGGGCGGAACCCGTGCTACGTTCGGCCGATGGCCGAATCTGTCGTACTGGACCCGGTGGATCTCCATCTTCTGCGGCTGCTGCAGAACGACGCCCGGGCCACCTACCGGGATCTCGCCGCACAGGTCGGGGTGGCGCCGTCGACGTGCCTCGACCGGGTGGCCCGGCTGCGGCGCTCGGGGGTGATCCTCGGGCACCGGCTGGAGCTGGATCCGGCCAAGCTCGGGCGGGGCCTCCAGGCGCTGCTGTCGGTGCAGGTCAGGCCGCACCGGCGGGAGCTGGTCGGCCCGTTCGTGGAGCGGATCCGCGCGCTGCCCGAGTCCCGGACCGTCTTCCACCTGACCGGCCCCGACGACTACCTGGTCCATGTCGCGGTGGCCGACATGGCGGACCTCCAGCGGCTCGTGCTGGACGAGTTCACCGCGCGGCGGGAGGTGGCGCGGGTGGAGACGCGGCTGATCTTCCAGGAGTGGGCGTGCGGCCCGCTGCTGCCGCCTTCGCCCTCGGCTCAATCCGCGTGACGCGGGCGGTCCGCCGTACCAGGATGGACCGCATGTCTGAGATCACCAGCGCGCTTCCCCGAGAGGTCGCCGACGCCTACGTCGACGAGCTCGTCGCCCTCGACCCGATCACCGGCACGTTCCTCGGCGACAAGGCGAGTTCGAACCGGCTCCCCGACACCTCGCCCGCCGGCCAGGAGGCGCTGGCGGAGCTGGCCCGCCGGACGCTGGCCCGGCTGGACGAGGCGGAGCGGCGGCCCGGCGCGGACAGCGACATCGAGCGCCGCTGCGGGCGGCTGCTGCGTGAGCGGCTCACCGCCGAACTCGCCGTGCACGAGGCCGACGAGAGCCTGCGCTCCGTCAGCAACCTGAGCTCCGTCGCGCACGCGGTGCGGCAGGTGTTCACCGTGACGCCGGCGCAGAGCGAGGAGGACTGGGCGGCGATCGCCGAGCGGCTGCGCGGGGTCCCGGCCGCGCTGGAGGGCTACCGGGAGTCCCTGGCGCTGGGCCTGGAGCGCAAGCTGTACGGCGGGCCGCGCGCCACGGCCACCTTCGTCGGGCAGCTCGGCGAGTGGGCCGACACGGACGGCTCGGGGCGCGGCTGGTTCGAGGGGTACGCGGCCGCGGGCCCCGAGTCCCTGCGGACCGAACTCGACACGGCCGCCCGGGCCGCCACCGAGGCGGTCGCCGGGCTGCGGGACTGGATGCGGGACGTGTACGCACCGGCCGTCGAGGGCGCCCCGGACGTGGTGGGACGGGAGCGGTACGCCCGCTGGGTGCGCCAGTACAACGGCACGGACCTCGACCTGGACGAGGCGTACGCCTACGGCTGGTCCGAGTACCACCGCCTGCTGGGCGAGATGAAGGGCGAGGCCGAGAAGATCCTCCCCGGTGCCGCCACCCCCTGGGAGGCGCTGGCCCACCTCGACGGGCACGGCACCCACATCGAGGGCGTCGACGAGGTCCGAAACTGGCTCCAGGGCCTGATGGACGAGGCGATGGACGCCCTGGACGGCACCCACTTCGACCTGGCCGAGCGGGTGCGCCGGGTCGAGTCGCGCATCGCCCCTCCGGGCAGCGCCGCGGCCCCCTACTACACGCCGCCGTCGGACGACTTCTCCCGCCCGGGCTGCACCTGGCTGCCGACCATGGGGGCGACGCGCTTCCCGGTGTACGACCTGGTGTCGACCTGGTACCACGAGGGCGTGCCCGGCCACCACCTGCAACTGGCCCAGTGGAAGCACGTGGCGCAGGACCTCTCCCGCTACCAGGCGAGCGTCGGCATGGTCAGCGCCAACGCCGAGGGCTGGGCGCTGTACGCGGAGCGGCTGATGGACGAACTGGGCTTCCTGACCGACCCGGAGCGCCGGCTCGGCTACCTGGACGCGCAGATGATGCGGGCGGTGCGCGTCATCATCGACATCGGCATGCACCTGGAGCTGACGATCCCGGACGACTCGCCGTTCCACCCCGGCGAGCGCTGGACGCCGGAGCTGGCGCAGGAGTTCTTCGGCTCGCACAGCAGCCGCCCGGCCGACTTCGTGGAGAGCGAGCTGACCCGCTACCTGTCCATGCCCGGGCAGGCCATCGGCTACAAGCTGGGCGAGCGGGCCTGGCTGCTGGGCCGGGAGAACGCCCGCAAGCGGCACGGGGACGCGTTCGACGCGAAGGCGTGGCACATGGCGGCGCTGTCGCAGGGGTCGCTGGGGCTGGACGACCTGGTGGACGAACTGTCCCGGCTGTAGGCCCCCCGCCCGGGGGTCACCTCGGCGTGCGCAACCGGAGCCGGACGAGGTCCAGCCAGGTCTCCTGGCCCGGCTGGACCCGCGCGGCGCTGACCGCGTAGGTGCCGGGTCGCAGGGCGACCCGGACCTGGTCGGCGTCCGTGAGGCCGGTGCCGGGCCAGGCGGCGTCGAAGAGACGGACGGGGCCGGGCACCCTCCAGGCCAGCTCCGGCCCCCACTCGGCCGTCGCGGCCGCCGAGGGGAGGCTCGCCAGCAGCTCCTCCTCGGAGTCGGCCGCGCACCAGCGGACGAACAGGCCGTGGCCGGGGAGGTACGCCGTCGCGGCCGGTTCGTCGCCCAGGACGAGGGCGGTGCCGTCGCCGACCGGGAGGAGCCCGGCCTGCCCGTCGACCTCGCAGGCCCGGTCGTAGTCCGAGGCCGTCTCCTCGCCGTCGGCGCCCGCCCAGAACGGCAGGACGGTCTCGGGAACCGCGATCAGCGGCCCGCCGCCCGACTCCACCCACTCCACGACGCCCGGTTCCGCGTATCGCACCATGGCGCACGAACCTACAGGGTCAACACCTGGGCGTGGACGGGGGTTCAGCAGCCGCAGTCGTCCGCGTCCACGGGGGCCGTCAGCGGGTCGGGGTCCCGGTGGACGGCGCCGCCGCGGGTCTCGAACGCCAGGCCCTCGCGCACCCAGTACTCGAAGCCGCCGAGCATCTCCTTGACCCGGTAGCCGAGTTCGGCGAGGGCGAGCGCGGCGCGGGTGGCGCCGTTGCAGCCGGGGCCCCAGCAGTACGTGACGACGGGCACGGACGGATCGAGGAGCCGGGCGGCCTGCTCGCGGACGAGCGCGGTCGGCAGGTGGAGCGCGCCGGGGACGTGCCCCTGCTCCCACGCCCGGGTGGCACGGGAGTCGACGAGGACGAAGCCCGGGTCCCCGCCCGCCGCGAGCGCGGCGGAGACGTCGGACACGTCGGTGTGGAAGGCGAGGGCGGCCCCGAAGTACGCGGCGGCCTGCGCCGGTGCGGCCGGCGCGACCCGCAGGACGGGATTCACGGTGGTGGTCATGGACAAGAACCTACGGACCCCGACCCGCCCGTTGAAGGAGTGATCCCCGGCCCCGGCCTTGATCCGCCGGGGATTCCCCTGCTATTCCTCGGGAATGACCGACTATTCCCCGGACAGCACCGACTGGCGCATCCTCGACGTCCTCCAGCACAACGGCCGGGCCGGTTTCGCCGAGCTGGCCCGGGCCGTGTCGATGTCGGCGAGCGCGGTCACCGAGCGCGTGCGCCGCATGGAGGAGGCCGGGGTGATCCGGGGCTACACGGCGGTCGTCGACCCGGAGCGGCTGGGGCTGCCGATCCTGGCGTTCGTCCGGCTCAGGTACCCGACCGGCAACTACAAGCCCTTCCACGACCTGGTCGCCGTCACGCCGGAGATCCTGGAGGCGCACCACGTCACGGGCGACGACTGCTTCGTCATCAAGGTCACGGCGCGGTCCATGCGCCACCTGGAGGAGGTGTCCGGGAAGATCGGCGCGCTGGGGTCGGTGACCACGAGCGTCGTCTACTCCTCGCCGCTCCCCCGGCGTGCTCTGGGCCGCTGACCGGCCTCAGCCGGCGCCCCGCTGCCTCAGGACCGATCCCGAGCGGCCCTTGACGACCTCCAGCCGGGCGTGGATCCGCCGTCGCAGGTCGGCGACGTGGCTGACGATGCCGACGCTGCGGTCGCGCTCGCGCAGGGAGTCGAGGACGTCGAGCACCTCGTCGAGGGTCTGGTCGTCGAGGCTGCCGAAGCCCTCGTCGATGAAGAGGGTGTCGAGCCGCACCCCGCCCGCCTCGTCCGTGACGACGTCGGCGAGGCCGAGGGCGAGCGCGAGGGAGGCGAAGAAGGTCTCGCCGCCGGAGAGCGTCGCCGTGTCGCGTTCGCGGCCGGTCCAGGCGTCGACCACGTGCAGTCCGAGACCGCTGCGGCCGCGCCCGGTGCGGTCGTCGGAGTGGACGAGGGTGTAGCGGCCGGACGACATGCGGCGCAGCCGCACGGTCGCGGCGGCGGCGACCTGCTCCAGCCGGGCCGCCAGCACATACGACTCCAGGCGCATCCGGCGTTTGTTGTCCGCCGAGGTGCCGGCGGCGAGGCCCGCCATCCGGGCCACCCGGTCGTACTGCTCGCGCAGCGGCGCCAGTCGGCGAACCGCCGCCTGCGCGCGGGCGGACAGCCGGTCGAGTTCGGCGCAGCGCCTCCGGGCGGCGTCGTGGGCGGAGGCGGCGTCGCGCAGACGTCGGGCCGCCCGGTCGGCGGTCTCCTGCGCCGCGGCCACGTCGGCGGGCGGCCGCGCGGCGGCGTCGGCGGTGTCCGCCTCGGCGAGGACGGCCCGGACGGCTGCCTCCTCGTGCTGCCAGGCGTCCAGCCGCCGCTGCAGCTCCCGGTGGGCGGCGTCGTCGAGGAGGGCGGCGGCCGCGGCCTGCGGGGTCTCGAAGCCGGCGCGGAAGGCGGCGTCCGCGAGCCGGGCGTCGGCCTCCTTCAGGCGCTGGGCGCAGTCCGCGGCCGCGCGGACGGCGTCGGCGGCGTCCTGGAGGAGTGCGGTGCGCCGCTCCAGCTGCGCCGCGCGGGCCGCGACGCTCTCCGCAGCGCCCCGCGCCCGGTCCAGTTCCTCCTGGAGGGCGGTGCGCTCACGGTCGAGGCGCTCCCGGTGCCCCACCCGGGAGGCGGCCCGGACGGCGGCCTCCTGCCGGGCGGCGACGCGCCGCTCGTGCTCGAGCCCGGCCTGGCGCAGCCTCTCCTGGGCGGAGTGCAGTTCGGCGGCGGCGCCGCGGGCCCGCGCGTACTGCTCCTCCAGTTCCTCCGCCTCGGCGGCCAGCCGGGCGGTGGGTGCGTCACCGGCCTCGGCGGTGGCGGCGGCCAGGGCCTCCCGGACGACGCCGAGGCGGCGTTCGTGCTCGGCGCGCTGCTCCTCGGCGCGCTGGTGTGCGGCGAGGGCGCGTTCCTCGGCCTCGCGGTCGACGTGCCCGGCGACCTTGCGGGCGGGGGCGGGGTGCTCGGTGGCGCCGCACACCGCGCAGGGTTCGCCGTCGGCGAGGCTCTCGGCGAGTTCGGCGGCGATGCCGGCCAGCCGCTGTTCCTTCAGGTCCAGCCAGTGCTGCTTGGCCCGCAGCGCCTCCTCCTGCGCGGTGCGGACCTGTTCGACGGCCTCCTCCGTGTCCCCGGCGAGCTGGTCGCGCAGCCGGGCCGCGGCCAGCCGCTGCCGGGCGGGCTCACGCCGCACGGCGAGCTGCTCGGCGAGGGCGGCGGCCCGCTGGGCGTGGTCCACGCGGGTCTGGAGGGCCGTGCGGGCCTCCTCCCAGCCGTCGAGCCAGGCCTCGGCCTCCTGGAGGAGGTCGGCGTCGGCGCGCTCCTGGCGGTCCAGGCCGGTGCGTTCGTCGTGGAGTTCGGCCAGCCGGCGTTCGGCGCGGCGGGCCGCGTCCAGTCCGCCCAGTTCCTCGGCGGCGCGGCGGGCGGCGGTGGCGAGACCGGACGCGCCCGCGTCGGCGAAGTCGGCGGGCAGCAGGGCGCGGGCGCGCGCTTCGGCGGCGGCCGCCCGGTGGTGTGCGGCCTCGGCGGCCTCCCGCAGGTCCAGGGCGGGGGCGACGCCCTCGGCCTTGCGGGCCCGCTCCATGAGTGCCTGCGCCTCCCGGAACGCCCCGGCCCCCTCCTCCAGCCGCGCCGCCCGCTGCCGCGCCTCGGCGAACCTGCGCTGCAGCCGGGCGAGCTCGCGCACGGCGTCCAGGGCGCGGGTGGCGGCGGTCTGCGCGGACTCGGCGGCGGCGAGGGTGCACTCGGCGACGGTGAGCTGTTCGCGGGCGGTGCTGCGGGCCACGGCCGCGGCGCCCAGCACGGCTTCGGCCAGCCCGGGTTCGCCCGGGGTCAGCTCCGGCAGCCGCAGGGCCTCGCCGGCGGCCTGCTGCATCCGGTGGGCGTCGGCCAGCAGCTCGGCGTCGCCCTCGCGCACCCGCGTCTCGGTGGCGCGGCGGCGGTCGGCCAGGCGCTTCTCGACGTCGGCGAAGCGACGGGTGTCGAAGAGGCGGCCCAGCAGCTTGCCGCGAGCCTCGGCGTCGGCGCGCAGGAACCGCGCGAAGTCGCCCTGGGGCAGCAGCACGACCTGGCAGAACTGCTCCCGGCTCATGCCGAGCAGCTGGGTGATCTCCTCGCCGACCTCCTGGTGGGAGCGGCTGAGGTCCTTCCAGACGCCGGCGGACGCGTCGTAGGCGCGCAGCCAGGTCTGGGCCTTGTCGACGGTCGTGCCGGTGCCGCGCTTCTTGGGGCGCTCCCAGGGCGGCTGGCGGGTGACCTCCAGGCGGCGTCCGGCGACGGTGAGTTCGAGGCTCACCTCGGTGCGGGTCGCGGGCGCGGCGTGGTCGCTGCGCAGGCCGGTGCCCTGGCCGCCCGTCTGGCGGGCACCGGGGACCGAGCCGTACAGGGCATAGCAGACGGCGTCGAGGACGGAGGTCTTGCCCGCGCCGGTCGGTCCGTGCAGCAGGAACAGGCCGGCGGCCGACAGGTCGTCGAAGTCGACGCTCTGGGTGCCGCCGAAGGGCCCGAACGCGGTGACCGTGAGCCGGTGCAGCCTCACCGGGCCACCTCCCGCACGGTGTCGTCGGCGCGGACCGCGTCGAACGCGTCGCCCAGCACGCGCTGTTCGTGCGGATCGGGCCCGGTGCCGCGCACGTGCGCGACGAAGTCCTCGGCGATCTGCTGGTCGCTGCGTCCGGCCAGGCGCCGGGCGTAGGACTCCTCGCCCTCCTCCCGCTCGCGGTCGGGGTCGAACACCAGGCTGAGGGTGTGCGGGAAGCGCTCGGTGAGCCGGGCCATGGGGTCGGCCGGGCGGACCGGGTCGGTGAGCGTCGCCTCCACCCACGCCTCCTCGTGCCGGGCGAGACCCGGGTCGGCGAGCAGGTCGTCGAGCGTGCCGCGGATGCGGGCCAGGGGACGCGGCACGGGGCAGTCGACGCGCTCGGCGCCGACCGTGCCGTCGGCGGCCAGGTCGATCAGCCACATGCTCTTGCGGTGGTCCGCCTCGGAGAAGGAGTACGGCAGCGGGGAGCCGGAGTAGCGGATCCGGTCGGTGAGGGTCTGGCAGCCGTGCAGATGCCCGAGGGCCACGTAGTCGACGCCGTCGAAGACCCCGGCGGGCACGGCGGCCACTCCGCCGACGGTGATGTCGCGCTCGCTGTCGCTGGGTTGCCCGCCGGTGACGAAGGCGTGGGCGAGGACGACGGAGCGGGTGCGGGGCGCCCGCCCCGCGAGGTCGGCGCGGACGCGGTCCATGGCGGCGGCGAGCACGCTCTCGTGCCCGGCCTTCTCCACACCGAACTCGTCCTTGACCAGGGCCGGTTCGAGGTAGGGCAGTCCGTAGAAAGCGATGTCGCCGTGGGCGTCGGCCAGCACCACCGGGGTGCCGGCCGCCGACGGCTCGGTGCGCAGGTGGATGCCGGCCCGGTCGATCAGCCCGGCGGCCACGCCCAGCCGGCGGGCCGAGTCGTGGTTGCCGGAGATCATGACGGTGGGCACACCGAGGGCGGCGAGCCGGTGCAGGGCGTCGTCGAACAGCTCGACCGCGGCGAGCGGCGGCACCGCCCGGTCGTACACGTCTCCCGACACGACCACCGCGTCCACGGCCCGCTCCCGCACGGTCGCGACGAGGTGCCCGACGAACTCGGCCTGGGCACCGAGCATGTCGACCCGGTGGAAGGAGCGGCCCAGGTGCCAGTCGGACGTGTGCAGGAGTCTCATGATCCCCCGAGACTAACCGCCGGTGCCGACATCACGGGTGCTTACTCCCGTATCGCCCGGCATCAGCAGGCGCGTTGTGACCCGTTAACGTCCGCTTCGTCCCATGTCCTCAGGCGTCGCCGTACGCCTCGCCGCCCTCTTCGAGACGGGCCGTGCCGGAGGTCACGTCGGCGAGCCAGGCCCGGAAGGCGTCCAGGTCGGCGTCCGGGAGGGCGATCTCCAGGTCGACCTCCTCGCCGTACCGGACGTCGCGCACCCCGCGTCCGGTGGTGCGCAGGTCGTTCTCCAGCCTCCCGGCGCGCTGGTGGTCGACGGTGACCGTGGCCAGGCGGTACCGGCGGCGGGTGCGGGTGCCGACCGCGTCCAGGGCCTCGCCGACCGCGCCGCCGTAGGCCCGGATGAGCCCGCCCGCGCCGAGTTTGACGCCGCCGAAGTAGCGGGTGACGACGGCGACGACGTAGCGCATGTCGCGGCGCAGGAGCATCTGGAGCATGGGAAGACCGGCGGTGCCGCCGGGCTCGCCGTCGTCGCTCGCCTTCTGGACCGAGGCGTCGGCGCCGATGACGTAGGCCCAGCAGTTGTGGTTGGCGTCGGCGTGCTCCTTGCGGACCGCGGCGATGAACTCCTGGGCCTCCTGCTCGGTGGCCGCCGGGGCGAGGGCGCACAGGAAACGGGAGCGGTTGACCTCGGTCTCGTGCACGGCCGCGCGGGCGACCGTGCGGTATTCGTCCTGCATCCGGCCAGCCTATGCGTGCGGCCCGTGGTGCTTCCTGTCGCCCCGGGCGACGGTCACCGCGGTGAGCAGCGCACTTCCGGGGGTGAGGGCGTGCCAGGCCGTGCCGTGCCAGGACAGGACGGCGATCGCCGCGGTCGGGAACTTCGTGCGGACCCGCTCCAGGGTGTCGTCGAGGCCGTCCCCGGCGAGGGCCAGGACCAGATCCTCCAGTCCGGGGTTGTGCCCGATCAGCAGCAGCGTCTCCACCTCGGCGGGCACCTCGTGGATCACGTTCAGCAGGCCCTGGGGCCCGGCGGCGTACAGCCGCCGGTCGTGCCGGACGGGCGGTGGTGTGCCCCATTGCGCGGCGGCCAGGTCCCACGTCTCACGGGCGCGCACGGCGGTGGAGCACAGGGCGAGGTCGGGCAGGCAGTCCGCCTCGGCCAGGGCACGCCCGGCGGCGGGGGCGTCCCGGCGGCCGCGCGGCGCGAGGGGGCGTTCGTGGTCGGCGGCGTCCACGGGCCAGGCGGACTTGGCGTGCCGCAGCAGCACCAGGCGGCGCAGCGGGCCTCCTCCCGCACGGTCGATCACGAGGATCCCAGGCCGGCGGTGAGGTCGAGGCCGAGGAGGCGGTCGGCGTGGGCGTAGGTCTCGAAACGGGCCCCGTCCGGCACCTCGGGCCCGGTCTCCACCCGGCGCAGTTCGTCCAGCACCGCCGGGAGGCCGAGGTCGTGCTCCCAGGCCTCGCGCAGCCGCCGGCGCACGTCCTCGGGGACCGGGCGCGAGGGGCTGCGGGCCCAGCGGGCGACCGCCTCGCGCCAGCGCGTGAGCGTGGCGTCCGCCTCCTGGAGAGCGGCCGGCCCCACGTGGACGGGGGTGCCGTGGTGCCGGGTCAGCAGGGCCAGGCGCAGGGCCGCCGGGTCGGGGAGGCCCGCCGGGCCGGGGCCGCTCGCCGCTGCGACCGCGATGCGCGGCCCGTCCGGCTCGAAACCGCCGTCGGCGGCGACATGGACGACCCGGGTGCCCCTGACCCCTGCGTCGGGTCCGGCCTCGAAGGGCCGCATGCCGAGCGCGGCGGCACCGGCCCGCAGCTCCGACTGGAACGGCCCGCCGTCGAGCCACGCCGACGCCACGCAGCCCCCGATCTCCAGGGCCCGGACGAGCAGATCGGCCACGAGCAGGACGCGCAGGTCCGTCAGCGCGGAGCCGGCGGCGTGCGCCCGGACCAGGGTCGGTCCGCGGTGGGCCGGGGCGGCCTCGGCCGGCTCGCCGGTACGGGCGTCGATGATGCGCAGCACAGGGCGAGCCTAGGCCGGTCGGCGGCCCCGTGCGACGTGTTCCGGACGGCGTTTCGGCGCACGGTGCATCGCCGCGAGATGGAGGCTCTCCTGCGCGACGACGGTCGTTGCCGGCGGCCAGGTGCTCCAGGGCCTCCTCGCTGCCTCCCCCGCCGCGCCGGACGGGGGAGCTTCGCCGTTGGTCGGCGATCCGGTGCCGGATCGCGCGAAGCGTCCCCTACGGTGCTGCGCCAAGGCAGCTTGTCGCGGCTCTGGCGACGAGCACACATGAAGTGAGGTGCCGTCATGGCCGTCCGGGATAGAAGTGCCACCATCGGAGCGAGCGGGATCGAGCAACTCCACCTCTCCGTCGCGAAGCAGTGCACCGTGGAGATCCGTCAGCCCCGTGACACCTTGACGCTCAGCCGTCGCAAGAACGGCGTCAACCTCGACCTGATCGAGGACAATCCCAACTTCACCGGCCTCCTGGCCTCTCAGACCATCCCCTGGGGCACGATTCGCGCACTCGGGCCCCAGGGGCTCCGGATCCTCTACCGTGTACGGACCGGCAGAGACGTCACATTCGTCCCGGAATTCGAGTTCGAGGACTGAGCCACCGCTCAGGGCCCCCGAAGCAAGACCGGCCGGCTGAAGGCGACTTCGAGGGTTTTCACCCGGCTCACCTCTTCGTGCGGCACAGCAGCCACAACGCGACACCGGCACCGGCGGCGGCCAGCAGCACGGTGCGGTTGTCCCGCGCCAGTCGGGTGCCGCGGACCGCCTGGGCGCGGACCGGGTCGGGCAGCTTGTCCTGCACCCGGGAGGTGGCCCGGACGGCCTCGGCCTTCAGCTCGCCGGCCTTGGCAGCGGCCTGCTCCTTGACCTCGGCTGCCTTTTCCTGGGCGCGGCCCCTGATGTCGGTCTTGGCCGCCAGGGCCTCGACCGTCCTACCGAGCTCCTGACGAGTGCGCTCGACCTGGTCGCGCACCTGATGCGGGTTCGAGGCGGTGGGCTCGTCCTGGGACGGTCGGGTCATCGCTGTGCACTCTCCTTGATCTCGGCCACGTCTGCCTTCACGCTGTCGATCGTCTTCTCCGGGGTGGGCGGAGCACCCTGCTGAACCTGCTTCTTTCCGCTCAGGGCCATGATCGCGGCGATCACCCCCAGCACCGCGGTGACGATCAGTGCCGCGGCCCACACGGGCAGCGGGACCGCCAGGGCGGCGATCGCGGTGGCGACCAGCGCCTGCAGCATCAAGAACCCCACGATGCCGGCGGCACCGAACAGGCCGCCGCCCTTGCCGTAGCGCTTGCCCTTCTCCTTCATCTCCGCCTGTGCGAGCTTCATCTCGCCGCGCACCAGGTCGGTCAGCTGCTGCGAGGCACGCTGCACCAGCTCGCCCACCGGCTCGTCGCCGCCCTGGCCGGCTCTGCTTCCGGCAGGGGGTGGCTGCATGGTCGACACGACGATCACCCTCGTCCCTCTCTTGGTCCGATCCGCACCGGTGAGCTTCGGACTCGTCGGCGGTGTTCACGCGAGTACCCAGGAACAGCGGCTCAGGCCACCGATCAACGCGCGCGTTCCAGCAACCGGCGGTTGGTCGGAACGTCGTGCGGGAACGGCAGGCGGGACTGCCGGGCATGCGGCGCCCGCCGCGCGGCGACGACACGCAGGCATCGGCTGGAGGACTTCGGCCGTTCCGGCCGGCGAGCCACGTGCCGGCCCGCTCGCGCTACAGCGGGCGGGCCGGCACGCAATGAGGGCGAGGGCCACTACCGTTCGTGGCGGTCCTCGTCGACCCCTTCGGTGTCGATGTGCTCCTTGCGGACCTGACCGTGCACCGTTTCCTCGTCGGTGTACTCATCGGTGGTCATCCGCACCCGCTCCACCGGCACCGTCTCGGTCTCGGTCACCGGCCGCTCCTCGTGCAGGGTGACCTCGTGCTCGGCCTCGGTGATGTCGGGTCCGGACAGGGCAGCATCCCGGTTGGCGTCCGTGATCGGCTCGCGCTCGACACGCACTTCCTCCCGGCGCACCGGCACGGTCTTCTGCACCTCCTCGGTCACGACGTACTTGCGCAGTCGAGCCCGGCCCACCTCACGGCGCTCCACGCCGACGTGCATACGCTCCTCCGAGCGCGTCATGGCGTCGTCACCGCTCGCGGCGGTGTCCGCGTATCCGGCTCGGGACGTGCCGGTCGTCTCCGCCATGTCGGCATCCGGCCTGCCGATGGTCTCCCCGGCATCGGCACGGCCGTGCCCGCCCATCATGTCGCCACCGGTGCCGGTGTGGTCGGGCATGCCGGTCGCTTCCCCGGTGTCGGCGTAGCCGGACCTGTGGGTGGTCTGGCCGGTGCCCGTGCGGGCCCAGCCGCCCTGGCCGGATGTGCCGGACTCGTGGGTCTGCTGCCAGGCGGTGTCCCAGTCGATGCCGTAGTGCTCGTACAGGCGGTGCTCCTCGTCCTCGGAGAGGTGGCCGCCTGCGTCCACATCGACGTTGGGCGCGTCCTTGACCTCGGCCTTGCGGTAGGGCACCTCAAGGTGGTCCTCCACGACTGAGGCGTCGTGGATGGGCACGAACGACTCGTTGGTGCCGAACAAGCCGGTCTTGACGCTGACCCACTCGGGCTGGCCGGTGACGTCGTCGAGGAAGACGTGCTTCGCCTCCCCGATCTTGTCGCCGTCGGCGTCGTAGACCGGGTGATCCATCACGGTCGGGATCTGTTCACGGGTGATCATGCAGACCTCACCCCTTCATGCTTGTCGCGTGCTGGCTGACTGTCCGGCGCACCACCCCGCGTACAAGTCAGGGGGGAGGACGGTCCGTCCACGCCGGATCGAACAGCGATACCGCCCGCGATTCCTGAGGCGGCCCATGCCGTCACCACCTCCGGGTGTCCGTTATGCCGGGAAACACACAGCTCGTTCCCACTGGTTTTCTCGTCCGGCTGGAGACCTGATCGCCGCAGCCGGACTCCGTGCGGCGCCGGGGCGGTCCGGGCCGCTCATCGCACCCTCCGTGTCCGGTACAGCACCGCCACGAACGCCGGCACCCCGACGAGCGACGTCACGACGCCCACCGGGACCTCCTGGGGGTCCAGCACGGTCCGGGCGAGGGTGTCGACCCACACCAGGAACACGGCGCCGGCCAGGGCCGTGACCGGCAGCAGCCGGACGTGGCCGGGGCCGGTGAGGGCCCGGGTGGCGTGCGGCAGGACCAGCCCGACGAAGCCGATGGCCCCGGCGGAGCTGACCAGCGCGGCCGTGAGCAGGGCCGTGACGCACAGCAGTACCAGGCGGGTCCGGGCCACGGAGACCCCGAGGGCGGCGGCGGTGTCCTGTCCGAGGGCGAAGACGTCGAGCGTACGGGCGTACCCCAGGCACATCGTCAGGGCGACGGCCAGTGCGGCGAGGCACAGCCGGACGTCGGTCCAGCCCGCGCCGCCGAGCGAGCCGAGCAGCCAGAACAGCACGCCGCGGGTCGTCTCGGCGTCGGCCGAGGTCATCACGACGAACGAGGTCAGGGCGGAGAACAGCTGCATGGCGGCCACGCCCGCGAGGACGACCCGGTCGGTGGTGCCGCCGAGGGTGTGGCTGAGCAGCAGCACGAGCGCGAAGGAGACGAGGGCGCCGAGGAACGCGCCCGCGGACACCGACACGGCACCCCCGCCGACGCCCAGCACGACGACGGCGACCGCTCCCGTCGAGGCGCCGGAGGACACCCCGAGCACGAACGGGTCGGCCAGCGGGTTGCGCAGCAGCGACTGCATCACCGCCCCGCACACGGCGAGTCCGGCCCCGCACACGGCGGCGAGGAGGGTGCGCGGCAGCCGCAGCTGCCAGACGATGCCGTCCCGCACGGGCGTCAGCCCGGACTCCCCGAGGCCGAGATGGGCGGCCACGACCGACCACACGTCCCCGACGCCGATGTCGGCGGGGCCGATCGTGATGGCCGCGGCGACCGAGACCACGAGGGTCACGGCTCCGGCCGCGCCCAGCGCGAGCCCGGCGGCGCGGCGAGGGCGGACGCGGGGGCCGGCCGGATCCGGGGCGGTCACCCGGCCAGCCCGAACCGGCGCAGCCCCGCGGCCACCTGCTCCACTCCCTCGACCGTGCGGATGGTCGGGTTCATGGCCTGCCCGCTGAGCAACACGTACCGCCGGTGGCGGACGGCGTCCATGGTCCGGGTGACCGGGTTGGACTCCAGGAAGGCGATCTTCTTCGCGGCCGATTCGGCGGTCTGCGACTTACGGGTCAGGTCGCCGATGACGAGGACGTCCGGGTCGCGGTCGGCGACCGTCTCCCAGTTGATCTGCGGCCACTCGTCGTGGGTGTCGTCGAAGACGTTCTGCGCGCCGAGGGCCCGGGTGATGATGCCGGGCGCGCCGCAGCAGCCCGCCATGTAGGGCGAGTCGGAGTTGGCGAACCAGTACAGGAGGGTGACCCGGGAGGCGTCGAGGCCCGCGGTGGCCTTGTCCATCCGCCGTTGCAGGGAGACCACGAGCCGGTCGCCGCGTTCCCGCTCGCCGAACACCGTGGCCAGGTCGCGCACTTCCCGGTAGACGGTGCCGATGCCGAGGGGCTTGCCGCGGGAGCCGTCGCCGCCGGAGTTGTTGTCCTTGCCGGCGCAGTCGGACGGGGAGACGTAGGTGGGGACGCCGAGCTTCTCGAACTGTTCCCGGGTGGCGACGCCGCCCTTGCCGAGGGTGGAGACGAACGAGGCGGCCACGAAGTCGGGGTCGGCGTCCAGGACCCGCTCGAAGGAGGGGTTGTTGTCGGCGAGCCGCGGCACCTCGGCGTTCTCCTTCTCGAGCCCCTTCATCACGGGGTCGGTCCAGGTGGCCGTGCCGGCGAGGCGGTCGGCGAGACCGAGGGAGAGCAGGATCTCGGTGGTGCCCTGGTTGAGGGAGACGGCGTGCCGCGGCGGGGACTCCACGCGGACCTCGTGTCCGCAGTTGCGGAGGGTGACGGCTGTCTTCCCGTCATGGCGGCCGGAGGATTCCGTGCCGCCGCAACCGGCGAGGAGCAGGGAGCAGACGGCGAGCAGGGCGGCCGCGCGGGCGGGTCGGGCGAGGGGCACGGGGAACCAGTCCTCGGTCGTCGAGGGCTCGGTCGCGGAGCCCGGTCGTACGGTGCTCCCCCGCCGCGTCGGCCGCGGGGGCCGCCAGCAGGTCTTCGGACTCGGGTTCGTCCGGATCGGGGCGCCTTCCCGGACACGCGGTGCGTCCAGTGGCCGAGGCCCCGCCCGTCCCCCTCACCGCTGCGCGTCAGTTCCGGGTTCGCACCGGATTCCCTGACCCACGTACATGGGTTCGACTGGCTTCGGCAAGCTATCACGGGGGTGCCGGGGAATCACCGGGCGGCCCGGGCCGTTGACCGGGAACAGTTCCTTTGCGACTCCCGAGGAGGTCACCGGTGTACGGCGACGAGGCAGCGGTCCGCAGGATTCTCACCGAACTCGGCGACACCTGGGCCGTGGTGGGCCTGTCGTCGAACCGGCAGCGTGCCGCGTACGGCGTGGCCGCGACGCTCCAGCACTTCGGCAAGCGCGTGGTGCCGGTGCACCCGAAGGCGGAGACGGTGCACGGCGAGCAGGGGTACGCGAGCCTCGCGGACATCCCCTTCGAGGTGGACGTCGTGGACGTCTTCGTGAACAGCGACCTGGCCGGCGCGGTCGCGGACGAGGCCGTCGCCAAGGGCGCGAAGGGTGTCTGGTTCCAGCTCGGCGTCGTCGACGAGGCGGCGTACGAACGGACCCGCGCGGCGGGTCTGGAGATGGTGATGGACCGCTGCCCGGCCATCGAGATCCCCCGACTGGGGCGGTGACGAGGGCCGTCGCCGCGCTGTAGGCGGCCTCGGTGGACCGCTCGGTGCCGGAGACGGAGACGCGGGCGTTTCGCCGAGCAGTGCCCGGACGCGGCGGCGCGCTACGGAACGGGAGCTCCGAGGCCCTTCACGACCTCGGCGCCCGGCAGTTCGGCGAAGGCCTTGCCCGGGACCAGCAGCTTGCCGCGGCGCCGGCCGCTGCCGACGAGGACGTAGGGCAGGTCGACCACGGCCGCGTCCACGAGGACGGGCCAGTCGGCGGGCAGCCCGATCGGGGTGATGCCGCCGTACTCCATGCCGGTCTCACCGGTCGCGGTGTCCATCGCGGCGAACGAGGCCTTGCGGGCGCCCAGTCGGCGGCGGACCACGCCGTTGACGTCGACCCGGGTGGTGGACAGCACGACGCACGCGGCGAGCGTGGTCCCGCCGCCGCGCTTGCCCGCGACGACCACGCAGTTGGCGGAGCGCTCCAGCAGGTCCTGCCCGTAGTGCTCCACGAAGGTCGCGGTGTCGGCCCAGGCGGGGTCGGTCTCGACGTAGACGATCCGGTCGGCGGGGACGCTGCCCTGCCAGTGGCGTACGGCGTCGGCGACGGGGACGGTCAGCTCGTCGAGGCAGGCGGGGGCGGGCCGGGCGTCGTCGAAGTGTCCGAGGGGTGCGCGCATGGCCGCACGCTAACAACACCGCGGGGCCCGCCGCCCGGGCGTCTCAGGAGACGGGCGGCACCGAGACGGCCATGACCATTTCCATCGGCACGTCCCCGGTGTTGCCGTACGTGTGGGGCACGCCGGCCTCGAAGTGGACGCTGGCGCCGGCGGGCACCCGGTGCTCGGCCCCGTCGACGGTGAGCGTCAGCTCCCCGGCCGTGACGTGCAGCAGTTCGGTCGTGCCGGCCGGGTGCGGGTCGGAGGGGCTGCTCTCGCCGGGCATCAGCCTCCAGTCCCACATCTCCAGCGGCCCGGGGGCCTCGGTGCCGGCGAGCAGCCGGTTGTAGCTGCCGGCGTCGGTGTGCCACAGCCGGACGGCCTGCTCGGCGGGGACGACGCGGACGTTCGGGCCCTGCTCGTAGTCCAGGAGGGTGGTGATGCTGACGCCGAGCGCGTCACCGATCTTCACGACGGTGCCCAGGCTGGGGTTGGTGCGGGCCTGCTCGATCTGGATGAGCATGCCGCGGCTGACTCCGGCGCGGGCGGCGAGCACGTCCAGCGTGAAGCCGCGCACCGCGCGCCAGTGCTTGACGCTGCGCGCCAGGGACTGGGTCAGGAGGTCGAGGTCCGACACGTTCCGTCCAATATTCTGTATGACATAGTTCAGCGAGCTGCACTATGGTGTGGTTGACCTGATCGTCCACTGAACTGTACTGCGAGGCATCCGTTCCATGACAGCGCTCTTCGCCCTGGCCACCAGCCTGCTCTGGGGCCTGGCCGACTTCGGCGGCGGACTGCTGACCCGCCGCACGCCCGCGCTCACCGTGGTCGTGGTCTCGCAGTCGATCGCGGTCGTCGTCCTCGGTGCGGTCGTCGTCGCCACGGGCGGCTGGAGCGAGGCCGGGCCGCAGCTGTGGTTCGCCGTCGCCGCCGGGCTGGTCGGGCCGGTGGCGATGCTGGCCTTCTACAAGGCCCTGGCCCTCGGGCCGATGGGCGTGGTCTCGCCGCTGGGTTCGATCGGCGTGGCCGTGCCCGTGGGGGTGGGACTGGTGCTGGGCGAACGCCCCGGCCTGCTGCAGTTCGTCGGGATCCTCGTCGCGGTCGCCGGCATCTGCCTCGCCGGCGGGCCGCAGTTCCGCGGCGCGCCCGTGCAGCGCCAGGCCATCGCCCTGACCCTGCTCGCGGCCTTCGGGTTCGGCGCGGTGATGGCCCTGATCGCCGAGGCGTCGCACACTCTGACCGGTCTGTTCCTGGCCCTGTTCGTGCAGCGGGTGACCAACGTGGCCGCGGGCGGGGCGGCCCTGTACGTCTCGGTGCGGCGCGGCGCCCCCGCGCTCCCGGCGGACGGCTTCCCCTGGCACGCCCTGCCCGCCCTCGCCTTCGTGGGCCTGGCGGACGTCGCCGCGAACGGCACCTACTCGATCGCCGCCCAGCAGGGGCCGGTCACGGTGGCGGCCGTGCTCGCCTCGCTCTACCCGGTGGTGACGGCGGTGGCCGCGCGCGGCGTGCTGCGCGAGCGGCTGCGGGCGGTCCAGGCGGCGGGCGCCGGACTGGCCCTGGTCGGTACGGTCCTGCTGGCCTCGGGCTGAGCCCGCGGGCGGCCGGCCCGCCGTGCGGCTCAGGAGCCCGGTTCGAGCTCCGCGAGTCCGGCCGCGGCCTCCTCGTCCAGCCGGGCCGGCCGCGCCGCGCTCTCCTCGTCCAGCCGGGCCAACCGCGCCGCGCTCTCCTCGTCCAGCTCCGACAGCGCCCGCAACTGCTCCGGCGTGACCCCCTCCGGGATGGGCACCGGCGCCGGGGTGCGCAGCGGCGGCTGCCAGCCGTCGCCGGGGGTCCAGCGGCGTACGACGCGGGCCGGCGCGCCCGCCACGACGGAGTGGTCCGGCACGGCGCCCCGGACGACCGCGCCCGCCGCCACCACCACGTTCCGGCCGATCCGGGCGCCGGGCAGGATCACCGCGCCGGTGCCGATCCAGCAGCCCGGCCCGATCTCCACCGGCTCCATGCGCGGCCACTGCCTGCCGATCGGCTGGTGCGGGTCGTCGTAGGAGTGGTTCGTGGACGTGACGTAGACGTAGGGCCCGAAGTAGCAGTCACTGCCGATGGTGACCGTCGTGTCCGCGATGACGTGGCTGCCGCGGCCGAGGACCACGCCGTCGCCGATCCGCAGGATCGGGTCGGGACCGAGGTCGAGGTCGGGCATCAGGCCCGCGGTGAGGGTGACCTGCTCGCCGATGATGCAGTGGGCGCCGAGGCGGATCCACGGCTCGCCGAAGACCGTGCCGAGCGGGAAGGCGAGCCTCGTGCCCGTCCCCATCGCGCCGAAGCGGTACCGGCCGGGGTGCTCGGCGGTGACCGAGGCCGTCCGCTGGAGCCAGGCCCAGCCCGCGTGGACGGCGCGCTGCGTCAGGCCCCGCCGCCAGGATGAGAACGTGTTCTTGCGCTTCGGCACGGAAGTCACCGTACTCAGCCGGGTCGGCCCCCATGACGGAGAGGGCCTGTGATCTTCGCCCCACGGCGTGGCGTACGGTGCGGATCGGCAACGACGTCAGTGGAGGCGGGCATGGCACAGCGGGCGATGGTCATGGGGATCGGCGGCCGGGAACCGGAGATCGACGGGACGGCGTTCGTGGCGCCCACGGCCTCTGTCATCGGGGGCGTGACGCTGGGCGCCGGGGCGAGCGTCTGGTACGGGGCCGTGGTGCGCGGCGACGTGGAGGAGATCTCCGTCGGCGCGAGCAGCAACGTCCAGGACAACTGCACCCTGCACGCCGACCCCGGTTTCCCCGTGCGGATCGGTGAGCGGGTCAGCATCGGGCACAACGCGGTGGTGCACGGCGCGACCGTCGAGGACGACTGCCTGGTCGGCATGGGGGCGACGGTGCTGAACGGGGCGGTGATCGGTGCGGGCTCCCTGGTCGCCGCCCAGGCGCTGGTGCCGCAGGGGATGGTCGTGCCGCCCGGTTCGCTCGTGGCCGGGGTGCCCGCGAAGGTCCGGCGGGAGCTGTCCGAGGAGGAGCGGCAGGGCGTCACCCTGAACGGCACGATGTACGCCGAGCTGGCGAAGGCCCACCGGGACGCGCACGCGTAGGCGGGACGGGGGGCGCGGCGTCCCTAGGAGGTCGGCGCCCCGGTCGCTTCCAGGTTCTGGCCTGCCTTCTTCGCCTTGCGCTTGATGACCAGCATGGAGGTCAGGCCCACCAGGACCGCCGCCACCAGCCCCAGCCACGAGAAGCGCTTCAGCCAGGACTCAGCGACGATGCCGACGTAGTAGATGACGGCGGTCGTGCCACCGGCCCAGACGATGCCGCCCAGGACGTTGGCGATCAGGAACTTCCAGTACGGCATGCGCAGCACGCCCGCGAGGGGGCCGGCGAAGATGCGCAGGAGGGCGACGAAGCGGCCGAAGAAGACGGCCCACATGCCCCACTTCTCGAAGGACCGCTCGGCGGTGGCGATGTGGCCCTCGCTGAAGTGCCGGGGGAACTTCCTGCCCAGCCAGGCCAGCAGGGGCCGCCCGCCCTTGCGGCCGATGGCGTAGCCGATCGAGTCGCCGATGATCGCGCCGGCCGTGGCGCAGGCGCCGAGGACGACGGGGTCGATGTCACCGTGCTGGGAGGCGAGCAGCGCGGAGGAGACCAGGATGATCTCCCCGGGCAGCGGGATGCCCAGGCTCTCCAGGCCGATGACCACTCCCACGAGCGCGTAGACGGCGATCGCCGGTACGGTTTCGAGCCATTCCTGGACGTGCAACGCCGGTTCCTTTCGCCGAGCCTCCCTGCGTGCCCCGGGAAGCCTACCGGCTTGGAGGACGCCGCCGACGGCTCAGGCGTTCCAGCTCCACTCGGCGACCTCGGGCAGGTCCGTCCCGTGCTCGCGGATCCAGGCGTGGTGCCGGGTGCGGGCGTCGGCCATCCGCTGGCGTACGGCCGTGGCGCGCACGGCGAGGCCGGGGACCCGGTCGATGACGTCCATGACCAGGCGGTAGCGGTCGAGGTCGTTGCGCACCACCATGTCGAAGGGCGTCGTGGTGGTGCCGGCCTCCTTGTAGCCGCGCACGTGCAGGTTCTGGTGGCCGGTGCGGCGGTAGGCGAGGCGGTGGATCAGCCAGGGGTAGCCGTGGTAGGCGAAGATCACCGGCTTGTCGGTGGTGAACAGCCCGTCGTACTCGAAGTCGCTCATCCCGTGCGGGTGCTCCTCCTGGGGCAGCAGCCGGGCCAGGTCCACGACGTTCACCACGCGGACGGACAGCTCGGGCAGGTGCCGGCGCAGCAGGTGGGCCGCGGCCAGGGTCTCCTGGGTGGGGACGTCCCCGGCGCAGGCCAGGACGACGTCGGGCTCGCCGCCGTCCTCGGTGCCGGCCCACTCCCAGGTGCCGGCACCGCGGGCGCAGTGCACCCGGGCCTCGTCCATCGTCAGCCAGTCGAAGCAGGGCTGTTTGCCGGCCACGATCACGTTGACGTAGTCGCGGCTGCGCAGCGCGTGGTCGGCGACCGACAGCAGGGTGTTGGCGTCCGGCGGCAGGTAGACCCGGACGGCCTCGGGGCTCTTGTTGAGGACGTGGTCGACGAAGCCGGGGTCCTGGTGGGAGAAGCCGTTGTGGTCCTGCCGCCAGACGTGCGAGGTCAGCAGGTAGTTGAGGGAGGCGATGGGGGCGCGCCACGGCAGGCGGCGGGAGGTGCGCAGCCACTTGATGTGCTGGTTGACCATCGAGTCGACGATGTGCACGAACGCCTCGTAGCAGGAGAACAGCCCGTGCCGGCCGGTGAGCAGGTACCCCTCCAGCCAGCCCTGGCACAGGTGCTCGGACAGGACCTCCATCACCCGGCCGTGCCGGTCGAGTTGCTCGTCGACGGGGAGCGTCTCCGCCTGCCACGTCTTGCCGCCGGCGTCGACGACGGCCTGGAGCCGGTTGGAGGCCGTCTCGTCGGGGCCGACCAGGCGGAAGTCGCGCCGGTCGGCGGTGTCGCGCATGAGGCGGGCGAGCAGGTCGCCGAGGACCCGGGTCGGCTCGTGCAGCGTCGCGCCGGGCTTGTCGACGGGCACGGCGAAGTCGTCCAGGGGCGCCACCGGCAGGTCGCGCAGGAGCAGCCCGCCGTTGGCGTACGGGGTGGCGCCCAGGCGCCGGGTGCCCTCGGGGACGCAGGCGAGGACGTCGTCGACCGGGCGGCCGTCGGCGTCGAAGAGCTCCTCGGGCCGGTAGGAGCGCAGCCAGTCCTCCAGCGCGCGCAGGTGCTCGGGGTTGTCGCGGACCCCGGACAGGGGCACCTGGTGCGCCCGCCAGGTGCCTTCGACCGGGTCGCCGTCCACCTCGGCCGGTCCGGTCCAGCCCTTGGGGGTGCGCAGCACGATCACGGGCCAGCGCGGGCGTTGCGTCGCGCCCTCCTCGCGGGCGGCGCGCTGGAACCGCGCGATGCGGTCCAGGGCGTCGTCCATGGCCTCGGCCATGGCCCGGTGCACGGTCGCCGGGTCGTCGCCGGTGACGTGGATCGGCTCGTGGCCGTAACCGTGCAGCAGCGCGTCGAGCTCCTCCCGGGGGAGCCGGGACAGCACGGTCGGATTGGCGATCTTGTAGCCGTTGAGGTGGAGGACGGGCAGGACGGCACCGTCGTGCACCGGGTCGAGGAACTTGTTGGCGTGCCAGGACCCGGCGAGGGGGCCCGTCTCCGCCTCGCCGTCGCCGATCACGCAGGTGACGAGCAGGTTGGGGTGGTCGAGGGCGGCGCCGTAGGCGTGGGCGAGGGAGTAGCCGAGTTCGCCGCCCTCGTGGATCGAGCCGGGCACCTCCGGGGCCACGTGGCTGGGCACTCCCCCGGGGAACGAGAACTGCCGCATGAGCAGCTCCATGCCCCGGGCGTCCCGGGACGCGTCGGGGTACTTCTCGCCGTAGCTGCCCTCCAGCCACGCGTTGGCGAGCACGGAGGGCCCGCCGTGGCCGGGCCCCCAGATGCACAGGGCGTCCAGGTTGCGCGCCTTGATGACGCGGTTGAGGTGGGTGTACACGAGGTTGAGCCCGGGTGAGGTGCCCCAGTGGCCGAGAAGCCGCGGCTTGATGTGCTCGGGCCGCAACGGCTCGGTGAGCAGCGGGTTCGCCAGGAGGTAGATCTGACCGGCCGCCAGGTAGTTGGCGGCGCGCCAGTGCGCGTCGAGGGTGCGCACCTCCTCGTCGGTCGGTGTCGTCCTGCTGTCCAGGCGCGGGGCCTCGGGCATGCGTCACTCCCTGGGTTCTGCGGCGGCCTCAGGAGGAGTACCAGTCTGTGCCGGTTCGATGCGCGGCGCCTCCCGGCGATCCGTCTGCGCGCGGCCTCTGCGGCCGTGCAGGCGAGAACATCCCGGTAAGCACGGGCACGCGCCGGCCAGGGCGGTGGCGGCGTCCCGCACGCCGGTCCCCTCGTGCGCGCCCCGCGCACCTGCCCGCACCCCGGGCGCCGACTCAGCGCAGCAACCCACCCGCACGGCCCGCGGGAAGTACCGCTCCGGCGGCGGTGGCGGTGGCGTCGAGCGCCTCGGTCACCTCGTACGCGACCCGGGCCTCGAGCCCCTGCCGCGCCCTCGGAGCCGCTTCGGCGCAGCGGCCATCCGCCCGCCCGCGTCGAGTACCGCTCCGACGGCGCCGAGCGGGCGGTCCAAGCCGTAGGAAACACCCCACGGCGGTGGCGGTGACCAGCGTCGCGCACGCCGGTCACCGCGTACGCGACCCACCCCCCGCCCACACCCCGGAAGTCGACTCAGCGCAGCAACCCACCCGCACGGCCCGCGGGAAGTACGGCCCCGGCGACGCGGCCACCGCCGAGGCCGGTCGGAAGTGCGCCGGTCACGGCGGCCGTGGTCGCGGTGTCGAGCGTGCCGGTCACGGCGGTGGTGGCGGCGTCGAGCGCGTCGGTCGTCTCGTGCGCGGCCCGGTCTTCGGACGGCACCCCGGGAGCCCCTCCGGCGCAGCAGCCCACCTGCACGGCCCGCGTCGAGTACCGCTCCGGTGGTGCCGGGTCCGCGGACCCGGTCCGCGGCGGCCTCGGCCGCCGGGTTGCCGAGCCGGGCGGTGCGGCGTCCGGGGGCTGCTCCTCCGCCCTCCGCGGGCTCGTCCCCGAAGGTTCCTCGGCTCCCCGGCCGGCCGGGGAGCCGCCCGCGGCGGGCGCCGGTTCCAGCGCCCAGCGCTGGGACGCCGAGCCGTCGCGCGGTGCGACGGTGACCCCCCTCCCGCTGCCCGGTGCCAGGGCGCCGCCCTTCCCTTCCCGTGGCAGCAACTCCCCCCGCACGGTCAGGTCGTAGCGGACGGTTCCGGCGTGCACGAGGCAGCCGGCCAGCACGACCGACTTCTCGGCCGCGTCCGATCCCAGGCAGAGCCGCGGGTCGGCGGCCGAGCGCAGCAGGCCGTCGTCCCGGTACGTCCACTGCGGCGTCCCCGCGGAGCAGCCCGCCAGCGTCACACGGGAGTCGGCGCGCAGGCGCCCGCCCCTGACGTCGAGGCACAGGTCCGTGTCGAGGTTGCGCAGCCGCCCCCGGGCCACCTCGGCGGGGTGGGCCACGGTGGCGGCGGTCGCGTCGGGGCGCGCCGCTCCCCCGGTGGCCTGCGAGGCGACCGTGCCGGCTTCCTCGCTCCAGCCTCGGGCTGTCAGCAGCGTCGCGAGCAGCACCAGGGACGTCACCCCTACCGCGGCAGCCAGCGCCTTGGCGTGGCGCCGCCTGGGAACTCCCGGCCGGCCGTCGCCGTCCGGGGTGCGGGCCGTGAGGCGGTGGCGTCCGCCCGCGGCCGGGATGGTGCATCCCGGGTCGCGGCCCGGCCGCGACTCCATATAGCGGCGGGCTCCCCACCCGAGCACGGTCTCCGCCAGCAACTCCCCGAGCCCGCCCTCGAAGTGGCTGAGCTGCTCGGCCGCGTGCCGGCAGTAGCGGCAGGCCATCAGGTGCCGCTGCACGTCCGGCAGCAGGGCTCCCCCGCGGCGCATCGGGACGTCCAGCAGACGGTTGTAGTAGCGGCATTCCCGGGTCGGCGCGAGTTCCCGGTGGGCGCGTGCACAACCCGTCCTGAATTGCTCGCGGGCATGCTCCAGGGCGGCCGCCGCGATACCGGCGTCCACGCCCAGCAGACCGGCCGGTACGGATAGCGACTCGGCTTCGACCTCGGTGTGCCAGAGCAGGCATTGAGAAGCTCCCGGAAGCGCCCGGAAAGCGCGCTCGGCAAGGCGTCGCCTTTCGGGTGTCACCGACCGGGCGGCGCGCAGACCGCGGGCGCCGACGGTTTTGCGGAGTTCCGGCAGCGAGGCGGATACGGCGTCGTCGGCCGCCCACTCCCCGACGGTGTCGCGGACGGCCGCGAGCAGCCGCGGGCGCAGGGCGCCGCCGTCCGGCCGGGCCAGTTCCCGGCGGAAGGCGGCGGCGGCAGCCATCGACGCCGAGTCCTGCGAGCAGGCCAGGCAGATGACGGCGTACTCGTGGACCGCACGCCAGTGCCGCGCGAGCAGCAGCGCGACGGCGCGTGGGCCTTCATTCGGTTCGGCTGCCCGGGCGAGGAGATTGCGGTCGGAATCCGCCGGCACCGCTCCGGGGCGCGGCGGGTACGGCGGGCGTGGGGGGTGGGGGGACGGCACGGAACCATTTCCTTCCAGCCGCAGGACGGCAGGCGAATGGCGCGTCCGTCCGAAAGCAGGGTGGTGGGTGCATACCTGTGCCGGGTCGATTGCGGACCGGACCCGGCTGTGAGGCGGCTCACTTTCGCACACACGACTGACAAGTAACAAGGAGTTCGGGTGACTTGAGTTCGCGGTACGAGGAAATGCGAATTGTTACCGGCGGTATCCGCACCGGCTTTCGAAGAAACGACTCGACAGTACGGGCGAGTTGTGCACGGACAAAGGCGATCGGTCCACGAAATCTCCCCCCGGACCGGCGCACGACGCACGAGAGCCCCGGCACACGGCCGGGGCTCGGGCAGGGCGGTGACGGATGGTTCAGCCGTTGGGCCGCAGGGTCCACACCACTGTCATCTCGCCGGTCACGGCGCCGTCGGCGCGCCGGATGGCGATGGCGACCGGGAACTCCGGCCGCTCACCGGCGTCGAGTTCGGCGACGACCTCGGCGGCCGGGCGGCCGAGAGTGGCCGTGGCGGTGACGACGCCCATCGCGAGCTTCTTGTAGGCGATCTCGGCACGGACGGCCAGCGGGACGGCACGCGAGAGCTGGTCCCCGAACGCGGCCAGCACGATCGCCCCGCTCGCGGACTCGCCCAGCGTGAACATCGCGCCGGCGTGCGGGCCGCCCACGTGGTTGTGGTACTCGCCCTGGTCCGGCAGGGAGACGACCGCCCGCTCCGGCGAGGTCTCGAGGAACTCGAGGTTCAGGGTCCGGGCCATGGGCACCGTGGCGGCGAGCATCTCGCCGATGGACATCTGGTCTGCGCTCATGCCCGCATGTTACTCACGAGTAGAGTCGTCTGACCAGGTCCGTGTGACGACCGCCGCACACGCCTCCACCGCATGTCCCGCACGACTCCGCCCCCGGGTTGCTACGCCCCCGTCCACGGGCGGTGACCGAATCGTGTCCGAAGCGCGGCTAGGGTGACTGCCCATGTGGCCAGGACAGCAGCCGCCCGGGGGCGAGCAGAACCCGCAGACGAACAACCCGTACCAGCAGCCGGGGTACCAGCAGCCGAATCCGTACCAGCAGCCGGGCTATCAGCAGCCCGGCCCCTACGGACAGCAGCCGCAGTGGGGCACCCCCGCGCCGGCCGGTGCGCCGCAGCCCCCGCAGGGCGGCGGCGGCAACCGGACCAAGCTCGTCGCGATCATCGCGGCGACCGCGGTCGTGGTGGCCGCCGGCGTCACCGGCTTCCTGGTGCTCGGTGGTGACAAGGACGACACGGCGGACGGCACGGACGGCAAGAAGAAGCCGTCCCCGACCGCGTCCAAGGACCCCTCGGCCGATCCGAGCGCCTCGGGCGGCGGGGACAACCCGCGCGGCGGCGGGCCGGAGAAGGCGACCGTCCCCGGTTGGAAGGTCGTCGCCAACCCGCGCTTCGGCACCAAGTTCGACGTCCCCTCCGACTGGGAGATCGAGACGCCGGACACGAGCGTGGGCTTCGAATGGGAGAAGAAGGACGGGGAGATGGACCGCACCACGGTCACCGCTCCCGCCTACTTCAAGTCCAAGTGGTGCACGAGCGACGCGAACAAGGACGGGCGCGAGGAGGACACCGCGCTGGCCACCGCCGGCACCCGCGGCGAGAACGGCGCGAAGAACACGGACATGGCGGCCGAGACCCGCGTCCCGTGGTGGATCTTCGGCGGTTACACCCAGCCCGACAAGAAGAGCGTCAAGTACACCAAGCCCAAGCCGTACACCACCAAGTCGGGCATCAAGGGCAGCGTCGCCACGGCGCATTCGGAGAACACCCCGCAGAACGGCAAGTGCGACAGCGAGGGCAAGGCCATCACCTTCGCCTTCAAGAACGGCGCGGGCGACTTCGTGACCTGGAACCTGTACGGGGCCAAGGGCGTCAAGGACGAGCTGCCCGAGGCGACCATCCAGAAGATCCTCAGCACGGTGCGCCTCACCGAGGAAGCGCCCACGGACTCCTGACCGGGCGGGGCCGGCGCCGGCCGTTTTGGCAAGCCAGCCCCTTCCCGTGGATAGTCACGGGGTGCCGACCACCTTCTCCCGCCGCCCCGCCTGGGCGGGCCGCAACTACACCCTGCTGACCGCCGCCGCGGTCGTCACCAGTCTGGGCAGCGGCGGCGCCCTCGTCGCCGCCGCCTTCGCCGTCCTCGAGGCGGGCGGGGACGGCGGCGACGTCGGCCTGGTGGCCGCGGCGCGGACGGTGCCGCTCGTGCTGTTCCTGCTGATCGGCGGTGCCGTCGCCGACCGGCTGCCCCGGCACCGGGTGATGGTCGCGGCCAACGCCCTGAACTGCCTCTCGCAGGCCGTGTTCGCCGTTCTCGTGCTGACCGGGGACCCCCTGCTGTGGCAGATGATGCTGCTGGCCGCCCTCGGCGGTACCGGGCAGGCCTTCTTCGGCCCGGCCGCCGAGGGCATGCTCATGTCCTCGGTCCAGGGCGAGCAGGCGGGCCGCGCCTTCGCGGTGTTCCGGATGGCGATGCAGGGAGCCGGCCTCGGCGGGGCCGCGCTGGGCGGCGCCATGGTCGCCGCGATGGGTCCGGGCTGGGTCCTGGCCGCGGACGCGGCCGCCTTCGCCGTCGCCGGGGCGCTGCGGGCCTTCCTCGACGTGGGCCACATACCGCCCCGGGCCCCCGGCGGCGGCCTGCTCGCCGACCTGCGCGAAGGATGGCAGGAGTTCGCGGGCCGGCCCTGGCTGTGGGGCATCGTCGTGCAGTTCTCCGTCGCCAACGCCGTGGTCGCCGCCGCCGACGCCGTGTACGGCCCCCTCGTCGCCCGCGACCACCTCGGCGGCGCGGGGCCCTGGGGTATGGCCCTGGGCGCGTTCGGCGCAGGCACCGTCGCCGGCGCCCTGCTGATGACCCGCTGGAAGCCGCGCCGGCTGCTCCTGGCCGGCACCCTGTGCGTGTTCCCCCTGGCGCTGCCCTCGGCCGCCCTGGCCGTCCCGGTGCCGATCGGCGTGCTGTTCGCGGTGATGTTCGTCGCCGGGGCGACGGTCGAGGTGTTCGGCGTCTCCTGGATGACGGCCCTGCACCAGGAGATCCCGGAGGCGAAGCTCTCCCGCGTCTCGGCGTACGACTGGTTCGGCTCCGTGGCGTTCGTGCCCCTGGCCACCGCGGCGGCCGGACCGGCGGAGGACGCCTTCGGCCGCACCGCGGCCCTGTGGGGCTGCGCCGGTCTGGTGGTCCTGGTGACGGCGGCGGTGCTGTGCGTCCCGGACGTGCGCAACCTGCGCCGCCGCACCACACCGGTGGCCAAGGGCGTCACCGGTGAGGCCGCCGGACAGCCGTCAGCCGATGCCGAACGCCCCGTCGGGGGGCTCGGGTGACGGTACGGCGTCCTCGTCCCGTACGGCCCGCGCGGCACCGGTGAACTCCCGCAGCGCGCGGCCGTGCACCACCCGGGCCGGGAAGGCGTCGGCGGCGGCGAGCCGGGCCAGGGCGGCGACGTCGACGGGCCCGTGCGCGGCGACGAGCACCGCGTTGCCGAACCGCCGCCCGCGCAGCACCCCGGGTTCGGCGACCAGCGCGATCTCCTCGAAGGCGGTGGCCAGGGTGGCGAGTTGGGAGCGCAGGAAGGCGAAGGGCGCCGCGTCGGGCAGGTTGGCGAGGTAGACCCCGCCGGAGCGCAGCACCCGCGCGGCCTCGCGCACGTAGCTCACCGAGGTGAGGTGCGCCGGCACCCGGGAGCCGCCGAAGACGTCGGCGACGACGACGTCCGCCGAGTCGCCGGGAGCCTCCTCCAGCCAGCGCCGCGCGTCCGCCGCGTGCAGCGTCACCCGGGCCCCCTCGGGCAGCGGCAGATGCCCGGTGACCAGCTCCAGCAGGCCGCGGTCGGCCTCGACGACGTCCTGCCGTGAGCCGGGCCGGGTGACGGACACGTACCGGGGCAGCGTGAGGGCCCCGCCCCCGAGGTGCACCACGTCCAGCGCCCGCCCCGACTCGGCCGCGACGTCCAGCGCGTGCCCGAGCCGGCGCGCGTACTCGAACTCCAGGTGGGCCGGGTCGTCCAGGTCGACGTACGACTGGGGCGCCCCGTCCACGGTGAGCAGCCAGGCACGCTCCCGGTCGACGTCGGGCATGAGCTTGGCGAACCCGTGGTCGACGGACTGGGCGACGGGGAGGGCTTCGTTCACCCCTCGATTGTGCCGGGGCCGGGCGCCGGGGAGGGACCGGGGCCGCCCCCGCGCGGTCGCTGCGCACGGGGGCGGCCGGAGGCTCGGTGCCGCGCCGCCTCAGCCCACCTCGGTCACGGTCCCCGCCGCGACGGTCCTGCCGCCCTCGCGGACGGCGAAGCCGAGGCCCGGCTCCAACGGCACGTCCCGGCCGAGTTCCACGCGCATGGCCACGGTGTCCCCGGGCCGGGCCACCGCCTGCCCGCCGAGGTCGACGACCCCGACCACGTCCGCGGTCCGGATGTAGAACTGCGGCCGGTACCCGGTGGAGACGGGCGTGGTCCGCCCGCCCTCCCGCGCGGACAGCACGTACACCCGGGCGGTGAAGCGGCGGCCGGGCACCACGCTCCCCGGCGCGGCCACCACGTGCCCCCGCCGGACGGCGTCGCGCGGCACACCCCGCAGCAGCAGCGCCACGTTGTCCCCGGCCTGGGCCTCCTCCATGGGCTTGCCGAAGGTCTCCAGACCCGTCACCACGGTCTCCACCGCGGCCCCGAGCACCTCCACCCGGTCGCCGACGCGCACCACGCCCCGCTCGACGGCGCCGGTCACCACGGTCCCCCGGCCGGTGATGGTGAGCACGTTCTCGACGGACAGCAGGAACGGGGCGTCCAGGTAGCGCTCGGGCATCGGCACGTAGGTGTCCACCGCGTCGAGCAGCGCCTCGACCGACGCCGTCCACCGCAGGTCGCCCTCCAGCGCCCTCAGCCCGGAGACCCGGACGACGGGCACCGAGTCGCCGCCGTAGCCGTGCGCGGTGAGCAGGTCGCGGACCTCCAGCTCCACCAGGTCGGTCAGCTCCTCGTCGCCCGCGTCGGCCTTGTTCAAGGCGACGACGACGTGGTCGACCCCCACCTGCCGGGCGAGCAGGACGTGTTCGGCGGTCTGCGGCATGATCCCGTCGAGCGCGGAGACCACGAGGATCGCCCCGTCGAGCTGCGCGGCGCCCGTGACCATGTTCTTGACGTAGTCGGCGTGGCCCGGCATGTCGACGTGGGCGTAGTGGCGGGTGTCGGTCTCGTACTCGACGTGCGCGATGTTGATGGTGATGCCGCGCGCCGCTTCCTCGGGCGCCCGGTCGATCCGGTCGAACGGCACGAAGGCGCCGGTGCCGCGGTCGGCGAGGACCTTGGTGATCGCGGCGGTCAGGGTCGTCTTGCCGTGGTCGACATGGCCCATGGTGCCGATGTTGAGATGCGGTTTCGTGCGGATGTAGGCCGTCTTGGGCATGGCTGTACCTCGAAGCGTCTGGCCGGAGGCGCGATGCGCGCGCCCGCCGGCGGAGAGGAAAAAATTCGGGGACCCCGAGGCGCTGCCCGACCCTCCCCTCGCGGGGCCCGCCGGACGAACCGGGGAGGGTCAGCTTCGGGCGCCGTCCGCGACGGCCGCGACAGTGACGACGGCAGCCTTCGGAGCGCCCTTGACCAGGGCCGCAGCGAGAGCGAAGGCGTGCCGGAACATGAGGTCGATCCTCGCCGACAACACCCCGCGCGTCGAATGGTTTTCCCCCGGCCCGGGCACCCCGCGCCCCCGGGCTCCTGTGACGCTCGTGAGACGAACCATACGGCGATCACACACATTTGTCGGTTAGTGTCACCGGATGCTCGATGCCACCAACCGCTCTGGGGGCACTGCAACGGCCTCTCCCCCGGCCGCCACCGCGGAACTCGCCGTCGCCGCTCCCCGGGCCACGACCGCCCCGTCCACCGCGTCCTCCGGTTTCGCCGCCCGCTGCACCAGACTTCTGTTCTCCCCGTGGTCCCGGCTGTCCCTGCTCGTGGCGCTGCTGGGCGCCGGCGCCTGCGCGGTGCTGCTGTTCGAGCCGCAGCGCCTGCTGACCGAGGGCTGGCCGCCCTACATCGGGGGCGCCATGGCGGCCGTGGTGTTCGCGGCCGCGTACGGCGTGTGCACCGTGGCGTTCGTGCCGAGGCCGCTGCTCAATCTGGCGGCGGGTGCGCTGTTCGGTTCGCAGCTCGGCCTCGGCGTGGCCCTGTCGGGCACGGTGCTGGGCGCCGGGATCGCCTTCTGCCTGGGCCGGGCGCTCGGCCAGGACGCCCTGCGGCCGCTGCTGCGGGGGCGCTGGCTGAAGGCCGCGGACGGCCAGCTCAGCCGGCACGGCTTCCGCTCGATGCTGGCGGTGCGGCTGTTCCCGGGCGTGCCCTTCTGGGCGGCGAACTACTGCGCCGCGGTCTCCCGGATGGGCCTGGTGCCATTCCTGCTGGCGACGGCCCTCGGCTCGATCCCGAACACCGCCGCCTACGCCGTCGCCGGCGCCCGCGCCTCCACGCCGACCTCCCCGGCGTTCCTGATCGCCCTGGCCTGCATCGCGCTGCCGGCCCTGGCGGGCGTGGTGGTGGCCTGGCGCAAGCGGCACCGCCTGCGCGGGCTCTGACCGCCCGTCAGCCGGACGCCCGCCCCGCCGGCCCCGCTCAGACCCGTTCCAGCACCATGGCGTTGGCCAGTCCGCCCGCCTCGCACATGGTCTGCAGCCCGTAGCGGGCGCCGCGGGCGCGCAGGGCGTGCACCAGCGTGGTCGTCAGCCGGGTGCCGCTGGCGCCCAGCGGATGGCCGAGCGCGAGGGCGCCGCCGTGCACGTTGACCCGCTCCAGGTCGGCACCCGTCTCCTGCTGCCAGGCCAGGACCACGCTGGCGAAGGCCTCGTTGACCTCGAACAGGTCGATGTCGTCCAGGGTCAGGGAAGCCCTGCGCAGCACCTTCTCGGTGGCCGGGACGACGCCCGTGAGCATCAGCAGCGGGTCGGAGCCGGTGACGGCGAAGCTGTGCAGCCGGGCGAGCGGGCGCAGCCCGAGCCGGGCCGCGGTCTCGCTCGAGGTGATGAGCACCGCCGAGGCGCCGTCGTTGACGGGGCTGGCGTTGCCGGCCGTGATGTTCCACTCGATCTGCGGGAACCGCTCGGCGAAGTGGGGGTCGTGGTAGGCCGGCCTGAGCCCGGCGAGGGCCTCCCGCGTGCCGCCGGGCCGCACGCTCTCGTCGCGCGTGAGGCCCTCCAGGGGCGCGACCTCGGCGTCGAAGAGCCCGGCATCCCAGGCGGCCGCTGCCCGGCCGTGGGAGGCGAGCGCGAAGTCGTCCATCCGCTCGCGGCCGAGGGACCACTTGGCGGCGATCAGCTCGGCGCTGATCCCCTGCGGCACGAGTCCTTCGGGGTAGCGGGCGGCGACGCCCGGCCCGAACGGGTCCGCGCCCGCCGGCACGTTGGACCACATCGGCACCCGGCTCATCGACTCCACCCCGCAGGCCACGACGAGGTCGTAGGCCCCCGCCAGGACGCCCTGGGCGGCGAAGTGCACGGCCTGCTGCGAGGAGCCGCACTGGCGGTCGACGGTCGTCGCGGGCACCGACTCCGGGAAGCCCGCCGACAGCAGCGCGTACCGGGTGGTGTTCATGGCCTGCTCGCCGACCTGGTCGACGGTGCCTCCGATGACGTCGTCGATCAGTGCCGGGTCGACGCCGGAGCGTTCGACGAGGGCGCGCAGGGTGTGGGCGAGGAGCTCCACGGGATGGACGTGCGCGAGGGCGCCGTTCGGCTTGCCCTTGCCGATCGGGGTGCGTACGGCTTCGACGATGACTGCGTCACGCATGGCGGGCCTCCACGGCTACCAGGGAGCTACCAGTGAGTAGGAAATCCGAACTCACAGTAGACCGGTGGGTTGGATTTTCCAACCCTCTTCTAGACTGGAGTCCATGGCCGCCACCAAGGACCCCCGCCCCTGCTCCATCGCCGACACCCTGGCGCTCGTCGGCGAGAAGCACTCCCTCCTCGTCCTGCGCGAGGTGTGCCTGGGCAACGGCCGCTTCGACCAGCTCGTGCGCAACATCGGCGCGCCGCGCGACATCCTCGCCACCCGGCTGCGCCGGCTCGTCGACGCCGGGATCCTGACCCGGCGGCTGTACAGCGAGCGTCCGCAGCGCTACGAGTACCGCCCGACGCAGGCCGGTCTGGAGCTCGAACCGGTGCTGTGGACCCTGATGGCCTGGGGCGACCGCCACCTCCGGGGGGACGGCGACCGGCCGATGCTGCTGGAGCACTCCTGCGGCCGGGCCCTGGACCCCGCGGTGACCTGCCGGACCTGCGGCGACGAGGTACGCCACCAGGACCTCACGGCCCACCCGCAGGCGCCGGGCTGGACGGTCACGGGGCCCAGGGCGGTCTAGGCGGCTTCCTCCGCGGGCGCGCTCACCCGCGCCGGGTGAGGCCGCGCGCGGCCCGGCACGGCACGCTGAAGTGGCCCGTACCGGTGCGGACCCGTACGGCGGACGGGGCCGGACCGCCTTCCCGGCGGGCTGTGGGGCATCCCGGTCGGCACGGCCGTGCGGCGCCCCCTGCCGACCCGTCCCGGGCGGGCACACCCGACGACGCGAGGCGTCCTCGGCAGGCCGGTGTCGGAGGAAGGGCGTGACACGTGGCGCGACGCGGAGACGACACGAAGGAGCCGGGTGACGGTGGCGCCGCCCGGACACGCGGCGCCGGGCCCGCCCGCCTCGCCCTGCTGGCCCTCGGGGCAAGCGTTCTGGTGCCGCTCGTCGCCGCGGGACTGCGGAGTGTGCTGTGGGCCCTGGCCGGTCTCGCGGGCCTCTCGCTCGCCGCCGTCGGCGTGTGGTGGTTCCTGGCCCACACCGGTGTGCTCCGCGTCGTCGGAGCGGTCCTGGCCGTGGCCGCACCGGTGACCGTGCTCGCCCTGTACTCCGCGTTCGGGCTGCTGGGCCCGGCTCTGGCCTCCCTGGCCCTGTGGGCGACGGCCGTGGCCATGGCCCGTGCCGCGTCGCGACCCGGCGGGGCCGGAGAGGGGAGAGCCGTCGCCCCGGCGGCCCGCGCTCCCTGGGTGGTGATGAATCCGCGTTCCGGCGGCGGCAAGGTGGGCCGCTTCCAGCTGGTGGAGAAGGCGCGGGCGGCAGGCTGCCGGGTGGAGGTGCTGGACGCGGGTCAGGACGTCGTCGAACTGGCCCGGCGGGCCGTCGCCGACGGGGCCGACCTGCTGGCGGTGGCCGGCGGTGACGGGACCCAGGCGCTGGTGGCCGAGGTCGCCTCCCAGCACGGCCTGCCGTTCGTCGTGATCCCCGCCGGCACCCGCAACCACTTCGCCCTCGACCTCGGTCTCGACCGCGACGATCCCGCCGCGGCCCTGCGGGCGCTG
The DNA here is from genome assembly GCF_055585285.1 of Streptomyces sp. NPDC053665. Lineage (NCBI taxonomy): Bacteria > Bacillati > Actinomycetota > Actinomycetes > Kitasatosporales > Streptomycetaceae > Streptomyces > Streptomyces sp. NPDC053665. The sequence goes on from NZ_JBVJKK010000006.1 coordinate 489,262, forward strand.
ACCGACGGCGTCGACGTCCCGGTCGACCTCGGGTGTGCCGGGGACCGCGTGTTCGTCAACAACGCCTCCTTCGGGACCTACGCGTCGGTCGTCACCGAGCCGGCGTACCGCGAGGCCAAGGCGCGTACGACCCTGCGCACGCTGCCCGGTCTCCTCACCGGCGGCGGCACCGGGCTCCGTGCCCGGGCCGGCGCACGGCTCGTCGGCGAACTCCAGGCGCTGCTCGTGAGCAACAACGTCTACGGGCGGGCGCTGGACGCGGCGCGTCCCGGACGCAGGCACCGGCTGGACGCGGGGACGCTCGGCGTGGTGGGCGTACGGATCGGCAACGCCGTCGAGGCGGCGCGCTCGGTGCGCGGCGCCCGCTCGCAGGCCGTCGTCCGGTTCACCGCCGGCGACGTGGTGGTCGAGGCGGACGCGGAGACCCTCCCGGTGGGCATCGACGGGGAACACGTCGTGCTGCGCTCGCCCGTGGTGTGCCGCATCCTGCCCGGGGCGCTCCGGGTCCGCGTGCCACGCCGGCGCGCCCGCATCCCGCGGACGGTCGGGGAGGCGGCGGACTGGCCGCACGTGGCCCGGCTGGCGCTGGGCCGCCCCTCGCCCGGGCGAGGACCGGACGGGGCGGCCCCGCGCGAGCCGGGCGACCCGCTGGCCGGAGCCCACGACGGGGAGGCGGCGCGGGCGGAGGACCGGGGCGACCGGGCCGAGCGCCGTCGGCGGCACCGCGCGTCTCTGCCCGGTTGCTGGGGTGCGCTCGTCCTGGCCTGCCTGTCGTTCACTCCGTCGCTGCTGCCCCGCGGAGGAGTCCTCCAGGGGCTGATCTGCGGGATCAGCGCCGCCATCGGGTACGGGCTGGGCGTGGTAGCGGCCTGCGTCGGGCGCGCGTTCGCCGACCGGGACGCACGCACACCCTCGCCCCGGTCGTGGCGGGTCCTCCTCGTCGCCGCCGCCGTGCTGGGCGGCCTCTCCTTCGGGCTCGGCCAGTACTGGCAGCACAGGATCCGAGAGCTCATGGGGGTCACCGACTACAACGTCCTCGCCACCGTGGCCTGCCCGTTCGTCGCGGCGGTCGTCTTCTGCCTGCTGCTGCTGGCCGGGCGCGGGCTCCGCCACGCGTACCACTGGACGGCCGCCCTCCTGGCACGCTGGATCGGCAGACGAGCGGCGCGCGCGGTCGGCTGGCTGGCGGTGGCCGCCCTGGCGTGGTCGGCGTTCACCGGGCTGCTGCTCGGCGGCATCGTGAACGCGGCCAACGAGGCGTTCTCGCTCCGGGACACCGAGACCCCGGAAGGCGTGCTGCAACCCACCTCCGCCCTGCGCTCGGGCGGGCCGGGCTCCCTCGTCCCCTGGGACTCACTGGGCAGGCAGGGCCGTGCCTTCACCGGCAGCGGCCCCTCGGCCGCCGACATCGGCGCCTTCACGCACCGCACGGGACAGGAGCCGGTGCGCGCCTACGCGGGCCTGGCGACCGCCGACGACACGGAGAGCCGGGCGGCGCGTGCCGTCGCGGACCTCGAACGGGCGGGCGGGTTCGAGCGCGCGAACCTGCTCGTGATGACCACGACGGGCAGCGGCTGGGTGGACCCGGCCGCCGTGGACTCGTTCGAGTACCTCGGCAACGGCGACTCGGCCACCGTCGCCATGCAGTACTCCTATCTGCCGTCGTGGCTGTCGTACCTCGTCGACCAGTCCAAGGCACGCGAGGCCGGCCGCGAACTCTTCGACGCGGTCTACGACACCTGGTCCAAGCTCCCGTCCGAGCGGCGTCCGCGTCTGTTCGTCGCCGGCGAGAGTCTGGGCTCGTTCGGCGGGGAGACCGCCTTCAGCGGGGAGTACGACCTGCGCAACCGCACCGCGGGAACCGTGTTCGCCGGGCCGCCCAACTTCAACACGCTGTTCCGTGAGTTCAGTGACGGGCGCGACCCGGGCAGTCCCGAGATCCAGCCCGTCTACGAGGGGGGACGCACGGTGCGGTTCACCGACGACCCCGCCTCCGGAACGCCTCCGGCGAACCGGCCGTGGAACGGTCCCCGGGTGCTCTACCTCCTGCACCCGTCCGATCCGATCGTCTGGTGGAGCCCCCGCCTGCTCCTCTCCGAACCGGACTGGATCGGCGAGGCACCCGGCGACGACGTGCTCGAGGAGATGGTGTGGATGCCGTTCGTCACCTTCTGGCAGGTCACCGCCGACCTGCCGTTCTCCACCGGCGTCCCCGACGGCCACGGCCACACCTACAAGGCCGCGTACGTCGACGGCTGGAACGCGGTCATACGGCCCGCCGACCTCACGGCGGAGGACCTCGACCGGCTCAAGGACCTCGTCCGGCCCGGCGACTAGCGCGCGGCGGCGGGGCTCGGGGCCGCGGTGCGGTCAGCGGAGCAGGAAGGCGACGAGGTAGCCGAGTGCGTTGACCGCCCAGTGCAGGCCCATGGGAGCCAGCACACTGCCGCTGCGGCGCCGCAGTTCGCAGAACAGGACGCCCGCCGCCGCCGTGAACAGCACCGCGGCCACCACGGCCAGCGCGGCGCCCAGCGGGGTGACACCGAACACCGTGGTCAGCGCGGGCTTCGCGCCGGCCAGGTGCAGTGACGGCAGTACGTGCCACAGGCCGAACAGCACGCTGGACACCGCGGTCGCCCACACGGCCCCGCGGGCCCGGTACACCAACCCGTAGAGCACGCCGCGGAAGGCCAGTTCCTCCACCAAAACTGTCCCGACGGGTACGAGCACCACGACGCGCAGCGCGAGAGCGGTGCCGCTCATCCCGTCGTAGCGGTGGTCCTCGAACAGCGTGCGGGTGGCGGGCACGGCGGCCCCGGCCAGGTAGACGCCGGCCACCACCGCGGACAGGGCCAGCGCCCAGCGGGCACCGCGGGCCAGGGTCCCGGGTGCCAGCCCCGCGTCGGCGCGGGTGCCGCCGGCCCAGCGCAGTACGCCGAGCAGCAGCACGCAGACCAGGACGGCCACCGCCAGGCGCGACCAGCCCGTCGAGCGGTGCAGGGCCACATTGGCGACCAGGAGGAGGGCCACCGTGAGACCGACCGCCGGCCACGTGCCGAGCGGCGTCCGGCGGCGTTCCGCGACGTTGCCGCTCACGGCGGGCCGCCTCGCCGCGGCGGGAGACGGCGGTCGTCGGCCCCGCTCGTCACCCGCCCTCTGCGGTGAGTGGTGCGTCGCGGCCCGCGCGGTGGCCGTTCACGGGCCCGGAGTGTGCGTCGCGAAGTCCGGTCGGCCGGCCGGTGTTCCGCTGCCGGATGCCGCCGTGCCCGTGGCCGGCCGGATGCGTGCATCGAAGGCCTCCTGCTGCGCCCGCGCCTGGGCGATGTCACGGCGGCCCGTGTCCTTCCCGCGGGCGCTCACACGGAGGAGGACGCCCCGGAAGGGCAGCACGACGGTGACCACGAGCCGGCCGCTGTTCGGCCCGGCGTGAGGCCGGGCAGGTGTCCCCAGCGTGCGCGGGCCGGCGGCCGGTCGGCCTCACCCGACGCGGGTGAGCGCACCCGGCGGCCCTGTCGCGGCCGGGGAGCGCGGGCGTCACGGCACGTCGCCGGGTGGCCGCGGGCACGGCTCAGACGGCCCGGTCCCCGGCCGCGTGCGCGTCCCGGCCGGGCCGCCCGGCGGCAGCGGCGAGAACCGCCACGACGATCAGCAGGGCCAGGGCGATGCCCAGGACGAGGGCGACGGCCCCGGCACTCGGCCGGTTCCAGAGCAGCAGCGCCAGCGCCCCGCCCGCCAGGACGACGCCGGTGATCGCCGTCCGGTGCCGGTCCAGCCAGGACCCCAGCCCGCCGGTGCGCACTCCTGCCCGTCCGAGGGCCCGGCCGGCGGCGGAGGTGCCGCGGTCCGCCGTGCTCCGGACGCCGCGGGCGAGCCGTCCGGGACCGTGGAGGTACGCGATCAGCGCGGTGACCACCGCCACCACCAGCAGGGTGGTGGCACTGTCGCGCAGGAAGCGGACGAAGGTGTCGAAGACGGCCGCGGCGGCGTCGGCGGGCAGGGCCGCGGGCGGAACGGAGTCGAGGTAGACCCGCCGGACCAGGGCCAGGATGACGAGCAGGACCGCCATCATCACGGCGACGCCCGTCGCGGTGATCAGCAGCATGAACCGGTGGGCCGGCGCGGTCCACACGGCCAGCGCGGCCAGGACGACGGTGAGGACGGGCAGCCAGGCACCGAGGACGTCCAGCAGCCGCATGGCGTCCTGGGCCTTGCCCAGGTGCTCGGTCTCGAACAGCGTGACGGTGCGGTCGGTGTCCGGGATGGCGGCGGCCTTGTCGAACCCGGCGTCGACGAGCCGCTGCTGCACCTGGTCGACGAGCTCGCCCACGTCCAGCTGGACGGTGCCGTTCTCCTCGCTCACGGCGCCTTCGCGCTCACCTGTGAGCATGTTCGTCACGGCGGCGTGCGAGCGCCGGTTGGCGCCTTCCCAGATCTGCCGGAAGGCCTCGCTCGTGACCACCCCGGCGACGGCGCGGTCCACGGCCGTCCGGACCGCGTCGTGCAGGGGTCCCTCCAGCGCTGCGGCGCCGTCGACCACACGGGGTGGCGCGTCCGCCTCCTGGAGGGTCCGCGCCAGCGCGTCCGTCACCGCTTCGACGTCGACACGGTCCACGACACGGTCGGTGAGACGCTCCGTCAGGACCGCCTGCACGGCGGGGTCGGACGCCAGCGGGGCGACCGTGCTCACGTATCCGTCGGTGTCGGACACCGTGTCCTCGACCCACGCGGCCACGACGGCCAGCGGGGCGAAGAGCAACGTCAGCAGGAGCAGGACCGACGCCCCGGCCCGACGCGCGCGCCGGTGCCGGACGGACGCCTGACGCCGCAGCCGCTCGTAGTCCGACCTCTCCCCCGGGCTGAGCGGCTGCTTCCCTCGCGCGGCGTCGCGGCGATCGGGCCGGCCGGGGTCCGCGGCGTTTCCCATGGGTGCGCCTTCCGACGTTCCGCCGACCGTCGCACTGCCGTGCCCACGGTCGCGGTGAGTGCCTTGCGCTCGGTACGACCGTCCCAGCCTGGTGCCGCGAGGGGCTGCCGGGATCACCCTGCGTGGGTGAACCCGCGGGAAGGGCTGCGCCGGGGGCGCCTCACTCCGGTGTGGGGCGCATCTCCACGACCCGCAGGCCCAGCGATTGGCAGCGGGCCAGCAGCCCATACAGGTGCGCCTCGTCCACGACATGGCCGTACAGGACCGTCTGCCCGGCCATCACGACATGTCCCAGCTCCGGGAATGCCTTGGCCAGGGTCTCCGACAGGTGGCCCTCGACGCGGATCTCGTAGCGCACGAGCTTCCTCCCACGGTTGCCCGGGACAGGCGGACGGCGCCCTGTGAGTCATCCTCCGGCCCGGTGCCGGTGCGGTACCTCACCCGGAGCAGGTGAGCCACCGCGGGCGCCCGCCGGGCCCGGTCGATCCGGCGGGTCAGGACAGGGCACGCACTCAGGAGCGCCCCCGCTTCAGGGAGTCCCGGACGCCCCGGACCCGTTGCAGGACATCGGCGACCGCCTCGCCGGCCGCGGCTTTCGCCTGGTCGGTCCTCCCCTCGGACCTCAGCCGGTCGTTCCCGGTGAGCTTGCCGGTCATCTCCTTCAGCTTGCCCCTGGCTCTGATTACGGCGTGGTTCATGACGGCCATCTCCCTTGCGACGCTCGTCGTCGATGCGGACATGGGGGTTCCTCGCGGGCCTAACGTGGCCGGCCGGGGGCCCGGGCGCGGTCGGCGGTGCCCGGCCCTCGCGGCCGGCTCTCCTTGGCGGCCGGCAGGTTCGGGGTGACGAGGAAGGCGGCCCCGGCGATGGCACCGGTGGCCAGGACGGCCGCCTTCAGGCCTTGCAGCTGGGCCGAGGCGTACGAGTCCGCCACCGCCTCGACCTCCGCGGGCGGCAGCCCCGCACGGTGCGCCGCCGAGCGCACCTGGTCCGTGGAGACGAAGGTGACCCCGGCCTCGAGGGCGACGCCGACCTCCTCGCGCGTGGCCGCGGACAGCTGAGGGTCGTCCTCCACGCGGGTGGTGAACGCGTGGGCCAGCGAGCCGATGAGCAGGGACCCGATGAGTGCCGTGCCCAGCGCGGATCCCAGGTTCTGGGCGGTGAACTGAAGGCCGCCCGCCTCGCTGCGCTCCGCCTCCTCCACGCTCGACTGCACGACGTTGCCGAGTTGCGAGGCCAGCAGGCCCATCCCCACCCCGAGCACGGCCATGGCGCCGGCGAACTGCGCGTCGTCGATGGCCGGGTCGATGGTGGCGAGCAGCCAGACGATGGCCACCACGAGGGTCAGCAGGGCCAATCGGACCACCCGGCGCGGACCCAGCATCCGCCCCAGTGAGGACGCGCCGAGCGAGGTGACCAGCATGGTGGCCGACACCGGCAGCAGACGCAGCCCCGTCTCGAAGGCGTCGAAGCCCTGGACCACCTGCAGGTACAGCGGAATGGTGAAGAAGAGCCCCAGGAGGATCAGGTTCTGGCTCAGCAGGGCGAGCAGACCGGACCGCAGGACGGGCCGGCTCAGCAGGGTCAGGTGCACGAGCGGATCGTCGCCCCGGTGGGTGCGGCGCCGCTCCCACCACCGGAAGACGGCCAGGACGGCCGCGCCGGCCCCGACGACGAAGAGGGTGGGGGCGAAACCGAGGACGGTGAAGGGCGGGTTGCGGGGCTGTACCCAGCCCCAGGTGCTGCTCTGCAAAACGCCGAGGACCCCCAGCCCGAGCCCGGCGGCGGAGAGGAGCGCGCCGACCACGTCCAGTTGCGGGCGTGCGCCCCGGGCGGGCGCCGCCTTGATCACACGGCGGCACAGCAGCACCACCGCGACGATCACGACCTCGCCGGCGAAGACCAGCCGCCAGGTCAGATACGTCGTCACCCAGCCGCCCAGCAGCGGGCCGACGGCGATGCCGGCCCCCGCGAGACCGCCGATCACCGCGTAGGCGACGGCCCGCTCGCGTCCGCGGTAGGACTCCGCGACGAGGGCGACCATGGCCGGGAGCACCATCGCCGCGCCGAGCCCCTCGATGACGGACCAGCCCAGCAGGAGCACCCACAGCTCGGGCGCCACCGCGGTGAGGGCCGACCCGACGCCGTAGACGGCCAGGCCGAGCAGGAACATGCGGCGACGGCCCACGATGTCGCCCAGCCGGCCGCCGATGATCATGAAGGCGGCCATGACCAGCGCGTACAGGGTGATGACCGCCTGGATGGCGGTGACGTCCGTGTCGAAGTCCTCGACGAGCCGGCTGATGGAGACGTTCATCACGGACGTGTCCAGGACCATGAGGAACTGGGCCGTGCCGAGGACGATCAGAGCGCGCCAGCGTTTCACTGTCTCCACCTCGCCGGGTGAGCCGGGATGCCGGCGCGGCACCGCTCCCGGCACCGCGTACGACCCCTCAAGGACACACCCGGCCGCGGCCGTGCGCCTCACCCGCGAGGAGGGACCCCGGCCGGATCGAGGGCGTGCCCGCCGTCTGCCGGGCCGCCGTCACAGCATCCGCAGCTCCCGCGCGCGGTGCACGGCCTCGGCGCGCCGGGTGACCGCAAGTTTGCGGTAGATGCTCTTGAGGTGGGTCTTCACCGTGTTCACGGACAGGCAGAGGTCTGCGGCGATCTCCTCCGTCGACATCATCCGCGCGACACGTGCCAGGACGTCGTGCTCGCGCGCGCTCAGCTCGACCGCGACGAGCGGCGGGGCCTGCTCCTTCTCGCCGAGCGGCGGCACGGGCCGGAGCCAGCCGGCCGCCAGGTCCCGCAGGGGCGCGGTGGCCAGGAAGGGGCGCAGCCACGCCCCGGCGTCCAGGAAGGGCCGCCGCAGCCGTTCCCGCCGGGCGTCCAGGAGTGCCTGCCCCACGAGCCTGCGGGCGAGGGCGGAGTCCCCTTCCGCCTCCGCGGCCCGCGCCTTGACCAGCACCGCCCGGACGGTCACGGCCGGTCCGGCGCGTCCTTCGGTGCGCAGGGTGCCGAGCAGGTCGAGGGCGGCTTCGGGGCCGCCCGCCGCGAGTTGCAGGGTGGCCGCCTGCACGGCCCACACCGGCTGGTCGCCGGGGACCGCCGCGAGTGCCTCGGCGGCCCGGTCCGCTCGTCCCTCGGTCAGCTGGGCCGTCGCCGCCACCAGCATCTCGTGTGTCGTCGCCCAGGGGCAGGCCACGCTGGCGGTGACGGCCGGGTCCGCCGCCTCCACGGCGGCCCGCACCTTGCCCCGGGCCAGCAGCAGACGGGCTTCGACCAGGGCGCGTCCCGCCGCCACGACCGGGTCACGGCTGTCGCGGGAGAGGTGGTCCGCCCGGTCGAGCAGGTCCCCGGCCCGGTCCAGTTCGTCGCGGTCGACCGCGACCGCCGCGAGGACCAGCCGGCCGATGGCGGCGCCGGACGGCTCAGGCGCACCGGGGCGTTCGGTGTCCGGGACCGCCTCCAGCGCCTTGTGCTCGGCCCGCGCGGTCCAGCCGTTCAGGTAGTCGAGCAGGGCCAGGTGCCCCATGGCCTCCTCCCGGGCGGACGCGGTGGACACTCCACCGGCCGTGCCGGCCACATCGGTGAGGACGGCACGCGCGTCCTCGAGCCGTCCGGCCCACAGCAGGGTCGAGCCGACGTGGGCCATCAGCAGGGCGTCGAACTCCGGGTGCTTGTCCAGCAGATGGGCCGGCACCTTCCGTTTCAGCCCGGCGGCCGTCTCCGCGGCCCGTTCCACGTCCGGCGGCGAACCGGCCAGCCGGGCGGCCAGGGCGTCCAGCAGGGTGCAGCTCAGCCGGGCCGCCGCGTCGTCGGGCAGGTTCCGCTCGGCCTGGCGCAGGCTGGCGCGGGCGTGGTCGACGTCGTGCCGGGACAGGTCCCGGGCGGCGCGCACGAGGTCGGTCGCCGGACCGTGGGCCTCCGGCTCCATGTCGGAGAAGAGCTGGGTCAGGTCGTCCGCGCCGGGACCGGTGAACAGCCGGCCGATCGCCAGGTCCTCGACGAGGGCGTCGGCGGCGAAGTCCCAGTCGCCCGCGGCGGTGCTGTGGGTGAGGGCCTCGGCGAGGCAGCCGTGACGGCGCAGCCACTCGGCGGCCCGCCGGTGCAGCTCCGGCTCCTGGCCGGGCATGCGGACCCGCAGGTGCGTGCGCAGAATGGCCCGGAACAAGGGATGCAGCTGGTACCACGCGTGCCCGAGACGCTCGACGAAGGCGTTGGCGCCGTGCAGCGAGGCCAGGATGGGCTCGGCGTCGATGCGCCCGGTGAGCGCGTCGGCCAGGTCGGGGCAGAAGCGCTCCAGGATGCTCACCCGCAGCAGGAAGTCCTGGGTCTGCGGTGTCTGCCCGTTGAGCACCTCGGCCAGCAGGAAGTCTCCTACGGTGCTGCAGTCCGCCTCGAACTCCTTCAGGTAGAGCTCGGGGTCGTGGTTCTCCTTGGCGGCCAGGGCGGACAGGCTCAGCCCGGCCGCCCAGCCGCGGGTGCGGTCGACGAGGTTGCGTGCCGCCTGCACCGGCAGGTTCAGGCCGTGCAGGTGCAGCAGCGCCGCGGCCTCCTCGGGCGTGAAGGCGAGTTCGGCCGAGCGGATCTCCGTCAGGACACCGGCGGCCCGGTACCGGTGCAGCGGGAGCACGGGTTCGGTGCGGGTGACGAGCACGAGACGCAGGCCGGGGCCGGCGTGGTGCAGCACGAACTCCAACTGCTCGGCGATCCTCGTGTCGGTGACGCGGTGGTAGTCGTCGAGCACGAGGGTCACGGGCCTGTCGCGTTCGTTCAGTTCGGCGGCGAGGACCGAGAGCAGCCGGTGATCGACGTGCGCGGCGTCCGCGGGTGTGCCCACCCGGTCGGAGACCGGCGCGCCGCCCGCGCGCAGGGCTTGCAGGACGTAGGCCCAGAAGACCCCGGGCGGACTGTCCGTCCCGTCGAAGGTGAGCCAGGCGAGCGGTGTGTCCACCTCGTCGGCCCAGTCGGAGGCCAGCAGGGTCTTGCCGGATCCCGCCGGCCCGTTGATGAGGGTCAGCGGTGCCCGGAGGGCCTCGCCGAGGTGATCGACGAGGCGCTGGCGCCGCAGGAAGGCGGAGGGCTTGGCGGGCCGGGCGAAGCGGGTGCGCAGGAAGGGATCGCCCAAGGGGTCGGTGTGGCTGTGCGAGAGAGCTCCGACGAAGGCGACCGCCGGATCCGGGGAATCCATGTCGATGTCGTCCACGGTGCTCATCACCCCTGTCCACCGGGCCGCAGCATGAGCAGCGCTTGCAGCTACAGCATCCCAGCCCCGGCGGTGCCGCGCACGGTGACCGTTCGGCGCGCAGGTCACCCGTCATCGGCGCCACCCGGGGACGAGGGGGGCGGGGGCACGCCGGACCGGCCGGGTCACCGTGGGGGGCGCGGGGACATCGTGGAGCGGTACCCCTCGTCCCGTGCGTACATCGACAGGTCGTCCGACGCCTCCAGGAGGTTGTCGTGCGGTACGACGCACAGGGCCCAGATGATCGAGCCCGACAGCGCGATCATCACGACCGACCAGACCGGGTACTGCGGCAGGGACAGGAAGTTGGCGATGATGACGAGCCCGGCGATGGCCACGCCCACGACGCGGGCCCACAGCGCCGTCCTGAGCAGTCCCAGGCTCACCACCACGGCGATCACCCCGAGGGCGAGGTGGACCCAGCCCCACCCGGTGAGGTCGTACGCGAAGACGTAGTCGCGCGTGGTGACGAAGATGTCGTCCTCGGCGATGCCCGCGATGCCCCGGAAGACGTCGAGGAGGCCGACCAGGAAGAGCATCACGGCGGCGAAGGCGGTCAGCCCGCCGGCCCATTCGTCCCGCGCCCGGTGCGACGGCTGGGTGGATGTCGTGCTCATCTCACGCCTCGTTCCCGCGGTTCGGCGGCTACTGCCGTGTCTCCACCGAGCCTGAGCGCCTCCGGGGCGGGTGGCCTCACCCGGCGCGGGTGAACGGACGGGGCCGCTTCGGTGACTCGCCGGTGACCGGCCGCCCCCTCCCCCGGCTCGCCGCCTCCACGGGCCCGCGGCTGCCAACCCCTGTGTCGGTGCGGTCACCCGGGGGCGCTACGCTTCCCCCTCGGCACACATGATCCCCCGTTCACCGCAACGGCGGTCCGGTGCGCCCGTCGCCCGTCCCACGATCGGCACTTGGACTCCGCTACCTCATGTCTTGGTTCGAATCACTCATCCTCGGACTCGTCCAGGGGCTGACCGAGTTCCTTCCCGTCTCCTCCAGTGCGCACCTGCGCCTGACCGCGGCCTTCTCCGGCTGGGAGGACCCGGGCGCGGCCTTCACGGCGATCACGCAGATCGGCACCGAGGCCGCCGTGCTGATCTACTTCCGCAAGGACATCGGGCGGATCATCTCGGCGTGGACGCGCTCGCTCACGAACAAGGAGCTGCGCGGCGATCCGGACGCCCGGATGGGCTGGCTCGTGATCGTCGGCTCCATCCCGATCGGTGTGCTCGGCGTCACGCTGAAGGACCAGATCGAGGGGCCGTTCCGCGATCTGCGGATCACCGCGACGATGCTGATCGGCATGGGCATCGTCCTGGGGGTGGCCGACCGGCTCGCGGCGCGGGACGAGAGCGGCGGCCGGCACCGCGCGCCCAAGCAGCGCAAGGCCCTGGAGGACCTGGGTGTCCGGGACGGCCTGATCTACGGTCTGTGCCAGGCCATGGCGCTCGTCCCGGGCGTCTCCCGCTCCGGCGCCACCATCAGCGGCGGCCTGTTCATGGGCTACAGGCGTGAGGCCGCGGCCCGCTACTCCTTCCTCCTCGCCATCCCCGCCGTCCTGGCCTCCGGCGTGTTCGAGCTGAAGGACGCCACGGAGGGCGGGCACATCTCCTGGGGGCCGACGATCTTCGCCACGATCATCGCCTTCGGCGTCGGTTACGCGGTCATCGCCTGGTTCATGAAGTTCATCTCGACCAAGAGCTTCATGCCCTTCGTCTACTACCGCATCGCCCTCGGCATCCTCATCATCGCCCTGGTCGGCATGGGTGTCCTCAGCCCGCACGCGGGGGAGCCGGCGCACTGACCCGACCGCGTGACCGGACCGTGTGACCCCGGTCTCGTGACCAACCGCATATCGATTCCGTAGCCGTCCGGTAGCGGCCTGTCAGGGGCTGCCCCTAGGCTGGGCGGCATGTCCTCCGATTCCCTGACCCCTGGTTCCGTGCGGCCCGCTGCCCAGGTCAACGAGGAGATCCGTGCGCTGTGGCGGCGCACGGGCGGCACCCTGTCCGCCGAGGAGCGCGCGGAGTACGAGCTGCTGGTCGTCGAATGGGCCACCGCCGTCCGCGCCCACGTCGTCAGGGCGGCCTGACCCCACCGCGTGCGGGGTGCTCAGGCACGCAGCGGCGCCAGCACCTCCTCGTCCACCTCGAACGGCCGCTCCTCGGGCAACAGCCGGGCGGCCGCGTCCAGTTCACCGGCCTTCACCCGGGCGTGCACCTCCGTGGCGAGCGGCGTGACGTCCTCGATCCCGACGATCCACTCGTCGGCGTACCGGGCCGCGGCCTCCCCCGCCAGTCCCAGTTGCAGCGAGCGGTGGGGCAGGGCGGCCAGCCGCAGGTCACGCTCCGGGTCCCACTGCACCCGGGCCGGCGCCTGCCTCAACCGCCGCGCGTAGTCCGCCCGGTCACCGTGCAGCGCGGGCACGTGATGGGTGAGGCACGCGTGCCGCAGCGCCCAGCAGAAGCCCTCCCGGCTGATCTCGACGGCCAGGACGGTCTCCTGCCCCTCCTTGGTGCCCCAGCCGCAGCGGTACATCATCCACAGGAACGAGGGCTTGATCCAGGTCATGCGGTCCCGCTTCCACGACGACGGGAAGCGGCCCGTGCGGGCCGCGGGGCCGCCGATCTCCGGGCGGTAGGCCTGATAGACGGTGAGCGTGGAGTCGGTCTGGCGGGCACGTATCCGGTGGCGCGGTTCTCTTCGGTCGTTCACGCAGGACAGGCTGGCCCCGGCGGCCCGGCCGGGGCCACCGATTATCGCGCGGCGTCCGCCCGCCGCCCTCCTCGTCCGGCACAAGGGTGGCGTTTCCCGGGCGGCCGAGGGCGCCTGCGCCCACCCGGCCCGGCGTCCTGTGTCCTGTGTCCTGTGTCCTAGATCGTCCGCGGGGCGCACACTGGAGGCAGCACGGGGTAGGAGGCGCCCATGAAGACGCTCGGCCACTGGCTCGCCTCCCCCTGGCGGCGTTCGGCCGCCGCGGCGCTCGCGGGCGCCCTGCCCGTCCTGGCCTTCCCCGCCCCGGCCCTGTGGTGGTGGGCGTACGCCGCCCTGGTGCCCTGGCTCCTGCTGCTGCGCACCGCGCCGACGGGCAGGCGGGCGGCCTACGACGGCTGGTGCGGCGGCTTCGGGTTCATGCTGGCCATGCACCACTGGCTGCTGCCGAGCCTGCACGTGTTCACCTTCGTCATCGCCGCCCTGCTCGGCGCCCTGTGGGCCCCGTGGGGGTGGCTCGTGCGCCGTCTGCTGGGCGGCGTGCCCTCGCGCGCCCGGGTCGCGACGGCGCTGCTGGTGCTGCCCTCGGGCTGGCTGGCCGTCGAGCTGGTGCGCTCCTGGCAGGGGCTCGGCGGCCCCTGGGGCATGCTCGGCAGCAGCCAGTGGCAGGTGCAGCCGGCGCTGCGTCTCGCCTCGGTGGGCGGAGTGTGGCTGCTGAGCTTCCTGCTCGTGGGGCTGAACGTGGCCCTCGCCGTCCTCGTCGCGGTCCCCCGGGCGCGGGTGCCCGCCGTGGCCGGGCTGGTCGCCACGGCCGCCGCCACCTCGGCCGCCTGGGCCTTCGCGCCGCGTCCGGCGGTCGACGGCCGGGTGCGGATCGCCGTCGTCCAGCCCGGGGTCGTCGCCGGGGCGGACAGCGCCGACCGCCGCTTCGCGCGTGAGGAGCAGCTCACGCGGCGGCTCGCCGGGCAGGACGTCGACCTGGTCGTCTGGGGCGAGAGCAGCGTGGGCTTCGACCTCGACGACCGGCCCGGCCTGGCGCGGCGGCTGGCCGCCCTGTCCCGCGCGACGGGCGCCGACATCCTGGTCAACGTCGACGCCCGCCGCTCGGACAAGCCCGGCATCTACAAGAGTTCGGTCCTGGTCGGGCCGGACGGTCTCACGGGGCAGCGCTACGACAAGATGCGGCTCGTGCCGTTCGGCGAGTACGTCCCGGCCCGCTCGATGCTCGGCTGGGCCACCTCCGTCGGCAAGGCGGCGGGCGAGGACCGCAGGCGCGGCTCGCAGCCGGTCGTGATGAGCATCGGCGACGGGCTGCGCGTCGGGCCGATGGTGTGCTTCGAGACCGCCTTCCCGGACATGACCCGCCACCTCACCCGGGAGGGCGTCGACGTGCTGGTCGGCCAGTCGTCGACCTCCACGTTCCAGCACAGCTGGGCCCCCGCGCAGCACGCCTCCCTGGCCGCCCTGCGGGCCGCCGAGACCGGCCGGCCCATGGTGCACGCGACCCTCACGGGCGTCTCGGCCGTCTACGGCCCCGACGGACGCCCCGCCGGGTCGCGGCTCGGGACGGACGCCTCCGCGGTCCTGCGCTACTCCGTGCCCCTCGCGCACGGGACGACGCCCTACGTGCGCTTCGGCGACTGGACCGTGTACGCGGCCCTGCTGATCCTCGGCGTCTGGGTCGTCGGGGAGGGGACGCGGACCGTGCGGCTCAGGCGGTCGGCCCCTGGATCGCCCGTACCACCCGTTCGCACAGCTCATGGGTCTGCAGCGCGTCCCTCGCGCTGAGCACCCGGCCCGCCTCGACCGCGTCCAGGAACGCCAGCACCGCCTGCTCGATCCCGCGCTGGCGGGCGACCGGCACCCAGTCCCCGCGGCGCCGCACGGTCGGCTGCCCCTTGTGGTCGACGACCTCGGCCAGATTGACGACCTGCCGTTTGGTGTCCTGCCCGGACACCTCCAGGACCTCCTCGGTGGAGCCGCTGAGCCGGTTCATCACGCCGAGCGCGGTGAAGCCGTCCCCGGCGAGCTGGAGCACCACGTGGTGCAGCAGCCCGTCGCGGACGCGGGCCCGCACCGTGACGTCGTCGACCTCGCCCGGCACGAGGAACCGCAGTGTGTCGACGACGTGGATGAAGTCGTCGAGGATCATCGTGCGCGGTTCCTCCGGCAGCCCGACGCGGTTCTTCTGCATCAGGATCAGCTCGCGCGGATGGTCGGCGCACTGGGTGTAGCCGGGGGCGTGGCGGCGGTTGAAGCCGACGGCCAGACTCACGCCCCGCTCCTCGGCCAGCTCCACCAGCCGGGTGGAGTCGGCGAGTTCGTAGGCGAGCGGCTTGTCGACGTAGGTCGGGACGCCGGCCTCCAGCAGCCGCGTCACGATCTCCGGGTGGGCGTGTGTGGGCGCGTGCACGAAGGCCGCGTCGAGGCCCTCGGCGATCAGGGAGTCGAGGGTGGCGTGCCGCCGCTCCCCCGGTACGCGCAGTTCGTCGCCGACCCGGTCGAGCGTGGCGGGCGTGCGGGTCTGCAGGTGCAGTTCCAGGCCCGCCCGGAAGGCGAGGACCGGAAGGTAGGCCTTGCGCGCGATGTCACCGAGTCCGATGCAGCCGACCTTCACGGGACGCGTCTCCTCCAACGGTTGCCTGCCGGGTCTGCTGGGAAGCATACGGCGGCCGCGGCGGCACCCAGTCGGCGATGCCGTCGAAGCTGCGCACGAACAGGGCGGGCCCGGCGAGCGACAGCAGGCTCATGGCCGTGTCGCGCGCGGCGAGACCGGCCCGGCTGCTCATCAGGCTGAGCCGGGACGTCTTCACTGCCTGGCGGGCGATGGCGGTCGTGCGGGGGCGCCGGGCGGCGGTGTAGGCGGCGAGGTCGTCGCAGTGGTGGGCGAGCACCACGGCGTCCTCCACGGCCTGGTTGCCGCCCTGGCCGAGACTCGGCGGCATGGCGTGCGCGGCGTCGCCGAGCAGCGCCACCCGGCCCCGGTGATAGGCGGGCAGGGGGTCGGCGATGTGGTGGACGTCGTGGCGCAGGACGTCCTCGGGGCGGACCGCGGCCAGCACGGCGGGGATCGGGTCGTGCCAGTCGCCGAACAGGCGCAGCAGTTCCGCCTTCTCGTCGTCCCGGGCCCGTCCGCCGGCGGGGGTGGTGGCCCCGGCGTAGGCGTAGACACGGCCGTCCTTCAGCGGGTGGGTCCCCCACAGACGGCCGGGGCCCCAGGTCTCGTGCGAGGCGAACCGGGCACCGGGCACCGGGATCAGCACCCGCCAGGTCGTCCAGCCCGCGTAGACGGCGCCCGGGTGGTGCGGGAAGAGCGTCCCGCGCACGGCGGACCTGATCCCGTCCGCGCCGACCACCAGGTCGGCCTCGTGCTCGCCGTCCGCGGTCGCCACGCGGGCCGGCCGGTCCGGGCCGCCGCAGTCGGTGAGGGTCGCCGCGGCGTCCGTCCGGACGGACCCGGCCGGGAGCAGGGCGGCCAGGCGCTCGATGAGGGTGGCGCGGGGCAGCAGCACGAGCGGACCGCCGAAGCGCCGGGCGGCCGCCTCGGCGGAGGTGCGGGACAGCCACCGTCCCTTCGGGGTGCGCAGGCCCCCGTCCCCGGACCAGGCCGCGAGGTCGCGGATCTCGTCGCCCAGCCCGATGACGTCCAGTGCGCGCAGGGCGTTGGGCGCGAGGGAGATCGCGGCGCCGACCGGCTCCAGCGACCGGGCGCGCTCCAGCACGGTGACGTGCAGGCCGCGCCGGTGCAGGGCGACCGCGGCCGTCAGCCCTCCGATGCCGCCCCCGACCACGACGGCCCGCCTCGGCTGTGTCATGACTCCTCCAAAGGTGACTACACCTGTAGTGACAGCACCGAGGCTACTACAGGTGTAGTCAGGCGGGTAGCGTGGGGCCATGCCCGCACGCACTCCCGCCTCCTCGCGCACCGCCGCCTCCGCGCGCTCCGACCTGGTCGCCGACACCGCCCTCGCCCTGCTCGCCGAGCGCGGGATGCGCGGACTGACCCACCGGGCGGTCGACGAGACGGCCGGGCTCCCCCAGGGCTCCACCTCGAACCTGGCGCGCACCCGGCAGGCCCTGCTGGAGCTGGCGGTGCGGCGACTGGCGGACCGCGAGGCGAAGGTGCTGGCCCTGCACGAGATGCCCGACCCGGCGTCCGGGCCGCACGCCATGGCCGACGCGCTGGCACTCGCGGCCCACCGCGCGCTCACCGACCACAAGGCCCTGACCCTGGCCCGCTACGAACTGGCCCTGGAGGCCACGCGCCGACCCGAGCTGCGCACCTTCTTCGACGCCACCGGCGCCCGCTTCCGGGACCAGCTGACCGCCCTGGTCACCGCGATGGGCTCGACGGACCCGGACCGGCACGCGCTGTCGCTGATCGCCTGGGCGGACGGGCTGATGTTCAGCTGCGTGGCCGGCTCGTTCGGCGCCCGGGTGCCGAGCCTGGAGGAGGTGCGGGCCGGGGTGCGCGAGCTGCTGACCGGCATGCTGGGCGCCTGAAAACCACGTGTGCCGTCGGGGCGCCTGGGACAGGATGCGTGCATGACCGACGAACGACGGATGCCCGGGACCACTGCCGACGAACGCACCATGCTGGAGGGCTGGCTCGACTTCCACCGGCAGACCCTCGCCTGGAAGTGCGAGGGCCTGAGCGACGAGCAGTTGCGGTCCGCCTCCGTGGAGCCCTCGAACCTCTCCCTGCTGGGCCTGGTCCGGCACATGGCGGACGTGGAGCGAAGCTGGTTCCGGCGCGTGCTGGCGGACGAGGACGCGCCCCCGCTCTTCTTCAGCGAGGCGGACCCGGACGGCGAGTTCCACCTGACCGAGGCGGACACCTGGGAGCGGACCCGGGAGGTCTGGCAGGCGGAGATCGACGCCGCCCGGGCCAACGCGGCCCGGTTCGCCCTGGACGACCTCACCGAGGGCAAGCACCGGCGCACCGGGGAACGGTTCAATCTGCGCTGGCTGTACACCCACATGATCGAGGAGTACGCGCGGCACAACGGCCACGCCGACCTGATCCGCGAACGCATCGACGGCGCCACCGGCGACTGACGGCCCGCCCGTCGCTCGCGACCTTCGGGGGCGCGGGAGATCACTCGTGCGGGGCATCCTGCGCCGGTCCGCCGCCCCACCGGGGTACCCGGGCGCCAGAGTTGCGCGGGTGCACCGAAACACGACCGCAGCGACGCTCCTGCTGACCGTGGCCGCCGCGGCCCTCGCCGGCTGTACGACGGTCGGGCAGCCGCCCGTCCCGGGGCCTTCGGCGCCGCCGCCCACGGCGCCGGGGCCGGAGCCGGAGGGACGCTCGCAGGCTCCGTCCGTCCAGGCTCCGGCGCGCGGGGTCCTGCAACGCATCGACGAATCCGACGGGCCGGAAGCAGCCGCGGCGCCGACCCGCGCGGCACCGCCGCCCCCCGCTGCGGCGCCGGACCGCGTGCGCCCGCCCCGGGGTGTTCCGGCTCCGCGTCCCCGCCCGGAGCGGCCCGGACCGGGCGCACGCGGCCCCCAGCGTCCGCGCACCGGCGCCCCGGACGTCCCGGGGACGGCGGGGAGGGAGGTCCGCGAGCAGGTGCCGGGCGGCTCGGACGTCTGCGCCCTGGGCCGGCGCTACGGGGGCTGGCGCGCGGACAGCCCGGAGGCGACGATCTGCCGGGACACGTACGGCGGCTGACGTCGGCTAAGGCCGCTGTCGCGGCGGCCTCCGGCTGCCCGGGCCGTCCTCGCCGAGCCGCCGCTCCAGCCGGGCGATGGCCGCCCACACCCCGTCGCCGTAACGGTCGTCCGCGAGGGCGACCGCCGCTTCCCTGGCACGAGCCAGGTGGGCCCGGGCGGCGTCGTACCGGCCGAGTCCCAGGTAGTCGTCGGCCAGGTTCAGGTGCAGGGACGGACGGAAGGCGCGTACCGCGAGGCCGTCCGACCGGGAGGACGGCCCCTCGGCGACCTCCTGCGCGGCCGACAACGCCCGCAGGTCCCAGGCGAGTTCGTCGGCCGGGTCGTCCTGCGTGTCGGCCAGGTAGTGGGCGAGGGTGCAGCGGTGCAGCGGGTCCCCCTGCGGGCCGATCTCCGCCCACAGGTCGAGGAACCGGTGCTGCGCCTCCTCCCGGTCGCCCGCGTGGTGCAGCATGACGGCCTGCCCGATCCGGGTCGGCACGGCGTCCGGCACCGTCCGTCCCTGTCGTTCCGCCACGGCACCCTCCGCGCACTCGCCGGCTGTTCCCGCCGACGCTAACCGCAGGCGGGGACGATCCGGCTCAGGCGGCTCCGGACGCACCGGGGTGCATCCCCGGGAGCCGCCGTGCGCGCGGGGCACTCAGCCCAGGTCGGGGATCGTCCAGTCGATCGGCGGGTGCCCCTGGGCGGCGACCGCTTCGTTGATCTGCGTGAAGGGGCGCGAGCCGAAGAACTTCTTCGCCGACAGCGGCGAGGGGTGCGCCCCCTTGACCACCACGTGCCGGGACTCGTCGATCAGGGGCAGCTTCTTCTGCGCGTAGTTGCCCCACAGCACGAACACCGCCGGGTCGGGACGCTCGGCCACCGCGCGGATCACCGCGTCCGTGAACCGCTCCCAGCCCCGGCCCTTGTGCGAGTTGGCCTCGCCGGCGCGGACCGTGAGCACCGCGTTGAGCAGCAGCACGCCCTGCCGCGCCCACGGCATCAGATAGCCGTTGTCCGGGACGGGCGTGCCCAGCTCCTGATGCATCTCCTTGTAGATGTTGCGTAGGGACGGCGGGATCCGCACCCCGGGCCGGACCGAGAAGCACAGCCCGTGGCCCTGGCCCTCGCCGTGGTAGGGGTCCTGGCCGAGGACCAGGACCTTGACCTCCTCGTACGGCGTGGCGTCCAGCGCCGCGAAGACCTCCTCGCGGGGCGGGTAGACGGGACCGTTCGCCCGCTCCTCCTCGACGAACTCCGTCAGCTCCTTGAAGTAGGGCTGCTGCAGTTCGTCGCCCAGAACCCCGCGCCAGGACTCGGGCAGCATGGCGATGTCGGTCACGTCAACGTCCTATCGATGTGCGGTCACTTGCCGCTTCCAGAACCTACCGGCGACCACTGACAACGCGCCCCGCGGGCGTGGGGAGGGGGCGGTCACCAGGCGGTCTTGCGGTGCAGCTCCCACATCGTCATGATCGTCGACGGGTCCAGGGCCCGTTCCGCGCCCGAGACGTCCCGGCTGGCCGCCACGTACTGCCGGCCCTGCCACAGCGGCAGCAGCCGTGCGTCGTCGACGAGGATCTGCTGGGCCGCCTCGAACTCCTTCACCACGTTCGCGCGGTCGCTCTCGCGGCGCGAGCGGGGCAGCAGGTCACCGGTGATCTCGGGCGCCGGGTAGGGCGTGCCGAGGGCGTTCTGCTCGCCGACGAACGGCGCGATGAAGTTCTCGGCGTCCGGGAAGTCGGGGAACCAGCCGCGGCCGAAGACCGGGTACTCGCCCTTCTGGTAGCCCTCGACGTAGGTCTTCCAGGGGCGGCTCTTGAGGGTGATCGTGAACAGGCCGGAGCCGTCGAGCTGGCGCTTGAGCTCCTTGAACTCGGCGGCGGTCTCGGAGCCGTAGCGGTCGCTGGTGTACCAGAAGGTGAGCGGGACGCGCTGGTTGATGCCCGCCTCGCCGAGGATCTTCCGGGCCTTGGCGATGTCGGGGTCGCCGTAGTCGTCGAAGAAGCCCGTGGTGTGGCCCGCGAGACCCTTGGGGACCATCGAGTACAGCGGGTCGACGGTGTCCTTGTAGACCTTGTGGGCGATCGCCGCGCGGTCGACGACCTGGGCGATCGCCTGGCGCACGGCCTTCTTCTCGGCCCAGGGGTCCTTCGGGTTGAACACCAGGTAGCTGATGTCCGTGCCGGTGCCCTCGACGAGCTGGATCTCCTCCTCCTTGGCGCTCTGCAGGTCGACGACGTCACCGGCGGCCAGACCGCGGTACGTCACGTCGATCTTCTTGTCGCGCAGGGCCTCGACCATGGTGCCGGAGTCCTGGAAGTAGCGGACGGTCACGGCGTTGTTGCGGCGCTCGGCGAAGCCCTTGTAGGAGTCGTTGCGGGCGAGGACGGCCTCCTGGCCCTCGTCGTAGGAGTCCAGGGTGTACGGCCCGGAGCCGACGACGTCGTCGCCCTTGCGCAGGCTGTTCTGCGGGTAGGCCTTCGGCGACACGATCGACATCGCCGGGGTGGCGAGCACGAACGGGAAGGTCGCGTCGGGCTTGTTGAGGTGGAAGACCACCTCGCGGTCGTTGGGCGCCTGGACCCGTTCGAGGCTGCCCAGCAGACCGGCCGGACCGCCGTTGACGTTGATCCGGCGGATGCGGTCGAAGGAGTACTTGACGGCCTGGGCGTCCAGGGCGTCCCCGTTGGAGAACGCCAGGCCCTCGCGCAGTTCGCAGCGGTAGACCTGGTTCGAGGAGTCGCTGAACCCGCACTGCTCGGCGGCGTCCGGCTGGGGCTCGGTCGCGCCGGTGGGGTAGCTCAGCAGCGTCTGGTAGATGTTGCGGAACAGCTCCCAGGAACTGTCCCAGGACGCAGCGGGATCGAGCGTGCTGGGGGCGCTGGTGGTGCCCACGACGATGGGTCCTTCGTCCTCCGGTGCGTCGGACGACAGCACCCCGCATCCGGCGACCAGGGACGATATGGACGCGATGGCCGCCACCCGCCGCAGGCATCGATTCCGGTTGAACACGCGCACGCTCCTCGATCTGCCATACCAAGGGTCGGCAGACCATACCGCAGTGCCGCGCCCGCTGACCCTCCTCGGAACACTGCTTCTTGATCGGTAAACCTATGACGACGTTGTCAGTCCGTTTTGCGCCTGTTCCACGGCTGGTTCACGTCCCCCGCACAGGGGTACGGGCGCCCCCCGCGGTGGAGGGGCGCCCGTGCCGGACCGTGGGAGGCCGGATCAGCCGGTGCCCGCGTTGAGGAAGATGCCGCCGTCCACCACGAGCGTCTGGCCGGTGACCCAGTCGGACTGCTCGGAGGTGAGGAACGCCGCGGCGCCCCCGATGTCGGAGGGCACGCCGAGCCGCCCGAGCGGGTAGGCCGCGGCGGCCTCCTCCTCGCGACCCTCGTACAGGGCCTGGGCGAACTTGGTCTTCACGACGGCCGGAGCGATGGCGTTGACCCGCACCCCGGGGGCGAACTCGTGCGCCAGCTGCACCGTCAGGTTGATCATCGCCGCCTTGCTGACGCCGTACGCGCCGATGAAGGGGGAGGGCGACAGGCCCGCGACGGAGGCGATGTTGACGATCGCGCCGCCGTTGTCCTTCTGCCAGGCGTGCCAGGTGCGCTGGGCGAAGCCGAGGGCGGAGACGACGTTGGTCTCGAAGACCTTGCGGGCGACGTTCAGGTCGAGGTCGGCGATCGGGCCGAACACCGGGTTGGTCCCGGCGTTGTTGACGAGGAAGTCGACCCGGCCGAAGGCCTCCATCGTGCGCTCGACGGCGACGGCCTGGTGGGCCTCGTCGTGCGCCTTGCCGGCGACGTAGATCGCGCGGTCGGCGCCGAGCTGCTCGACGGCCTCCTTCAGGGCGTCCTCGTTGCGGCCCGTGATGCAGACGCGGTCGCCGCGGGCGACCAGGGCCTCGGCGACGCCGTAGCCGATGCCGCGGCTGGCGCCCGTGACGAGGGCGACCTTGCCGGAGAGTTCCGTGGATGTCATGTTCTCGGTCCTTTAGTCGAGCGGCCCGCCGGCCACGTACAGCACCTGGCCGGAGACGAACCCGGCGGCCTCGCCCGTGAAGAAGGCGATGGCGTTGGCGATGTCCTCGGGCTCACCGACGCGGGCCACCGGGATCTGGGTGGCGGCGGCCGCCTTGAAGTCCTCGAAGCCCATGCCGACCCGCTCGGCGGTGGCCTTGGTCATCTCGGTGGCGATGAAGCCGGGGGCGACGGCGTTGGCGGTGACGCCGAACTTGCCGAGCTCCTTGGCGAGCGTCTTGGTGAAGCCCTGCAGACCGGCCTTGGCCGCCGAGTAGTTCACCTGGCCGCGGTTGCCCAGCGCCGAGGACGACGACAGATTGACGATGCGGCCGAAGCCCGCGTCCACCATGTGCTTCTGGCACGCCTTGGCCATCAGGAAGGCACCGCGCAGGTGCACGTTCATGACGGTGTCCCAGTCGGAGACGCTCATCTTGAACAGCAGGTTGTCGCGCAGCACGCCCGCGTTGTTGACCAGGATCGTCGGCGCGCCGAGCTCCTCGGCGATCCGGGCGACGGCGGCCTCGACCTGGGCCTCGTCGGAGACGTCGCAGCCGACCGCGAGGGCCCTGCCCCCGGCGGCGGTGATCTTCTCGACGGTGTCCTTGCAGGCGGCCTCGTCGAGGTCGAGGACGGCGACCGCGCGCCCCTCGGCGGCCAGTCGTACGGCGGCGGCGGCACCGATCCCGCGCGCTGCACCGGTGACGACGGCGACCCGCTGCTCAGTGGTGGACATGACTGGTTTCTCCTCAGGTGAGCGACCGCTTAGTACCTTCAGTGGATGTGACGCTAGAAGCCCTGGCACGCGGTGTCAACGGCCGGACCGGCCATGTGATCCATCCCCCGTGGCCCGCACGTCGGCGGCGGGTGCGCAAACACCCGATCGGCCCAGGGCCGCGGGCCGCCCCCGCCGGTCGCCCCTAGCGTCGAAGGGGCCACCCGTGGCCCGAAAGGAGACGCCCCATGCGCCGTCGCACCGGTGTTCTCGGCACGCTGCTGGCGATCGCCGCGATCGCGTCACCCGCCGTCCCCGCGCACGCCCAGACCGACCGGGACTGCCGGGACTTCGCCTTCCAGGAGGACGCGCAGGCCGTCTTCGACGCGGACCGCAGCGACCCGAACCGGCTCGACGAGGACCAGGGCCCCGACGACGGCATCGCGTGCGAGGCACTGCCGCGCCGGGGCGGGACGGGCATCATCGACCCCGTCACCCCGCCGGCCACCCCCGCGCCGGCCACCTCCCGGCCGGTCACTCCGTCACCAGCGACCACCCGGCCGGTCACCCCGTCACCGGCGACCACCCGACCGGTCATCCCCACCGCCATCCCCACCGCCACCGCCGCACCGTCGCAGGGCGTGCGCGGCGGGCTCGGGGGCACCGCGAGCGACGGTCCGAGCGGCTGGGAGATCGGTGTCGGCCTGGCCTTCGCCGGCGGCGCCACGGTCGTGGCCGGGTACCTGCTGCGGCGCCGGCGGGCCTGACGGGCCCGACCGGCCCTCACTTCACCAGCAGGTCCAGCAGCCGCGCGAGTTCCGCCGCCGGGTCCCGGGTGAGGCCCGTGTGCACGGGGCCCGGCTGGACGATCGTCGAGCGGGGGGCGACCAGCCAGCGGAAGCGGCGGCCGGGGTCGTCGGCCGCCGCCTGACCGGCCGCGGCACCGCCGGTGCAGACGCCCTCGACGGCCGCGAGGGCCGCGCGGACGCCGGCGACGTCCGCCTCGGGGTCGAGAGCCAGCAGGCGCGCCTCGTCGAGGTGGGTGAGCGCGCCGACGTAGCCGGCGGCGCGGCAGTAGACGAGGACGCCCGCGTTGATGCACTCGCCGCGTTCGACCCGCGGGACGACGCGCAGCAGGGCGTACTCGTAGACCTGGCGGTCGCGCGGGCCGCCCCTGATGATGTGCCGGTCGGTCACGTGAGCCCCTGGATGCGGTCGTGGATGACGGCGGCCCGGGCGAGCAGCGGCCGCGCGTAGGCCTGCCGCAGCTCGTCCGGCGTGCCGAAGCCGGGCTCGTCGGCGAGCCAGGCCCCGGGGATCTGCGCGGTGACGTCGGCGAGCAGTTCCTCGGTGACCTGCGGCGCCAACTCGGCGGCGGCCGCGGCGACATCGGGGGCGAACCGCGCGAGCGCGTGGTCGGCGGCGTCGTACGGGCGGGCCGCGGAGGCCTCCACGCCGGGCCAGTTGTGGTGCCAGATCATGGTCGCGCCGTGGTCGACGAGCCACAGTTCGCCGTGCCACATCAGCAGGTTGGGGTTGCGCCAGGACCGGTCGACGTTGTTGACGAGCGCGTCGAACCACACGACGCGCCCGGCCTCGCGCGGGTCCACGTGGAACGCCAGCGGGTCGAAGCCGAGCGCGCCGGACAGGAAGTCCATGCCGAGATTGGTGCCGCCGCTGGACCTGAGCAGGCTCTGCACCTCCTGGTCGGGTTCCCCGAGCCCCAGGTCCGCGTCGAGGTCGACGGTGACCAGGCGCGGGACCCTCAGACCCAGCCGGCGCGCCAGTTCCCCGCAGACGACCTCCGCGACGAGCGTCTTGCGCCCCTGTCCCGCGCCGGTGAACTTCAGCACGTAGCGGCCGAGGTCGTCGGCCTCGACCAGGCCCGGCAGCGAACCGCCCTCGCGCAGGGGCGCGATGAACCGGGTCGCGATCACTTCCTTGAGCATCGCCCCAGGTTACTGACGCGGGAGCGGGCAGCGGCGGCGGCCCTGCGGTGCCGGGCCGGAACCCGACAGCGAACCGACAGCTTGCCTTTACCCGCGCCCTGCCGCCCGCGGGCCAGGATTTCGGTGGTCTCTGAACAGCCGGTCCCCGAGGGCCGTACCTCTGCGCAGATCACGAATCCCCGGAAGGAACGTCAGCATGACCAGCGAATCAGTTCAGCCGGTGCCGGGCCCGAACCGCCGTGCCGTCGTGGCGGCGGCCGGTGCGGCGGGGCTCGCCGTGGCGCTGACGGCGTGCGGCTCGGACGACAAGGCGTCCGGTCCGTCGACCGGACAGGGCGCGGCGGACGGCGGCGCGACGAGCGAGGGCGGCGGCGCGTCGGCCGGGGCCGGGGGCGGCGCGGCGCTCGCCAAGACCTCCGACATCCCGGAGGGCGGCGGCAAGATCTTCAAGGACGAGAAGGTCGTGGTGTCCCAGCCGGCGGCGGGCGACTACAAGGCGTTCTCGACGATCTGCACCCACCGCAACTGCCCGATGGTGGATCTCGAGGGCGACACCATCTCCTGCACCTGCCACGGCAGTCGGTTCTCGGTCCTGGACGGCAGCGTGCAGAAGGGCCCGGCGGTCGACCCGCTTCCGGCCAGGAAGGTCACCGTGGACGGCGACTCGATCAGGCTGGCCTGAGTTCGCCGGCTTCCCTTGCCTGCCCGGCGATCGTCGCGGGAACGCCCGCACGGGCGTTCCCGCGACGATCCGCCGCGCCCCGGCGCGCCACTCCGCGCGGGCGCCCCTTGCCCCCGGACGAACCGGCACCCATCCTTCTCCGACGTGATGGCAGAGGATCACCTCTGCCACGACGCGGGAGAAAGAGGGGGAGCATGACCGCCACACAGCAGCGCCGGGGCCGGAAGATCATGATGACGCCGGGCGAGCTGGACGCGTTCCTCACCGCACAGCGCACCTGCCGGGTCGCCACGGTGTCGGCGGACGGCGCTCCGCACGTGAGCACGCTGTGGTTCGCCTGGGACGGCACGTCGATCTGGCTGTACTCGGTGGTGCGCAGCAAGCGGTGGGCGGATCTGCGCCGCGATCCGCGCGTGGCGATCGTGATCGACACGGGCGAGGAGTACGACGAACTGCGCGGGGCGGAGCTCTCGGGCACCGTCGAGTTCGTGGGCGAGATCCCGCGCACGGGTGAGCTGTGCGCGGAACTCGACGTGCCCGAGACGCTGTTCGCGCGGAAGAACTTCGGGCTGGAGGAGATGCCCCACGACGGCCGGCACGCCTGGCTGCGGCTGACCCCGGCCAAGATCGTGTCCTGGGACTTCCGCAAGCTCGGCGCGCACTAGCGCCCGGCCGGCCGGGCGACGCTCTCCCCCGCCGCGCGCAGCGCCGACACGGCCGCCCGGATCGACGGGCGGCGGTCGGCGTCCGCGCGCCAGACGACGTAGACGTGCCGCCGCACGCGCTGCTTGAGGGGGGCGGTGACGACCCCGTCGGGCACCGGGTGGCGGCCCAGCAGGGGGGCGATGCACACGCCGAGACCGGCGGCGACCAGGGCGAGTTGGGTGTGGTGTTCGGCGGCGCGGTGGCCGACGATCGGCTCGACGCCCTTGGAGCGGAGCGTGAACATCAGCCACTCGTGGCAGAACTCGCCCTCGCCCCAGGTGATCCACTCGTCGTCGGCGAACTCGGCGAGGTCCACCTCCGCCCGCCCGGCGAGCGGGTGGGCCGCCGGCATGGCGACCTCGGCCGGGTCGTCCAGGATCGACGCCTTGACCAGTCCGTCGGGCAGCGCCATCGGCTTGTTGTACCAGTCGAGGACCACGGCGAGGTCGAGGTCGCCGCGGACCACCCCGGCGATGCCCTGCTCCGGTTCCAGCTCGCGCGAGCGCAGCCGCAGCGCGGGGTGCTGCTCGCGCAGCGCGGACAGGGCGTGCGGGAACAGTCCGCGCGCGGCGGTGGGGAAGGCGGCCAGCCTCAGCTCGCCCACGACCTGCCCGCGCTGTGCCTCCAGGTCGGACTGGGCGAGTTCGACCTGGGAGAGGATGCGCGCGGCGTGCTCGGCGAGCAGCCGGCCCGCGTCGGTGAGCCGCACGCCCCGGCCGTTCTTGGCGAGCAGCTGCTGGCCGACCTCCCGCTCCAGCTTCGCCATCTGCTGCGAGACGGCGGACGTCGTGATGTGCAGCCCTTCGGCGGCGCCGCTGACCGAGCCGTGACGGGCGAGGGCGTCGAGGGTCCGCAGGCGCTCCAGGTTCAACATGTAAGGGATGCTACGCAATATCGCGTGCGAATTCTCGCTTGTGCTACGAAGACGTTGTGCCGCAAGGTGACGGTCATGAGCACCGTGACCACCACCGGCCGGGTCGCCGCGACCCCGTCCCCCCTGCCCTCCCGGCCCCGCCTCGACTGGCGGCTGCGCTTCGCCGCCCTGTCCTTGATCTGGGGCTTCAGCTTCCTGCTCATCAAGGTGGGCACCGGGGGGTTCGCGCCGTTCCAGGTGACCTTCGGACGGCTGGTGTTCGGTACGGCGGTGCTGGCCGCGGCGATGGCGGTGCGCCGCGAGCGGCTGCCGCGCGGCGCGCGCACCTGGGCGCATCTGGCGGTCGCCGCGTTCCTGCTGAACGCCCTGCCGTTCTCCCTGTTCGCGTACGCCGAGCTGACCATCCCGTCGACCCTGGCGGGCATCTGCAACGCGACCTCGCCGCTGTGGGGCATGGCGCTGTCGCTGGTCGCCCTGTCGGAGGACCGCCCGACCCGGGTCCGGGTGGCGGGGCTCGGCCTCGGGTTCCTGGGCGTGCTGACCGTGCTCGGGGCGTGGCAGGGCTTCCACGGCCTGGACGCCACCGGCACGGCACTGGCCCTGCTGGGCTCCCTCAGCTACCCGGTGGGCTGGATCTACGTCCGGCGCACCCTGGCGGGCACGGGCCACTCGCACCTGTCGATGACCGGCGCTCAGCTGCTGCTGGCCACGGTCCAGCTGGCCGTCGTGACGCCGCTGTTCACGACCCTGCCCAGCGGCCTGCCCGTCGTGCCGCTGCTGGCGGTCGCCGCCCTGGGCGCCCTGGGCACGGGCCTGGCCGTGCTGCTCCAGTACGGTCTGGTCGCCGAGGTCGGCCCCACGACCGCGCAGATGGTCACCTACTTCATCCCGGTCATCGCCACGGCCGCCGGTGTCGCCGTCCTGGGTGAGTCCCTGAGCTGGTCGACGCCGGTCGGCGCGGTGGTCGTGCTGGTGGGGGCGGCCCTGACGCAGGTGCGCCCCCGGCCCCGGCCTCAGACGTAGCCGCGCGCCGGGGCGGGGCGGAGCGCGGAGGCGACGGCGTCGGCGAGGGCCTGCGTGTCGGCCTCGCCGAGCGTCGAGACGGTGATGCGGATCCCGGGCGGAGCGCTCAGCCGGAAGCGGGCGCCGGGGGACACGGCCCAGCCGGCGTGCAGCAGCCGGGCGACGGCCCCGGTCTCGTCCGGCACGGGCACCCACACGTTCATGCCGCTGCGGCCGTGCGCCGTGACACCGCGCCGCGCGAGCGCCGTGATGAGCGCGTCCCGCCGCCGCCCGTACGCCGCCGCCACCCCGGCCGTGTCCACGGCGCCGTCGGCCCACAGCCGCACCAGGGCCCGCTGCGTCAGCAGGCTGACCCAGCCCGGCCCGAGCTGCTGCCGGCCGCGGACCCGGTCGAGGGTCACCCGGTCGCCGGTGAGCAGGGCGAGCCGCAGGTCCGGCCCGAAGGCCTTGGCGGCCGAGCGGATGAACGCCCAGTGCCGGGTGGCGCCGGCCAGCGGGTGCAGGGGCAGGTCGACGATGCCGTGGCCGTGGTCGTCCTCGATCAGCAGCACCTCCGGGTACTCGCGCAGCACCGCCCGCAGGGCGCGCGCCCGTGCGGCGCCCACCGCGGCACCGGTCGGGTTCTGCGCCCGGTCGGTGACGATCAGCGCGCGTGCCCCCGCCGCGAGGGCCCGGCGCACGTCCTCGGGCCGCGGCCCGTCGTCGTCGACCCCGACGGGGGCGGTGCGCAGGCCCAGGGCCGGGACGAGGTCGAAGGTGCGCCCCCAGCCCGGGTCCTCGACGGCGACCGTGTCCCCCGGCTTGAGGTGCGCCGCCAGCACCCGCTCCACCCCGTCGAGCGCCCCGGAGACCACGGCGAGCGGCCCCTCCGGCACGCCGTCGGCGTCGAGCCCGGCGCGCGCGGCCCGGGCCAGATCGGGGTCCACCGGATCGTCGTCGTACAGCACGGGCGCCCGGTCGCCCTGGGCGGCCGCCGCCGCGAAGGCGCCCGCGAGCGGCGGCAGCAGCGCCGGATCCGGGTTGCCGCCGGCCACGTCCCGCACCCCGTCGGGCACCTCGACCCGGATGTGGTCCCGGCCGGTCGTGGCCGGCACGGGACGCACCCGGCTGCCGCGCCGGCCCGCCGTCTCGATGACCCCGCGCTCCCGCAGGGTCCGGTACGCGGCCGCGACCGTGTTCGGGTTCACTCCGAGCTGCTGAGCCAACTCCCGCATGGGCGGGAGCACTTCACCCGGTCGCAGTTCTCCGTCGCCCACGGCCCGCTCGATGCTCGCCGAGATGTCCGCTGCGCGCCGCCCGCTGATCCGATACTCTCCTAGCACAAAGCCAATTATGCACTAGTGCAATGGAGAGCGCCATGCAGGGGCCCGCGCAGACGCCGCAGACCGACACCGCCTACCCCCGGACCGAGCGCACCGTCCCCACGCGCTCCGCGGAACGGGCCTCCTACGACAAGGAGTTGGTGCACGCGATACTCGACGAGGCCTACGTCTGCCATCTGGGCTTCGTCCGGGACGGCGCGCCGGTCGTCCTGCCCACGCTGTACGCCCGGGTCGGCGAGCGGCTCTACGTGCACGGCTCCACGGGCTCGCGCCCGCTGCGGGCGGCCGGCCAGGCGGACCCGGGCCTGCCGGTGTGCCTGACGGTCACCCACGTCGACGGCCTGGTCCTGGCGCGTTCGGCCTTCCACCACTCGATCAACTACCGCTCGGTGGTGGTGCACGGCATCGCGTACGACGTGACGGACCCGCAGGAGAAGCGCGAGGCGCTGGACGCCCTGGTCGACCACGTCGTCGCCGGGCGCTCCGCCGACTCCCGCCCGGCGAACAAGAAGGAGCTGGCCGCCACGGCGGTGATCCGCCTCGACCTCGACGAGGTCTCCGCCAAGCTCCGCACCGGTGGGGTGAACGACGAGCCAGAGGACCTGGCCCTCCCGCACTGGGCCGGGGTCGTCCCGGTGCGCCCGACCTACGGCGCCCCGCTCCCCGACCCGGATCTCGCCCCCGGCACCGCGCTGCCCGGCTACCTGCGGACCCTGTGACGCCGATCCGCCCGCGGCCCCTGCCCTCCCTCCCGGGCACGGCGTGCCGACGAGCCCTCACGCGGCCGCCCGGCTCCAGGGCCACCCGCCGCGGTCGGCGGTCGGCGGTCGGCGGTCGGCGGTCGGCGGTCGGCGGTAGCGACGAACCACACAGCCGGATGCTCGCGGGGATCCGCGCCCTGCGTCGCGCAGGGACGAACGCGCACCGGCCGGGTTCCTCCCGTGGCCCGCGAGCCCGGCCCCGGTGCGGGAGCGGATCGCCGCGGGCCTCTCGGCCCGCGGCGGCCCGGGTGACCGCCCGGGCGCGGAAGCGCCTCCGCTGCCGGTGGGACCTCCGAGCCCCGCGCCTCAGCCGAGCGGCACGGGCGCCCTCTCCGGGCGGGCGCCCCGCGCCTCCGCGACCGCGAGACCGGTGACCGATCCGAGCATCAGCAGGGTCCCGGCCATCGTGGCTCCCGTGAGGTGCTCACCGAGCAGCAGGACGGCCAGCGCGGCAGCGCTCACCGGTTCCAGCAGCATGATCACCGACACGGTGGCCGACCGTACGACGGCCGCGCCCGCGAAGTACAGGCCGTAGGCGAGGGCCGTCGGCACGGCGGCGACGTACACCAGCAGGAGCAGCAGCCGGCCTGGCGCGTCGGTGTGCGGAACCAGCCCTTCCAGCGAGGCGAAGGGCAGCAGGCACAGGCTCGTCACGGCGAACGCCCCGACGGTCGTCCGGGCGGAGTCGGCCCCGCCGTCGCGGCCCCAGCGGCGGGTGAGCAGCGTCATCGCGCTGTACCCGGCCGCCGACAGGAGCGCGAGCAGCACTCCGGACGGGCGCACGGTCGCGCCGCCACCGCCCAGGACGAGCACCGCCAGGCCCGCGAGGGCGCCGGCGACGGCGGTGGTGCCGCCGCGGCCGAGCCGTTCCCCCAGGGTCAGCCGCGCGCCGAGGGCGATCAGCACCGGCCCGGCGCCGAGGGTGACCACGGTGGCCACGGCCAGTCCCGTGGCGGAGACGGCGGCGAAGTAGGCCGTCTGGAAGACGGCGAGCCCGAGCCCGGTGACGCCGGACCGCGTGACTCTGCGGCCGAGGGGCTCGCGCACGGGTGCCGGGCCGGTGCGCGGCCGCAGCGCGCGGACGGCGAGGAGGACGGCCAGTCCGGCGGCGCAGCGCCAGAAGGAGAGGGCGACGGGCCCCATGTCACTGGCCCGGTAGACCAGGGAGGCCGCCGCGCCCGCGGTGCCCCAGGCGGCACCGGCGACGATCAGGTAGAGGAGGCCTCGCCCCACGGGCAGGCCGGTGGCGGTGTTCGACACGTGTTCTCTCCGCAGAGCGCACGGCACGCCGTCATGACGGAGGGCGGCGGTGCGCGGAAGTTCGGAAGGGGCCCCGGGTCGATGGACCGGCGGGGTCCGCGGACTTCGTCTGCGGGCAGCACCGTTCAACGCGGCGGCGAGAGCGCCGGGCGCGGTTTCCGGAGGGCCCGCCTCAGGCGGCCGGAGGCGGGAGAACGAGTGCGTCGGAAGGCATGATCGACACCCTATGCGCTGCTTCCGCGCCGGGACAATTCCCTTTCCGGACCACCCCGGGCCACCGGCTGCTCCGCTCCCTTCGCGGGCGCGGAGGACTGCGCGATGAACGCCCCCACCAGCACGATCACACCACCGGCGATCTGCGGGGCGGACAGGTGCTCGCCCAGCAGCACCCAGGCCAGGACGGTGGCGATGACCGCCTCCAGGCAGGCCACCACCCCGGCGACCTGCGGCGAGAGCCGCCGTACGGAGATCACGCCGGTCACGTACGCGACGACCGTGGCGACCAGGACGATCCAGGCCAGCAGGGCGAGCGCGGCGACGGGTGTGCCGTCCATGTGCGCGGTGCCCGTGAGCACCGACCAGTCCATGCTCCAGGGCCGGGCGACCACGGTGAGGACGGCCGCGCCGACCAGCAGCCCGTAGGCGATGACGCCGAGCGGGTCGGGCGTCTCCTCACCGGCGTCGCTGCCCTGGTCGG
Source organism: Streptomyces sp. NPDC053665 (assembly GCF_055585285.1). Lineage (NCBI taxonomy): Bacteria > Bacillati > Actinomycetota > Actinomycetes > Kitasatosporales > Streptomycetaceae > Streptomyces > Streptomyces sp. NPDC053665. Next base: position 521,823 of record NZ_JBVJKK010000006.1, read on the forward strand.
ACAGGACGAAGTAGCCGACCTGGCAGCAGGCGGCACCGAGGGCGAGCAGCAGGCCCAGGACGTCGAAGCGCAGACCCGACCACACCTCGACGACGCAGGCGAGGCCGCCGACCGCGAGGACGACGCCGACCGCGGCGGCACGGGTCACGGGCCGCCGCTGGACGAAGCGCACCCAGCCCAGCACGAGCGCGGGCGCCAGGTACTCGATGAGCAGCGCGACCCCGACGGGGATCCGGGACAGGGCCGCGAAGTAGCAGGCCTGGACGCCTGCGACCGCCAGCAGGCCGAACCCGGCGAGCAGCCCGGGGCGCCGGCGCAGCAGGGCCCGGTGCCGCACGGCGAGCGGCAGCATCACCAGGGCCGCCCCGGCGACCCGGAGCCACACCACGTGCAGCGGGTCGAGGCCCGCCTCGATCAGCGGCTTGGCCGCGACACCGGACCCGCCGAAGGCCACCGCGGAGCCGAGCGCGAGGCTGAGCCCCACTCCCCTGCCGCGTCCGCTCGCGCTGCTGTCAGTCGTACACACCGGCACATGATGACAGGCCCCGACAGGAGCGTCACCCCTTATGACACCTGTCTCATACCGTGGACGACCGGAGCGCGGCTGCTCAGCGGCCGGTCTCGCCGCACTCCTCCGCGGCGCCGGGCCGGTCCCCGATCAGGGGGCACACCTCGCGCGGGTCGATCCCGGCGCGCCGGACCACCTCGACCGCACGCGCCTGGGGGTCGGCCAGGAGCGCGGCCAGCAGGTCGGTGCCGCGGGCCTGTCCGCCCCGCGCGGCGGCCCGTTCCCGGGCCTCCTCCAGCGACGCGGACGCGAGCGGCGAGAAGCCCGTCGCTCCGGGCGCCGCGGGCAGGGCGCCCGAGTCCTCGACCCGGCCCTGCCAGCGCAGTCCGTAGCCGATGCTGCGCTGGACGAGGTAGCCGAGCAGCCGCGCGATCCGCGGCCCGTCGCCGAAGGCGGCTCGCACGGCGGGGTCGGACTCCAGCAGGGAGTGCAGCAGATGGGCCGTGTCGACCTGCCGGTCCCCGTCCCGGACCGCCCGGCGGCGGGCTCCGCCGATCACGGGGGCCAGTGCGTCACCGGGTTCGGCATCGTTGTCGGAGCGCCGGGCATCGGGCTCCCGGGCCGACTGCCGAGGGATCGGGGGTTGCGGGGATTGCACACCCCCACCCCATCAGCCCCGCCCGCCCGGGTCATCCCCGGCGGGAACCATCTCCGCGTCCCACGGGGAGTGGACGCGACCGGCCCGAATCTCCTCCTTGCGGAGGAGATCAGACCGGCCTGCCTCGCCTCCCGGCACGAGGGGCGGCCGGCGGAACCGGGCCCGCCGGCACACGTGCAGACGCCCGCGGAACCCTCCGGCACACACGCAGGCGCCCCCGGATTCCTCCAGGGGCGCCTGCCGCAGACCCGCCTCAGTCCTCGTCGGCGAGGATCAGGTACAGCTTCTTGCGCGCCTCGTTGATGACGCCGAGCGCCTTCTCCCGCTGCTCCTTGCTGCCGGTCTTCCAGACCTGCCCGAAGGCTTCCATCAGGCCGAACCCGGCCTGGCGGATCTCGCCGAGCGCCTCCCAGTCGACCCCGCGAGAGGCCTCCTCCCAGGGCGCCTCAGGCCCCTCGCCGGCGGCCTCCCGGCCTGCTTCGGTGAGGGAGAACAGCTTCTTGCCGCCCTCCGACTCGCTGACGATCAGGCCCTCGTCCTCCAGCAGCTGAAGGGTCGGGTAGACCGAGCCGGGGCTGGGCTTCCACGCCCCGCCGCTGCGCTCGGCGATCTCCTGGATCATCTCGTAGCCGTGCATCGGCCGGTCCTTCAGCAGGGCCAGGATCGAGGCCCGTACGTCACCGCGCCGCGCACGGCCCCTGGGCCCGCCGCGCCCGCGCCCGCCCCAGGGGCCGGGACCGAAGCCCGGCCCGCCGGGTCCGCCCCAGCCGGGGCCTCCCGGGCCGAAGGGACCGAAGGCCGCGCGCAGCCCCTCGAACCCGCCGAGGCCGTGCCGGTGTCCACCGTGTCCGTGTCCGTGCTCGAAACCATGGGTACGCATCGCCACCACTCCATTCCATCGTTGATCTGTCGCGATGCTTCAACGATATATCGGAAACATGTGTCCGACAAGGCCCGCCCTTCTCCGCGTCCGGCACGCGTGCCCATCCGGAGCGGTCCGCGCATCGGGGATTGGCCTTGGCCTGCGGCTTCACCCAGGACCTAGCGTCGGGGCATGCGGATCCGAATCGTCGACGCCTTCACCGACCGGCCCTTCACCGGCAACCCGGCGGGAGTACTGCTCCTGCCCGACGCGGACGCCTTCCCGGACGACACCTGGTTGCAGGACGTCGCCCGGGAGGTCAACCACGCCGAGACGGCCTTCGCCCACCCCCTTCCCCCGGGCGGACGAGCCGACTGGGCCCTGCGGTGGTTCACCCCGGCCACCGAGGTCGCCCTGTGCGGGCACGCCACCCTCGCCACCGCCCACGTCCTGCACACCACCGGCGCCCACGAGGGCCCGGTGCGCTTCGCCACCCGCAGCGGCGTGCTCGCCGCCGCGCCGGCACCGGACGGCTCCGTGACGCTGGACTTCCCGACGGCACCGCTCACCCCCGCCGATCCGCCCGCCGGCCTCGCCACGGCCCTGGGCGCCGAACCGCTCACCGTCCTCGACACCGGCCCGGACGTCGGCGACCTGCTGGTCGAACTCGCCGACGAGAGGACGGTCCGCGGCCTCCGTCCCGACCCTCGGGCCCTCGCCGCCCACTCCGAGCGCGGCGTCATCGCCACGGCGCGGGCCGCGGACCCGTCCCTGGGCTACGACTTCGTCTCGCGCTGCTTCTTCCCGAACGTCGGCATCGACGAGGACCCGGTGACGGGCAGCGCCCACACCGCACTGGCCCCGTTCTGGTCCGGGCGCCTCGGCCACCCCTCCCTCACGGGCCTCCAGGCCTCACCCCGAGGCGGCCGCGTGCACACCCGGCTGCGCGACGGCCGCACCCTGCTCACCGGCCGGGCGGTCACGGTCCTCGACGGCCGTCTGCTGGCCTGAGACACCGAAGGGGCGTACGACAACCGTCGTACGCCCCTGGCGCGCCGGCCTCACGCCGTCGGCAGCCAGCCCACCTTGCCCGCCAGAAGCGCGTACCCGACGAACGCCCCGATGTCGAGCAGCGCGTGCGCCACCACGAGGGGACCGACCCGGCCCCAGCGGCGGTAGAGAAGGACGAAGACGACGCCCATGACCATGTTCCCGACGAAGCCGCCGATGCCCTGGTACAGGTGGTACGAGCCGCGCAGGACCGAACTGCCCACCAGCGCGGCCGTCGGCGTCCAGCCCAGCTGCCCCAGACGGCGCAGCAGGTACCCGACGACGATGACCTCCTCCAGCACGGCGTTCTGGATCGCCGACAGGATCAGGACCGGGTACTTCCACCACACGTCGGGCAGTGCCTCGGGCACCACGGTGAGGTTGAAGCCGAGGCCGCGGGCCGCGAGGTAGAAGGCGATGCCCGTGCTGCCGATGACCGCGGCGACCGCCGCGCCGCGCCCGAGGTCGGGCCACGGACGCGTGCGGTCGAAGCCGAGGGTGCGCAGGCTCGCGCCCTCGCGCAACAGGAAGTGGGCGACGAGGGCGACGGGCACCAGCGCGGTGGTGATCCCGAACAGCTGCCAGGCGAGGTCGAGCCAGGGGCGGCCGGGCGCGGCCGAGGCGTTCATGGTGGCCGCCTGGTCCTTGAGCCCGCCGGGCCGGGTGACCGACCCGATGAAGCTGATGAGCGCGGACACCCCGCTCGCCCCGAGCGACAGCGCGAGGACCAGCAGCGTCTCGCTGCGCAGCATCCCTCGCGAGAGCCCCTGCCGGGGTAGGGGATCGCCCACCGGGCTCGCCTCCGCCTGCACACCCGCCTCCACTTCACCGACCTGTCGGATCAGTATGGCGGCAGCGGGACGCGGCCCGGTGGGCGCCCTCAGCCGAGCGACACCGGCTCGGGCAGTCCCAGGGGCCAGCTGTGCACCGGGTCGCCCTTGTGCATCAGCTCGCGGTAGCGCCGGGTGGTGGCGGCCAGCGCGTCCTCCCGGCCGAGGCCCGCGTCGAGGGCCTGGTGGAAGGTCGCGGCCTGCCAGGTCGCCCCGTTCGTGCGGCGTCGGCAGCGCTCCTCGATCACGCCCAGATACAGGTCGCGGTCGGCCGGTTCGACGCCCCAGGCGTCCAGGCCCGCCTCGGCGAGCGGGAGCAGCTCGTCGCGGACCAGGTTCACCGCGTCGACCTGGGTGACGCCGCCGTGGCGGCCGCGGGGCCAGGTGAAGCGGGCGTCGATGCCGTCCTTGCAGGCGGCGTCGAAGTTGGCGGCGGCCGCCTCGAACGGCAGCCGCGTCCACACCGGCCGGCTCTCCTCGGCGAGGGCTCGGACGACGCCGTAGTAGAACGCCGCGTTGGCGACGATGTCCACGACCGTCGGCCCGGCGGGCAGGACGCGGTTCTCCACGCGCAGGTGCGGAACGCCGTCGGCGACCTCGTACACCGGACGGTTCCAGCGGTAGATCGTGCCGTTGTGCAGGACGAGCTCGGCGAGCGAGGGCGCACCGCCCCGGTCGATGACCTCGAGCGGGTCCTCGTCGTCGCAGATCGGCAGCAGCGCCGGGTAGTAGCGCAGGTTCTCCTCGAACAGGTCGTACGCGGAGGAGATCCAGCGCTCGCCGAACCAGGTGCGCGGGCGCACGCCCTGGGCCTGGAGCTCCGGCGGGCGGGTGTCCGTGGACTGCTGGAACAGCGGGGGCCGCGACTCGCGCCACAGCTCGCGGCCGAACAGGAAGGGCGAGTTGGCGCCGACGGCGATCTGCGCGGCGGCGACCGCCTGGGCCGCGTTCCACACGTCGGCGAAGCGGGACGGGGTCACCTGGAGGTGCAGCTGCACGGAGGTGCAGGCCGCCTCGGGCGCGATGGACTTGGAGGTGCACCGGAGGTGCTCCACTCCCTCGATGTCGAGGGTGAACTCCTCGCCGCGGGCGGCCACGATCTGGTCGTTGAGGAGGGTGTAGCGGTCGACGTCGGAGAGGTTCGACGAGACCAGGTCGTCACGGTCGAGCGTCGGCAGAATACCGATCATCACGATGCCGGCGTCGACCTCGGCCGCTTTCCGGTCCGCATATGCCAGTGACGTACGGAGTTCTTCCGCGAGCCGGTCGAATACCCGGCCGTCCACCCGGTGCGGGGGGATGTTGACTTCCAGGTTGAACATGGCGAGCTCGGTTTGGAAGTCGCGGCTCGCGATGCGTTCGAGGACTTGCTTGTTCAACATTTTCGGCATGCCGTCGGCACCCGCCAGATTCAGTTCGATCTCCAGCCCCATGAGGTTCTTGGGGCGGTCGAACCGCTTCTCCGCCAGGAGTCGCTCCAAGCCCGTCAGACACTGACCCAGCTTGTCGCGGTAGCGCTGGCGATCGGACAGGTCGAACCGGCCTGCCACGACCTTCTCCCCCATTGAGCGTCCCTCCTCGGATGATGCGGGCCGAGATCCGGCCGCCGGGGTCCCGGTCAGGTAAGGGATGCCCAGCGAAAGCGATCGATAACGTCCCGGGCCGTCCCGGTGACCGCTACGCTGGTCACATGTGACCGGTGGCACATTCGCCCGGCATGACGCGCACGACGGGATTCCGGTCCGGCGAACTCGTGAAAAACGCCGACGAGAATGGGCCGACCGCGCCGCGGACATGTTCCGAGGTCACCGCCGGGTACCCCCGCCTGGAATCGGGATTAATCTCGCGTATCGCCGACCGAATGTACCCTTGTCCTACTCACCGGAAACGGCTAGGCGAAACACAGTCTGAACCCGTGTCGTATAAACTTCGCGAACAAGGCAGAAGGTTGGCGCCCACGGTCGACGGGTTCTGCCGTCGAGGCGATGTTCGACGGGACCCACCCCCCTCTCGTTTCCCTGACCCCGGCCCCTGCCTCTCTGACCTTTCGTGAGCTGACAGCGCCGTCCGCCCCCGCCCTCGCGCCACCGTGCCTTTGAATGAGAGGCGACCCACCATGCCGCTGCATGTCCCGCCGGCTCCCGCGCCCGCACTCCGTTCCGTCCTGGCTGCGCTCTCCTCGCCCACCGCGGTCCGGGAAGCGCGAACTCCCTCCCTGCTCCGCAGCCAGGTGCCCGGCACACCCGAGCTCCCGCTGCCCGTGCACGTGCTGGACCGGGTCACCGCCGAGGGCGTGTCCGCGACCCGGCTGGCCGGGTGGCGGTTCCTGATCCGCTGCGGCGAGCACGCCGTCGCCGCGGCGGACACCATGCTGACGCCGGACGGCTGGACCTTCTCCCATTTCTTCGAGGGCCCGTACATCACCTCCACCGAGCTCGCCCTGCGCCAGGCCGAGGCGCTGCCCCAGCCCTACCAGCCGCGCCTGCTGTCCGTCCCCGGGCTCTACATGCTGACGCTGTGGCTGCACGAGGACTGCGCCGCCGACGGAGCCGACGGGCACCCGGCGGCCACCGACCTCCTCGTGCCGCTGGCACCCGCGCCGCCCGGCATCGCGGCCCACCGCCCGCACCGCGTCGCCGAACTGCTCCCGGTGCTGACCCACCGGGCGACCCCGACCCGCCTGCTCGGCTCACCCGCCTGAAGCCACCGCGGACCGACGTTCCCGTACGCCGTCCCCGTACCCCGTCGCCGGAGACCCGGCGGCGGGGTACGGCCGTTCCGCGCCCCTCGGCGACTACCCGCCCGGCCTCCGCTCCGACGAGCACGCCCCGGCTCGTACGAGCCGCACGGAGCGGGTGGCCCGACCGGACTAGCCCCATCAGGCCACGCCGAACCACCCGAAGGGACAGCGCAGTTGGGATGAACCGTCCGCGTGGGTGACGCGTCCTGAAGCGGTGAGGGGCGGTGCTGCGAAATCCCTGCGGATCGACGCCCGTGGGGCAACACTGGGTTCCGACGAACACACCGACGGGGGGCGGCCATGGACGACACTTCCAGCCGCGGAACGCAAGCGACGGCCGAGCCTGTCGACTCGGTCACCACGTCCACCACGACAGAGCGAAAGATCCCACCCATGTGCCAGCACCAGACACCGTGCCCGCCCGCCCACTCCGCCGACCGGGAATCTGCCCGCCTGGTGGCGCACCATCCGGAGCAGGGATGGAGCCTGCTGTGCAACGGCGTGGTGCTCTTCGAGGACACCGGTGAACTGCTGCCGGACGGCCGGGTCATCGCCCCGCACCGCCCGATGGCGGGCGCCAGGTGACGACGGCCGCCTGAGGGCCGCCGGGCGGGGGGCGACACCCCGCCCGGGACACGAGGGGCCGGCCGCGGACGTCTCGCGCACCGGCCCCGACGCGTATCCGCCGCGCGTGCCACGGGCGGACACGGACCCGGGCGGACACCGGCGGACGTCACCCCTTGGTGGCACCGGCGGTCAGGCCGCCGACGAGCTGGCGCTCGGCGACGGAGTAGAACGCGAGTGCCGGGACCATGGCCAGCACCAGGTAGGCGAAGACCTTGGCGTACTCCGCGGAGTACTGCCCCTGGAACTGCTGGACCCCGATGGGCAGCGTCCACCACGTCGACTCGGTGAACACCAGCAGCGGCAGGAAGAAGTTGTTCCAGCTGGTGACGACCGCCAGGACGGAGACCGTGCCGAGCGCGGGCCGCGCCATGGGCAGCAGCACCCGCCAGAAGAAGCCGAGGGAGCTGCACCCGTCGAGTGTGGCGGCCTCCTCCAGCTCTCCGGGGATCTGCCGGAAGAAGCCCCGCAGGATGATGATCGTCATCGGCAGCCCGAAAGCCGCCTGCGGGAGGATCACGCCGAGCGGGTTGTCCAGCAGGTCCAGCGACCGCAGCAGCAGGAACAGCGGCAGGGCCGCCACCGCGAACGGGAACATCAGCCCCAGCGTGAACAGGGTGAACAGCACCTCCCGGCCGCGGAAGGCGAACCGCGCGAAGGAGAAGGCCGACAGCGCCGACACGGCGACGACCAGGACCGTCGTACCCACCGCGATCAGCGTGCTGTTGCCGATCAGCCGCCAGAAGTCCCCCGAGCCGAGGATCTGGGAGTAGTTGGAGGTCACCCAGGACTCGGGCAGCCCGACGGGGTTGCGGGACAGCTCGTCGGTGGTCTTGAAGCCGGACAACCCGGCGTAGAGCAGGGGGACGGCCATCACCGCACCCACGACGACCAGGACGAGGTGCAGCGGGAGGTTCCGTCCCTTGCGCACGGCCTGACGACTGGTCACTTTCCGTCTCCCCGCATGGTCGTGGTGGCCCCTTCCAGGTCGCGCCGGAGCACGAACCGCTGGTAGGCGAGGGCGAAGACGAGACTGATGGCGAACATGACCACGCTGATCGCGCCGGCGTAGCCGACCTGGTAGCGCTTGAAGCCGTACTGGAACATGGTCACGGCCATGGTCTCGGAGTGGTGGTCGGGGCCGCCCGCGGTGGTGACCCACACCAGGTCGAACAGCTGGATGGAGCCGATGACCGCCAGGAACACGCTGATGCGCAGGGTGGGTGCGAGCAGCGGCAGCGTGACGTTGCGGAAGCGCTGCCAGGGGCCTGCCCCGTCGATGAGCGCCGCCTCGGTCAGCTCCCGGGGGACGGCCTGGAGTCCGGCCAGGTAGAGCATCATGTGGAAGCCGAAGTACTTCCACGTCATGACCAGGAACAGGGTCGCCATCACGGTGGACTGGTCGGCGAACCACTGCCCGCCCACGCCGTCCAGGCCGATCCGCCCGAGGACCTGGTCGGCGAAGCCGTCGTCCGGGGCGAAGATCATCCCGAAGAGGATGCCGGTGATCGCCTCGGACAGGACGTACGGGGCGAAGAACAGCATCCGGTAGACCGCCCGGCCGCGCATGCGCTGGTTGAGCAGCACGGCCATGGCGAGCGCGAACGGCAACTGGACGACGAGGGTGAGCACCACCAGGACGAGGCAGCGCCACAGGTCGCCGAGGAAGACGTCGTCCTGGAGGAGCCGGGTGAAGTTCTCGCCGCCGATGTAGTCGGTGGGCATGCCGAAGCCGCCCCAGCGGAAGAACGCGACGTACAGGGCGAAGAGCATCGGCAGCAGCACGAGCCCGAGGAACAGCGCGAGGGCGGGCACCTGGAAGCCCACCGCGGTGAGCCAGTGCAGCGTGCGGCGCCGGGCCCGGCTCCCGGTCCGCGGCACGGGCGGGGGCGGGGCGCCGGGGCCGGGGCCGGTCCGTTTGTCCGGCAGGAACGTGGAGGTCATCGCCGGCTACTGCTCTTCCTTCGCGGTCCTGGTGATGGACTGGGCGACCTGGCCGGGCGACTTGGAGCCGGCGATGAGCGCGGCGACGCTGTCGTTGACCTCCTGGCCCACGGCGGGCGCGTAGGCCTGGTCGAGGTAGAGCTGGAATCCGGTGGCCGCCTTCAGCTGTGCCTGGACGGCCTTGATGTTGGGGTCGGCGATCGCCTTCTCGGCGGCCGGGACGACGGGCAGCACGCCGGTCTTCTCGACCAGCTCCAGGTCGGTGGCCTCGGAGGCGAAGAACTCCAGGAAGTCGACGGCCTCCTGCGGGGCGCCCCGGCGCAGGGCGTGGCCGCCTCCCCCGCCGAACACCTCGGTGATGGATCCCTTGCCGCCGTCGACGGCCGGGAACGGGAAGAAGCCGAGGTCCTTGCCGAGACCCTTGCCCGCGTCGGCCTGCACGGTGGGGGCCCACTGGCCCATCAGCTCCATGGCCGCCTTGCCGTTGCCGACGGTGGCGGCCTGGCCGGTGGGCGTGGAGTAGGCGGCGCCGAGGAACCCCTTCTGGAACGGCTGGAGGGCGACGAGTTCACCGAGGTGCTCACCCGCCTCGACAAAGGGGGCGCCGGTGAAGTCCTTGGCGTCGTAGGCCTTCTGCAACTCGCCGGCGCCGGCGGTGCGCATCGCCAGGTAGGCCCAGTAGTACATGCCGGGCCACTTCTCCTTGCCGGCCAGCGCCAGGGGCGTGATCTTCGCGTCCTTGAGCCGCCGCACGGCGTCGAGGAACGCGTCCCAGGTGGCGGGGGGCTCGTCGATGCCGGCCTCGGCGAAGTGCGCCTTGTTGTACCAGAAGCCGATCATGCCGATGTCGAACGGGATGCCGTAGAGCTTCTCGTCGATCAGGTACGGCTCCTTGGCGACCGGCAGCAGCGCCTCGCTCCACGGCTTGGTGCGGTCGGTGAGGTCCTCGACGAGCCCGGCGTCGACCTGCTGCTTGAGCACGCCGCCACCCCAGGTGTGGAAGATGTCGGGCAGCTTCCCGGACGCCGTCAGAGCCGTCATCTTCGACTTGTAGGCGTCGTTCTCCAGCTGGACGATCTTTATCTTCACCTTGGGGTGCTGCGCCTCGTACTTCTTGGCGAGCGAGGCCCAGACGCTCTTGGCGGGCTGGGTGGTGGAGATGTTCCACCACTCGATGGTGGTCGTCCCGGACGACCCTCCGTCCGAGTCCCCGCCGCATGCGGTCAGTGCCGTGGTCCCCAGCCCGGCCGCGGCGGAGGCCGCCAGGAAGCCGCGGCGGGACAGTGCCGGGTGGCCCATCATGCGCTCCTCGAAAGTTTCGATTGAGATTCAGAAAGCTGCGTTGATGCCGCACCCTAGAGACACCGGCCAAACGGTGACAACCCCTCGTACGCGGTGAATCTTCAGACGGGATACGGACGTTGGCGCCCACGAAACATTCGGCTGCCGCTCCGAACGTTCCGCAGCGGCTCGCACGACCGCACCCGGCGCCCCTCGGGCCGTCCGGCGAAGCCCGGAAAGCGGACCGAGCCGGGCACCGGTCCCGCGGCCCTCTCCGCCCGCGCCGCCGCCGTAAGGTGACGGCCATGCAGTCGTACACGATCGGCCAGGCAGCACGGCTGCTCGGCGTGAGCCCCGACACCGCGCGGCGCTGGGCGGACGCCGGCCGCATCACCACCCACCGGGACGAGACCGGGCGGCGGCTCGTCGACGGACGGGACCTGGCCGCCTTCTCCGTCGCACTCGCCAGGTCCGCCACCCCCGAGGACGACGCCCCCTACACCTCGGCCCGCAACGCCTTCCCGGGCATCGTCACGGCCATCAAGCTCGGGGACGTCGCCGCCCAGGTGGAGATCCAGGCCGGTCCGCACCGCCTGGTCTCCCTGCTCACCCGGGAGGCCGTGGAGGAACTGGGCCTGGAGGTCGGCATGGAGGCCACGGCCCGCGTGAAGTCGACAAACGTGCATATCGACCGGGTCTGACTTCTTCGCCTCCCGCACATACACACCTACAGCCCCCGCCCGCATCGCTCATGCGATGCGACAGAAGACTTATGCCTCGCAGATGCGCCAGTATGATCGGCGTATCGGAAGGGCCCTGCGGGTTCTTCCCCCCGCAGACAGAGGGAGCGACCCCGAGATGATCCGTTCCGCGCAGAGGACCCGCCGGACACTCCAGGTCGCCGGCGGGGCCGCGGCGGTGCTGCTGGCCCTGAGCGCCTGCTCCTCCTCGGACGGGGCGCCGGGCAAGGACGCGTCCTCCTCCGGGCTGTCGGGCACGGTCACCGTCTTCGCCGCCGCCTCCCTCCAGGAGAGCTTCGAGAAGCTCGGCACCGCCTTCGAGAAGCAGCACCCGGGTACCGAGATCACCTTCAGCTTCGGGGGCAGCGACAGCCTCGCCGCCGGCATCAACAGCGGCGCCCCGGCCGACGTCTTCGCCGCCGCCAGCCCCACGACCATGGCGCTCGTGACGGACCGGAAGGGCACGGCGGACTCCCCCGCCACCTTCGTGCGCAACCGGCTCCAGATCGCCACCCTGCCCGGCAACCCCGACAAGATCACCTCTCTGAAGGATCTCGCGAAGCCCGGCCTCAAGGTCGTCCTGTGCGACCGGACGGTCCCGTGCGGGGCGGCCGCGCAGAAGGCCCTGAAGGCGGGCGGCCTGAAGGTCACACCCGTCTCCTACGAGCAGGACGTCAAGAGCGCGCTGACGAAGGTCGAGCTGAAGGAGGCCGACGCGGCCGTCGTCTACCGCACCGATGTGCGGGCGGCGGGTGACAAGGTGGACGGCGTGGACTTCCCCGAGTCGGCCGACGCCGTCAACGACTACCCGATCGCCCTGCTCGACGACGCCCGCAACCCCGAGACCGCCAAGGCCTTCATCGCCCTGGTGCGCTCCGCCGAGGGCCGCGAGGTGCTGTCCGGGGCCGGGTTCATCGCGCCGTGACCGGCACGCGGGAGAGCCGTCCGCACGGCACGCGTCGGCGCGGCGGCAGTCCGCGGGGCCGGACCCGGACGGTGCCGGTCCCCCTGCTCGTCCCAGCCGTGATCGGTCTGGCCTTCCTGCTCCTGCCGCTGATCGCCCTGCTGGTGCGGGCGCCCTGGCGCAGCCTTCCCGACCAGCTGACCAGCCCGCAGGTCTGGGAGGCGCTCCGGCTCTCCCTGGTGTGCGCCACGGCGGCGACGGCTCTGAGCCTCGTCGTCGGCGTGCCGCTGGCCTGGCTGCTGGCCCGCACGCAATTCCCCGGCCGGGGCCTCGTACGGGCCCTGGTGACCCTGCCGCTGGTGCTGCCGCCGGTCGTGGGCGGTGTGGCCCTGTTGCTCGCCTTCGGGCGCAACGGCGTGGTGGGGCAGTGGCTGGACTCCTGGTTCGGGATCACCCTGCCCTTCACCACGGCGGGCGTGGTCCTGGCGGAGACCTTCGTGGCGATGCCGTTCCTCGTCATCAGCGTGGAGGGCACCCTGCGGGCCGCCGACCCCCGCTACGAGGAGGCCGCCGCCACCCTGGGCGCCTCCCGCTTCACCGCGTTCCGCCGGGTCACCCTGCCGCTGATCGCCCCGGGCATCGCGGCGGGGGCGGTCCTGGCCTGGGCCCGGGCCCTGGGCGAGTTCGGGGCGACCATCACCTTCGCGGGCAACTTCCCCGGCCGCACGCAGACCATGCCGCTGGCCGTCTACCTGGCCCTGCAGAACGACCCGGCGGCGGCGATCGCCCTCAGCCTCGTGCTGCTGGCGGTGTCCATCGCCGTGCTGGCGGCCCTGCGCGACCGGTGGATGACGGCGTCGTGACCCCCCGCACGCGCGGCCGGGCGCGCTCCCCCCACCGGGCCGATCGCCGACTGCCCGACGACGGCCCCTCCGACCTCTGGACGACACACCCATGACCGGTCCCGACGACGACACGCCCAGGCGCCCCCTCCAAGGGCTCGACGCCCGTCTCCTCGTCGACCGGGGCGGGTTCCGGCTGGACGTCACGCTGGCCGCCGCCCCGGGCGACGTCGTGGCCCTGCTCGGCCCGAACGGCGCCGGAAAGACGACCGCCCTGCGCGCGCTGGCGGGCCTCGTCCCCCTCACCTCCGGGCATCTGCGTCTGGACGGCACGGCGCTGGACGGCTCGCCGCCCGAGGCCCGGCCCGTGGGCGTCGTCTTCCAGGACTACCTGCTGTTCCCGCACCTGACCGCCCTGGACAACGTGGCCTTCGGCCCGCGCTGCCGGGGCGCCGGCAAGGCCGAGGCCCGAGCCCGGGCCGCCGAGTGGCTGGACCGCATGGGCCTCGCGGACCACGCCGGGGTCAAACCCCGCCGTCTCTCCGGGGGCCAGGCCCAGCGCGTGGCCCTGGCCCGGGCCCTGGCGACGGAGCCCCGCCTGCTGCTCCTGGACGAGCCGCTGGCCGCCCTCGACGCCCGGACCCGGCTGGAGGTGCGCGCCCAGCTGCGCCGGCACCTCGCCGCGTTCGAGGCCGTGGCCGTGCTGGTCACCCACGACCCGCTGGACGCCATGGTGCTGGCCGACCGCCTGGTCGTCGTCGAGGACGGGGCGGTCGTCCAGGAGGGCACGCCCGCGGACATCGCCCGCCACCCCCGGACCGACTACATCGCCCGGCTCGTCGGCCTCAACCTCTACCGGGGCCGGGCCGAGGGCCACACCGTCCGGCTCTCCGCGGGCCCCGCCCTCACCACCACCGAGGAGCTGTCCGGGCCGGTCTTCGTGGCGTTCCCGCCGGGCGCGGTGACGCTGTACCGCGAGCGCCCGGCCGGCTCCAGCGCCCGCAACCTGTGGCGCTGCGAGGTCGCCGGGCTGGAGACGCACGGCGACCAGATCCGCGCCGACCTCACCGGCGAACTCCCCCTCACCGCCGACCTGACCACGGTGGCGGCGGCGGAACTCGATCTGCACCCCGGGGCACCGGTGTGGGCGGCGGTCAAGGCGACGCAGACCCACGCCTACCCGGCGTGACACCCGGACCGGCGGTCTCCCTCACCGGGTCCGTCCCGCCGGGGCGGCCGGCATCCGACATGCCGGGAGGGGCCCCGCACCCGCGGAGCCCCTCCCTGGAACCGTGTGGTCCGGCCGGCCGGATCAGTCCTCGTACGCGTCCAGCGGCGGGCACGAGCAGACCAGGTTGCGGTCGCCGTAGGCCTGGTCGATGCGGCGGACCGGCGGCCAGTACTTGTCGGCGGCCGACACCCCGGCCGGGAACACGGCCTCCTCGCGGCTGTAGGCGTGCTCCCACGCGCCGGCGAGGGCACCGGCGGTGTGCGGGGCACCGCGCAGCGGGTTGTCCTCCGCGGGCCAGGCGCCGGAGCCGACCTTCTCGATCTCCGCGCGGATGGCGATCATCGCCTCGCAGAACCGGTCGAGCTCGGCCAGGTCCTCCGACTCGGTCGGCTCGATCATCAGCGTCCCGGCCACGGGGAACGACATCGTCGGCGCGTGGAAGCCGTAGTCGATCAGCCGCTTGGCCACGTCGTCGACGCTCACACCGGTCGCCTTGGTCAGCGGACGCAGGTCGATGATGCACTCGTGCGCCACGAGCCCGCCCGGGCCGGTGTAGAGCACCGGGTAGTGCGGCTCCAGCCGCTTGGCGATGTAGTTGGCGCTGAGGACGGCCACCTGCGTGGCGCGCTTCAGCCCCTCACCGCCCATGAGCCGGACGTAGGCCCACGAGATGGGCAGGATGCCGGCCGAGCCCCAGGGAGCCGCCGAGATGGGTCCGACGCCCGTCTCGGGACCGGCCTCGGGCTGGAGCGGGTGGTTCGGCAGGTACGGCGCGAGGTGCTCGCGCACCGCCACCGGGCCGACGCCCGGACCGCCGCCGCCGTGCGGGATGCAGAACGTCTTGTGCAGGTTCAGGTGCGAGACGTCGCCGCCGAAGTGCCCGGGCTTGGCGAGGCCGACGAGCGCGTTGAGGTTGGCCCCGTCGACGTAGACCTGGCCGCCCGCCTCGTGCACCTGCGCGCAGATGTCGGCGACGTGCTCCTCGAACACCCCGTGGGTGGACGGGTAGGTGATCATGAGCACGGCCAGCTGGTCGCGGTACTGCTCGATCTTCGCCCGCAGGTCCTCGACGTCGATCTCGCCGTCCTCGGCGGTCTTCACGACGACGACCTTCATGCCGGCCATCACGGCGCTGGCCGCGTTGGTGCCGTGCGCGGACGACGGGATCAGGCAGATGGTGCGCTGCTCGTCGCCGTTGGCGCGGTGGTAGCCGCGGACGGCGAGCAGACCGGCCAGCTCGCCCTGCGAACCGGCGTTGGGCTGCAGGGAGACCTTGTCGTAGCCGGTGACCTCGGCGAGGCGGTCCTCGAGCTCGTGGATGAGGGTGAGGTACCCCGCGGCCTGCTCGGCGGGAGCGAAGGGGTGCAGCTGCCCGAACTCGGGCCAGGTGACCGGCTCCATCTCCGTGGTCGCGTTGAGCTTCATGGTGCAGGAGCCCAGCGGGATCATGCCGCGGTCGAGCGCGTAGTCCCGGTCGGCCAGCTTGCGCAGGTAGCGCAGCATGGCCGTTTCCGAGCGGTGCTGGTGGAAGACGGGGTGGGTCAGGTAGTCGTCGGTGCGCAGCACGGCGGCCGGGAGGACGTCCTCGGCGGCGGCGTCCAGGGTCTCCACACTGCCCTCGACGCCGAAGGCCGCCCAAACGGCGCGCAGCTGGGCGCGGGTGGTGGTCTCGTCGCAGGCGACGGAGACGTGGTCGGCGTCGACGAGGCGCAGGTTGACCCCGTTGTCCCGGGCGGCGGCCACGACGTCGGCGGCCCGGCCCTCGACCCGCGCGGTCACGGTGTCGAAGTACGAGCCGTGCACGACCTCGACGCCGCCGTTCGCGAGCCCGGCGGCGAGGACGGTGGCGTACCGGTGGGTGCGCTGCGCGATGCCCTTGAGGCCGTCGGGGCCGTGGTAGACGGCGTACATGCCGGCCATGACGGCGAGCAGCACCTGCGCGGTGCAGATGTTGCTGGTGGCCTTCTCCCGGCGGATGTGCTGCTCACGGGTCTGCAGCGCCAGCCGGTAGGCCCGGTTCCCGTCGACGTCGACGGACACGCCGACGAGCCGCCCGGGCAGGCTGCGCGCCATCTTGTCCTGGACGGCCATGTAGCCGGCGTGCGGACCGCCGAAGCCCATGGGGACGCCGAAGCGCTGCGTCGTGCCGACCGCGATGTCCGCACCGAGCTCGCCCGGGGACTTCAGCAGCGTCAGCGCGAGCAGGTCGGCGGCGACGGTGACGAGGGCCCCGAGCTCGTGCGCCTGGTCGATGACGAGCTTGATGTCCCGCACGGCTCCGGAGGCACCCGGGTACTGGATCAGTACGCCGTTGATCTCGCGTTCGGCGATCTCGGCGGGGATGCCGTCACCGAGGTCGGCCACGACGACCTCGACCCCGGCCGGTTCGGCCCGGGTCTCGATGACCGCGATGGTCTGCGGCAGCGCGTCCGCGTCGACCAGGAACAGGCCCTTCTTGTTCTTGCCCAGGCGCCGCGACAGGGCCATGGCCTCGGCGGCCGCGGTGCCCTCGTCGAGCAGCGAGGCGCCCGAGGTCGGCAGTCCGGTCAGGTCGGCGACCATGGTCTGGAAGTTCAGCAGCGCCTCGAGCCGGCCCTGCGAGATCTCCGGCTGGTACGGCGTGTAGGCCGTGTACCAGGACGGGTTCTCCATGACGTTGCGCAGCACGACGGGCGGCGTGTGGGTGCCGTAGTAGCCCAGGCCGATCATCGAACCGAGGACCTGGTTGCGGTCGGCGAGGGAACGCAGCTCGGCGATCACCTCGGCCTCGCTGCGGGCGCCCGGCAGGTCCAGCGCCTCGGCGCTCTTGATCACGGCCGGGACCGCGGCGGCCGTCAGCTCGTCCAGCGAGCCGTAGCCGACGTGGGCCAGCATCTTGGCACAGGCCTCGTGGTCGGGCCCGATGTGACGCTGCTCGAAGGGAACTGCCTCTTCGAGTTCGGAGAGCGGAATGCGGTGGGCGGTCATTGCGGAGGCCTCCTGGTCTGACGCGACCTGCGAGGGGCACCACGGCGCGGGTACCCGGACGGCCTCCCCCTCTGTCATCTCAACCTGAGAGCTTCACCGGATCGCCCGAAGGCGTCCGGTTTTCACCGTCGGTGAGAGCGGAAGCCGTCGACACCCGCCCTGCTTTCCAGAGTGACCTCGTCCGTGCGGTACGTGTGCCTGAGAGATTCCGGGGAGGATTTGCTCCTTCGGCGCCTCCGATGGTGTCTGGAGGACTCTCCCGCACGGGGTCAGCAGCCGCTGTCAGCGTACCAGCGAGGTCAACGCACGAGCCTTCGAGTGGCCGCATCCCCGCTTGTACCGTTTTGTTAGGTCTACAGGTGACTTGCGACCATGTGGAGGGCCCGTGCGTACCGACATCGATCCGCGCAGTCTGATCGGCCGCAAGGCGTTCGACCGCAACGGCACCAGGATCGGCACCATCGACGAGGTGTACCTCGACGACGCCACGGGCGAGCCGGAGTGGGCGGCGATACGCACCGGTCTGTTCAGCAGGGACGCGTTCGTCCCGCTCGAGCCCAGCGAGCTGATCGAGGGCGCGCTGCACGTGCCCTTCGAACGCGCCCTCATCAAGGACGCCCCCGACTTCGGCGTGGGCCGCCACCTCTCCCCGGAGCAGGAACTCCAGCTCTACCACCACTACGGTCTGGACATCGCCGCCCCGCCCCCGCTCCCGGACCGCGACTTCGGCAGGCTGGCGGGCACGGACGAGACGAAGGCCTGAGCAGCGCCCGGCCCGGGCAGCGCCCCGGGCCCGCCGCCCTACGCCCGCACGGCCCCGGACGGCCGGCCCTCCGGCCCGGCAGCCGCACAGCCCTCCCCCGCGGCCGCTCCCCCGCACTCCTCGCCGTCCCGCACCGGCGCGGCCCCGCCACCCTCGGGTCCGCATAACACCAGCGGCAGCGGATCCGCCGGCTCCAGCAGGGGGTCGTCGACACGGAAGGTGCGCACCCGCCCCGGCCCCGAGTCGGGCGTCTCGAACCGGACGGTGACCCGCCCCAGGCCGCTGCCCTGCACCCACCCGTGCCCGAACTCGGCGTGACGCACGTCGTGCCCGGCGGGCCAGCGCCGCTCGGCCGGCGACGGCGGCTGCTCCTCGGCCGGTACGGCGGCACGCTCCTCGGCCGGTCCGTCCGTCTCCGCCCGCTCCCCGGCCGCCTGCGCGAACAGGTCCTCCTGCGTGTAGTCGGCGAGACCGGTGACGCCCACTCCGAGCAGCCGCACTCCGCCCGTGGTGTCGACGGAGTCCAGCAGCCGGGCCGCCGCCTCCCTGACCACCGCCGGGTCGTCCGTGGGGCCGCGCAGCGTCTCGGAGCGGGTGAGGGTCGAGAAGTCGTAGCGCCGCACCTTCAGCACGATGGTCCGTCCCGACAGCCCGGCTCCCCGCAGTCTGCGCACGCACCGGTCGGCGAGCCGCTGCACCTCCAGGCCCACCCTGGTCCGGTCGTGGATGTCCACGTCGTAGGTGTCCTCCACGGACACCGACTTGGCCTCCCGCTCGGCGACCACGGGCCGGTCGTCCCGGGCGAGGGCCATGGCGTACAGGCCGTGCCCATGGGCCTTCCCCAGCAGCCGGACCAGTTCGTCCTCACCCGCCTCGACGATCTCCCCGACCGTGGTGATGCCGGCCCGCCGCAGGTGGTCGCCGGTCGCCGGGCCCACCCCCGGCAGGATCCGCACGGACATCGGGCCGAGCATCGCCCGCTCGGTCCCCGGCTCGATCACCACCAGGCCGTCCGGCTTGGCCTGCTCGGAGGCGATCTTCGCGAGCATCTTCGAGGCGGCCAGCCCCACCGACCCGGTGAGGCCCGTGGCGGCGCGGATGTCGGCCCGCAGCTGCGCCCCGACCAGCCGCGCGGAGCGCTCGTCCCAGGCCCTTCCCCCGGCCTCCAGATCGACGAACGCCTCGTCCAGGCTCAGGGGCTCCACGAGCGGCGACAGGGCCCGCAGCAGCTCCATGGCCCGCTCGCTGATGGAGCGGTAGAACATGAAGCGCGGCACGAGATAGGCGGCGTGGGGCGCCAGCCGCCGGGCCTGCCCCATGGGCATCGCCGAATGCACCCCGAAGACCCGGGCCTCGTACGAGGCGGTCGCCACGACGCCCCGGGGTCCCAGCCCGCCCACGACCACGGCCTTCCCGCGCAGACTCGGTTTGGATGCCTGCTCCACCGAGGCGAAGAAGGCATCCATGTCGAGATGCAGGATCGTGGGCGCGGTTCTCACATCTCCGATGCTGCCCTACCGCACTGACAATGCCCTGCCCAGGCGCCCCGGAGGCCCGGGACCGCTCAGACCGCGCGGTTGCGCCGCCGGGCCAGCTCGTCCGCCGGGTTGGAGCCGATCAGCGTCTCCCCAGTGTCGACGCGCTCCCCGTGCAGCTGGGACAGGGCGCTCTCCACGTCCCGCCACACGACGCCCACGGCGATCCCGAAGACCCCCTGGCCCCCTTGCAGCAGCGCGTGGACCTCGTCGGGGGAGGTGCACTCGTAGACCGTGGCGCCGTCGCTCATCAGCGTCATCCGCTCCAGGTCGCTGAAGCCGCGCTCCCTGAGGTGCTGCACCGCCGTGCGGATGTTCTGCAGCGAGACCCCGGTGTCGAGGAACCGCTTGACGATCTTCAGGACGACCACGTCCCGGAAGCTGTACAGCCGCTGCGTCCCGGACCCGTACGCGGGGCGCACACTCGGCTCCACGAGCCCCGTGCGGGCCCAGTAGTCCAGTTGCCGGTAGGTGATGCCGGCCGCCGCGCAGGCCGTGGGGCCGCGGTAACCGATCTGCTCGGACGCCATGGACGTCGTCCCTCCGCTGCTCGGCACCGCCACGGGTCGCTGCGCAGCGTGGTCGGCCGCACTGTCGGGCTGGGGACACGCCCCGCTCGCGCGGAGCCGTGAGCCGGGGGGAGGGTACGGACCGCTCGCCCTGAGACTGCGCTCGGGGCCGCCCCCGGCCGTACCGCCGCCGCTGCTTCTCACGCCGACCTCCGTCCTTGACCTGCCTTCTCGACGGTAGGCAGTCACCCGGGGTGCGTCAACGATCGCCACACTCGCCACGCCGAGTGATAATCACCCTGAGAGTGGTTTCCCGTGCCCCTCCGCGGGGAAAGGCTAGCCGAATGCCCTCGCGGCGACCGGTATGACGCTCTCACACGCCTCCGGCACATGCGGGCATTTCGCCCGCCGCGCACAGCTGTGCGGATCAGCCTCCGTAAGCCTCACTGGCTGCTGCTGCCGAAGTCCTCCGGAGAGATCTGGTCGAGGAACTCGCGGAACTTCTCGACCTCGTCCTCCTGCTCGTCCGGGATCGCGATGCCGGCGTCGTCGAGCACCGTGTCACTGCCGTAGATCGGCGTGCCGGTGCGCAGCGCGAGCGCTATGGCGTCGGAGGGGCGGGCACTCACCTCGACACCGCTGGCGAAGACCAGCTCCGCGTAGAAGACGCCCTCACGCAGGTCCGTGATGCGCACTTCCGTGAGCTCCTGGCCGACGGCCTCCAGCACGTCCTTGAACAGGTCGTGGGTCAGCGGTCGCGCCGGAGCCATGCCCTGCTGGGCGAAGGCGATCGCCGTCGCCTCCCCCGGTCCGATCCAGATGGGGAGGTAACGGTCGCCTCCCACTTCACGCAGCAGCACGATCGGTTGGTTGGAGGGCATTTCCACCCGGACACCTACGACATCGAGCTCGTTCACACAGCAACCCTAGGCCGTGCCCGGGATGTTTGGGTAGTCGGGCCCGGATCGGGCGCCCTGTCCCGGCCCCGGCGTCCCGCCCGTCAGGGCTGCCGCACGCCGAGCGCCGTCCGCACCAGAGCGGCGTGCAGCTTCACCGTGAGTCCCGCCAGCTCCTTCGTCCGGGCCTCCGCGTGCGCCCTGGTCTGCGGGTTGCGGTGCCGCCTCAGCGGGGCCACCACCTGGTCCACGAGCCCCGCCTCACGGTCGGCGGCGGCCTTCATCGCCCGCAGGTGCCGGGGCTCGATCCCGAACCGCCCCAGCTCTCCGACCAGCTCCGCGACCGTCACCGCCTCGGCGTCGAAGGTCCCGTCCTCCAGTGGAGTGAGCAGCCCGTAGGACTCCCACTCCTGGAGCTCCTGCTCCTCGATGCCGGCGGCGGCGAGCAGCTCGGCACGCCCGATCCGGGCCGCCGTCGGCCCCTCGGACGTCTCGGGCACCGGCTCCCCGTCGCGCTGACGGCCCACGACGGGCAGCTGGACGGCCTCACCCCGCTCCATGGCCTCCAGGTGCTCCCGGATGACCTTCAGGGGCAGGTAGTGGTCGCGCTGCATCCTCAGGACGTGCCCGAGGCGCTCCACGTCCCGGGCGCTGAACTTGCGGTACCCCGAGGGGGTCCGCTGCGGTTCGATGAGGCCCTCCGACTCCAGGAAGCGGATCTTGGAGACGGTGACCTCGGGGAACTCGTCGCGCAGCACGGTCAGCACCGTGCCGATGCTCATCAGCCCGCCACTGTCCGTGGCGGCGGCGCCGTGTCCGGCACCGCCGCTCGGTGTTCGACGCATGGACCTTCCCTGACGGACGGACCTTCACCGGTCCCGGGAGCGGCAGCGGGCTCAGTAGCCCCGCTGGCTCGCGTAGAAGACCAGCCGGTACTTGCCGATCTGCACCTCGTCGCCGTTGTTCAGGGCGACCTGGTCGATCCGCTCGCGATTGACGTAGGTGCCGTTGAGGCTGCCGACGTCGGCCACCGTGAACGAGCCGTCCTGGGCGCGGCGGAACTCCACGTGCCGCCGGGAGACGGTCACGTCGTCCAGGAAGATGTCGCTCTGCGGGTGCCGCCCGGCCGTCGTCAGATCACCGTCCAGCAGGAAGCGGCTGCCCGAGTTCGGCCCGCGCCGCACGACCAGGAGCGCGGAGCCCAGCGGCAGCGCGTCCACCGCCGCCTGCGCCTCGGGCGACAGCGTCGGCATCGGCGTCTGGCCGGTGGTCTCGCTGTCGTAGGCCTCGAGGCCGGAGATGGAGATCGTGGACGTCGTCTCGGACGGGCGCTCGGGTACCGCGCCCGCCCGCAGCGGCGCACCGCAGTTCGAGCAGAAGCGGCTGTTCTCCGCGTTGCGGTTGCCGCAGCGCGTACACACCAGGGCCGACATGGGATCCTCCTGCCGCGGCTGCTCACCCGGAGCGTGGGACGCGTACGGGTCGGAGAACCCACCCGCACCTGAGGCTGACGGCTGGCCGAAACCTATTCCGCCGGACCGCGCAGGGTCAACCGACGGCGCGCCCTGGCCACCGGGGACATCGCCGCCCTGGCCGCCGACCTGGTCCCGGAACAGCGGCCGCTGGCCCTCCGCGTCAGGCTGTGCGCGATGGCGGGCGGTCGCGTTGTCGCTGCCCTCTCGCGCGCTCTTGCCGAACAACTTCGCAAACAACTTCACGGGCGATTCCCCTTGACCGAAACAGACCCGCCCGTGGGGCAGGACGAACCCTGACTGAACACTCTGGCCGACCCGGACATCCTGACAACGTCCGTCTGCACCAGACAGTTTCCACCACGCACCACCCAATCGGTGCGTCGACCCCCCGCAACCTCATGCCCTCGCCGGACGACGCCCATGCGCCTCCGGCTCACCGCGAGGACGACCGAGCGTAGTCAGGCCGCTTCGCCGCCCGCAAGGCGTCCACGACCACGTCGGTCGACCGCTCGATCGTGACGGTGGCCTGTTCCTTCTCGAGAGTCTGCACCACGCCTCCGGGGATGTTGAGCGCCGGCTCCAGGTCCTGCGGCTTGCCGATGACAAGGAAACGATAGGGCGCGTTGATCTTGTTCCCGTCGACGCTCACTCCCTTGCCCGAGTCGCTGAGGTAGGTGCCGGCGACGACCCGATGGCCGTTCACCTGGATCGCCTCCGCCCCGGCGGCGCGCAGCTCCTGCACCGCGTCGAGCAGCATGTCCGCCTCGACCGTCCCCTTCGTGTCCTGGATCGTCATGGTGATGCCGGGCCCCTGCGCGGCCACCGTGCCCGCCAGGATGCCGAGTTGCCGTTCCTTCTCGAACGTCTGCCTGCGGGCCTCCTCGGCTTGGTCGGAGCTGTTCTCCAGCTCGTCGCGCTGCTTCTCGAGGCCCTGCTTCTCGTCTTCAAGACGCTGGGTGCGGTCATCCAGTTCATCGAGGATGCGGACAAGATCTTCCTGACGCGCACCGCGCAGGGCACTGTCGCTGTCGCTGTTCGAGGCCACCTGCACGGCGAGCCCGAAACCGAGGCCGAACAGCAGCAGCGCGACGATCAGTTGCGCCCGGCTGAGCCGCGGCGGCCACAGCCCCTGCACCAGCCGCTGCCGGCCCGTCAGCCCGGACCCGGCGGCGGCCCGCGGCTGCGGCACCGGTCCGGACTCCGGTGCGCCGTGCGGCGCGGCAGGCGTCTCGGACCCGTCCGCGGCAGCGGTCACCTCCTGCGGCAGCTCGCGCCGCAGTCCGTTGCCGGCCGTCTCGCCGTCGTGCTGCTCACCGCGCGCGTGGCGGTGCTTCTCGGTGTGCTGGTCGTCCTGCTCACTCATCGGCCTCACGCCCGGAACACGTGCCGGCGGATCGCCGCGGCGTTGGAGAAGATACGGATGCCGAGGACGACCACCACACCGGTGGACAGCTGGGCTCCCACACCCAGCTTGTCGCCCAGGAACACGATCAGCGCGGCCACGACCACGTTCGACAGGAACGACACGACGAAGACCTTGTCGTCGAAGATGCCGTCGAGCATCGCCCGCAGGCCCCCGAAGACGGCGTCGAGCGCCGCCACGACGGCGATCGGCAGATAAGGCTCGACCACCGCCGGAACCTCAGGCCGGACCAACAGGCCGGCCACGACTCCCACGACGAGGCCCAGTACGGCGATCACGATGTGCCCTTCCCGCTCTTCTCGGTGCTCGGCTGTGCGGTACGCACGGTCACGCTCGGTGCGGCAGGCAGCCGGAGGTCGTCCTCCGCGGAGATGCCTGTCCGGATGCCGTAGCTCTCCTGCAGCACGTTCAGGTAGATCCCGTCCGCGCTGTTCTGGAACCGCGTGCTGAGCCGCTGCCCGTCCCCCACCGCCAGCACCGTGTACGGCGGCACCAGCGGTTTGTTGTCGACCAGTATGGCGTCCCCGGCGGCCCTGATCGCCGACAGTGCCGTCAGCCGCTGCCCGTTGATGGAGATCGCCTCGGCGCCCGACTCCCACAGCCCGTTGACCACACGCTGCATGTCCCGGTCGCGCACCCGGCCCGTGTCGGAGAACCCGGATGTCCCACGGGGTTCGCCGTCGCCGCCCGTGCCGGCTTCCTTGGCGTCGTTCACCACGAGCTTCACGCCGGGGCCGTGCACCGCGACGGCGCCGGACAGGATGCCCACCAGGTCGGATTCGGCGCCGCCGCTGTGCTTCAGCGCCTCGCGCTGCCGCGCGCTCACGTCCGCGCGCAGCTCGTCGACGGCGTCCTCCAGCTCGTCGGCCGCCTCGGTCTCCCGGTCGATGCGGTCGACCAGTTCCTCGCGCTCCTTGGCCACCACCGGGGCTGCCACCCGCGCCTGGGCGGCGCCGACGGTCACGACCAGTGCCGCGAGCACCAGACCCGCCGCCAGGCCGAGCTTGGCACGCAGGGTCTTCGGCATGCCGCCGTCGCCGGCGGCCTTCTTGCGCGCCGCGGCCTCGGCGTAGCCGTCGTCGAGGCTGTGGTCCATGACGTTGGTGAGCAACGACATGGAAGCGTCCGGGCGCCGCGGCCGCGCTGGTGTGCTCCGAATGGGGGGTTGCTGCGGCATGCCGCACATCGTCGCACGTCGCGGCCACTACCTCCGAACGGCCCCACCGGCGTGCCGGACAGGCCCCGTTGGGGGCACATGTCCGGCACGCCCGCGTGCGGGCCGTTCCATCCGCCGGTCAGCGACCGGCGCTGTCCACCACCGCGGCCCACTCGTCGAGCAGCGCCTGCGCGGAGGCGTCGTCCGGGCCCTCGGCCCACAGGTGGGTGACGGCCTCGGCCGGGTCGGGCAGCACCATCACCCAGCGGCCGTCGGTCTCCACCACGCGCACCCCGTCCGTGGTGTCCACGAACCGGTCCCCGGCCGCCTCGACGACCCGGCGCATCACCAGGCCCTTGACGGCCCACGGGGTGGCCAGGTCCCGCTTCAGGACGTGCGCCCGCGGGATCCGGGCGTCGATCTGGCTCAGCGTGAGCTGCGTCCGCGCCACCAGTCCGATGAGCCGCACGAAGGCCGCCGTGGCGTCGTACACGCTGCTGAACTCGGGGACGATGAAGCCGCCCTTGCCGTCGCCGCCGAAGATGGTGCCTTCCTCGCCGCCGACCCGCGTGAGGTCGTCGGGGGACGTCGTCGTCCACTCGACCTGCGTGCCGTGGTAAGCGGCCACCTGCTCGGCGATCCGGGTCGTGGTGACCGGGAGCGCGACCCGGCCGCTGCGCCGCTCGGCGGCGACCAGGTCCAGCATCACCAGCAGAGCGCGGTCGTCCTCGATGATGCGGCCCTTCTCGTCGACGAGCGACAGCCGCTCGCCGACCGGGTCGAACCGCACGCCGAACGCGGCACCCGAGGACGCCACGATCTCCCCGAGCCGGACCATGCCCGAGCGCCGGATGTCGGCCGTCTCGGTCGGCCTGGCCTCGTCGAGACCGGGGTTGATCGTCAGCGAGTCGACACCGAGCTTGCCGAGCAGGCTCGGCAGCACGAGGCCGGCGCTTCCGTTGGACGCGTCCACGACGACCTTGAGGCCGGACTCCGCGATCCCGGTCGTGTCGACGTTGCGCAGCAGGGACCCGGTGTACGAGTCGAAGACGCTGGACGGGAAGTGCAGGTCACCGATCTCGCCGGGGAAGGCACGCCGGTACTCCTGGCGCGCGAACACCCGGTCCAGCTTGCGCTGGCTGCCCTGGGAGAGGTCGGCGCCCTGGCTGTCGAAGAACATGATGTCGACGGAGTCCGGCACCCCGGGCGTGGTGCGGATCATGATGCCGCCCGCGCTGCCTCGCGCCGTCTGCTGCCGCGCCACCGGCAGCGGCACGTTCTCCAGGTCCCGTACGTCGATGGCGCTGGCCTGCAGCGCGGAGATCACCGCTCGCTTCAGCGCGCGGGCACCACGGGAGTGGTCGCGCGCGGTCGTGACGGTCGAACCCTTCTTCAGGGTCGTCGCGTAGGCGCCCGCGAGCCGCACGGCGAGCTCGGGCGTGATCTCCACGTTGAGGATGCCGGACACGCCGCGGGCACCGAACAGGTGCGCCTGGCCGCGGGACTCCCAGATGACCGAGGTGTTGACGAAGGCACCGGCCTCGATGGTCTTGAACGGGTAGACCCGCACATTGCCCTGGACGATCGATTCCTCACCGATCAGGCACTCGTCACCGATGACCGCCCCGTCCTCGATCCGGGCCGCACGCATGATGTCGGTGTTCTTGCCGATCACGCAGCCGCGCAGATTGCTGTGGGGCCCCACGTACACGTTGTCGTGCACGACGGCCTTGTGGAGGAACGCGCCGCTCTTGACGACGACGTTGGAGCCCACGACGGTGTGCTCCCTGACCTCGGCCCCCGCCTCGACCTTGGCGTAGTCACCGATGTAGGCGGGCCCGCGGAGCACGGCGTCGGGGTGGACCTCGGCCCCCTCGGCGACCCAGACGCCCGGGGAGATCTCGAACCCGTCGATGTCGACGTCGACCTTGCCCTCCAGGACGTCGGCCTGCGCCTTGACGTAGCTCTCGTGCGTGCCGACGTCCTCCCAGTAGCCCTCGGCGACATAGCCGTAGATCGGCTTGCCTTCCTTCATCAGCTGCGGGAAGACGTCGCCGGACCAGTCGACGGGCACGTCGGGGTCGACGTAGTCGAAGACCTCGGGCTCCATCACGTAGATGCCGGTGTTCACCGTGTCGGAGAAGACCTGGCCCCAGGTGGGCTTCTCGAGGAAGCGCTCCACCTTGCCTTCTTCGTCGACGATGGTGATGCCGAATTCCAGGGGGTTGGGCACACGCGTCAGGCAGACGGTGACCAGCGCACCCTTTTCCTTGTGGAAATTGATGAGCTCGGTGAGGTCGAAATCGGTGAGCGCATCGCCGGAGATGACGAGGAAGGCGTCGTCCTTCAGCGCCTCTTCAGCGTTCTTGACGCTTCCGGCGGTGCCGAGGGGCTTCTCCTCGTTGGCATAGGTGAGCTCCATGCCCAGCTCTTCGCCGTCACCGAAGTAGTTCTTGACGAGCGAGGCCAGGAACTGGACGGTGACGACTGTTTCATTGAGCCCATGCCTTTTGAGCAGCCGCAGCACGTGCTCCATGATCGGGCGGTTGGCCACAGGCAGGAGCGGCTTGGGCATGCTCGAGGTCATGGGACGAAGGCGCGTGCCTTCGCCACCGGCCATCACGACGGCCTTCATGTCGGAAGCGTCCTCCTCGCAGAGACGGGTCTAGCCGACCTCCCCCGCCAGGATCGTCCCGCGCTTTTCCAGCGCGGGCCATCGCGACCGTGCTACCGGAGCAATCAGCGGGGTTCAATCGGCCATGGTGTCCGCACGGACCAGGCGGCGGACTTGTACTACGTAGAGCACTCCTGCCCACCAATAGAGGGTTGTACCCCATCCGGCGAACGCCCATCCGAAAATCGCAGCCAGTGACGAGATCCAGCCACTTCCGTCACTGAGCAGGAGCAGCGGGAAGGCATACATCAGGTTGAACGTGGCGGCC
This sequence comes from Streptomyces sp. NPDC053665, assembly GCF_055585285.1. NCBI lineage: Bacteria > Bacillati > Actinomycetota > Actinomycetes > Kitasatosporales > Streptomycetaceae > Streptomyces > Streptomyces sp. NPDC053665. The sequence continues at coordinate 549,703 of NZ_JBVJKK010000006.1, forward strand.
TTGCCCAGGAAGTTCACCTGGGGCGGCGGATAGCCGTGCCGGCGCAGGATGCCCACCATGACGAGCAGCAGCAGCTCACGCGCCAGCAGGACGGCGGTCAGCCACAGCGGCAGGATCTCGCGCCAGGTGAGGCCCACCAGCGTCGACAGGATGTAGAGCCGGTCGGCCGCGGGGTCGAGGAGCCGGCCCAGGCTGCTGATCTGGTTCCAGTGCCGTGCGAGCTTGCCGTCCAGATAGTCGCTGACACCGCTCAGAGCGAGCACTAGGAGGGCCCAGCCGTCGCTCTTGGGCCCACCGAACTCGGGGCGCAGGATCAGCCACAGGAAGACGGGAACGCCGACGAGACGCGCCATGCTGAGGATGTTCGGGATGGTGAGCACACGGTCCGTCTGGACGCGAGTCTCCTGAACCTCCACCCGGGGGCCTCCTGTGGGAAACGTGCCAACGATGCACCCTGACCCTACCTCAACGCAAAAAAGCTCCGGCTCTCGGGCTGTATAACCCGAGAGCCGGAGCTCAAGAATTGTTCGGCGGCGTCCTACTCTCCCACAGGGTCCCCCCTGCAGTACCATCGGCGCTGTAAGGCTTAGCTTCCGGGTTCGGAATGTAACCG
>NZ_JBVJKK010000007.1:0-476872 GCF_055585285.1 Streptomyces sp. NPDC053665
GCGCGGTTGATGCCGTCGATCAGCGAGTGGCGGCAGCCGTACTTGTTGTCGAACTTCGACTTGGTGACCGCGTCGTTGACGTTGATCGCCGGGAACAGCAGGGTGCCCTCGCGCTGCATCTCGTACAGGCGGTGCACGCCGGTCGTGGTCTCCTCGGTCACGCCACGGATCTCCGAGGACAGCTGGGTCCACTTCTGGGGGTTCTCGCCCAGGGTGCGGGTCAGCAGCTCGAGGATGACGCGGTGCTCGTCGGACTCGGCGGTGTCGGGCGAAGGAACCTTGCCGTCCTTCTCGTACTCGACGCCCTTGTGGACGAGGAGGGTGGCGTCGCCGCCGTCGTCCAGGATCATGTTCGGGCCGCCGGTGGGGCTGTCCGGCCAGGTCAGGGCCTGCTCGGTGCACCACCAGTACTCCTGGAGCGTCTCGCCCTTCCAGGCGAAGACGGGGACGCCCTGGGGGTTGTCCACGGTGCCGTTCGGGCCGACGGCGATGGCCGCGGCGGCGTGGTCCTGGGTGGAGAAGATGTTGCAGGAGGCCCAGCGGACCTCGGCGCCGAGGGCGACCAGGGTCTCGATGAGCACGGCGGTCTGCACGGTCATGTGCAGGGAGCCGGTGACGCGGGCGCCCGCCAGGGGCTGCGCCTCGGCGTACTCCTTGCGGATCGCCATCAGGCCGGGCATCTCGTGCTCGGCGAGGGTGATCTCCTTGCGGCCGAAGTCGGCCAGGGAGAGGTCGGCGACCTTGAAGTCCTGTCGGTTCTCGACAGTCGTCATTGCGAGCTGCTCCTCGGGTTGGGTCGAGGGTGGGTACGGCTGGTCTGCGCGGCGGCGGACACAGGGGTGCCCGAAAGAGGACACAGGCATGCCCGCGTGCGCGCAGCGCAGTCCGTCGGAGGCCCTCTCTCCCTCGGCCGGTCCGCGGTGGGACCGCCCGACCGCCATCAGCAGCGACGTCTGGCTCCGTCCCAAGCTACACCGGGGGCGGGTGCGATCCCCAGTCCGCCCGCGAACACATCGAGCCGATCATGTGAGGGAGCCGGGGGCGATCGGGGCCTTCCGCATCGGGCGGCGAAAGGCCGTGGGCCGGCCGGGTGCCGGGGGCGCGGGCCGTGGAACGCCGCGGGGCCCGCCGGGTGTCCGGCGGGCCCCGCGGGTCGGAGGCGGTGTCGTCAGTGGTCGGTGGCGTGGGGGGCCGGGCCGCCGGGGCTGGCCTCGGGGTCGGGGCCCTTGGCCGCCTCGGTCTCGCTGTAGATGTCCGGTTCGAGGTAGATGACGCGGGCGATCGGGACGGCCTCGCGGATGCGGGCCTCGGCGGCGTCGATGGCGTGGGCGATCTCGGTGGCCGTGTCGTCGTGCCGGACGGCGATCTTCGCGGCGACGAGGAGTTCCTCGGGGCCGAGGTGCAGGGTGCGCATGTGGATGATGCGGGTGACGACGTCGCCGTCGACGACGGCGGCCTCGATCTTGCGGGTCTCCTCGGCGCCGGCGGACTCGCCGAGCAGCAGCGACTTGGTCTCGGCGGCGAGCACGAGGGCGATCAGGACGAGCAGGATGCCGATGCAGAGGGTGCCGATGCCGTCCCAGACGCTGTCGCCGGTGAGCAGGGCGAGGCCGACGCCGCCGAGGGCCAGGACGAGACCGACGAGGGCACCGAGGTCCTCCAGCAGGACGACCGGGAGCTCGGGAGCCTTGGCGTGGCGGACGAAGTCCTTCCAGGACCGGCCGCCGCGCAGGCTGTTGGACTCCTTGATGGCGGTGCGGAAGGAGAAGCCCTCGGCGATGATGGCGAAGACCAGGACGCCGACCGGCCAGTACCAGTGCGTCAGTTCGTGCGGGTGCTTGATCTTCTCGTAGCCCTCGTAGAGGGCGAACATGCCGCCGAGCGAGAAGAGGACGATGGAGACGAGGAAGGCGTAGATGTAGCGCTCGCGGCCGTAGCCGAAGGGGTGTTGCGGGGTCGCCTCCCGCTTGGCCTTCTTGCCGCCGACGAGCAGCAGCGCCTGGTTGCCGGAGTCGGCGACCGAGTGCACGGACTCGGCGAGCATCGACGACGAGCCGCTGAAGAGGAACGCCACGAACTTCGCTACCGCGATCGCGAGGTTGGCGGCCAGTGCCGCCACGATCGCCTTGGTGCCGCCTGACGCGCTCATTGGTTCGCGTTGTCCCTTCGTACGCCGTTCCAGGGCCGGGGCGCCGCCGTGATGCGACGCCCGTGGCTTTGCCCGTGCTTGACGGTGGGCCATTGTTGCAGCCCGCCGCAGCCGCGGTGGTTCAGGTCACCGGCATGGGGGGCTTCGAAACGGTCAGACGACGACGGTGGCCCGGAAGAGCGTTCCGGATCCGGACACTTCGGCCTTTTCGCCGGCCGGGACGAAGACGGAGCGGCCCGGGGCCAGTTCGTGCTCGCCCGCGCGGACGGCGCCGGCGGTGCACAGCAGGATCTGCGGGGTCGCCCGTGTGAGGTCGCGGGTGCCGCCCGCTTCGGCGAGGACGTAGCGCGAGAGGCGGAACTCGTCGATGGGCGTCTCGTAGACCTCTTCGCCGTCCGGGGCGGCCTCGGGGCGCAGCACCCCCGGGTCGGCGGCGTGGAAGCGGACGATGCGCAGGAGTTCGGGCACGTCGACGTGCTTGGGGGTCAGGCCGCAGCGCAGCACGTTGTCCGAGTTGGCCATGATCTCGACGCCGAGTCCGTCGAGGTAGGCGTGCGGGACGCCGGCGCCGAGGTAGAGGGCCTCGCCGGGCTGGAGCCGGACGTGGTTGAGCAGCATCGCGGCGATGACGCCGGGGTCACCGGGGTAGTGGTGGGCGATGTCGGCGTACGGGGTGTAGGCGCCGCCGAGGCGGGTGCAGGCGGCTGCGGCCTCCTCGACGGTGCGGGTCATCTCCTCGCGGTCGGCGGTGAGGATCGCCGTGAGGACCTCGCGCAGGGCGGCGTCCTCGGGGTGGGCGTGCAGCAGGTCGACGTAGGGCTTGAGGGAGTCGACGCCGAGGCCGTCGAGGAGGGCGGCGGCCTCCAGGGGGGCGCGGAAGCCGCACAGGCCGTCGAACTCGGTGAGGGCGCAGATGAGTTCGGGCTTGTGGTTGGCGTCCTTGTAGTTGCGGTGCGGGGCGTCGGCGGGGATGCCGCGGCGCTCCTCGTCGGCGTAGCCCTCCCTGGCCTGGGCCAGGTCGGGGTGGACCTGGAGGGAGAGGGGGGCGCCGGCGGCGAGGAGCTTCAGCAGGAACGGCAGGCGGGGGCCGAACCGGGCGACGGCGGCGGCGCCGAGTTCCTCCTCGGGGTCGGCGTCGATGACCTCGGCGAGGGTGCCCCGTGCGGTGCGCGAGGGGGCGCCCGGGTGGGCGCCCATCCACATCTCCGCCTGCGGTTCGCCGGTCGGTTCGGTGCCGAGCAGCTGCGGGATGGCCGTCGGGGAGCCCCAGGCGTAGGGGCGGACGGTGTTGTCGAGGCGGTCCATGGCGTTCTCTCTGCGTGTACGGGCGTGCGGGCGCGAGGGACGTCCCCGGCGTCAGGGCGTCCCGGGCAAGATCAGGCCCTCGAGGCGAGCGCCAGGTAAACCGCGGCGAAATCCGTCATGGCGATCAGTTCCGCGAGGGTCTCCAGTTCGCCGCCCGGCTCGGGTTCGAGTTCGCTGATCGGCGTGTCGTGGCTGAGGGCGAGTTCCCGGGCGCCGGGGGCCGCGGTGAGGCCGCCGATGGGGCGGTCGCGCAGGAGCACCACGCGCGCGTGCAGGGCGGGCGGTTCCTCGACGCGGTCGCGGAAGAAGTCGTCCGGGTCGGCGCTGGCGGCGAGCGGGCCGGCCAGCAGCGCGCTGTGGGCGGCGAGGGCCTCGGGGAGCTCGGCGACCATGGCGGGGGCGCCGGACAGCTCGGCGAGGGCCGCGGCGAAGCGGCGGCCGGCGGGACCGGCCGAGACGCCCTCGGTCCACACCAGGGGCAGCGCGTCGGCGAGTTCGGTGGCCAGGGTCTTGGCGGGGTTGCTGTAGGTGGCGATGGCGGGGCCGCAGCGTTCGGCGACGCGGTCGAGGCGGTCGGCGACCTTGGCGAGGGCGTCCGGCGGGGCTTCGAGCAGGCCGGTGCGGTCCAGCAGCGCGAGGAGCGGGGTGAGCAGGGCCCACAGCACGCCGGGGGCGGACGCGGCGAGCGGCTCGTCCTGGTCGTAGGGCGCAGTCGCCATGGGGACGAACAGGCCGTGCGAGCCGTTGACGGCGTCGGCGAGCGGGGAGCCGGCCGGTGCCACGGCGACGACGGTGCAGCCGCGGCGGTAGGCCTGCTCGGCCAGCAGGGACAGGCCCGGTTCGGAGCCGTCCGGTGTGGTGATGAGCAGCAGGTCCACCGAGCCGGTCCAGCCGGGCAGTTCCCAGCGCAGGGCGCCCGCGGCGGGGGCGACGCCCGTGGGGGCCAGCCGGGTGACGGGGCTGCCGGCGGCGGCGAGGGTGCCGAGGAGGTCGGCCGCGTGGGTGGCGGCGGCGCCCGGCCCGGCGATCAGGACCGCGCGGGGGCGGCCGTCGGGCTTGAGGTCGTTGATGCCGGCCTCGGCGGAGTGGCGGGCCGCCGTGCGCACCCGCGCGCCGGCTTCGGCCGCGCCGCGGAGCAGTCCGCGGCGGTCCGCCTCGGCGAGGGCGTCCGGGTTGTCGAGCAGCGATTCGTCGAGCATGGGGCGGCAGCCTCCGATCGCCGGGGTCTGTGGGATGTCGTCCTACGTCGATGCCCGCCGTGCCGGGACGTCATGTGCTCCGCGGACCGCGAAGGTGCGCCCCGTGGGCGTCAGGCGGGGCGGCGGGCCTCGTCGACGAGGAGGACGGGGATGCCGTCGCGGACGGGGTAGGCCAGGCCGCAGCTGTCGTCGGTGCAGACCAGCTCGCTGTCCTGCTCCCGGAGCGGGGCGTGGCAGGCCGGGCAGGCGAGGATGTCGAGGAGGCCGGATTCGAGGGGCATGGAGGTTCCTTCGCGGTGCGGGCGCATGGGTCGTGCCTGGTCAGATTACCGCCGCGGGGGGCGGGGCCTCAGCCCCTGATGATCCCCAGCACCTCGTCCCGCACCCGGGCCATCGTCTGCGGGTCCCTCGCCTCGGCGTTCAGCCGGAGGAGCGGTTCGGTGTTGGAGGGGCGGACGTTGAACCACCAGTCGGCGGCGGAGACCGTCAGGCCGTCGAGCTCGTCCAGGGTGACGCCCTCGCGGGTCGCGTACGCGGAGCGGACGGCGGCGAGGCTGGCCCGCTGGTCGGCGACGGTGGAGTTGATCTCGCCCGAGCCGGTGTAGCGGTCGTACTCGGCCACCAGGGACGACAGCGGGGCGCCCTGGCCGCCGAGGGCCGCCAGGACGTGCAGGGCCGCCAGCATGCCCGTGTCGGCGTTCCAGAAGTCGCGGAAGTAGTAGTGGGCGGAGTGCTCGCCGCCGAAGAGGGCACCGGTGCGGGCCATCTCGGCCTTGATGAAGGAGTGGCCCACGCGGGTGCGGACGGGGGTGCCGCCGTGCTCGGCGACGACCTCGGGGACGGACCAGGACGTGATCAGGTTGTGGATGACGATGCCCTGGCCGCCGTTGCGGGCCAGTTCGCGGGAGGCGACCAGGGCGGTGATCGCCGACGGGGAGACGGGCTCGCCGCGCTCGTCGACGACGAAGCAGCGGTCGGCGTCGCCGTCGAAGGCCAGGCCCAGGTCGGCGCCCTCCTCGCGGACGCGCTTCTGCAGGTCGACGAGGTTGGCCGGGTCGAGGGGGTTGGCCTCGTGGTTGGGGAAGGTGCCGTCGAGCTCGAAGTACAGGGGCACCAGCGTCAGGGGCAGGCCGGCGAGGACCTCGGGGACCGTGTGCCCGCCCATGCCGTTGCCGGCGTCGACGACGACCTTCAGGGGGCGGATCGCGCCGAGGTCGACGAGGGAGCGCAGATGGGCCGCGTAGTCGGACAGCGTGTCGCGGGCGCTGATGGTGCCCGTCCGGGCGGCGGCCTGCGGGGCCCCGGTCCCGCTCCAGCGCTCGACCAGTTCCCGGATGTCGGCCAGGCCGGTGTCCTGGCCGACGGGGGCGGCGCCCGCGCGGCACATCTTGATGCCGTTGTACTGCGCGGGGTTGTGCGAGGCGGTGAACATGGCGCCGGGCAGGTCCAGCGCGCCCGAGGCGTAGTACAGCTGGTCGGTCGAGCACAGGCCGATCTCCGTCACGTCGGCGCCCTGCGCCGCGGCCCCGCGGGCGAAGGCCCGTGACAGGCCGGGTGAGGAGGGCCGCATGTCGTGCCCGGTCGTGATGGCGCTCGCCCCGGTGACCTGGACGAAGGCCGCTCCGAAGAGCTCGGCCAGGGACTCGTCCCACTGGTCGGGGACGACCCCGCGTACGTCGTACGCCTTGACGACCTGCGACAGATCAGCAGCCACGCCCCGCCTCTTCCTGGAAAGTCCACTCGGGCGGTCCAACCTACCCGCACCGCCGGGTGGGCCTTGAGCCGGACACCGCCGGGCGGGACGCGGACGACCGGCAGGGGTGGGGTCGCGAGCAGGGGCGGAGCCGCGGCCAGGGCGGAGAGGCCGAGCGAGTCGCCGACGGGCGCCGGTTCCTGGACGTACACGGACGCCTCACCGGTGTCCGCCGAGCGAAAGCGTTTTCTCGCCGCTTAAGGACGGACTGGTCACGTCCGCGCCGGGGGCGCGTCGACGGGTGGGTGTGCGGAGAGACCGGGAGCGGTGCGGTGCGGCGCGGTCAGTTGTCGGGCGAACGCAGGACCCGCAGGTGGCCGCGCCGGGCAACCTCCATCGGGTCGGCCGCGCGCCCCCCGCCGCCGGCTCCGGCCGCCCGCTCCTGGGGGCGGGCCGCCTCGCGCACGGCGTTGGCAAGCGCTTCGAGGTCGTCACCGCTGGGACGGGCCGGCGCCGAGCCGTCGAGGAGCCGGACGACCTCCCAGCCGCGCGGGGCGGTGAGGCGCTCGGAGTGCTCGGCGCACAGGTCGTAGCAGTGGGGTTCGGCGTAGGTGGCGAGCGGGCCGAGGACCGCGGTCGAGTCGGCGTAGACGTACGTCAGCGTCGCGACGGCGGGACGGCCGCAGGCGGTGCGCGAACAGCGACGTACAGGGCTCACGACGTTGGACGGTACCGCACTCTTGAGCGGGCCGCGACGACTCTCCACCAGGTCACTCCACCGTGTCGTGGCGTGAAACGCCCCACACACCCCTTCGAGTGCACCTTACCGACTGCTCGGGCCCTCCCGCACCCGGCCTAGGGCAGCTCCACGAGCGGTCAAAAGTCAGCATAAAGAGGTCAATTGCCGCGAAGGTCTCGGTCTCATCGAGAGGCGGGAGCGAACCCGAGCTTGGCTTGAACGGTCATGTGACGACATGCCGCGCGGGGCGGCCGGAACCCGCCCCGGCGAGCCCCGCGGTGCCGGGCACGCGAGCCCCGCGGGGACTATCCTTCACCAGTGATGGACAAGCCCGTAGCCCCCCGCACCGCCGCCCCCGGGCCCCGCCGCCGTGATCGGCACGGCCGGGGCATGCGCGGTCCGATCGCACCCCCGCAGGTGCCGCTCGCCGCGAGTCGCGCGGAGGCGTTCGCGGATTTGGTGCAGGACTCCGTGGAGCGCCTGGAGCGGCGGTGGCCGCAGCTCGCCGACATCGATTTCCTGGTCCTGGAGGTGCCCCGGCTCGACGGGCCCGGCCAGGCCTGGCACGACGAGGCGGTTCCGCTCGGCGGGACGGTCGGCGCGCGCGAGGGGCGCCCCGCACGCGTGGTGATCTACCGGCGGCCGGTGGAGATCCGCACCAAGGGGCGGGACGAGCGGGCGGCGCTGGTGCACGAGGTCGTCGTCGAGCAGGTCGCCGAGCTGCTGGGACTCACACCGGAGACCGTGGACCCGCGCTACGGCGAGGACCAGGGCTGACCCCGCCGCCGGCCGGCCGGACCGTCAGGGCGGGCCGGGCCGGCAGACCGATCCGGCCGGTGCGGCCTAGTCCAGCAGCACCGACAGGTCCTGCTCCGCCCGCGGTACCGCGACCGTGCCCCGGTCGTCCGGCAGGACCTGCACGGTGAAGGCCGGGACGCCGTCCCGCGCGGCCGACAGGGTGCGGGCGCCGTGGACCGGCCCGCCGGAGACCGGCTCGACGGTCAGCGCGTAGGTGCCCTTCAGGCCGCCGGGGACCGGGGGCTCGATGTCCTGGGTGGTGCCCGCCTTGATCGTGTACGTCTTGGACACCGGGGTGCCGCCCTCGCTGCCCGCGGAGGCCGTGACCTCGACGGTGGCGGCGCGGCCGGGAGCGGTCAGGGACAGGGTGCTGCCCTTGGCGCCGTTGGCCGGGGCCGTCGCGCGCGTGCCGACGGGGCGGGTGGCCGGGATGAACGCGGTCTCCTTCCGGTCCCCCTTGCCGCGCACGACACGCAGGGCCGCGACGACCGGCACCGACTGCTGGGTCGGCGTCAGCACCAGGGAGCCCGGCTCGCCGCGGGTGACGTCGCCCAGGTCCACGGCGGCGGTCATCCCGCCCTTGACGTGCACCGTCTCGTGCCCGGCCGGGGTGATCAGCCCGGACGGGGAGGCGAGACGCACCTTCAGGTCCGCGTCGGCGTCGCCGGGGGCGAACGCGATCAGGCGCACCTCGGTGGCGTCCTTGGGGATGCCGGGCAGGACCAGGCTGCCGGACGGGTCGGCGGACGCGGCCAGCCAGTCGCCGCCGATCTTGTCGTCCAGCGCCTGCACCGCGGCCCCGACGCGGCCGCTGCGGACGTTGACGTGCACGGTCAGGTCGGTCTGGTCCGCGTCCGCGAGGGTGGACAGCAGGACCGGTTCGCTGGAGTGCGCCGGGACGGTGATGCCCTCGCCCACCTCGGACTTCAGCAGGCCGTCCTTGCCGTAGAGCTCGATGTCGACCACGGCCGCGGAGTCGTCCGGGTTGGTCAGGTGCACGTAGTCGGTGCGCTCGGGGGATGTGGCGGCGCCGGGGAACCAGAAGTCCGTGTCCGGCGCGGTGCAGGTCACGCCCTGCAGTCCCCGGCCCGTGCCGGCCGCGACCTCCGTCGTCTCCTGGAGGGTCCAGCCGGGGGCGAAACGGCCGTCGGCGGTGCCGACCAGGGCGGGTGCGTCCGAGCCGGACGTCTCGCCGGTGACGGGCCTGCCCGGCTCCTTGGGGGTCAGCACGGGCTCGCCGGCCGCGTCCCCATCCGAAGTGCCGCCGGTCTTCTCGCCGTCCTCGCCGTCCTTGCCGTCCTTGCCGTCCTTGCCGTCCTCGCCCTTCCCGTCGTCCGCGGCCCCCGCGCCGGCCGACTTCGCGGCGGCCGCCCGGAGTTCGGCCTTGCCGCCGCTTCCGGCGCCCTTCGTGACGGGGGTGAAGGACGCGTAGGTGGTCTCGGCGATGTCGGACGTGCTCGGCGCGGGGCACAGCAGGCTCGTGCGCTCCACGGGCCGTTGGGCGGCGGGCTGGGCGGCGGTCTCCGTGCCCGTGGCGTCCGGGGCGGACAGCGCGGCGAAGCCGGTGACGGCGGCGAGCGCGGTCGCGCCGGCGATCAGGGACAGGGTCGTGCGGTTCACTGCTGGCTCCCGTCGGGACGCTCACTGCCCGTGCCGTGGGGGTGGTGGTGCTGCTGCTGCGCCGGGTCGTACGGCGTGCCGTAGTCCTGCGGGTACGAGGGGTCGTAGCCGGTCCGGTCGTACGGGGTGTGGCCGTACGGGGCCTGGTCGTGACCCGCATGGGGGGTGCCGTCGTAGGCGTACGGGTCGTACTGACCGGCCTGGTACGGGTCGGGCTGGTACTGCTGCCCGTACGGGTCCGCCGGGTACGCGGCGTCGTGGTACCGGCCGTCGTCGTGGCCGCCGTACTCGTGGCCGCCGTACTCGTGGTCCGCGTAGGCCGCCGTGTCCCACTGGCCGTCCTGCTGCGGGGGCACGGCGGCGGGGGTCTGCGGGGGCGGGAAGTCGTCGGGTGCGGGGGCCTGTTCGGCCTCGGCCTCGGCCTGGGCGCGCAGCCGGCGGGCGCGGCGGCCCTCCCCGGCGGCGGCCTGGGCCGGGACGACGGGCTCTTCGGGCAGGTCGTCGTCGATGTCGCGCCGGCGGCCGGGCAGGGCGAGCACCACGAGGACGAGGGCCAGCAGTCCCTGGGCCCACAACCAGGCGGTGTGGCCGATCGGGTCGTCGTGGGTGACGTCCAGCCTGCCGCCGGAGGCGGGGAGTTCGAAGCCCTGGGCCCAGCCGTCGACGGTGGTGGGCTTCAGGGGCTTGCCGTCGAGCGTGGCGGTCCAGCCGTCGGAGGCGGTGTCGGCCAGGCGCAGCAGGCGCCCGCCGGCCCCCGCCGGGATCGTCGTGTGGATGTCGACCGGTCCCGCGGCGACGGGCTTCGGGGTGCCGGAGCCGGTGGGGGCGACGATCACGGCCCGGGCGACCGACCGCTTGACGTGCCACAGCGCGCCGCCCTCCTGCCGGCTGAGCCGGGCCAGGCCGGGCGTGGCGTCCAGGACGCGGGTGACCTCGCGGGGCGCGCCCTGGTGGACCAGCACGTAGCCGATGGCGAAGTCGCCGAGCTGGCCGGCCTGGTCGGCTCCGGAGCCGGCGACGAGATGGGCGACGACCTTGTCGAGCGTGGCGTTGTCCCCCTGGGAGGCGGCGATCTCGGCGTCGCCGAGACGCGCACCGGAGCCGCGGACGAGTGTGTAGCGGACGTGGGCGGTGGAGTCGCTGTCGAGGACGAGGGTGCGGGCCTGGTCGCCGTTCGTGCCGCTCTCGTCGGCGACGAAGGCCGGGACCTGGACGGGGTCGCGCCGCTCCAGGGGCCCGTCGGCACCGCCGATCATCCAGCCCGCGGCGATGAGCAGCGGGCCGGCGGCGGAGGCGAAGGCGATCAGGACGGCGACCGGCTGGCGCCAGCCGAAGCTCTGCTCGGCCACGCGCGAGCGTGCCCCGTCGGCGCCGAGCGCGGCGGCCGAAAGCAGGGCGATGCCGTGGACGAGGGTCGCGGGGCCGGCCCAGGCCGTGCCGTTGGCGAGGACGGCGAAAACGAAGCCGGTCAGGGCGACCACCCAGGCCGTGCGGATGCCCAACTGGCGCTCCGCGCGCAGCAGGGCGGCCAGTGCCGCGAGGACGATGCCGAGGAGCATCAGGCCGCTGACCGTGCCGGGGCCGCCCGGGCTCGCGCCGAGCAGGTCCGTGGCGGAGGCGGCCGACGCTCCGAAGTCCAGCCCGGCCTCCCGGAAGAAGCCGAACGGCAGCAGCGTCAGCGACCAGGGGGCGAGGACGAGCAGGGGGGTGCCGAGCTGGGCGAGGAAGCGCAGCCCGTAGGCCAGGACGTCGGAGCGGCGCAGGACCAGCAGTGCCAGACCGAGGACCAGCGCGACGGGCCAGACGACCGGGGTGAAGGCCGTGGCGATCGTCAGCAGCAGCGCATAGGCCCAGGTGGCCCGCCAGCTGCCGCGTGTGCCGCCGCTGTGCGCCAGGCCGCCGGCCGCGACGGCCGCGCGGGCGATCAGCGGCAGCAGCACGGCGAGGACGGCGGTGCCGATGCGGCCGCCGGCGAGGGCGCCGGTGGCGGCGGGCAGGAAGGCGTAGACGACGGCCGCCCAGGCGCGCAGCAGCCGGGACTGGACCAGCGGGCGGGAGGCGAAGTAGGCGGTGACACCGGCCAGGGGCACCGAGCAGACGAGCAGGAGCGTGACGGCGAGGCCGGTCGACCCGAACAGCAGGGAGGCGAGCAGTGCCACCAGCGCGAGGTACGGCGGCGCGGAGGAGGTGCCTCCGGCGCCGACCGGGTGCCAGGCGTCCAGGTAGCGCGCCCACAGCTCGGAGGAGTCGGCCGGGGCGGGCAGCAGCGCGCCGCCCGCGAGGGCGCCGCCGCCGAGGAGCTGGCGGCACGCGACCAGGGAGACGAGCAGCAGCACCAGGAACAGCACCGGGCCGGGCTTGCGCGCGACGCGCTTGAGCCGGGCGAACTGCTCGACCTCAAGGAAGTCGGCGTCGTCACCGCCGGGGCCGGACTCGACGGCCCCGCCGTGCCGTCCGGCCCCGGCGGTGACCTCCGGGTCGGAGCGGCCGACGAGGTCGCCGGCGACCTGCTCGACGGTGGCCCGGACGGTCGCGCCCGGCGGCGGGAACAGCGGCCGCAGCTCGTCCTTGTCGACCTGGGGCGCACCCCGGTCGCGGCGCCCGGCGAGGATCCGCTCGGGCCGCAGCAGGGTGCCCAGCAGACCGCGGATCTCGTCGACGGCCTGTCCGGGGACCTTGCCGACGAGGTAGGCGACGGTCCGCACCAGGGTGCCCAGCACGATCCGCAGCAGCACCCAGGGGAGCGCGGCCGTACGCGAGTTGACCAGGAGGGTGTAGACGGCGCCGGCCTTGTCGACCTTGTGCGGGGAGGCCGCCGTGCGGCCGACGCAGTCGACGGTGCGGCGTTCGCGGGAGGCCGCCTCGGCGTGCCGGACGACCGCCTCGGGGGCGATGAGGACGCGGTAACCGGCGCTGTGGGCGCGCCAGCACAGGTCGACGTCGTCGCGCATGAGGGGCAGGTGGCGGTCGAAGCCGCCGAGCTGCTCGAACACGTCCCGGCGGACCAGCATGCCGGCGGTGGAGACGGACAGCACGGGCCGGACGTGGTCGTGCTGGCCCTGGTCCTGCTCGCGGCGGTCCAGGCCGGTCCAGCGGCGGCCGGAGTCGGCGATGGAGACGCCGACCTCGAGCAACTGCCGCCGGTCGTACCAGCCGCGCAGCTTGGGGCCGACGACGGCGACGTCCTCGCGGCCCAGTTCGTACTCGGTGTCCACGACCCGCAGGAGCTGGGCCAGGGCGTCCGGTTCCGGGGCGCAGTCGTCGTGCAGCAGCCACAGCCACTGGACCGGCTCGCCGTGCGGCAGCTCGGGCAGGTCGTAGGCGTCGTCGCGCCAGGAGCGGGTGACCGGGTCCCAGCCGCTGGGCCGCTTCAGGTACGGCAGTTCGTCCGGGGTGAGGACGGGGGCGGTGCGGTCGCACTCCTCGACGGCCTGGCCGAAGCCGGTGCGGCGGGCCAGGTGCAGCACCCGGTCGGCGCCGAGGGCGTCGGTGACCAGCTCGGCGGAGGCGTCGGCGCTGCCGGTGTCGGCGCCCATCGCGTACTGCACGGGGCGCTCCTGGCCGAGCAGCCCGGCCAGGGCGTCGGGCAGCCAGCGGGCACCGTCATGGGAGACGAGGACCGCGGTGACCACGTGGCGCGGGAACTCGGGTGTGTGGGCCGGGTCGAACGCGGCTGAGGCAGCGGTGTCGTGAGGAGCTGCCGGGTGGCTGTGCACGGACATCGAGGTACGGGCCCCGGTTCGCTGGACTGTGGTGGACGCCCACGACCGGTGGGGGCTGCGGGGCGTCTCGGACGAGCGACCACACTATCGGCAGTCCTGCGGGGGCGGCGCGCAAGCGCCTCGTTGAGGGGTGGTGGTCGGGAGACGGGCGGGCAAGGCGGCCCGCCGCCTGTGGACAACCCACGGGCAACGGGCCGTTCGGAAAACGGGGCGGGTCAGACGGCCGCCTTCTTCAGCCGGCGGCGCTCACGCTCGGACAGGCCGCCCCAGATGCCGAAGCGTTCGTCGTTGGCGAGGGCGTACTCGAGGCATTCGGAGCGGACCTCACAGGCGAGGCAGACCTTCTTGGCCTCCCGGGTCGAGCCGCCCTTCTCGGGGAAGAAGGACTCGGGGTCGGTCTGGGCGCACAGTGCGCGCTCCTGCCAGCCGAGTTCCTCGTCCGCGTCGTCGACCAGCAGTTGCTGCACCGTCTCGGTCATGTGCGCCCCTCGTCTGTCTTCTCGCGTCCCCGTGATCTAGCCGTTACCGATTCCGGCTGAACGACACGAGTGAAATTACAAGTGTGCTGCTCCGGGCGAGTCAAGCTGAGATCTGCTATTGGGCCCCTGATTCACTCTGCGGAACCAAGCCCTTGCGGTAAGTGTTCAAATCACCATAAAACCTGACACACCGACAGGACCCCGGAGGGCCCTGTCGTCCGCCGGACCCCTCGCAGATCTCTACGGGGAAGGACGCCCAGTCGTTCGACCTCGTTCCGACGCACGCCCCGAAGCGAACGGGATCACATTCGGATCACGAGTACGCAACGGAGTTTGTGCGCCCGGATGGACGCCATGTGTCCCGGGTGGGGCATGGACAAACCTTTCATCTGAGAGATCGACCGGATGAGGTGAACCTCATCCCACATACCGGGTGCCGAGTTGACAGTGGGGGTGTGAACCGGTGTCCTAGTGGGCATGCTCGCGAACTTGGCATCCACCTCGACCCGCACCGCCGGGTCCCACGGTGCTGCCCGCGTTCGCTGTAGCTGTTGCTGTCGCGGCTGTTGAGCCCAACGCGCTCCGGCTGCCGCCGGGTCACCCACGACCCGGCCGCTGTTCCCTCCGCTCCCACCAGGGCACTCCTGTCGCCGCCCGCGATCCGGGCACAGGCGGCGCGACCCCCCACCGACCTCCACTCCCGCCGAGGAACCACCGCACCCCATGAACAGCGACAGCGACCTCCAGATCGCCGGCGACATCCTCGAAGTCCAGCACCTCCTGCAGGCCCCGCGCGAGCACCCGGCGACCGTCGCCGAGTTCGCCGGACTGGCCCGCTCCCTCGCCGCCGACCCCTCCCAGTGGGAGCACCTCGTCCGCTACGACGCGACCAGCCGCTGGTACCACCGCCTGCGCACCGGCCCCGGCTACGAGGTGTGGCTGCTGTCCTGGGTGCCCGGGCAGGGCAGCGGGCTGCACGACCACGGCCGCTCCTCCGGTGTGCTGACCGTGCTGCGGGGGGCGCTGACGGAGCGCACGGAACGGGGCACGCGCGCCTTGCGGGCGGGCGCCCAGCGCGTGTTCGCGCCCGGGTACGTGCACGAGGTGGTGAACGACGCGCTGGAGCCCGCCGTGAGCCTGCACGTGTACCACCCGGGGCTGACGGAGATGCCGATGCACACCGCGCCGCACTGCGAGGCCCGGAGCGTACCGGGCGGCGTCACCGCCTGACGGGGGCGGCCGCCGAGGGCCGGGGGGTGCCCGGTGGCCATGGCCGGCGGACCGCTGCCGCGGTCGCCTGCGAGACTTGCCCCATGCGCATTGTGGTTCTGGCAGGCGGCATCGGTGGTGCCCGGTTCCTGCGCGGTCTGAAGCGGGCCGTGCCCGACGCGGACATCACGGTCA
The DNA here is from genome assembly GCF_055585285.1 of Streptomyces sp. NPDC053665. NCBI lineage: Bacteria > Bacillati > Actinomycetota > Actinomycetes > Kitasatosporales > Streptomycetaceae > Streptomyces > Streptomyces sp. NPDC053665. Next base: position 15,109 of record NZ_JBVJKK010000007.1, read on the forward strand.
TCGGCAACACCGGGGACGACATCCACCTCTTCGGGCTGAAGGTCTGCCCCGACCTGGACACGGTGATGTACACGCTCGGCGGCGGCATCAACGAGGAGCAGGGCTGGGGGCGCGCCGACGAGACCTTCCACCTCAAGGAGGAACTCGGGGCGTACGGCGTCGGGCCCGACTGGTTCGGCCTGGGCGACCGGGACTTCGCCACGCACATCGTGCGGACGCAGATGCTGGGCGCCGGTTACCCGCTGAGCGCGGTGACCGAGGCGCTGTGCGACCGGTGGCGGCCGGGCGTGAAGCTGATCCCCATGTCGGACGACCGCGTCGAGACGCACGTGGCCGTCGAGATCGACGGCGAGCGCAAGGCGATCCACTTCCAGGAGTACTGGGTGCGGCTGCGCGCCTCCGTGGCCGCCGAGGCGGTCGTGCCGGTGGGCGCCGACCAGGCCAAGCCCGCGCCGGGCGTGCTGGAGGCCATCGCCTCGGCGGACGTGATCCTCTTCCCGCCGTCCAACCCCGTCGTCTCCATCGGCACGATCCTCGCCGTGCCCGGCATCCGCGAGGCCATCGCCGACGCGGGGGTGCCGGTGGTCGGCCTCTCCCCCATCGTCGGCGACGCGCCGGTGCGGGGCATGGCCGACAAGGTGCTCGCTGCCGTGGGCGTCGAGTCGACGGCGACGGCCGTCGCCGAGCACTACGGCTCGGGCCTGCTGGACGGCTGGCTCGTCGACACGGTGGACGCGGGAGCGGTGGAGGCGGTCGAGGCGGCCGGGATCCGCTGCCGGGCCGTGCCGCTGATGATGACCGACGCGGACGCCACCGCCCGTATGGCCCGGGAGGCACTGGACCTGGCGGAGGAGGTGCGCGGCGCGTGAGCGGCGGGGAGCGGGGCGCCGCCGGGTACCGCGTGTGGGCCCCGGCCGGGCTGCCCGAGGTGACGCCCGGGGACGATCTGGCCAAGCTGATCGCGGCCGCCGAGCCGGGGCTGGCCGACGGTGACGTGCTGCTCGTCACTTCGAAGATCGTGTCCAAGGCCGAGGGCCGGATCGTCCGGGCGGACGACCGGGAGGCCGCGATCGACGCCGAGACCGTCCGGGTGGTCGCCCGGCGCGGCGCCCTGCGCATCGTGGAGAACCGGCAGGGCCTGGTCATGGCCGCCGCCGGGGTCGATGCCTCCAACACCCCCGCCGGCACGGTGCTGTTGCTGCCCGAGGACCCGGACGCCTCCGCCCGGGCGATCCGCGACGGGCTGCGGGACGCGCTCGGGGTGGACGTCGGCGTCGTCGTCACCGACACGTTCGGGCGGCCCTGGCGGGCCGGGCTCACCGACGTCGCCATCGGCGCGGCGGGCGTGCGCGTCCTGGACGACCTGCGCGGCGGCACGGACGCGCACGGCAACCCGCTCAGCGCCACCGTCGTCGCCACGGCCGACGAACTCGCCGCCGCGGGCGACCTGGTCAAGGGCAAGGCGGCGGGCCGGCCCGTCGCCGTGGTGCGCGGGCTGTCCCACGTCGTGGCCGACGGCGACGGGCAGGGGGCACGGGCCATGGTCCGCGGCGCCCGGGACGACATGTTCCGCCTGGGCACCTCCGAGGCGGTCCGGCTGGCCGTGACGCTGCGCCGCACGGTGCGGGCGTTCACCGACGAGCCCGTGGACCCCGCCGCCGTACGGCGGGCCGTGGCCGCGGCCGTGACGGCGCCCGCCCCGCACCACACCACGCCGTGGCGGTTCGTGCTGCTGGAGTCGCAGGAGTCGCGGACCCGGCTGCTGGACGCCATGCGGGACGCCTGGATCGCCGACCTGCGGCGGGACGGGAAGACGGAGGAGTCCATCGCCCGGCGCGTCCGGCGCGGCGACGTCCTGCGCAACGCGCCCTGCCTCGTCGTGCCCTGCCTCGTCATGGACGGCTCGCACCACTACGGCGACGCCCGCCGGGACGGCGCCGAGCGCGAGATGTTCGTGGTCGCCGCCGGGGCGGGTGTGCAGAACTTCCTGGTCGCGCTCGCCGGTGAGCGGCTGGGCTCGGCGTGGGTGTCCTCGACGATGTTCTGCCGCGACGTGGTGCGCGAGACCCTGGACCTGCCGGGCGACTGGGACCCGATGGGGGCGGTGGCGGTCGGGCATCCGGCGGGGGAACCGCCCGAGCGGCCCGAGCGGGACGCGGAGGCGTTCATCCAGGTGCGGTGATCAGGGCCGGGAGGGGCCTACCCTCGTAGAGCCCCCCGGCACCGGCACTCGCACCCAGGGACTTCACCGATGGCAGGACGATTCGCCCCCCGGCCCACCCGCACATCCGTGCGCGGTGGCCATGTCGCCGTGGGCGGGGGCGTGCCGCGGCAGGCCGCGGGGCCGGGGCGGGTACGGGACTGGGTGCCCGACGGGCCGCTCGACCTGGGGCTGGTGCTCGGGCCGCTGCGGCGCGGGCCCGGGGACCCGACGTTCCGCGCGACGCCGGACGGCTCGGTGTGGCGCGCCACTCTCACCCCGGCCGGACCCGGCACGCTGCGGGTGTGCGCCCACGGCGGCGGGGTGCGCGGGCAGGCCTGGGGACCCGGGGCCGAGTGGCTGCTGGAGCGGATGCCGGAGCTGCTCGGGGCCGCGGACGAACCGTCGGCCTTCGTGCCGCGGCACCGGCTGCTGGCGACGGCACGGCACCGGCGGCCCGGGCTGCGGCTGACGCGCAGCGGGCTGGTGCTGGAGTCGCTGATCCCGTCGATCCTGGAGCAGAAGGTCACCACGGACGAGGCGTACCGGGCGTGGCGGCTGCTGGTCCGCGGCTACGGCGAGCCCGCGCCCGGCCCCGCGCCGGAGCGCATGTACGTGATGCCGGCGCCCCGCACCTGGGCGCTGATCCCGTCGTGGGAGTGGCACCGCGCGGGCGTCGACAACAAGCGGGCGTCGACGATCCTGCGCGCCGTGCGGGTCGCCGCGCGGCTGGAGCAGACGGTGGGGATGGAGCCCGCCGCCGCCCGGGCACGGCTGGAGCTGGTGTCGGGGATCGGGCCGTGGACCTCGGCCGAGACGGTGCAGCGCAGCCACGGGGCGGCGGACGAGGTGACCGTCGGCGACCTGCACCTGCCCGGCATCGTGGGCTGGGCGCTGGCCGGGGACCGGGACGCCGACGACGCGGTGATGCTGGAGCTGCTCGCACCGTACGCGGGCCAGCGGCACCGGGCGGCCCGGCTGATCCTGCTGAGCGGACGGGTCCCGGCGCGCCGGGCGCCGAAGATGCCCCGGTGGGACATCGGGCGGTTGTGAGGCGCGCCGGACGGGGCGGCCGGGCCGCCCCGTCGCACGAGCGGCCTACTGGTCCGAGGAGAAGCGCACCGCGCCCGCCGGGATGCGGGCGTCGCACCATATGCGGGCGCCTTCGAGCAGCTCGTTGTCGGCGCCGATCACCGCGCCGTCGCCGATGACCGTGCCGGTGAGGACCGAGCGCTCGCCCACGCGGGCCCGGGTGCCGATCAGCGAGTCGGTGACGACGGCTCCCGGCTCGATCACCGCGCCCGGCAGGATCGTGCTGCCGAAGACCCGCGCGCCCTCCGCGACGAACGCGCCCTCGCCCACCACCGTGCCGCCGGACAGCTTCGCGTCGGAGGCGACGTGGGCCGTCGGCAGCACCAGGCGGTCGCCGCAGCGGCCCGGGACGGCGGGCGACGGGGCCCGGCCCAGGACCAGGTCGGCGGAGCCGCGCACGAAGGCGGCCGGCGTGCCCAGGTCGAGCCAGTAGGTGGAGTCGACCATGCCCTGGAGGTGGGCGCCCGCCGCCAGCAGGTCGGGGAAGGTCTCCCGCTCCACCGACACCGGCCGGCCCTGCGGGATCGTGTCGATGACCGAGCGGCGGAAGACGTAGGCCCCCGCGTTGATCTGGTCGGTGACGATCTCCTCCGGCGTCTGCGGCTTCTCCAGGAACGCCAGCACCCTGCCCGTGTCGTCCGTGGGGACCAGGCCGTAGGCGCGCGGGTCGGTGACCTTGGTGAGGTGCAGGGAGATGTCCGCGCCCGAGGTCGCGTGGGTGTCGACCAGGGCGCGGATGTCGAGGCCGGTGAGGATGTCGCCGTTGAAGATCAGGACCGGGTCGTCGGGGCCGGAGTGCAGCCGGGAGGCGACGTTGCGGATGGCTCCGCCGGTGCCGAGCGGCTCCTCCTCCGTGACGTACTCCAGGTGCAGGCCGAGCGCGGAGCCGTCGCCGAAGTAGGGCTCGAAGACCTCGGCCAGGTAGGACGTGGCGAGGACGATGTGCTCGACGCCCGCCGCTCTCGCTCTGGCCAGCTGGTGCGTGAGGAAGGGCACCCCGGCCGCCGGGACCATGGGTTTGGGCGTGTGCACCGTGAGCGGGCGCAACCGGGTGCCCTTGCCGCCGACCAGGAGGATCGCTTCTGTCACGTGTCGTCTCTGCTTCCTGCCGGGACCGGCCGAACTGTCTTTCGGCCGGTCAGTGTATGCAGACCGTTCCGTGGCGCCTTCGCTGGCCGTGCGGCGTTCCGCCTCCCCGCCCCGCATGCCCCCCGGCGGCGGTGGGAACGTGTGGCTCAGCGGCCCTGGTAGTGGGCCGCCTTGGAGCGGGCCGAGCCGAGCTTCGCGTAGAGCTTCCCGCCGGGGCACTCCGTCTTGAAGCCGTCCCGGTGCCCCGAGATCACGTTGAGTCGCACCTTCTTGCCCTTGCTGTAGAGGTTGCTGCCGGCCGACTTCAGCGTGGTCTTCTTCTTCGGGTTCATCCCGTGCAGGCCGAGCTTCCAGGCGCTGAGCCGGGCGACGGCCTTGACCGCGGCCTTCGACGGCTTCTTCGAGCCGTACGTCCCGAGGACGGCGATCCCCATGCTGTTGCTGTTGAAACCGAGGGTGTGCGCGCCGAGGACCGGCCTGGCCACGCCTCCGGCCCGGCCCTCGTAGATCTTTCCGCACTTGTCGACGACGAAGTTGTAGCCGATGTCCCGCCAGCCCATGCTCCTGACGTGGTAGCGGTAGATACCGCGGATGAGTGAGGGGACCTGCGAGCAGTTGTAGCCGTTGCCGCTGGCGGTGTGGTGCACGAAGGCCGCCTTGACCTTCTTCGTGTACTTGAAGCCCGACTCCCGCAGCCCTTCGTCCGCGCCCCAGCCGCGCCGCGTGACGATGGCCGGGCGGGGGCCGATGTACGGCTTCGCCCGCGGGGCGGTGGCCACCCCCTCGGCGGCGAGCGCGAGCAGCTCCTGCTCGGTCTCGGCGCGGTCGAGGGCCGCGATCTGGGCGGCGCCCGGGGCGGCGAGGCCGGCGTTGGCGGCGGCGGCCTCGGCGGCGGCGGTGCTCTCGGCGGCGGAGCCCGCGGTGCGGGGTCCGTCGACGGACCGGTCCTCGTCGCCCGGGTCGACGAGTTCGAGACGGAGTCCGGCCGGGAGCGGGGGCGCGGCGGCGGCCGCCCCGCGGGCGTCGGTGCCCTGCCCGGTGGCGTCCTGCACCGGCTCGGAGCGGACCCGCAGCTCCACTCCGTCGGAGTCGCCCACCCACAGCGGTGCCGTGGCGCCGCGCACCCGGCCCGAGGCGCCCTCGGCGGTGTCCCGGTCGGCCGCGTGCTCGGTGTTGTGCGTCTCCAGGGCCTGCCAGTCGGACCAGGCGCCGGTCGCGGCGGTGCGGGTGCGGACCTGGACGCGGCCGTGCAGTTCGGCCGCGGGGTCGTCCCAGACGACCCCCACGAGGGAGAAGTGGCGTACGGAACGGCGGGGCACCACCTGCTCGGTGGCGGGGGCGGAGGGGGTGGCGCGGTCGCGGGCGGAGGGTTCCAGGGGGAGGGACTGGGTGCTGCCGGGGACGGCGGGCGCGGCCGCGCGAGGGGCCGGTGCGCCGGGGGCGCCCGCGTCGGCCGCGGGTCTCGCCGCCGCGGCGGCGGGCGGGGTGAGGGGAAGGGCCAGAGCGGCCGCACAGGTGACACCGATCGAGGAGGCAAGGAATCCACGCATGCCCCTGATCTTGGACATAGTCATACAAGTCTGTCCATCTGGGATGTGACGGGCTGTCGGCCCGGATTCCGCCGAACCGGTGGCGCATCCGGGGCGGGTCGGGAGGCCGTCCCTTGGGCGCGGGCCCGGGTGTTGCGTACGCTTGCCCGGGTGAACGCCACCGATCGCACCCCTGCCGACCTGCTGGCTTCCGCGCTCGCCGCGGACCCCGGACGCCCCCTGGTGACCTTCTACGACGACGCGACGGGCGAACGGGTCGAACTGTCCGTGGCCACCTTCGCCAATTGGGTGGCCAAGACCTCGAACCTGCTCCAGGACGAACTGTCGGTCGAGCCCGGGGACCGGGTGGCCCTGCTGCTGCCGGCGCACTGGCAGACGGCGGTGTGGCTGCTGGCCTGCGCGTCGGTGGGCGTCGTCGCCGACGTGGCGGGGGACGTGCGGGCCGCCGACGTCGTGGTGAGCGGGCCGGACGGGCTGGAGACGGCCCGGGGCTGCTCCGGGGCACGGATCGCGATGGCGCTGCGGCCGCTGGGCGGACGGTTCCCGCAGGTGCCGGAGGGCTTCGCCGACTATGCGGTGGAGGTGCCGGGGCAGGGTGACCGGTTCGTGCCGTACACGCCGGTGGACCCGGACGGCCCCGCGCTGATCGTGGCCGGCCGCGAGTTCAGCGGCGCCGAGGTCGTCGAGCGGGCCCGGGCGGAGGCGACGGCCCTGGGGCTGACCGGTCCCGGGTCGCGGATCCTGTCGGGGCTCGGCTTCGACACGTGGGAGGGCCTGAACGCGGGCCTGTACGGGCCGTTGGCGACCGGAGGCTCGGTGGTGCTCTGCCGCAACCTGGACCGGGCCGGCGCCGGGGTGCTCGACAAGCGGATCGAAAGCGAACGCGTCACGACCCTCGCCCAGGGCTGAGCCACGCGGCCGGACCGGGCGGAAGGGGCTGACGGCTGGGCGGCTGGGCGGCTGGGCGGCTGGGCCGAGTACGAGGGCTCTCGCTGGGCGACTGGGTGGAGCACGAGGGCTCTCGCCGGGCGGCTGGGCCGAGTACGAGGGCTGAGCGGGGGCGTTCGCTCGTTCGGCGTATCCCCATCCCTCCCCCGGGGCCCGGCCGGGCCATCGTCGTAGGAAGCAGTGCGCACGTTCCTACGTCAGGAGGGGTGGTCCCTGTCGTGGCCGACACAGGAGGGCAGGGGCCGGTGCGGGGGCCCGTCGCCGGGGCCACGGCCGGTGGCGGGGGCCTGGCCCGCCGGCGCCGGCGGCGGTGGGTGCGGATCGCCGCGTTCACCTTCACCGGCGTCGTCCTCGTGGCCGCGGGCGCCGGCTGGGCCGTCTACGCGAAGCTCAGCGGGAACATCACCCCCGACGAGGCCGCCGCGGCGGAGCTGGCGCGCTACGAGAAGGAGCGGCCCACCGCGCTGGTCAAGGACGCCCGGAACATCCTGCTCATCGGGTCGGACTCGCGCGAGGGCGACGACAACGCCCGCTACGGACGGGACTCGGGCACCGAGCGGTCCGACACCGCGATCCTGCTGCACCTGTCCGCGGGCCGCGGCCGGGCGACCGCCGTGTCCCTCCCCCGCGACCTGATGGTCCAGCTGCCGGGCTGCCGCCGCCGGGACGGATCCCGCAGCGCGCCCCGGTTCGCCATGTTCAACCAGGCGTTCCAGGTGGGCGGTTCGGCGTGCACGATCCGCACGGTGGAAAAGCTCACCGGCATCCGGGTCGACCACCACGTCGTCGTCGACTTCCACGGCTTCAAGGAGATGGTCGACGCCGTCGACGGCGTCCAGGTGTGCCTGCGCGAGCCGATCGACGACCGGGCCGCCAAGCTGCGGCTGCCCGCGGGACGGGTCACCCTGAACGGCGAGCAGGCCCTCGGCTACGTCCGCGCCCGCAAGTCCCTCGGCGACGGCAGCGACACCGAGCGGATGGAACGCCAGCAGCGCTTCCTCGGCGCGCTCGTCAACAAGGTGCGCAGCAACGGCGTCCTGCTGAACCCCGCGAAGCTGTATCCCGTGCTGGACGCCGCCACGTCCTCCCTCACGACCGACCCGGATCTGGCGAGCCTGCGCGGGTTGTACGAACTCGTGCGCGGTCTGCGCGACATCCCCATCGAACGCGTGCAATTCCTGACCGTGCCGCGGGAGTCGTACGCGCTCGACGCCAATCGCGACCAGCTCGTGGAGCCCGAGGCGGAGGAGTTGTTCGAGCGGCTGCGCACCGACAGGGCGGTGGCCGTGGCGGGAAACGTACCGCCGAATCCCGCGCCCGACGAGCCCCGCGAGGGCCGCGTCGAATCGAACGGGGAGTCGCGCCGCGGGCCCTCCGGGACGCCGTCCGTCACCGCTTCTCCCCCTCCGACGTTCCGGGGGAACACCGCGGCCGAACACTCCTGTGAGTAAAGCGGGTCCCAAGGGAATCCGCGGCGACGAACTCTTCCTCTGGGAAATGGGCGAATTGCCCAGGTGTAGGGACGTGGAATTTGTCACCGCCGTCGTTCGACGCTGAAGTGGGCGGTTAGTGTGAGCGATCCGGTGCGCCCGGCTTTCCGAGGAGCGGTCCTCGAGTCGCGCACTGTGACCGAGACCCGAGCGCCTGGAGGGGGAAGGCGCCGCGTGCCCCGACGGAGGAATCAGGCAACCGTGGACGCGCAAGGCCGTGGGCGGGCGGACGACATCGATCCCGCCGACCAGTGGGTGCTCAACCCGAACACCGGCGAATACGAACTGCGACTGGGCCCTTCCGCACCGCAGTCGGTGCCGGGCCCGCGCAGGCCGCGGTCCTCCGACGCGGCCCCGCCGGCCCGCGGCCGCAAGGAGGCCGCGGGACGCCCGCGCCGGGAGGGCCAGGGCCAGGGCCAGAAGACCCGGAGCCGGGAGACGGCGCGCCGCGAGGCGCCGGGGCGGGAGACCCCGGGACGCGACGCCCCGGGCCGTGCCGTGCCCCCGCCGCGCAGACGGCGCGGGGCGCCGGAGGAGCCGCCGCCGGGACGCCGCGGCAGGCGGCCGGTCAAGAAGACGTCCAAGGGCAAGAAGATCCTGCTGTGGACCGGCGGCACGATGGCCTTCGTGCTGGTCGCCGGAGCGGGCGCGGCGTACCTCTACATCCAGCACCTCAACGACAACATCGCCTCCGTCTCCGACGACGGCGCGAGCACCGGTGGCTTCGAGAAGGACAAGGCCATCAACATCCTGCTGATCGGCACGGACAAGCGCACCGGCAAGGGCAACGAGAGCTACGGCGACGCGGGCAGTGTCGGGCACGCCGACACCACGATCCTGCTGCACGTCGCCAAGGACCGCTCCAACGCCACCGCGCTCAGCATCCCCCGCGACCTCATCGTGGACGTGCCGGACTGCCCGACCACGCAGGACGACGGCTCGCAGAAGGTCATCCCCGGCACCCAGCGGGCCCGCTTCAACACCAGTCTCGGCCAGGACGGCCGCACCCCCAGCTGCACCATGCGGACCGTGACCGAGCTGACCGGGGTCAAGCCGGACAACTTCATGGTGGCCGACTTCAACGCGGTCAAGACGCTCACCAGCGCGGTCGGCGGGGTCGAGGTATGCCTGGGCAAGGACATCGACGACCCGGACTCCCACCTGAAGCTGTCCGAGGGCACGCACACCATCGAGGGCGAGCAGGCGCTGGCCTTCGTGCGGACGCGGCACGCCGTGGGCTTCGGCGGTGACCTGAGCCGGATCGGGTTGCAGCAGCAGTTCCTGAGCGCGCTGATGCGCAAGCTGAAGTCCAACGACACGCTGACCAGCCCGTCGAAGATGCTCGACCTGGCCGAGGCCGGCACCAAGGCGCTGACCGTCGACTCGCAGCTGGACAGCATCGGCAAGCTCAAGGACCTCGGCCTGGAGCTGGGCAAGCTCAACGTCAAGAACCTGACCTTCACCACGGTGCCGGTCATCGACAACCCGGCGGAGAAGGTGAAGGCCACGGTCGTCCTCGACGACTCGAAGGCGCCGCAGGTCTTCAACATGATCCGCAACGACGTCTCGTTCACCGAGGTCAAGAAGCAGAAGAAGAAGGAGAAGGACGCCGCCGCCGCCCGGTTGAAGGGCAGCAAGGCCCCGGCCTCCGAGGTGCGGGTGCGGATCCTCAACGGCGGCGCCGTCTCCGGCAGCGCCCAGGAGACGCTCAGCTGGCTGCAGAACGAGGAGGGCGTGACCAAGTCGGAGAACGCCGGCAACGCGCCCGAGCCCCTGAAGAAGACGACCCTGGAGTACGCCCCCGAGCAGGCCGGGCAGGCCCGCCGTCTCGCCGACATCATGGGCCTGTCCGGGGCCGCGATGAAGCCCGGCGAGAGCGTCACCAACTCCCAGGGCCTGCCCGCGATCACCCTCACCCTCGGCAAGGACTTCGAGGGTGCCGGGGTGCCGCTCACGACCCCGGACAAGGCACCGGAGGGCGTCGACAAGTCCACGGCCGACAAGGTCGAGTGCGCCAAGTGACGTGACGGGCCGGTCGTGCGTCCTACAGGGCGTACGACGGGCCGTGTCCGGTGACGCGCGCGACATCGCGCGGGGTGGGAAGGCGGGGGAGAGATGGCGCAGGGCAGCAGTGTGTTCGGGGAGGGGACGAAACCGGGCCCCGGGCCGCGCCGGCCGGTGGCCGGGGACGGCGGTCCGGCGGGCGGGGCGGGTGGCTCCGGCGGTACGGGCGGCCGGCCGCCGCGGAGCCGCGGCCGCCGCGTGCTGCGCTGGTCGGCCCTCGGGCTGTCCACGCTCGTGCTGGTCACGGCCGGGGCGGGCTACCTCTACTACGAGCACCTGAACGGCAACATCCACAAGGGCGAGCGCAGCAGCGGCGACTCCAAGGCGCGCAGGGCCGAGCCGAACGCGGCCGGGCAGACGCCCCTGAACATCCTGCTGATCGGCTCCGACAGCCGGAAGTCCGACGCGAACGTGCGGCTGGGCGGCAGCCGGGACAGCCGCGGCAACCCGCCCCTGGGCGACGTGCAGATGCTGATCCACCTGGCCGCGGACCGCAGGAGCGCGTCCGTGGTGAGCATCCCGCGCGACACCCGGGTCGACATACCCCGGTGCACGGACCCGGAGAGCGGCCGCACGTACCCGCCGGTGAACACCATCATCAACGCCTCCCTCGCCCGGGGCGGAGCCGGCTGCACGCTGACGACGTGGGAGAACCTCACCGGCGTCTACATCGACCACTGGATGACGATCGACTTCGCGGGCGTGGTGCGGATGGCCGACGCCATCGGCGGGGTCGACGTCTGCGTGCGCCAGAACGTGTGGGACCGCCCGCTGCCCGGTGTGCCCGGCGGCTCGGGGCTGAAGCTGAAGGCCGGCCACCGCAAGGTGCAGGGCGAGCAGGCGCTCCAGTGGCTGCGCACCCGCCACGCCTGGGGCAGCGACCCGCTGCGGGCCCGGGCGCAGCACCTGTACATGAACTCGATGATCCGCACGCTCAAGGCGCAGAACGTCTTCACCGACACCGGCCGGCTCACGGACCTCGCGGAGGCGGCCACCAGGTCGCTGCACGTCTCCGAGGAGATCGGGACGGTCAAGAAGCTGTACGACCTGGGCGCCCAGCTCAGGACCGTCCCCACCGGCCGTATCACCATGACGACGCTGCCCACGGCAGCGGACCCCGAGGACGCCAACCACCTGGTCCCGGCGGGCGCCGACGCGGACCGGGTGTGGGAGATGCTCCGCGACGACGTGCCGTTCGACGGCAAGGGCTCACGGGCGTCGAAGAAGCCCCGGGCCAAGACGCCCCGGGACCCGGCCGCGCCGGACGGCGAGATCGAGGTGCGCGTGCGGAACGCCACGCGCACCGGCACGCTCGGGCCGGTCGGCGGGCGGGCGGCCGACGTGGCGCGGATCCTCGCCGGGAAGGGCTTCACGGAGGCCGCGGCGGACACCTCCGGCGCCCTGGCCGAGGAGCGGACGGTGGTGCGCTACCCGGACGCCGGACTGGAGGGCGACGCCCGCCGGGTCGCCAAGTCCCTGGGTGTGCCGACGAGTTCGGTACGGCGGTCGCCGGACGTCCCGGGGGTGACCGTCGTCGTGGGCGCCGACTGGCGTACGGGCACGGCGTATCCGAAGCGGCCGGAGCCCGGGGCGGAGGATCTGCCCGGTGACGCGGACGCGCTCAACGGCTCGGACGCGGGCACGTGCATGGACGTCTACAAGCCCTACCGCTGGTGACGGCCGGGGGTCCGGCGACACACGTGTGTATCGAAATCCGCTTGCGGACTTGAGCGTTGATGCCCGATATGTGGACGCCGAAATCGTCGTTCTGCGCACACCGGCGTGCAACCGGGCGGATAGTGTGAGCGATCCAGTGCTTCTGTGACGATCGAGTACCCGTGCGCTCCCCGGGGGGAGGGGCGCCGCGTGCCCCGACGGAGGAAACAGCGACCGTGGACGCGCAACGCCGTGGGCGGGGGGACCGGATGGACCCCGCGGACCAGTGGGTGCTCAATCCGAACACCGGTGAATACGAACTGCGACTGGGCCCTTCCGCACCGCAGTCGCCCGGCGGTACCCCCGGGTCCGCGGGCGCCGCGCGCACGACGGCCCCCCGCTCCGGCGCCTTGCGCCCGGCGGGCCCCCGGACGGGCGGAGCGCCCCGCACGGACGTGCCGCCGCAGCGCAAGCGGCGCACCGAGCCCGCCGGGACCCCCGCCGGGCGGCGCGGCGGTCGCCGGCCGGTGCAGCCGAAACCCCGGCGGGGCAGGAAGGTGCTGCTGTGGACCGGCGGCACGATGGCCTTCGTGCTCGTCGGCGTCGCCTCCGCCGGCTACCTCTACCTGAGGCACCTGGAGGGCAACGTCACCACCACCGACGTCGGCAGCGCCGGCGCCTCGGACTTCAGCACGGACGAGGCGTTCAGCATCCTCGTCATCGGCACGGACAAGCGCACCGGCGAGGGCAACGAGGGGTACGGCGACAAGGGCAGCTCCGGGCACGCCGACACCACGATCCTGCTGCACGTCGCCAAGGACCGCTCCAACGCCACCGCGCTCAGCATCCCGCGCGACCTCATCGTGGACATCCCGGACTGCCCGACGAAGCTGGAGGACGGCTCGGAGAAGGTCGTCCCCGGGACGCGGGGCGTCCGCTTCAACCGCAGTCTCGGGGAGAACGGCCGGGACCCGGGCTGCACGATGCGCACGGTGGAGGAGAACACCGGCATCTCCGTCGACCACTTCATGATGGCCGACTTCAACGCGGTGAAGACGCTGACCACGGCGGTCGACGGCGTCGACGTGTGCGTGGAGAAGCCGATCGACGACAAGGACTCCAAACTCAGGCTGCCCGCGGGCGAGTCGACGGTCGAGGGCGAGCAGGCCCTCGCCTTCGTCCGCACGCGCAAGAGCTTCGGCAACAGCGGCGACCTGGACCGCATCAAGGTGCAGCAGCAGTTCCTCGGCTCGCTGATGCGCAAGATGTCCTCCGGCAACACCCTCACCAACCCGTCCAAGCTGCTGAAGCTGGCCGAGGCCGCGACCGAGGCGCTGACGGTCGACAAGGCGATCGGCTCGGTCGGCACCCTCAAGGACGTGGCGCTGGAGCTGAAGAAGGTGCCGACGAAGAACATCACCTTCACCACCGTCCCCGTGAAGGACAACCCGGCGGAGACGGTGAAGGCGACGGTCGTCCTCGACGAGTCGAAGGCGCCCCAGGTGTTCGACATGATCAGCAACGACGTCTCGTTCACCGAGGTCAAGAAGCAGAAGAAGAAGGAGAAGGACGCCGCCGCCGCCCGGTTGAAGGGCAGCAAGGCCCCGGCCTCCGAGGTGCGGGTGCGGATCCTCAACGGCGGTGCCGTCGCCGGCAGCGCGCAGAAGATGCTCCAGTACCTCCAGGTCGAGAAGGGTGTGACCAAGTCGGAGAACGCCGGCAACGCGCCCGAGGCCCTGAGGAGGACGACCTTGGAGTACGCCCCCGAGCAGGCCGGGCAGGCCCGCCGTCTCGCCGACATCATGGGCCTGTCCGGGGCCGCGATGAAGCCCGGCGAGAGCGTCACCAACTCCCAGGGCCTGCCCGCGATCACCCTCACCCTCGGCAAGGACTTCAAGGGCGCGGGCGTCAAGCTGAACGCCCCCGCCGAGGCGCCGGAGGTGGAGAAGTCCACGGCCGACAAGGTCACGTGCGCGAGTTGACCCGCTGAGGGCAACTGACGGGCTCGTCGTGCGTCTAACAGGGGGCAGGACGGGCCTGTTGCATGCGCCGGGGGGCGGGAAGGACCGGGGAAGTGACGCAGAGCGGTGTGCGGGAGGACGGAGTGCGACAGGGCGTCCGTGGACCGGGAGCGGAGGAGACGGTGCCGGACGACGCCCCCGTGCTCGACGCGGGCACCCCGCCGGACGACGACAGCCCGACCGACGACGACGGCCGGTCCGACGACGACGGCCGACCGGACGACGACGGCCCGCCGGGCGGTGGCGCCTCCCCCACCGGCGGCTCCGGGGACGGGAGCGACGGCAAGGCGGGCCGGGCGCGCCGCGGTGGCCGTCCCCAGCGCCGGCGGCGGGCGCTGAAGTGGGCCTCCGCCGTGCTGGCCGTGCTGATACTCGGGACCGCCGGGGCGGGATACCTCTACTACCGGCACCTCAACGGCAACATCAAGAAGGACGCCCTGAACCTCGGCGACGGCAAGGTCGCCGCCCCCACCCCGAACGCAGCCGGCCAGACCCCGCTGAACATCCTGCTCATCGGCTCCGACGCCCGGGACACCGAGGAGAACCAGAAACTCGGCGGCGCCCGCGAGACGTTCGGCTCCACCCCGCTCGCGGACGTGCAGATGCTGCTGCACGTGTCGGCCGACCGCAGCAACATGTCGGTCATCAGCATGCCGCGCGACACCCTGGTCGAGATCCCCAAGTGCACCGACCCGGACGACGGGAAGGTCTACCCGGGCACCCGGGGCCGGACCATGACCAACCAGAGCCTCGGCCACGGCGGTCCCGGCTGCACGGTCGCCACCTGGCAGGAGCTGACCGGCATCCACATCGACCACTTCGTCATGGTCGACTTCGCCGGGGTCGTGTCGATGGCCGACGCGGTCGGCGGGGTGCCCGTCTGCGTGGACCGCAACATCCACTCGCGCACCTCCGACGGCAAGGGCTCGGGCCTGAAGCTGAAGAAGGGCACCACGTACATCCAGGGCGAGCAGGCTCTGCAGTGGCTGCGCACCCGCTACGGCTTCGAGGACGGCAGCGACCTCGCCCGCGCCAAGGCCCAGCACATGTACATGAACGCGATGGTCCGCCAGCTGCGCGAGAATGCCACCCTCAGCAGCCCCAACAAGCTGCGCAGGCTCGCCGAGGAGGCCACCCGGGCGCTGACCGTCGACCCGGGCCTGGACACGGTCAAGAAGCTCTACGACCTCAGCGACCAGCTGCGGATGGTCGAGCCGGAGCGCATCACCATGACCACGATGCCCAACCGGTACGTCGGCGCCCGGGTCGAGCCCACCGAGGACGCCGAGCAGCTGTTCCGGCTGGTGCGCGAGGACATCGCGCTGGACGGCAAGGACAAGCCGAAGGCAGTGGTGGACAAGGCCTCCGACGACCCGGCCGCCGCCGACGGCGAGATCGCCGTCCAGGTGCGCAACGGGACCCGGACCGACACCCTGGCCCCGGCGAGCGGCCGCACCGGCGCCGTCGCCGGACTGCTGAAGGAGCAGGGCTTCACCCAGGCCGTCGCCGACACCGACGGCTCGTGGAGCGAGAAGACGACCGTCGTCCGCTACCCGAGCGCCGACCTGGAGGGCGACGCGCAGCGCGTCGCCAAGGCCCTCGGGATACCGCTGGGTTCGGTGAAACGGTCCACCGACGTCAGCGGCGTCACCCTCGTCGTCGGCGCGGACTGGCGCACGGGTGACGCCTACGAGGCGCCGGAGCGCAGCGACAGGACACCCGAGTCGGCGCAGGCCCTCAACGGGGCGGACGACAAGGCCTGCATGAAGGTGAGCCCCGGCTTCACCTGGTGACGGCGACGGGCCCCTCCCCGTGCGGGAAGGGGCCCGTGGGCCACACCTGTGGACGGAGGGGGCGTCAGCCGGTGGCGGCGTCCGCGCGGACCGCCGGGCGCCGGGAGGCGATGACCTTCCTCGCCAGCGACCGAGGGCTCGTCAGGAAGCCCCAGCCCCACGACATGTGCATCGTGGCGAGCGCCACCGGGATCCGCAGCCGCGCCTTCAGCGGCAGCCCCTTGCCCGCGGGCACCGAGCCGAGCGCGATCGCCGCGAGGTAGCCCCCGGGCACCACGAAGCCCCACGGCGTCAGCAGGGCGCCCACGACCGTCCCGGCCGCGATCGCGCACACGGCGGTCGGCGGGGCCAGGTAGCGCAGGTTGATGGAGCCCTCGTGGTACCGGGCGACGACGTGCCGCCAGCGGCCGTAGTCCTTGTACTGCTTGGCGAGCGCCTTCACGGTGGGCCGCGGCCGGTACGACACCTTCAGCTCGGGCGAGAACCAGATCAGCCCGCCCGCCTCACGGATGCGGAAGTTCAGCTCCCAGTCCTGGGCGCGGATGAACTCCACGTTGTAGCCGCCCTGCTGCTCCAGCGCCTCGCGCCGGAACACCCCCAGGTACACCGTCTCGGCCGGGCCCGCCTGGCCGCCGGTGTGGAAGGCGGCGTTGCCCACCCCGATCTTCGAGGTCATCGCGGCGGCGACCGCGTGCTCCCAGTCGTTCTCGCCCTCGGCGTGCATGATGCCGCCGACGTTCTGCGCGCCGGTCTCCTCCAGGAGCCGTACCGCGGTGGCGATGTAGTTCGGCGAGAGCATGCCGTGGCCGTCGACGCGGACGACGATCGGGTGCCTGGAGGCGTTGATCGCGGCGTTCAGCGCGGCGGGCGTGCGGCCCGTGGGGTTGGGGACGGTGTGCACGCGCGGGTCTTCGGCCACGAGCTCGGCGGCGATCTCGTCCGTGCGGTCCGTGGACGGACCGAGGGCGATCACGACCTCCATCTCGCCGGCGTACTCCTGCGCGAGGATCGCTTGGACTGCTCCCCGCAGATGCCGCTCCTCGTTGAGGACGGGCATGATCACGGAAACGGCGGGGAGCCGCACGTCGGGATTGGCGTTCATAGGGGGCTCACGTTACCGCGAACGGGGGACACCGGTGCGCGCCGCCGGGGCGGTACCGCGGGCCGCAGATCGTATCGGCCTACGGTTTCACGGATCCCACGCACGGCCGTCGTCCGGAGGTGCCCCATGCCCACGCCGCCGCGGTCCCCTCGGTCCACCGCCGCCCCGCAACGCCGCCCCCAGCCGCCCTCCCGGCGGACCCCGCGCCGGCCCGCCCCGCCCGGGCGCGGGCGGCGCCGGCCCCGCTGGGGCCTGCGGGTCGTCACCACGCTGTCCGTGGTGGTCCTCGCCTCGGCCGGGATCGGGCACGCGGTGATGACCAGCCTGGACGCGGACATCGCCCGGGTCGACCCCTTCAAGGACATGAAGAACCGCCCGCAGGCGGGCCACGGCATGAACGTGCTGCTCGTCGGCACGGACGGCCGCGACCGGATCAGCAAGGAGGAGCGGCGCAGGTACCGGCTGGGCGGCGCCCCCTGCCACTGCACGGACACGATGATGATCGTGCACATCTCGCAGGACCGGGAGCGGGCCAGCGTGGTCAGCCTGCCGCGCGACTCCTACGCCGAGACACCGGCGCACGTCGACCGCACCTCGGGCGAGCGCCACCGCGGGCACCCGGTGAAACTGAACGCGGCGTACGCCGAGGGCGGGCCGCAGCTGACCGTGCGCACCGTGGAGAGCATGACCAAGGTGAAGATCGACCACTACCTGGAGGTCGACTTCACCAGCTTCATGAAGACGGTCGACGTGGTCGGCGGTGTGCAGATCTGCACCGCGGACCCGCTCAAGGACAGCTACACCGGCCTGAACCTGCCGGCCGGCCGGCACACGCTCGCCGGCGGCCAGGCCCTGCAGTACGTGCGCGCCCGCCATGTCGACGGGGCGTCCGACCTGGGCCGGATGAAGCGGCAGCAGCGGTTCCTGGCGGCGCTGGTGGAGCGGGTCACCTCGTCCGGGATCCTGCTCAACCCGATGAAGTTCCGGGACGTGACCCGGGCGGTGCTGGGCTCGGTGCGCGCGGACAAGGGGTTCGGCACGGACGAGATGCTGGACCTGGGCCGGGCGATGCGGAACTTCTCGCCCTCCTCGTCCGAGTTCACCACCGTCCCGATCGGGCGCATGGGCTACGCCGTGAAGGGCGTCGGCTCGACGCTGAAGTGGGACCCGGTGAAGGCCGAGCGGCTCTTCCACGCCCTGCGCCAGGACCAGCCGCTGTCGGTGCACCACCAGCGCGGCGCGGCCCTGATCGTCCCGGTCGCCCCGCAGCAGATCCGCGTCCAGGTGGAGAACGGCACCCGGACCGCCGGTCTCGGGCGCCGCGTGGACGCGGCCCTGGCCTCGACGGGGTTCCGCACCACCAAGGCGCCGGTGAACTCGGCCACCCATGACGTCAGGCGCACGGTCGTCGCCCACGACCCGCGCTGGGACCGCTCCGCGAAGTCCCTCGCCGCCGCCCTGCCGGGCAGTGAGCTGCGCCCGGTCCGGGGCCTCGGCCCGACGCTGAAGGTGATCGCGGGCGCGGACTTCGAGCGGGTGCGCAAGGTGCGGGCGGAGGACCCGGGGCAGGGCGAGTTCGGCGTGGTGCGCGGCGACGAGGTGGCGTGCTCGTAGGGACGGCCGGGCCGGAGGGCTCCGGCGCTCCCGGGGCGGACGCGGCGGCGCCTCAGTCCTCGAAGCCCTCCGCGGCGCGCTTCTCGCGCAGTTCCTTGATCGCCCGGCGGCGGGCCAGCCGGTGGGTGCGGCGGATCTGGGCCTCCTGGTAGCGGCGCTTGTCGCGCTCCGTCTCGGGGAGGACCTGCGGGACCCGGCGGGGCCTGCCGTCGGCGTCGACGGCGGCGAAGACGAGGTAGGCCGAGCCGACCTGGGTGGCCGGGGTGGACTCGTTCCAGCGTTCGGCCAGCACCCGGACGCCGACCTCCATGGAGGTCCGGCCGGTCCAGTTGACCTGGGCCTTGACGTGCACCAGATCGCCGACGCGCACCGGCTCCAGGAACACCATCTCGTCCATCGAGGCCGTCACCGCCGGCCCGCCGGAGTGCCGCCCGGCGACGGCCCCGGCGGCGTCGTCGACCAGCTTCATGATCACCCCGCCGTGCACCGTCCCCAGAAGGTTCGTGTCGTTGTGGGTCATGATGTGGCTGAGGGTGGTGCGGGACGCCGAGGTCGGCTTGCCCGGGATCTCCGAAGCGCCGGAATCCGCAGCTGGGGCCAGGTCTGTCATGACCCCCACCTTATGCCGCGGCGGCGTGCGGGGGATTTGTGTCAGCTTCGCCACAGCCGTGCTCTGATTTTCCGACGACTCTTGTATGGCCCACCACCGGGACCTGCACACTGTTCGGCATGAATGATTGGCCCGAGGGGTTCT
This sequence comes from Streptomyces sp. NPDC053665, assembly GCF_055585285.1. Taxonomy (NCBI): domain Bacteria; kingdom Bacillati; phylum Actinomycetota; class Actinomycetes; order Kitasatosporales; family Streptomycetaceae; genus Streptomyces; species Streptomyces sp. NPDC053665. Next base: position 34,482 of record NZ_JBVJKK010000007.1, read on the forward strand.
CCGGCGGCAACCGCGGCAGCCGGTACGGACGGGGCAGCTCCAGCGCACAGCCCGAGAGCGCCCGTGTCATGCGGCAGGTCCGCCGCGGCCCGGCGGCACCGCCCGGGCAGGCCGGCTACGGCGGGGTGCCGCCGCAGCCGTCGTACGTCGACGGCGCCGGCCACGGACCCGCCGACGGCTACGACAGCGGCTACAACACCGGCCAGGTCTACGGCACCCCGGGCGGCAGGGGCCCCGGCGGTCCGGGCGACGGCCGGTACGAGCCGCGGCCCGCGCCGGACTGGCGCCGCCGCATCAAGCTCACGGCGATCACGGTCGCGGCCGTGCTGGTGGTGACGGGTGTCGGCACCTACTTCTGGGCCGACTCCAAGCTGAACCGCGAGGTCGACCTGTCGAAGGTCATCGAGCGGCCGGAGGCGGGCGAGGGCACGAACTACCTGATCGTCGGCTCCGACAGCCGCAAGGGCATGTCGGCCGAGGAGAAGAAGAAGCTGCACACCGGGTCCGCCGAGGGCAAGCGCACGGACTCGATGATGATCCTGCACACCGGCGGCGGCGCCCCGACGCTGGTCTCGCTGCCGCGCGACTCGAACGTCACGATCCCGTCGTTCAAGGGCTCCGACTCCGGCAAGTTCTACCCGTCCACGGGCCGCCAGACGAAGCTGAACGCGGCCTACGCCGAGGACGGCCCGGAGCTGCTGGTGCGCACGGTGGAGGCCAACACGGGCCTGCACATCGACCACTACGTGGAGATCGGCTTCGCCGGCTTCGCCAACATCGTGGACGCGGTCGGCGGGGTCGAGATGGACATCCCGCAGGACATCAAGGACACCAAGTCGGGCGCGGACCTCAAGAAGGGCAAGCAGACGCTCGACGGCGAGGAGGCCCTGGCCTTCGTCCGCACCCGCTACGCCCTGGCCGGCTCCGACCTGGACCGGACGAAGAACCAGCAGAAGTTCCTCTCGGCCCTGGCCAACCAGGTCGCCACCCCCAGCACGATCCTGAACCCCTTCAGGCTGTACCCGACCATGGGCGCGGGCCTGGACTCGCTGGTCGTCGACAAGGACATGGGCCTGTACGACCTGGCGTCGATGTTCTGGGCGATGAAGGGGGTCAGCGGCGGCGACGGCAAGTCCATGAACATGCCGATCGCGGGCAACACCGCGAACGGCAACCTGCAGTGGGACACCGCGAAGGTGAAGACGCTGGTGAACCAGCTGAAGAACGACGAGACGGTGACCGTCTCCGGCAAGTGAGCACGGCCGGGCGCCGAAGGCGGCCGGCAGGAAGGGGGGGCACCCGGGCGGGTGCCCCCCTTCGCCGTGCCGCGGCGCTCACATCGTGGCGCCGGACATCGACCGGCACAGGTCGGCGCAGCGGCGACACGCCTCCGCGCACCGCATCATCTGGGCGTCGTCCGGCATGGACATACACGCCTCGGCGCACATGTCGCAGGCCCGGGCGCACATCGCGCACATGTCGGCGGACAGCGGCGAGCGGCGCATCATCATGTCGGCGCACATACGGGTCATCTCGGCGCAGTCGATGACGGCGCGCATGATCGGCATCTGGGCCGGGCCGCCCATCTGCAGGCAGGAGCTCATGGTCTCCTCGCAGACGCCGTGGCAGGTCATGCACGCCTGGACGCACTCCTGCATCTCCTGGCTCAGCGGGGTGGCGGTGGCGGGCTGCTGGGTCATGACGTCCTCCCGGGGGGAGCGGGAGCCGCGGATCGGCGCCCGTCCTTCCCGTCCTACGCCTGTCGCCCCATGAGCACCACAGGGGGACACGGGCGGGTGCGAAGCGGCGCCGGCCGCCCCCGAGGGGCCCGCGGCTGTGAGGCATGACTCATTCCCGGCGGCGTGAAATCACCGGCAGCGGCAAAGAGGGTGGATGGCGCGTCCGCGGGGAGCGGCGTCGCGCAGGCGGGGCGCCCAGCAGTTCGTGGCAGGGGAGACCACAGATGACACAGCAGACCGAGGAACGGCCGTCGGTGAGGCCGGAGGACCCGGAGGAGCGCAAGCAGCGGCTGCGCAGACGGCTGGAGCGGCTGATCGGCATCGCGGCGACCGAGGGCAACGAGCTGATCCCGCTGCGCAACGGCGACGAGATCTTCCCGGCGATGCTGGCCGCCATCCGCGCGGCGCGGCACACCGTCGACATGATGACGTTCGTGTACTGGCGCGGCGAGATCGCCCACGAGTTCGCCGCCGCCCTGGCCGAGCGGGCCCGGGCCGGGGTGCGGGTGCGGCTGCTGCTGGACGGCTTCGGGGCCAAGCAGATCGAGCGGGACCTGCTGGACGCCATGGACGAGGCCGGTGTGCAGGTGGCCTGGTTCCGCAAGCCGACGCGGCTGTCGCCGATGCGGCAGAACCACCGCTGCCACCGCAAGGTGCTGGTCACCGACGAGCACACCGCCTTCACCGGCGGCGTCGGCATAGCCAAGGAGTGGTGCGGCGACGCGCGGAACCCGGACGAGTGGCGCGACACCCACGTGCAGGTGCGCGGTCCGGCCGTGGACGGCATCGCCGCGGCCTTCGCGCAGAACTGGGCCGAGTGCCACGACGACCTGTACGACCACCACGACCGCTTCACCGCGCAGGAGCAGCCGGGCCGGGCCACGGTCCAGGTGGTGCGGGGTTCGGCGAGCTTCGGCTGGCAGGACATGCAGACGATCCTGCGGGTGGTGATCACCTCGGCGCAGGAGCGGCTGCGCCTGTCCACCGCCTACTTCGCCCCCGACACGTACTTCATCGACCTGCTCGCCGCCGCGTCCCGCCGGGGCGTCGAGGTCGAGATCCTGCTGCCCGGGCCGCACACCGACCAGCGGGCCTGCCTGCTGGCCGGGCGGCAGCACTACCAGACGCTGGTGGACGCGGGGGTGCAGGTGCGGGAGTACCAGCCGACCATGCTGCACACGAAGATCCTCACGGTGGACGGGGTCTGCTCGCTGATCGGTTCGACCAACTTCAACCGCCGCTCCATGGAGCACGACGAGGAGGTCCTGCTGGCCGTCCTCGACGAGGACTTCACCGCCCGGCTGGACGCCGACTTCGAGGCCGACCGCAAGCTGAGCGAGCCCATCGACCCGGCGCGCTGGCGGCGGCGCCCGCTGCCGATGCGTCTGGCCGAGGCCTCGGTCACCCCCATCCGCCGCTTCCTGTGAGACACCCCGGCCCCCGGCGGGCGCCGGGGGCCGAGGTGTTCCGCGCTGCGGGCCGGTCGCCGAGGGGTTACGGCAGGTTGCGGGCCATGACGATCCGCTGGACCTGGTTCGTGCCCTCGTAGATCTGCGTGATCTTGGCGTCGCGCATCATGCGCTCGACCGGGTAGTCGCGGGTGTAGCCGTAGCCGCCGAGGAGCTGGACGGCGTCGGTGGTGACCTCCATCGCCACGTCCGAGGCGAAGCACTTGGCCGCGGCGCCCAGGTAGGTGAGGTCGGCGTCGACGCGCTGGGAGGCGGCGGCGGCCTGGTAGGTCAGGGCGCGGGCGGCCGAGATCTTCATGGCCATGTCGGCGAGCATGAACTGGATGCCCTGGAAGTCGGCGATGGGCTTGCCGAACTGCTTGCGCTCCTTGACGTAGCCCTTGGCGTAGTCGAGGGCGCCCTGGGCGATGCCGAGGGCCTGGGCGGCGATGGTGATGCGGGTGTGGTCGAGGGTCTTCATCGCCGTGGCGAAGCCGGTGCCCTCCTCGCCGATCATGCGGTCGGCGGGGATGCGGACGTTGTCCAGGTAGACCTCGCGGGTCGGGGAGCCCTTGATGCCGAGCTTCTTCTCCGGGGCCCCGAAGGAGACGCCCTCGTCGGACTTCTCCACGACGAAGGCGGAGATGCCCTTGGACCGCTTGGCGGGGTCGGTGACGGCCATCACCGTGTAGTACTCCGACTCGCCGGCGTTGGTGATCCAGCGCTTCACGCCGTTGAGGACCCAGAAGTCGCCGTCGCGGACGGCCTTGGTCTTCATACCGGCGGCGTCGGAGCCCGCGTCCGGCTCGGACAGGCAGTAGGAGAACATGCCCTCGCCCTTGGCGAGCGGGGCCATGTACTTCTTCTTCAGCTCCTCGGAGCCGGAGAGGATCACGGGCAGGGAGCCGAGCTTGTTCACGGCCGGGATGAGGGAGGAGGAGGCGCAGACCCGGGCGACCTCCTCGATGACGATGACGGTCGCCAGGGCGTCGGCGCCCGCGCCGCCGTACTCCTCGGGTACGTGCACGGCGTGCAGGTCGTTCGCGACCAGCGCCTGGAGCGCCTCGCGCGGGAAGCGGGCCTCCTCGTCCACCGCGGCGGCGTGCGGCGCGATCTTCGCCTCGGCCAGCGAGCGGACGGCGTCACGGAGCATGTCGTGCTCCTCGGACGGGCGGTACAGGTCGAAGTCAGCCGATCCGGCCAAGGTCTCTCACGCTCCAAAACGCTGCGATGGTGGCGCTAACTACCGTTAAGTAATCAAAATTTTATGACGTAGCCCACCGGAGTGATACGTGAGCTAGGCGACAGCCCGTAAGTCGCCCCGTGGGGCGGCCCGCCGGGCCCCGGATATGCTCGGGCGCGCACGACATGCCGCAGACGTCTGGAGCACCCATGGCCCTGAAGATCACCGTGATCGGCACCGGTTATCTCGGTGCGACCCACGCGGCGGCCATGGCCGAGCTGGGCTTCGAGGTGCTGGCCCTCGACGTGGTGCGCGAGAAGATCGAGAAGCTGGAGCGCGCCGAGGCCCCGATGTACGAGCCGGGCCTGGACGACCTGCTGCGCCGGCACGTCGCCGGTATCGAGGGCTCCAGCGGACGGCTGCGCTTCACCCAGGACTGGGCCGAGGTGGGCGCCTTCGGCGATGTGCACTTCGTGTGCGTGAACACCCCGCAGCGGCACGGCGAGTACGCCTGCGACATGTCCTACGTGGACTCCGCGATCGCCTCGCTCGCCCCGCACCTGCGCGGCCCGGCCCTGGTGGTCGGCAAGTCGACCGTGCCGGTGGGCTCCGCGGACCGCCTCGCCTCCTACCTGGCCGCGCACGCGCCCGCCGGGGAGGACGCCGAGCTGGCCTGGAACCCGGAGTTCCTGCGCGAGGGCTTCGCCGTCGACGACACGCTGCACCCGGACCGGATCGTGGTGGGCGTGCGCAGCGAGCGGGCCGAGAAGCTGCTGCGCGAGGTCTACGCGACGCCGGTCTCCGAGGGCTCGCCGTTCGTGGTGACCGACTTCCCGACCGCCGAGCTGGTGAAGACGTCCGCCAACTCCTTCCTCGCGACGAAGATCTCCTTCATCAACGCCATGGCGGAGGTGTGCGAGGCGGCCGGCGGCGACGTGGCCAAGCTCGCGGAGGCGATCGGCCACGACGACCGCATCGGGCGCAAGTTCCTGCGGGCCGGCATCGGCTTCGGCGGCGGCTGCCTGCCCAAGGACATCCGGGCGTTCATGGCGCGCGCCGGTGAGCTGGGCGCGGACCAGGCCCTGACCTTCCTGCGGGAGATCGACTCCATCAACATGCGCCAGCGCGGCCAGATGGTGGAGCTGGCGCGGCAGGCGCTGGGCGGCGGCCCGTTCCTGGGCAAGCGCGTGGCGGTACTGGGCGCGACCTTCAAGCCCGACTCCGACGACGTGCGGGACTCCCCCGCGCTGAACGTCGCCGGGCAGATCCACCTCCAGGGCGGCCAGGTCACGGTCTACGACCCCAAGGGCATGGACAACGCCCGCCGGGTCTTCCCCACCCTCGGCTACGCCGGCTCGGCGCTGGACGCGGTGCGCGGCGCGGACATCGTGCTGCACCTGACGGAGTGGCGGGAGTTCCGCGAGCTGGACGAGGAGGCCCTGGGCGAGGTCGCCGCGGCCCGCGTCATCCTGGACGGCCGCAACGCGCTCGACCCGGAGCGCTGGCGCAAGGCCGGCTGGACCTACCGGGCGATGGGCCGCCCGCAGGCCTGAGCGCGCGGCGCGCGAGACACGCGGGACAGATGACGCCGGTTCGGCCGAGGCTCAGTCGGCCGAACCGGCGTCCTGCTGCATTCTGCCCCACCGAGGCGGACCGCGGGGCGGTTGAGGGCTCCCGGGGCCCGTCCGGCCCCGCCGGACCCCCGGTGCGGTCGCGCCTGACTCCTGGCGCGACCGGTCCACGCGGGCCGCTCGCCTAGCCCTCCTTGGCCCGGTACCTGCGCATCTTCGCCCGGGCCCCGCACACCTGCATGGAGCACCAGCGGCCGCGGCCGGCCGGGCTGCGGTCGTAGTAGGCCCAGTGGCAGTCGGCGGCCTCGCAGGCCTTGAGCCGGGACCAGGCCCCGGTGACCAGCGACTCGGCGACGGCGGCCGCTACACGGGCGGGCAGGCCGCGGCCGTCGGCGGGGGCCAGGGCGGCGGCGCCGGTCGCGGGGTCGACCGTGACGACGAGCGGGGCCGTGGCCAGCAGTTCCCCGAGCGGTGTCACCGCGCGGTGGGGCGGATGCCCGGCGTGGGCGAGGAGGACCGCGCGCAGCGACTCGCGCAGTTCGCGCGCCCGGTCCGCCTCCTGCGGGGTGATCCCGAAACGCGCCCGGCCCTCGGCCGTGTCCAGGGCGTCGGCGCCCGACTCGATGTCCAGCGTGTTGACCAGGGCCTCGACCAGGGCCAGGCCGCCGGGCGCGGGCGATCTCTCCGTCATGGCTGGACCGTACCTCTCGCGTTTTCCCTTGCGAGGTTACCGCCGATACGGGAGCATGCAGTAACGGTTACCGGTTACCCGTCCTCTGTCGGTAACACGACGGATGTCACGACGGGTGACGAGAATGCGAGGAGGAAGTCATGGCACTGGCCAAGCTGGGTGTCGTCGTCCTGGACTGTCCCGATCCGCGCGCACTGGCCGGCTTCTACGCCGAGGTGCTCGGCGGCACGCCGACGGTGGAGACCGACGGGGAGGACGAGTGGGTCGACCTGAAGGTGCCGGGCGGTCCGGACCTGGCCTTCCAGTCCGCCGCCGGACACGTGCCGCCCCGATGGCCCTCGCCGGAGCACTCCCAGCAGTTCCACCTGGACCTGGTGGTGGAGGACCTGGACACGGCCGAGAAGGGCGTCCTGGCGCTGGGCGCGAAGGTGCTCGACGCCGAGGACCGGGAGCGCAGCTTCCGGGTTTACGCCGATCCGGCCGGGCACCCGTTCTGCCTCTGCGCCTGCTGACCCGGGGAGGGTTCATGTCCGTGGTGGCACGTCTTCGTTCGGTGGTCGTCGACTGCGCCGACCCCCGCGCACTGGCCCGCTTCTACGCGCAGGTCGTCGGCGGGACGCCGGAGGACCACGGTCAGGACTGGGTGGTGCTGCACATACCCGGCGGTCCCCGGCTCGCCTTCCAGCGCTCGCCGGACCACACACCGCCCGAGTGGCCCCGGGCCGACCGCAACGCCCAGCAGTTCCACCTGGACCTCGACGCCGGGTCGACGTGGGAGGAGATCGACGCGGCCGAGGAGCGGGTGCTGGCGCTGGGCGCACGGGTGCTGGACAAGGAGGACGACGTCAAGAAGGACTTCCGGGTCTACGCCGACCCGGCGGGGCATCCGTTCTGCCTCTGCCGCATCGAGCACGGCTGACCGGCGGGCCCGTCCGTGAGGACGGGCCAGTCAGCCGTCCAGTTCCGCGATCGTGGCGGCGGACGGCCGGCGCCGCTGCTGGGCGGCACGGGCCGTGAAGTCCGCGCCGCGCAGCACGCGTTGCACGTTGCCCCAGGTGAGCAGGGCCACGTCGGCCTCGTCCCAGCCGCGCCGCAGCAGCTCCGCGACCAGCCTGGGGTAGCAGGAGGTGTCGGCCAGCTCCTGCGGGTGGGCGGAGCCCGAGTCGTACGTACCGGACAGTCCCACGCTGTGGGCGCCGGCCACCGCGCGCACGTGGTCGAGGTGGTCGGCCACGTCCCGCACCGTCGGCCCGGTCTGCTCGGCGGTCAGCGGCACCAGGCACAGCCCCTTGGCCGCACCGAGCTCCGCCAGCAGGTCGTCGGGGAGGTTGGCCGGGTGGGGGCGGATGGCGCGGGCGGCCGAGCGGCTGCACAGCACGGGCGCCCGGGACAGGGACAGCACCCGGCGGATGGTGGGGACGGACGCGCCGGACAGGTCCGCGATCACCCCGAGCCGGTTCATCTCGCGCACCACCTCCTCCCCGAACCGGGTCAGCCCGGCCTCGCTCGCCCAGGTCACCCCGGTCAGGGTCAGCGCGCGCACGCCGAGCCGGTGCAACTGGCGCAGGATGCCGAGCGAGTCGCCCACCGCCGGCGCACCGGCGGGCCCCAGCAGCACGGCGACCCGGCCGCAGTTGCGGGCGTCCACGACCTGTCCGGCCGTGGTGGCCAGCCGCAGCCCCTCGTCGCAGGTCCGGGCGACGGTCCTCGCCAGGTCCAGCTGCTCCAGGGTGGCGCCGACGGCCCGGTCGCCGTCCAGCCCCTCCGGCAGGTGCAGGGACCAGAACAGCGCGCCGACCCGGCCCTCGCGCAGCCGGGGCACGTCCGTGTCGACCGTGGTCTCGCCCTCCTCCAGGTCGTACCAGGACAGCCGCTTCAGCGCCCAGGGCAGGCCGTTGTAGCCGTCGGCCACGGGGTGCGCGGCGAGGATCGCGCGGGCCCGGGTCAGGGGCGCGTCGTCCGGGTCGGAGACGGGCTCGTAGGTCTCCGCCGGGACGACGGCCTCGTCGGGGTACGGGCCGGGCAGGTCGTCCAATTCGCCGGCCGCGGCGGTGGGGCGCAGCTCGTCCTGGAGGTCTGCCATGGCGGCTCCCGTACGGTCGTTCGTGAGGTACGGTCACCGTCGCACGCGGCAGGGGGTTGTTCCTGGTGGGCGGGGCGTTCGGGGTACGGGTCCGGGGCCCCCGGGGGCCTCAGCGGGCGGGCGCGTCCAGCGACTCGATGGTGGCGTGGGACGGCGGGCGGGCCGTGTGCAGCGCGCGGGCCACGTCCTCCGCCGCGTCCAGCACCCGGACGGCGTTCTTCCAGGTCAGCTTGGTCAGGTCCGCTCTGGACCAGCCGCGGTCGAGGAGTTCGGCGATCAGGTTCGGGTAGCCGGAGACGTCGTCCAGTCCGGCCGGGGTGAAGGCCGTGCCGTCGTAGTCGCCGCCGATGCCGAGGTGGTCCACGCCCGCGACCTCGCGCATGTGGTCCAGGTGGTCGGCGACCGTCGCCACCGTGGCGACGGGCCGCGGGTGGCGTTCCTCGAAGGCCCGGTGGACCTTCATCGCCCCGGCGGTGGTGTCGAGGTGGTGGAAGCCGTGGGCGCGCATGTTCTCGTCCGCGGCGGCCGTCCAGTCGACGGCGGCCTGCAGCACGAACTTCGGCACGAACGTCACCATCGCCATGCCGCCGTTGGCGGGCAGCCGCTCCAGGACGTCGTCCGGGACGTTGCGCGGATGGTCGCAGACGGCCCGGGCCGAGGAGTGGGAGAAGATCACCGGGGCGGAGCTCGCGTCGAGCGCGTCCCGCATGGTCGTCGCGGCCACGTGGGAGAGGTCGACGAGCATGCCGAGGCGGTTCATCTCCCGGACGACCTCGCGGCCGAACGCGGTGAGACCGCCGGCCTTCGGCACGTCCGTCGCGGAGTCGGCCCAGTCGACGTTGTCGTTGTGGGTGAGCGTCATGTACCGCACGCCGAGCGCGTACAGGCCGCGCAGGGTGCCCAGGGAGTTGGCGATGGAGTGGCCGCCCTCCGCGCCCATGAGGGAGGCGATGCGGCCCTCCGCCCGGGCGGCCTCCATGTCGGCGGCGGTGAGCGCCGGGCGCAGATCCGCGGGATACCGGTCCAGCAGCCGGCGTACGCAGTCGATCTGCTCCAGCGTGGCCGCGACAGGGTCGGGCGAGTCGGTGCGCACGAACACCGACCAGTACTGCGCACCGACCCCGCCGGCCCGCAGCCGGGGGATGTCGGTGTGCAGGTGGGCGCTCTGGTCGGCGGCCACGTCCCGGGCGTCGAGGTCGTAGCGCACCTGCTCGCGCAGCGCCCAGGGCAGGTCGTTGTGCCCGTCGACGACGGGGAACTCGGCCAGCAGCGCCCGGGCGTCGTCGAGGGACGGCACGCCGGTCACTTCCCGAACCCGAAACCGCCGCCCGCGCCCTCGACCTTGGAGCGCAGGCGCTTGCCCTTCTCGGTGGCCTGGTCGTTGAGCTCCTGCTGGAACTCCCGCATCCGCGTGCGCAGGTCCTCGTCGTGCGCGGCGAGGATGCGGGCCGCGAGCAGTCCGGCGTTGCGGGCGCCGGCGACGGACACCGTGGCGACCGGCACACCGGCCGGCATCTGCACGATCGAGAGCAGGCTGTCCATGCCGTCGAGGTACTTCAGCGGCACGGGCACGCCGATCACGGGCAGCGGCGTGACCGAGGCGAGCATGCCGGGCAGGTGGGCGGCGCCGCCCGCCCCGGCGATGATCACCTTGAGCCCGCGCGTGTCGGCCTGCTCGCCGTAGGCGACCATCTCGCGCGGCATGCGGTGCGCGGAGACGACGTCGACCTCGTAGGCGATCTCGAACTCGTCGAGGGCCTTGGCGGCGGCCTCCATGACGGGCCAGTCGGAGTCCGACCCCATGACGATGCCAACAACAGGGCTCATTCGGTGATGGTGCCTCTCAGGTAGCCGGCAGCGTGACGGGCGCGCTCCAGCACGTCGTCCAGGTCGTCGCCGTAGGTGTTGACGTGTCCGACCTTGCGGCCGGGCTTCACGTCCTTGCCGTACATGTGGATCTTGAGCTGGGGGTCGCGGGCCATGCAGTGCAGGTACGCGGAGTACATGTCCGGGAAGTCGCCGCCGAGGACGTTGACCATCACGGTCCACTTGGCGCGCGGGCGCGGGTCGCCCAGGGGCAGGTCCAGGACGGCGCGGACATGGTTGGCGAACTGGCTGGTGACGGCGCCGTCCATCGACCAGTGGCCGGAGTTGTGCGGGCGCATGGCCAGTTCGTTGACGAGGATGCGGCCGTCGCGGGTCTGGAACAGCTCGACCGCGAGGTGGCCGACGACGCCGAGCTCCTTGGCGATGTTCAGCGCCATCTCGGAGGCCTCCAGGGCGAGGGCCTCGTCGAGGCCGGGCGCCGGGGCGATCACGGTGTCGCAGACGCCGTTCACCTGCTGCGACTCCACCACGGGGTAGGCCACGGCCTGGCCGTGCGGGGAGCGGACCACGTTGGCGGCCAGCTCCCGGACGTAGTCGACCTTCTCCTCGGCGAGGACGGGGACACCGGCCCGGAAGGGGTCGGCGGCCTCCTCGACGGAGTCGACGACCCACACGCCCTTGCCGTCGTAGCCGCCGCGGACGGTCTTCAGGACGACGGGGAATCCGTCGCCCTCGGCCGCGAAGGCGGCCACGTCCTGCGGGTCGGACACGATCCGGTGCCGGGGGCAGGGCACGCCGATCGCGTCGAGTCTCGCGCGCATCACCCCCTTGTCCTGGGCGTGCACGAGCGCGTCCGGGCCGGGGCGCACGGGGATGCCGTCCGCCTCCAGGGCCTTGAGGTGCTCGGTGGGTACGTGTTCGTGATCGAAGGTGATCACATCGCACCCGCGCGCGAACTCGCGCAGCGTGTCGAGGTCGCGATAGTCGCCGACGACGACCTCGCTCACGACCTGCGCAGCGGAGTCCTGCGGGGTGTCACTGAGGAGCTTGAACCTGATGCCGAGCGGGATGCCCGCCTCGTGTGTCATACGAGCGAGCTGGCCACCGCCGACCATGCCGACTACCGGGAACGTCACCCTCTTAGGGTATCGGCCGCGCCAGGGTGGCCGGTTTCCCGTCCCTCCTGGGGCCGGGCCGGACCGTCTGCGGCCGTCCCCCGGCGTCCGCAGGAAGATCGCGCGGGCGGGTGGTTAGCATGGCTGCGTTGACGCCGACCACGGACGGGGGCCTGTACGACCATGGCAGATGGTGCCTCCGGGCTTCGGCGTTTCGTCCGCGAAGTCGCCAAGTTCGGCGCGGTGGGCGGGGCCGGGGTGCTGGTCAACCTGCTGGTGTTCAACCTGGTGCGGCACGTCACCGACCTCCCGGTGGTCCGGGCCAGCGTCATCGCGACCGTCGTGTCGATCGCCTTCAACTACGTCGGCTTCCGCTACTTCACCTACCGGGACCGCGACAAGTCCGGCCGGACCCGTGAGCTGACCCTGTTCCTGCTGTTCAGCGCGGTCGGCCTGGTCATCGAGAACGGCGTGCTGTACACGGCCACGTACGGCTTCGGCTGGAACACCCCGCTGCAGAACAACGTCTTCAAGTTCGTCGGCATCGGCGTCGCGACCCTGTTCCGCTTCTGGTCCTACCGCTCCTGGGTCTTCCGGGCCCTGCCCGCCGCCGCGGAGCCGGTGGCCCGGCCGGAACCGGTCCGCCCGGCCCGGACCGGCCAGCGGGTGCCTTAGGGCCGGCGGGCACCCGGCCCTCCCGCGGACCGGACCTAGCGGACCGTCGGCTCGTCGCCGTCGAGGGACTTCTGCACCGGGGTGCGGGACAGGAACAGGCCGAAGACCGGGGGCTTGGTCTGCAGCATCTCCAGGCGGCCGCCGTCGGCCTCGGCGAGGTCGCGGGCGACCGCCAGGCCGATGCCCGTGGAGTTGCGGCCGCTGATCGCGCGCTCGAAGATCCGGGCGCCCAGGTCCGCGGGGACGCCGGGGCCCTCGTCGGTGACCTCGATGACGGCCTGGTTGCCGGTGACGCGCGTGCGCAGCGCGACCGTGCCGCCGCCGTGCATCAGCGAGTTCTCGATCAGCGCGGCGAGGACCTGCGCCACCGCGCCGGGTGTGCCGACCGCCTCCAAGTGGCGCTTGCCGGAGCTGACGATCGCCCGGCCCGCGCTGCGGTACGCCGGCCGCCACTCGGCGAGCTGCTGCTGGATGACCTCGTCGAGGTCGAAGGTGACGGCGGAGCCCGTGCGCGGATCGCGCGAGTTGGTCAGCAGCCGTTCCACCACGTCCGTCAACCGCTCGACCTGCGTCAGCGCGATCGTGGCCTCCTCCTTCACCGTGTCCGGGTCGTCGGTGAGGGTGATCTCCTCCAGCCGCATGGACAGCGCCGTCAGCGGGGTGCGCAGCTGGTGGGAGGCGTCGGCGGCGAGCCGCCGCTCGGCGGTCAGCATGCGGGCGATGCGCTCGGCCGAGCCGTCCAGCACGTCCGCGACCCGGTCCAGCTCGGGCACCCCGTACCGCTTGTGCCGCGGGCGGGGGTCGCCCGAGCCGAGCCGCTCGGCCGTCTCGGCCAGGTCGGTCAGCGGCGAGGCGAGCCGGTTCGCCTGGCGCACGGCCAGCAGGACGGCGGCGACGACCGCCAACAGGGCGACCAGGGCGATGATCAGCAGGGTGCGGCCGACCTCGCGGGTCACCGAGGAGCGCGGCTCCTGGACGGTGACGGTCTCGCCCTCCTCACCGGGGGCGGTGGCGCTGATGACGTCCCCGGCCGGCTGGGTGCCCACCTCGATGGGCGCCTCGCCGGGGATGCGGATGACGGCGTAGTAGCGGTCCTGCGTGACCTGGTCGCGCAGCACCTCGGCGTCGACCTGCTGCTCGCCGAAGAGCCGGCTGTCCACGATGCTGGCCAGCCGCACCGCTTCGGACTCGACCCGCTCGCGGGCGCTGTTGCTGATCGTCCGCGTCTCGACGATGACGAGGGAGACGCCGAAGACGGCGATCACCACGAGCACCACGGCGAGTGTGGACTGGATCAGTCGGCGGCGCATGTTCTCTTACCCGATCCCCCGTGCCGGCCCGCGGTTCAGCTCTTCTCGAAGCGGAAGCCCACACCGCGCACGGTGGCGATGTAGCGGGGGTTGGCCGCGTCGTCGCCGAGCTTCTTGCGCAGCCAGGAGATGTGCATGTCGAGGGTCTTGGTCGAGGACCACCACGTGGTGTCCCAGACCTCCCGCATCAGCTGGTCGCGGGTGACGACCCGGCCCGCGTCCCGCACCAGCACCCGCAGCAGGTCGAACTCCTTGGCCGTGAGCTGGAGCTCCTCCTCGCCCATCCAGGCGCGGTGCGACTCGACGTCGATGCGCACGCCGTGCGTGGCGGGCGGCTGCTGCGGTTCGGCGGCACCGCGCCGGAGCAGGGCCCGCACGCGCGCCAGCAGCTCGGCGAGCCGGAACGGCTTGGTGACGTAGTCGTCGGCGCCGGCGTCGAGCCCGACGACGGTGTCCACCTCGTCGGCGCGGGCCGTCAGGATGAGGATGGGAATGCTGTGGCCCTCGCCACGCAGGCGGCGGGCCACCTCGAGACCGTCCATGCCGGGCAGGCCCAGGTCGAGCACGACCAGGTCGACGCCGCCCTGCAGTCCGGCGTCGAGCGCGGTGGGTCCGTCCTCACGCACCTCGACCTCGTAGCCCTCCCGGCGCAGAGCACGGGCCAGCGGCTCCGAGATGGACGCGTCGTCCTCGGCGAGCAGTACTCGGGTCATGCAGTGATGGTAGACCTGCACGGCCCTGAGCTGGGGTGTGACCGGAAGGGGCCGCTCTTACCGGGGGCACACCCGCCTCTCACCCGCCTGGGGTATGCGTACGTACCTCTGCCTGTGGGGTGCGATCCTGGTAAGGACCTTCGAAACCGGGTGCGCGGTTCCGTCGAGACCTGTGATCCGCGTCTCAAACCCTTCCATATCCGGCGGTGTCCTGCCGTATGGTGATGCAACGCCTGTAGCACCGCGGCGACCTTCAGAGGCCGTTTGCCCTGAAGGTCTCTTTTGTGTGCGGGCCGGTTCCCGCCGGCCCCCGAAAGTGAACGACCTGTGGCCGGGCCTTCGCGTGCGGCGATGCGCGTGAGGGCGTGGATCCCGGTGGCGACCGCCCACCGCTTCGTGATCCGGAGCGGACCCCCGAAGGCGTCGGGCGGACGGCCGTACGCACCGGTGCCGGCAACCCCCACCGGGCGCGCCACCGCTTGCTGCGGTACGCGTCCCGAGCAGCAAGGAACGACCATGGCGTCCAGCCTGACGAAGGACTCGGCCCGACCGGGCACCCCCGGTTCCGAGAAGACCTTCTTCGGCCACCCCCGCGGACTGGCCACTCTCTTCATGACCGAGATGTGGGAGCGCTTCAGCTTCTACGGCATGCGGGCCCTGCTCGTCGTGTACCTGCTCTCCGGCGGCCCCGACGCCAAGAAGGGCAGCATGGGCGGCGGTCTGGGCATGGACCTCGCCACGACGACGGCGATCTACTCGGTCTACCTGTCGATGGTGTACCTGCTCGCCATGCCCGGCGGCTGGCTCGGCGACCGGGTCTGGGGTCCGCGCAAGACGGTGGCGATCGCCGCGGTCACGATCATGGCGGGTCACCTGGTGCTCGCCCTGCCCGGCGGCCAGGCACCGTTCTTCGCCGGTCTGGGCCTGGTCGCACTCGGCTCCGGTCTGCTGAAGGCCAACATCTCCACGATGGTCGGCCACCTCTACGACGGCCCGGACGACCCGCGCCGTGACGGCGGCTTCACGATCTTCTACATGGGCATCAACATGGGTGCCTTCTTCGCGCCGCTGATCATCGGCACCGTCGGCCAGCAGGTCAGCTGGCACCTCGGCTTCGGTCTCGCCGCGGTCGGCATGGGCATCGGCCTCATCGCCTTCCTCCTCGGCACCCGCCACCTGAGCCCGCAGAGCAACCTCGTGCCCAAGCCGCTGGCCGCCGAGGAGCGCACCTCGTGGCTGCGCAAGGGCCTGCTGTGGCTGATCGTCGCGACCGTCTTCTACGGCGTCGTCGGCCTCACCGGTCACTTCACGCTCAACTGGGCGATGATCCCGCTGACCGTGATCGGTCTGATCATCCCGGCCGGCGTGCTGATCCGCATCAAGCGGGACAAGGAACTCAGCGACGTCGAGCAGTCGAAGATGACCGGCTACATCTGGTTCTTCGTCGCGGCGGCCGTCTTCTGGATGATCTACGACCAGGGCGGTTCGACGGTCCAGGCGTTCGGCGAGACGAAGGCCTCGGGCTCGCTGCTCGGCTTCGACTTCCCGTCCTCCTGGTACCAGTCGCTGAACCCGGTGTTCATCATGGCGCTGGCGCCGGTCTTCGCCTGGATCTGGCTGTGGCTCAACCGCAAGGGCAAGGAGCCGAGCACCGTCGCCAAGTTCGCCGCGGCGCTGTTCTTCATCGGTGTCTCGTTCTTCTTCTTCCTGCTGCCGCTGGGCATGGCCGACGGCGACAAGCTGGTCAGCCCGATGTGGCTGGTGGGCATCTACCTGATCCAGACGGTGGGCGAGCTGTGCCTCTCCCCCGTGGGCCTGTCGGTGACCACGAAGATGGCTCCGGCCAAGTACGCCAGCCAGATGATGGGTGTCTGGTTCCTCGCCGTCACGGCGGGCGACTCGGTGACGGGTCTGCTCTCCAACCCGGCCGTCGGCGGCGTCGACCTCAGCGGCACCGGGGCGGTCGCCGTGGAGGCGGTCCTGGCCGCCGCGGCGGGTGTCGCGGTGTACATGTACCGCAGGAAGGTCAAGGCCCTGATGGGCGACGTGCGCTGACCCTCCGGCGACCTCACGGAAGGGCCGCCACCCCACTCGGGGGTGGCGGCCCTTCCGCATGCCCGGCCCTCCTGGCGGGACGCCAGGCCTAATGCCGGCGGGTGCAGGGGAGCCGCCCGGGCCCCCACGGCCCACCAGCTGCTCATGGCAGGACGGGGACGCCGCCGGGCAGCGCGCACACGCAGCCTGTTGCAGCGGCCGACGTACGGAGAACAACCGGCGCGTGCTGAAGCGGCCGGTGGGCGGGAGTAGTCGGGGTGCTGGACGAATGAGGCCGGTGTCGGTCGCGCGGCCGAGTGGGCGGCGACGCCCTGCCGGAGCAGCGAGGCGGTCTGCGGCCCTCGGGGCCCTCGTCGGCTCCAGGAACGCCTTGGCAGGGCCCTGAAGGGCCCCCCGCGGCCTTCGGGTGTCACCCGGACGGCTCAACGGGTGCTGGAGACGCCGGGAGGCGCACAGCAGGGTCGGTGCAGCCGGGAGGGAGCCGACGCCGGGCCGGGGCATCCGCGGAAGCGAACGCCCCGTGCTGCGGCTCGATCAGGCCGGGGCGCCCAGCTCCGCCCACACGGTCTTGCCCGCGACCCCGGGCGTACGGACGACGCCCCAGTCCAGACACAGCCGCTGGACGATGAACATGCCGTGGCCGCCCGGGCGTCCGGCCCGGTGGGGCGTGCGCGGTGCCGGCTGGCCCGTGCCGCGGTCGGAGACCTCTATGCGGATCACCTTGTTGTCACAGGTGATGTGCAGCTGGTCGGGCCCCTCGGCGTGCAGGCAGGCGTTGGTGACCAGCTCGGACACCACCAGCAGCACGTCCTCGGCGGCGGCCCGCTGGTCGGCGGAGTCCGCCGGCAGCCAGCCCCACGCGTACAGCGCCTGGCGGGTGAAGTCGCGGGCGAGCGGTACGACACCACTCTCGCCCTCGAAGCTCAGCCGGCGCACCTGCCGGCCCCCCGGCGGCGCCACGGCTCCGGACGGCGCGGCCACGCCCTCGACGGACGCACCGGCCGCCGGCTCGCCACCTTCGGACGTCCCGGAAGCGCCGCTGGGCTCCGGCCCGCGGTCGCCCGGCGGGTAAGGCCGGGTGGTGCTCATCAGCGCTTCACCTCACCGATTCACCAGTTCACGATTCAAAGGATTCACTTCACCGTCAGTCACGCGGAAAGCGGCCGGTCGGTTGCGCGGCGCCACTGCCACCCCGGTGGCCGACAGGTTCAGGATGTCTCCTGCCCGGGGGGACCGGCGGAACACCCATGTATTCGGCACCAAACTCGTGACGGTTGTGGAGAACCGGTCACGAGGGGCCGGCCGGGGCTCGGTGC
Source organism: Streptomyces sp. NPDC053665 (assembly GCF_055585285.1). Lineage (NCBI taxonomy): Bacteria > Bacillati > Actinomycetota > Actinomycetes > Kitasatosporales > Streptomycetaceae > Streptomyces > Streptomyces sp. NPDC053665. The sequence goes on from NZ_JBVJKK010000007.1 coordinate 52,208, forward strand.
GCCGACGCACCGCCGCTCAGCCCTGTCCTTCGCTCAACGCCGCCTCGATCGTGTCGTGGACACTGAAGACGGCGTCCGCTCCCGTGATCTCGAAGACGCGCGCGACCACCGGCTGCATGCCGACGAGCGAGACGCCGCCACCGGCGGCCTCCGCCTTCAGCCGCGCGCCGAGGAGCACGTTGAGCCCCGTGGAGTCACAGAACTCCAGGCGCGCGCAGTCGATGACCAAGCGCTTGAATCCCTTGGCGAGGCAGTCCTCGAGTGGCTCACGCAACAGATCGGCGGTGTGGTGATCCAACTCACCCGCCGGGGTCACGACGGCACTAGAGCCCTCTTCCCGCACCTCGACCAGAAGCCGGCCAGACTGTGCGCTGCCGACCGTCCCGCGGTCCATGCCGTCTCTCTCTCCCGACGTCGTGGCTGGTTGCTGACGCCCTCGCACACTACGCCCTCCCGCCACGCTTCGACACCCGAACAACTGCACACAAACGGACATATGCCCACAGAACGCACTTGCGGTGGGCTCAGGAAAGCGGGTAGGCCTAGTAGGGACACGTACCCGACACGGCCGGCTTTGGAGGCGCCGCACACCGCAGTGCACGTACTGGCTCCGGCAGCCATATGCCGAGAACGATGGAGGACATCATGTCACCCCGGCTCGACGGATCGCGTACCCAGGAAGCGACGTCGACACCCCCTCCGGAACATCTGGATCCCATCGAGCAGGACGAGATGCTCGTCACACAGGACGACCTTCTCGCCGGACTTCCGGACATCCCCCCGTACGAGGACGTCGACGCGGTCGACGCGCGGGCCCTGTCCAAGACCCTCTTCGAGCGCCTCGAGACGCTGGAGGAAGGGACCCACGAGTACTCGTACGTCCGCAACACGCTCGTCGAACTGAACCTCGCGCTGGTCAAGTTCGCCGCGTCCCGGTTCCGCTCCCGCAGCGAGCCGATGGAGGACATCATCCAGGTCGGCACGGTCGGCCTGATCAAGGCGATCGACCGCTTCGAGCTGTCGCGCGGTGTCGAGTTCCCCACGTTCGCGATGCCGACCATCATCGGCGAGATCAAGCGCTTCTTCCGCGACACCTCGTGGTCCGTACGCGTTCCGCGGCGGCTCCAGGAGCTGCGGCTCGACCTGGCCAAGGCCGGTGACGAGCTGGCCCAGAAGCTGGACCGCGCCCCGACGGTGGCCGAACTGGCCGAGCGCCTCGGCATCTCCGGCGACGAGGTCGTCGAGGGCATGGCGGCGTCGAACGCCTACACCGCCTCCTCGCTGGACGCCCAGCCGGAGGAGGACGACTCCGAGGGCGCGCTCGCGGACCGGATCGGCTACGAGGACCACGGGCTCGAAGGCATCGAGTACGTCGAGTCGTTGAAGCCGCTGATCGCCGAACTGCCGCCGCGCGACCGCAAGATCCTGTCCCTGCGGTTCGTCGCCGGCATGACCCAGTCGGAGATCGGCGAGGAGCTGGGCATCTCCCAGATGCACGTCTCGCGGCTGCTGTCGCGGACGCTGGTACGGCTGCGCAAGGGGCTGACCGTCGAGGAGTGATCCTCGACCCTGGTGTACGTGTCCCTCGGGGGCGGGCCGAAAGGCCCGCCCCCGGGCGTGTGCCACCGGTGGTGGGCGGCGGCCCTTCAGGAGTCGACAAACAGCGTCGCCGTCGTTCTCGGTGGGCTCCCGCACGGTCCGGTCGTCGCGGACCGGCCGTCACACCACGCGCGCTCCGCGCCGCCACACCCCGGTGACCAGCGGCACGCCCGGGCGGTAGGCCAGGTGGACGTGGCTGGGGGCGTCCAGCAGCGTCAGGTCGGCGTACGCGCCCGGCGTGAGGCGGCCGACGTCGGTGCGGCGCAGGGCCGCCGCGCCCCCCGCCGTCGCCGACCAGACGGCCTCGTCCGGGGTCATGCCCATGTCCCGTACGGCGAGGGCGACGCAGAACGGCACGGACGAGGTGAACGACGACCCGGGGTTGCAGTCGGTGGACAGGGCGACCGTCACGCCCGCGTCCAGCAGCCTGCGGGCGTCCGGCCACGCGGCACGCGTGGAGAACTCGGCGCCGGGCAGCAGGGTGGCCACGGTGCGGCTGTTCGCCAGGGCGTCCACGTCCGCGTCGGTCAGGTGGGTGCAGTGGTCGGCGCTGGCCGCGTCGAGTTCGACCGCGAGCTGCACGCCGGGGCCGTAGGAGAGCTGGTTGGCGTGGATGCGAGGGTGCAGGCCCCTGGCCCTGCCCGCGGTGAGGACGGCCCGGGCCTGGTCCCCGTCGAAGGCGCCCTTCTCGCAGAACACGTCGATCCAGCGGGCGTGCGGGGCGCAGGCGTCGAGCATCGGGCCGGTGACCAGGGCGACGTATCCGGCCGGGTCGTCCGCGTAGTCCGGGGAGACGACGTGGGCGCCCAGGTAGGTGACCTCGTCCGTGTGGGCGGCCGCCAGGCGCAGGGCCCGGGCCTCGTCCTCGACGGTCAGGCCGTAGCCGGACTTCGTCTCGAACGTGGTGGTGCCCTGCCGGAGCGCCTCGGCGAGGTAGCGGGTGAGGTTGCGCTCCAGTTCCTCGTCGCTCGCCGCCCGGGTGGCCGCGACCGTGGTGCGGATGCCGCCGGCGCTGTACGGGCGGCCCGACATCCGGGCGTTGAACTCCTGCGTGCGGTCGCCCGCGAAGACGAGGTGGGAGTGGGAGTCGACGAAGCCGGGCAGGACGGCCCGGCCGCCGGCGTCGACCCGGTTGTCAGTGGCGGGTGCTTTCCTGTGCTCACCGGTCCACACGACGCGGTCGCCCTCGATGACGACGGCCGCGTCCTGGATCAGTCCGAGGGGGGAATTGTCACCGAGGGAGGGGTCGTTGGTGACCAGGGCGGCGATGTTGGTGATGAGCGTGCTTGCGGTGCTCGCGGAGTGGGCGGGGCTGACGGTCGTCGCGTTGCTCATGGCGTCCTTGCTGGCCTGGTCGGCGGTGGGCCGGGGGTCGGGGGCGGACCGCCCGCGGGGGCGGTCCCGGGTCATCCGCGCAGGTCTGCGACGGCGTCCGCGAGAGCGCGCGGCACGTCCGGGACGAGCGTGTGCACCCCGTCCCGCACGACGTGCCGGCCTGCCACGACCGTATGCGACACGTCCGCTGCCGACGCGGCGAATACGGCCGTCTCGGCCCCGAGTCGCGGAAGCGGCCCTGCCGTCCTGACCGAGTCGAGGCGGATGGTCGTGAAGTCGGCGAGCGCGCCCGGCTCCAGGGTCCCGGCGTCCTGCCAGCCGAGGGCGGCGTGACCGTCGGCGGAGGCGGCCCGCAGCAGGGCCGCGGCCGTCCAGTGGCCGCGGGTGCGGGAGCGCAGCCGCTCGTTCAGCTCCATGGCCCGTGCCTCTTCGAGCAGGTCGATCACGGCGTGGCTGTCGGAGCCCAGCGACAGCGGGGAGCCCGCCTGTTGCAGGGCGACGGCGGGTCCGATGCCGTCGGCCAGGTCCCGCTCGGTGGTGGGGCACATGCAGGTGCCGGTGCCGGAGCCGCCGAGCAGGGCGATGTCCTCGTCGGTGAGGTGGGTGTTGTGGACGCCGGTGGTGCGCGGCCCGAGCACGCCGTGGTCGGCGAGGAGCCGGGTGGGCGTGCGGCCGTGGGCCTCGCGGCAGGCGTCGTTCTCGGCGGTCTGCTCGGAGAGATGGACGTGCAGCGGGGCCCGGCGCTCCTCCGCCCAGCGGGCGACGGTCGCCAACTGGGCGGCGGGCACGGCCCGTACGGAGTGGATCGCGGCTCCGATCCGGGCGTGGGCGCGGTCCTTCAGAGCGGCGCAGCGTTCGGCCCAGGCGTCGGCGGTGCCGTCGGAGAAGCGCAGCTGGGGGGTGGTGGGCGGGTGACCGAAGCCGGAGGAGAGGTAGGCGGTGTCGAGGAGGGTGATGCGGATGCCGGCGTCGGCGGCGGCCGCGATCAGGGCCTCGCCCATGGCGTTCGGGTCGGCGTAGGGGGTGCCGCCGGGGGCGTGGTGGACGTAGTGGAACTCGCCGACGGCCGTGATGCCGGCCAGGGCCATCTCGGCGTACACGGCGCGGGCCAGGGCGTGGTAGCTGTCCGGGGTGAGCCGGGCGGCCGTGGCGTACATGACCTCGCGCCAGGTCCAGAAGGTGCCGGAGCCGACCTGGACGGTGCCGCGCAGGGCCCGGTGGAAGGCGTGGCTGTGGGCGTTGGCCAGGCCGGGCAGGGTCAGGCCGCGCAGGATCTCGGCGCCGGGGGGCGGGGCGGGGGTGCCGGGGCGGACGGCGCTGACGCGTCCGCCGTCCACGTCCAGGGCGACGCCCGGCTCGACGGCCGAGCCGAGCCAGGCGTGCTCCAGCCAGTACGTCCGTGTCACGTGCGGGCCAGTCCTTCCAGTACGTCGGCGAGGGCGAGCACACCGGCGACGCAGTCGTCCTCGGCGGCGGACTCGGCCGGGGAGTGGGAGACGCCGGTGGGGTTGCGCACGAACAGCATGGCGGTCGGGATGCTCCCGGACAGGATTCCGGCGTCGTGTCCGGCGCCGGTGCCGAGGACGGGGACCGTCAGCTCGGTGTCCTTGCCGAGGATGCGGCCGAGTTCGTCGCGCAGGGCGTGGTCGAACTCGACGACGGGGGTGAACGACTCGCGGACCACGGAGAGGTCGACACCGTGGGCGGCGGCGTACTCGGCGGCGGCCTTCTCGATGCCGGCGACGACGGAGTCGAGCCTGTCCTGGTCCTCGGCGCGGGAGTCGAGCCAGCCGCGCACGAGGGAGGGGATGGCGTTGACGCCGTTGGGCTCCACGGCGATCTTGCCGAACGTGGCGACGGCCGAGGCGAGTTCGGCCTCGCGGCGGGCGGCGAGGACGGTCTGGGCGTAGGGCAGCATGGGGTCGCGGCGGTCGGCGAGCCGGGTGGTGCCCGCGTGGTTGGCCTCGCCGGCGAAGTCGAACCGCCAGCGGCCGTGCGGCCAGATGGCGCTGGCGATGCCGACCCGGTCGCCGGACAGGTCCAGGGCCCGGCCCTGCTCGACGTGCAGTTCGACGAAGGCGCCGATGCGGGCGAGCCGCTCGGGGTCCGGCCCGATCGCCTCCGGGTCGTGGCCGGCGGCCTCCATGGCCCGGGGCAGGGTGGTGCCGTCCCCGTCGGTCAGCCGGTGGGCGTCGTCGACGGTGAGCTGCCCCGCGGTGAGCCGGGAGCCGACGCAGGCGAGCCCGAACCGGGCGCCCTCCTCGTCGCCGAAGTTGACGATCCCGAGGGGCTTGGCGAGGTCCGCTCCCCTGGCGCGCAGTTCGTCGAGCGCCGCGAAGGAGGAGACGACGCCGAGGGGCCCGTCGAAGGCGCCCCCGTCCGGGACGGAGTCGAGGTGGGAGCCGGTGACGACGGCGTCGCCCCGGGCCGGGTCGCCCAGCCACGCCCACTGGTTGCCGTTGCGGTCGGTCTCGTAGGCGAGGCCGCGGGACTCGGCCTGTTCCCGGAACCAGGCCCGGCAGTCGAGGTCGGCGCCGGTCCAGGCGAAGCGGCGGTAGCCGCCGGAGGCGGAGCTGCGGCCGATCGGCAGCAGCTCCGCCCACATGCTGTGGAAGGTCACGCCCGGTCACCCTCGCGCATCGGGACCCGCACCCCGCGCTCGCCGGCGACGGACTCGGCGATGTCGTAGCCCGCGTCGACGTGCCGGATGACGCCCATGCCGGGGTCGTTGGTGAGCACCCGGCGGATCTTCTCGCCGGCCAGGGCGGTGCCGTCGGCGACGGTGACCTGTCCGGCGTGGATCGAGCGGCCCATGCCGACGCCGCCGCCGTGGTGGATCGACACCCAGGACGCCCCGGACGCCACGTTCACCATGGCGTTGAGCAGCGGCCAGTCGGCGATCGCGTCGGAGCCGTCGAGCATGGCCTCGGTCTCCCGGTAGGGGGAGGCGACGGAGCCGCAGTCGAGGTGGTCGCGGCCGATGACGACCGGTGCGGCCAGCTCCCCGCTCGCGACCATGTCGTTGAACCGCTCGCCGGCCTTGTCCCGCTCGCCGTAGCCGAGCCAGCAGATGCGGGCGGGCAGACCCTGGAAGTGGACGCGCTCGCCGGCCATCTTGATCCAGCGGGCCAGGGACTCGTTCTCCGGGAAGAGGTCGAGGATCGCCTTGTCGGTCTTGGCGATGTCGGACGCCTCGCCGGACAGGGCCGCCCAGCGGAAGGGGCCCTTGCCCTCGCAGAACAGGGGGCGGATGTAGGCGGGGACGAAGCCGGGGAAGGCGAACGCCCGGTCGTACCCGGCGAGCTGGGCCTCGCCGCGGATGGAGTTGCCGTAGTCGAAGACCTCGGCGCCGGCGTCCATGAACCCGACCATGGCCTCGACGTGCCGGGCCATGGACTCGCGGGCGCGGGTGGTGAAGCCGGCCGGGTCCTTGGCGGCCGCGTCGGCCATGTCGTCGAAGTCCACGCCGACCGGCAGGTAGGCCAGCGGGTCGTGGGCCGAGGTCTGGTCGGTGACGATGTCGATGGGCGCGCCCATGGCGAGGAGCTGCGGCACCAGTTCGGCCGCGTTGCCGAGCACGCCGATGGACAGGGGGCGGCGGGCGTCGCGGGCCTCGGTCGCCAGGGCGAGGGCGTGGTCCAGGCTGTCGGCCTTCACGTCCAGGTAGCGGTGCTCGATGCGGCGGTCGATGGCGCGCGGGTCGCAGTCGACGCAGATCGCGACACCGTCGTTCATCGTCACGGCGAGCGGCTGCGCGCCGCCCATGCCGCCGAGTCCGGCGGTGAGGGTGATGGTGCCGGCCAGGGTCCCGCCGAACTTCTTCGCGGCGACGGCGGCGAACGTCTCGTAGGTGCCCTGGAGGATGCCCTGGGTGCCGATGTAGATCCAGGAACCCGCGGTCATCTGGCCGTACATGGTCAGCCCGAGCTGCTCCAGGCGGCGGAACTCCTCCCAGTTGGCCCAGTCGCCGACCAGGTTGGAGTTGGCGATGAGGACGCGCGGGGCCCACTCGTGGGTCTGCATCACGCCGACCGGGCGGCCCGACTGGACCAGCATGGTCTCGTCCTGCTTGAGGCCCTTGAGCGTGCGGACCATCGCGTCGAAGGAGCGCCAGTCGCGGGCGGCCTTGCCGGTCCCGCCGTAGACGACGAGCTTGTCGGGGTGCTCGGCGACCTCGGGGTCGAGGTTGTTCTGCAGCATCCGCAGGGCGGCCTCCTGCTGCCATCCCAGGGCGCTCGGTTCCGTTCCGCGCGGTGCTCGGACGGGTCGGGGTCCTGACATGGTCTGCCTCCTGTTGGGTGCTCCCGCGGGATGTTGCTGCTTCTATTCACATCCTGGCGTCATGAATAGAGCTAGTCAACACCCCCGGGGACCGACGCGGCCGTGGCGGGGATGTTTGGCTGGAGGGCATGCACGCACACATCGGAACGGAAGAAACGGACGGATCCGCGGCCGGGCGGGCGGCCCGGCGTGACGAGGCGGTGCGGGCCGCCGTGGAGCAGGGGCTGGTCCGGCCGGACAGCCCTGTCGTCGCCCTGCTGGACGTCACCGGCATCAAGGAGTCGGCGGCCGCGCTGCGGGCCGCGTTCGAGGCGGTGACCGCCCCCGGCACTCCCGTGCTGCACGCCTTCGCGGTCAAGGCGACCCCGCTGGTGCCGGTGCTGCGGCTGCTGCGCGAGGAGGGCATCGGCGCCGAGGTCGCGAGCCCCGGCGAGCTGGCGCTGGCCCGGGCCGCCGGGGTGCCGGCGCGGATGACGGTGCTCGACTCGCCCGCGAAGACCCCGGCCGAACTGCGCGAGGCGCTGGACCTGGGCATCGCGGTCAACGCGGACAACCCGCAGGAGCTGGCCCGGCTGGACGCCCTGATGCGGTCGGGGTCCAGCCGCTCCCCGCTCGGGATACGGGTGAACCCACAGCTCGGCGGGGGCTCCATCGAGGCGCTGTCGACGGCGACGGCGACCAGCAAGTTCGGCGTGGCGCTGCGCGACGAGGGAGCGCGGGAGTGGGTGGTCCGGGCGTACCTGGACCGGCCCTGGCTGACCCGGCTGCACGCGCACACCGGCTCCCAGGGCATTCCACTGTCCCTGATGGTGCGGGGCGCGGCGCAGACGTACGCGCTGGCCGAGGAGATCAACCGGCGGGCGGGCCGGCGGCAGGTCGACACCCTCGACATCGGCGGCGGGCTGCCGGTGAACTTCGCCTCCGAGGCCACCACGCCGACGTACGCGCAGTACGCGCGGATGCTGGCCGAGGAGGTGCCGGGGCTGTTCGACGGGCGGTACGGGCTGGTCACCGAGTTCGGGCGGTCGCTGCTGGCCAAGCACGGCACGGTGGTGGCGCGCGTGGAGTACGCCAAGAGCTCGGGCGGGCGCGCGGTCGCGGTCACGCACGCCGGGGTGCAGGTCGCCGCGCGGACGGTGTACGCGCCGCAGAGCTGGCCGCTGCGGATCGCCGCCTACGACGCGAAGGGGCGGCCGAAGGACGGGCCCGACGTCGTCCAGGACGTCGCCGGCCCGGCCTGCTTCGCCGGGGACCTCCTGGCGGAGGGCCGCTCCATGCCGCTGCTGGAGCAGGGGGACCACGCGGCGGCGCTGGACACCGGGGCGTACTACTTCGCGCACCACTACGCGTACAACTCGCTGGTGCGTCCGGCGGTGTACGGCTTCTGGCCGGGAGGCCGGTTCGCGGTGGTCCGCGAGGCGCAGACCGTCCAGGAGGTGGTCGCAGAATCCGGCGGCTCCCGGGCCGACGCCCTGATGTGAGCGCGGGTGGGGGCGGCCGGGGACCGGCGGAAGCGGAGCGATCGCTTGCGGGCGGGGGCCGGGCTCGGGGTGGTGGGGGCGGGGTGGGGGTGCCCCGCCCCGCCCCGGGGTCAGACGAGTGCCGGGGACTTGCGGCGGGCGCCGCCCGGGGCCGCGTCGCCCGCGGCGATGCCCGTACTGCGGTAGGCCCTGACGCGCCGGCCGGCCGGGTGGGCCGCGCCCCCGCGCAGCCAGTCCACGCGGACCCACAGCAGTGCCTCACCGCTCTGCTCCCGGCGGCCGAGCCACGCGGACTTCAGCCACAGGCCCGCTCCGCAGCCGGCCAGCAGCAGGCCGCCCGCGGCCGGGACGGCGAAGGCCGAGCCGACGGCCGCCACGAAGGCGAGCAGGAGCCACCAGCGGTGCAGGCGGCGCCAGTTGCGGGTCGTCACCGCCCGGTCCTGGAGCACGTCGTTCCGCCCGGCGCGGGACGCGGAAGCGGCCAGGGCGGCGTACCGCCGGCGCCGGGCGCAGGCGACGACCGCCGTCGCCAGGACGAACAACGCCGCCCCGGCCGGCAGGCCGATGCGGCGCCCGGTCAGCCCCGGCACCAGCGCCCCCACACCCGCGGCGCACACACCCAGCCACCACAGCGGGGCGGCTCCCGCCCGCACCACGACGGCCACCCGGGCCAGTCCCTGTCCTCCACGTGTCATGTCCAGCCTCCGTCCGGTACCCGAAGCGTCTGAAAGGGGTTGCAGCGCGGGCAGGTTAGCGGCGGAGCATGAGACGAGTCTGAGAAACCGGCTGCCGAGTGCTCAGTCGACGAACAGGCCCCGGGCGGCGGCCCTGGCGTCGAACTCCTCCAGCCGCGCCTGGGCATCGGGCAGGTCGTCGCACATGGCCTCCAGCAGCACCCGCCCCAGCAGCATCGGCGCGCAGGCCGTGTCGAAGGCGAGGCCGGTGCCCACGGCGGCGGGCAGCAGCAGGTCGGACACCTTGGCGACCGGGGCGAAGGCGGAGTCGGCGACGGTGACGACGGTCAGTCCGGCCTGCTCCTTGGCGTAGGCGAGGGTGTCCAGGACCTCGCGGGGGTGCCGGGGCAGGGCGAAGCACAGCAGCGCGCTCGCCCCGGCCCGCACGGCGGCGTCGATGCGGTCGTGGAGCATCGTGCCGCCCTCGCCGAGCAGCCGCACGTCGGGGTGGACCTTGGCGGCGAAGTAGGCGAAGCCCTGCGCCTGTGCGGCCGCCGCCCGCAGGCCGAGGACGGGCAGCGGCCGGGAGGCCGCGAGCAGCCGGCCCGCGCGCCGTACGGGTCCGGGGTCGGCCAGCGCCTCCGCCAGGTGCCGCAGGTTCTCGATCTCCGCCTCGACGGCCTGCTGGTACTCGTTGCGGTCCCCGGGCTGTGCCGCGCTCTCGGCGGGGGCGACCTCCCGCAGGTGGCGGCGCAGGGCCGGGTAGCCGTCGAAGCCGAGGGCCACGGCGAAGCGGGTCACGGACGGCTGGCTGACCCCCGCGAGTTCGGCGAGTTCCACGCTGGACAGGAACGGCACGTCCGCGGCGCGGCGCACCATGCTGTGCGCGATGCGCCGCTGGGTCGGCGTCAGCCGGTGGCCCTCGAAGAGGGCCTGCAGCCGCGCGGCAGGGCTGTCGGTCACGCTCATGACGTGCTCCCCCTCGCCTATTCAGTAGCTGAGGATTCTGCATGAGCATATGCAGAGCGGCAAGCGGGACCGGATCGGCCGCCCCCGCCCCGGCCCGCCCCCGGCGGGAGACGGGGGCTAACCCCAGTGCGGCGCGGGCCGCCCCTTCCTACCGTGGGGGCATGAGCGGAATGGACGCGCGCGACACCGACCTGAAGAAGGAACTCGACGCCACCCTGCACGCCCGCAGGGACCTGGGCGAGGAGTACGAGTCGGCGCTGGTCGACTCGTTTCTGGAGAAGGTCGACCAGCGGATCGACGGCGCGGTGGAGCGCCGGGTGCGCCGGCAACTGGCCGAGCAGCAGATGCAGACGGCGCGTGACTCCCGGACGCCGCGGGCCACCGACTCCTGGGGTGAGCGTTTCGGCTTCGGGATCGTCTCCCTCGTCCTGGCGGTGCCGCTGTCCGCGATCGGCGGGGGCATCGCGCAGACGCCCGGTCTGCTCATCGCCTGGGCGGGCATCGTCGGCGTCAACGTGGCCCAGGCCGTCCGCACGAACCCGGGCCTGTTCGGCACCCGCCGCGCGTCCCGCCGGGACGACGACTGGTCGGACTGACGACGCCCGGCCCGGCCCCGGTACGGCCATGGCCGGCCGAAAGGCACGTCGCCGTCAGACCTGCCGGGTCGGCAGCGCGACGATCTGCCGCAGGTTGACCCGGCGCGGCCGGCTCGCCGCGTAGGCGACGAGGTCGGCCAGCTCCTCGGCGGACAGCGCGCCCACCTCGTCCAGCATGCCCTCCACCTGCCGGGACAGCTCCGCGTCCGCGATGTGCGTGCGCAGCTCGCTCTCCACGAACCCCGGCTCGATGTTGGTGACCCGCACGTCCCGCGGCCCGAACTCCCCGCGCAGGGTCTGGGACAGGTAGGTGACGGCCGCCTTGGTCGCGCCGTACACGGCGTAGTTCGGGAAGCCGACGTGGGCGGCGATGGAGGAGATGTTCACGATGTCGGCGGTGCGGCCGTCCGCGGCGGCGCCCACCAGGTCGGCGGTGAAGGCGCCGATGACGCGCAGCACCCCGGTGACATTGGTGTCGAGCATCCGCTGCCACTCGTCGGCGCGCCGGGCGTCGACGGGGTGCGGCAGCATGACGCCGGCGGCGTTCACGATCAGGTCGGCGCGCCCGTACTCACTGTGGATGCGCTCGACGGCGTCCGTCACGGACGTCTCGTCGGTGACGTCGGCGGCGACGGCGAGGGCCTGCCCGCCGTCCGCCCGGATCTTCCCGGCGAGTGCCGCGAGCCGTTCCTCGCGCCGGGCCAGCAGCGCCACCCGGGCGCCCTGCGCGGCCAGCAGCACCGCGACGGCCTCGCCGATGCCGCTGGCGGCTCCGGTGACGACGGCGGTGCGGCCGGCCAGGTTCTCGTACGACATGGGGTGCTCCCTCGACGGTGGCCGGGGCGTCTCCCCGGCTCGTCCACCACTGTCGGCCCGGCCGGGGGCCCTACCCAGGGCTGCGCTTTTCCTGGGTCCGGCAGTACCAGGTTCGCGAGTCCCTTTCCGCCTAGGCTCGGACCCATGGACGGAGAGCTGATGGACGGAGAGTTGGGCGACTTCCTGCGTTCGCGCCGGGCCCGGATCCGGCCGGAGGAGGTGGGGCTGCCCTCGTACGGACGCCGCCGCGTCCCGGGGCTGCGCCGCGAGGAGGTGGCGCAGCTGGCGGGGGTGAGCGTCGACTACTACGTCCGCCTGGAGCAGAGCCGGGGACCCGCGGGCCCGGCGCGGACGAAGGCCGGCGGGGTCTCGGACGCCGTGCTGGACGCCCTCGCGCGGGTGCTGCGGCTGGACGCCGCCGAGCACGAGTACCTGCGGGCGGTCGCCCGGCCGCACCGCCGGGACGGTGCGCGGGCCGCAGGCGCCTCCCGGGACACCGCGTCGCGGGTGCGCCCGGGTGTGCAGCTTCTCCTGGACGGGATGGACCGCAATCCGGCCTACGTCGTGGACCACCGCATGGAGGTCCTCGCCTGGAACGCCCTCGCCGACGCGCTGCTCGGCTTCGGCGGCGCGGACGACCTCAGCCTGCCGCGCCGGCTGTTCCTGGACCCCGCCTCCCGCGACCTCTACCCCGACCGGGACGAGGTGACCGCGCAGATGGTCGCGCACCTGCGGCTCCAGGCGGGCCACCACCCCGGCGACCGGGCCACGGCGGAACTCGTCGCCGAACTGTCCGAGGCCAGCCCGGAGTTCCGCCGCCTGTGGGCGGACCATCTGGTCAAGCCCTGCGACCACGGCGTGAAGCTGCTGCGCCACCCGGTCGCGGGCCTGCTGAGTCTCCCCTACGAGACCCTGACCGTCCCGGGGGACCCGGACCGGACGATCGTGGCCTACGTGCCCGAGCCGGGCTCGGACGCCCAGGAGCGCCTGGCGCTGCTGGGGAGCTGGGCGACGACCCGCACGGGCTGACACGGCGGGCCCGTCCGGCGGCCCGTCCGGCGGCCCGCGCGGGAACGGGTGGAACGTGCGCGGGGGACGGGAGGAACGTGCGCGGAGGCACGGGAGGCATGTGCGCGGGGACCGCCGCACCCCCGTGACCGGGGGGCGGGACGACGGCGGTCCCCGCGAGGACGCCGAGCGCGGTCAGGCCGCGCCCGGCGTCCGTGGCGTCCGTGGAGGTCCGGGAGCCGCTCCGGAGGTCCTGCGACGCCGCTCGGCGCCGGCCGGGGCGGGGTGTTCCCCCGAGCGCTCAGCGCCCTGGAGGTCTCCCGTCGCCCTTGCCGACACCTCCACTGTGCAGGGCCCGTGTTAAGCGGGTGCTGCGTGGACGTGACACCCGCGTACCACTTGCGCGAAGTCCGCGACGTGCGTCTGCGCCCGCAACTTCCCGCAGGCCACGGGTGGTTCAGCGCCGGCCGGCCGTCACTTGCCGCCCTTGGCGAGGAAGGAGAGCAGGTCCTGCCGGCTGACCACACCGGTCGGCTTGCCCTCGACGAGGACGATCGCGGCGTCGGCCTTGCCGAGCACGGCCATCAGGTCGGCGACCGGTTCGCCGGAGCCCACCTGGGGCAGCGGGCCGGACATGTGCTTCTCCAGCGGGTCGTCGAGGGAGGCGCTCTTGCTGAACAGCGCGTCCAGCAGCTCGCGTTCCACGACCGAGCCGACGACCTCGGCGGCCATCACGTCGGGGTGGCCCGCGCCCGGCTTGACGACCGGCATCTGCGAGACGCCGTACTCGCGCAGCACCTCGATGGCCTGGCCGACGGTCTCCTCCGGGTGCATGTGGACCAGGGAGGGCATGTGGTCGCCCTCCTTGTCGGCCAGCACGTCGGCGACGCGGGCGCTCGGGCCGGAGTCCTCCAGGAAGCCGTAGTCGGCCATCCACTCGTCGTTGAAGATCTTGCTGAGGTAGCCGCGGCCGCCGTCCGGCAGCAGGACCACCACGACGTCGTCCTCGCCGAGCCGCGCGGCGACCTCCAGCGCACCCGCGACCGCCATGCCGCAGGAGCCGCCGACCAGCAGGCCCTCCTCCTTGGCGAGGCGGCGGGTCATCTGGAAGGAGTCCTTGTCGGACACGGCGACGATCTCGTCGGCGACGGTGCGGTCGTAGGCGCTCGGCCAGAAGTCCTCGCCGACGCCCTCGACGAGGTAGGGGCGGCCGGAGCCGCCGGAGTAGACGGAGCCCTCCGGGTCGGCGCCGATGACCTTGACCCTGCCGTCGCTGACCTCCTTGAGGTAGCGGCCGGTGCCGGAGATGGTGCCGCCGGTGCCCACGCCCGCCACGAAGTGGGTGATCCGCCCCTCCGTCTGCTCCCACAGCTCGGGGCCCGTGGAGTGGTAGTGGGACAGCGGGTTGTTGGGGTTGGAGTACTGGTCGGGCTTCCAGGCGCCCGGCGTCTCACGGACCAGGCGGTCGGAGACGTTGTAGTACGAGTCCGGGTGCTCGGGGTCGACGGCCGTGGGGCACACGACGACCTCGGCGCCGTAGGCGCGCAGCACGTTGATCTTGTCGGTGCTGACCTTGTCGGGGCACACGAAGATGCACTTGTACCCCTTCTGCTGCGCCACGATGGCGAGGCCGACACCGGTGTTGCCGCTGGTCGGCTCGACGATCGTGCCGCCGGGCTTGAGCGCGCCGCTCTCCTCCGCCGCCTCGATCATGCGCAGGGCGATGCGGTCCTTCACCGAACCGCCGGGGTTGAAGTACTCCACCTTGGCCAGGACGGTCGCCCTGATGCCCTTGGTCACGCTGTTGAGCCTCACCAGCGGGGTGTCGCCTACGAGGCTGATCATCGAGTCGTGGAATCGCACCGTTGTCTCCGGATGCCGCAAAAGAAGTGGTCCTAGTGGTCCCGCCAGCCTAGGCCCTGCGGGCGGATTCCCGCTGTTCGCCCGGGATCGTGCGGCGCACCGTGCGCCGGTCCCCCGCCCCGCCCGTGGTCCGTGCCGGTCGTTCACCGCCCGTTGCGATTGGAGCACGGGCTGTACGGGGCAAGCACTGGGTGTACGGGTTCGAGGAGGTGGCGGCGACGCATGTCGAGCATGTCGAGGGCGAGGGTGGCCCGGCGGATCGCGACCGGCGCTGCGTACGGCGGCGGCGGGATCGGTCTGGCCGGTGCGGCCACGGTGGGGCTGGTGCTGGCGGAGGTGCAGCTGGCCCGGCGCCGGGTGGGCAACGGCACGTCACCGCACGTGCCGAACGGGGACGGACTGTACGGGCGCTCGTACACCACCGACACCCCGCTGCGGCTGACCATGCTGGGGGACTCCACCGCGGCCGGCCAGGGCGTGCACCGGGGCTCGCAGACCCCGGGAGCGCTGCTCGCGTCGGGGCTGGCGGCCCTCGCCGAGCGCCCGGTGCTGCTGCGCACGGTGGCGACCCCGGGCGCCCGGTCCGACGACCTGGACCGCCAGGTGGCCCTGGTGCTGGCCGACCCGGGTCCCGTGCCGGACATCTGCGTGATCATGGTCGGCGCGAACGACGTCACCCACCGCATGCCCCCGACGCGCTCGGTGCGCCACCTCTCGTCCGCGGTACGGCGGCTGCGCACGGCCGGTGCGGAGGTCGTCGTCGGCACCTGCCCCGACCTGGGCACCATCGAGCCGGTCCGGCAGCCGCTGCGCTGGCTGGCCAGACGAGCCTCCCGCCAGCTGGCGGCCGCCCAGACGATCGGCGTCGTCGAGCAGGGCGGCCGCACGGTGTCGCTGGGCGACCTGCTGGGCCCCGAGTTCGCGGAGAACCCGCGCGAGCTGTTCGGCCCGGACAGCTACCACCCGTCCGCCGAGGGCTATGCCACGGCGGCGATGGCGGTGCTGCCGACGGTCTGCGCCGCCCTGGGCCTGTGGCCGGCCGAGGAGGAGCGCCCGGACGCCTCCCGCCGCGAGGGATTCCTGCCGGTGGCGCGGGCGGCAGCGGAGGCCGCCTCGGAGGCGGGCACCGAGGTCGCGGCGGCCATGCCGGCCGGCCCGAGGGGCCCCTGGGCGCTGCTCAAGCGCCGGCGCCGGCGGCGGGTGCCCGAGCAGGAGGCGGCCCCGGCCACCCCGTCGAACTGAGCCGGAGGGCCGGGCACGAAAAAGCAAGCGCTTAGAAAACTGCGGCCAGGGTCACACCGCGACACCCGTGACCCAGCCCATACGTACGGGTAACTTCCCAGTCAGCCCTGCCAGACCACCCGGTACGTCAATGGAGCCGTGATGCCCGAAGCCGTGATCGTCTCAGCCGCCCGCTCCCCCATCGGCCGTGCCTTCAAGGGGTCGCTGAAGGACCTGCGGCCGGACGACCTGACCGCCACGATCATCCAGGCCGCGCTGGCCAAGGTCCCCGAGCTGGACCCGCGCGACATCGACGACCTGATGCTCGGCTGCGGCCTGCCCGGCGGCGAGCAGGGCAACAACCTCGGCCGGATCGTCGCCGTGCAGATGGGCATGGACCACCTGCCGGGCTGCACCGTCACCCGCTACTGCTCCTCCTCGCTGCAGACCTCCCGCATGGCCCTGCACGCCATCAAGGCCGGCGAGGGCGACGTATTCATCTCGGCCGGCGTCGAGACGGTCTCCCGCTTCACCAAGGGCAACTCCGACAGCCTCCCGGACACGCACAACCCGCTGTTCGCCGACGCCGAGGCCCGTACGGCCGCGGTCGCCGGGTCCGAGGGCTCCGACTGGCACGACCCGCGCGAGGACGGCCTGGTGCCCGACCCGTACATCGCGATGGGCCAGACCGCCGAGAACCTGGCGCGCCTGAAGGGCGTCACCCGCCAGGACATGGACGAGTTCGGCGTCCGCTCGCAGAACCTCGCCGAGGAAGCCATCAAGAACGGCTTCTGGGAGCGCGAGATCACCCCGGTGACGCTGCCCGACGGCACAGTGGTCAGCAAGGACGACGGCCCCCGCGCGGGCGTCACCCTGGAGGGCGTGCAGGGCCTGAAGCCGGTCTTCCGCCCCGACGGCAGGGTCACGGCCGGCAACTGCTGCCCGCTGAACGACGGTGCCGCCGCGCTGGTGATCATGTCCGACACCAAGGCCCGCGAGCTGGGCCTCACCCCGCTCGCGCGGATCGTGTCGACCGGCGTCTCCGGCCTGTCCCCCGAGATCATGGGCCTCGGCCCGGTGGAGGCCTCCAAGCAGGCCCTGCGCCGCGCCGGGCTCACCATCGGCGACATCGACCTGGTCGAGATCAACGAGGCGTTCGCCGCCCAGGTGATCCCCTCCTACCGCGACCTGGACATCCCGCTGGAGAAGCTGAACGTCAACGGCGGCGCCATCGCCGTCGGCCACCCCTTCGGCATGACCGGCGCCCGCATCACCGGCACGCTGATCAACTCGCTCCAGTTCCACGACAAGCAGTTCGGTCTGGAGACGATGTGCGTCGGCGGCGGCCAGGGCATGGCCATGGTCATCGAGCGCCTCAGCTGATCACCGCTGCGTAGTCGCCATAGCACACGCTGTGAAGCACGAGCCCAGAACCCCGGAAACACCGGGGTTCTGGGCTGTTTTGTGATCCAATCTCCCCCAGGATGTGACCTATCTCCCTCGGCGGAGGGAGAACCGCAGGTCACGACAGCACCGCCCACCCCCCCGCGACCGAAGTCCTGTCCGTTTCGTGACGTTACGCACTGACAGCCGGTCAGTCCGCCCTTCAAGCTGATGTAGGAAGTCGGGGGTCGACCTTGAACCGGGAGTACGTCAGTGAGCGCCATGCCGATCGCGTTGCTGGTCACCACGGCCGCCACGGGCGCCGTGGGCGTCGCCGTCCTGCGCACCGTCCTGCAGCTGCGCCGACAGGTCGCGGCCCTGCACACCGCGCTGGCCGAGAACCGCGCCGCCACCACGCGCGCCCTGCTGCCCGCCGCCCGCACCACGGCCGACACCGACGAGATACGGGCCGCCGTGGCCGCGGCACTCGCCGAGGAGCGGGAACGGGAGCTCGCCGAGGCGCGCGCCTTCTGGGCCGCCCAGGAGGCCCGTGACGCCTCCGACGCCCCGTCCCTGCTGGGCCTGCCCGACACGGACCTGTTCCTGCCCCGGCAGGCCGACTTCGCGGGCCTGGAGCCGGTGTCCGAGCCGGGCGCCGCCGAGGCCGAGGAGCCGGCCGGGGAGTCCCCGGAGCTGGCCGCGGCCCGCCGCCGCCACCCCTCCCACCCGGACTTCGTGCCGAACCCCTCCCCGGTGGTGAACGACCACGAGCGCACGGCCGCCGCCCTGGAGGAGCTGGCCGCCTCCCGCGTCGAGCTGACCGACGTCCGCCCGGGCCCCCTGGGCACCCTGGACGTGTACGTCTTCGCCGACGGCACCACGCTGTGCATGACCCCGGGCCACCGGGAGACGGCGGAGCGGCTGGCGCAGGCCCTGCGCGCGGGCCGCAGCGCCGTGCTGCTGGGCGGCTCGGGCATCTCGGGCGCCTACACGCTCACCTTCGAGTGCGGCGAGGAGAACGTCTACATCCTGGCCGACCGGGTCATCGCGTCCTTCTAGGACCGCTCACGCCCCCGCGTCCGGCCCGGGCCGCCTCACACCCCGGCCCGCTTCTGGGCGTCCTCGACCAGGCGCACCGCCTCGTCGACCTCGGCGTCACCGGGCAGCACCACGGCCAGGTCGTGTCCGGCGACCATGATCTGGTCCGCCGCCGCGAACATCCCCGCGTCGGGCATCTCCCGGGGCTCCTCGCCCTCCAGGACCTGCGACCTGCGCGACAGCTCCCGGGCCAGGGCGAGCGCCTCGGCTGCCGCGCCTCGCTGCAGCCGGCTCTGGGGCGCGGCCCTCAGACGGTCGGCGAAGTGATCAACGGCTCGGAGGAGGGGCGTCGTATCAACCACGCCGCGAGCGTACGCGTCGCACCGGGACTGTTGCCAACGGACGCACACTCGGGCACGGTGACCTGAAGGACCGGCTTACATCCCAGCGTCCGGAGGCGCCGATGTCCCAAGTCTTCTCCGAAGAGACCCACCGCAACATGCTCGCCCGCATCCCGCACTGCACCGGCCGTGAGATCTCCGACTGGCTGCGCACCGTCGACGAAGGCCCGGCACTCTTCCGCTTCGAGGAAAAGGTCAGCTGGCTCCGGCACGAACACGACCTGGCGTACGGCCACGCCAAGGCGATCGTCCACGAGTACGACCTCAGGAGGGCCGCGCGCAAGCTGCTCTAGGCGCGTGCGTCACCTGCCCCCGACGACGACGAAGGGCCCCGGCCGGAGCCGGGGCCCTTCGCGCACGACCTGCTGGTGTCAGTCGCTGCTGTTGAGGATCGAGATGAGCCTCAGGAACTCGAGGTAGATCCACACCAGCGTCAGCGTCAGGCCGAAGGCGGCCAGCCAGGCCTCCTCGCGCGGGGCGCCGTAGGCGATGCCGTCCTCGACCTGCTTGAAGTCCAGGGCGAGGAAGCAGGCACCGAGGATGATGCCGATGACGCCGAAGACGACGCCGAGGGCACCGCTGCGGAAGCCGAGGCCGTCACCGCCGCCGAACACCGCGAACAGCAGGTTCACGGTCATCAGCAGGATGAAGCCGAGCGCGGCCGCCATCACGAAGCCGTAGAAGCGGCGGTTGACGCGGATCCAGCCGGCCTTGTAGGCGATCAGCACACCGGCGAAGACCGCCATCGTGCCGATCACCGCCTGCATGGCCGCACCGTCGGCGATGCGGTTGTCCACGATGTTGGACACGACGCCGAGGAAGACACCCTCGAACGCGGCGTACGCCAGGATCAGCGCGGGCGAGGCCTTGCGCTTGAAGGACTGCACGAACGCCAGGACCATGCCGATCAGCGCGGCGCCGATGCCGATGCCGTAGCTGCGGCTGATGTTGGCGTCGTCGACCGGCAGCAGCGCCCAGGAGAGCGCCGCGGTGACGATGAGCACACCGAGGGTGCTCGCGGTGCGCAGGACGACGTCGTCGATGGTCATCCGGCCGGTGGCGGCCGGGGCCTGCGGCGGGGCGCCGAACTGCTGGCCCTGCTGGGCGTAAGGGTTCTGCGCGTACGGGTTCTGGGCGTACGCGTCACCCGTGGGCTGCGCGTACGGGTTGCCCTGGGTGGCGACAGCGGGACCCCCGGCCTGCGGCGCGGTGTTGAAGCCCGCGTAGCCGTTGTCGCGGCTGAACCCCCGTCGCGAGAAGACCGGGTTTCTGCTCCTCATTTCACTCCTCCATGGCCACACGGCATGGCCTTGGCTCAAGAGTAATAGGTAGGCAAAGGAATGACCCTCCTGCTCGGGGAGGATCTTTCCCTCGTCGTGCAGCGCAACACGCTACGCCGCTCCCTGATTCCCCAGGCCGGAGGGCTTCATTCCACAGCGGTCCGGTACCGTCCCGGAACCGGCTCGGTACCGGTCGGTGATCATCGGCCGGGCCCGGTCCGTCGTCGACGTGTCGGTGGATCACGCCGGCGGACCGCACTGGGACCGGAAAGTGCCCGGAGCCGGACTTGAACCGGCACGCCCGCGAAGGGGCAGCGAGGTTTAAGCTCGCCGTGTCTGCATTCCACCATCCGGGCAGGCCATGGGCTCCGCAACGAGGTTCCGAGACTATCGGGACACGTCCCCCGAACAGCGGACGGGCAGACCGATGTTGTCTTATTTTATTGACGTCTGAGGGTGCATCAGCACACGGAACGCGCCGTCCGCACTTGCCATCAGCCTTGCGTGCGACGGACAGCGGCGTATGCGGAATGACGGAATTTCACCGCCGGAACGAGGGCACTCCACCTGTTCTGGACAGCCGGAACGACAGGTTCCGGCCAGAGGGCCTCTTCGGGGTCCGGTGTCATCCCCAGGTATGACGCCGCGCCCCCGGGTCCGACCCGAGTCGCCCCCCGGAACCGGAACAGCGGGTGACTACACGGCCGCCGCGGACCCGGACGATGGAACACGTCCTTCCCCCGCACAGCCGTCCGACAGGAGAGCCACCCCGTGACCACCGCATCCCTCGCCGACCGGGCCACCGCCGTGGCCGCGCGCGCCACGGATCTGTCCAAGATCTACGGGCAGGGTGAGACCCAGGTGGTCGCCCTGGACCGGGTCACCGTCGAGTTCCGGCGGGCCGAGTTCACCGCGATCATGGGACCGTCCGGTTCCGGCAAGTCGACCCTGATGCACTGCGTCGCCGGCCTCGACACCTTCTCCTCCGGGTCGGTGCGCCTCGGCGACACCGAGCTGGGCTCCCTCAAGGACAAGCAGCTCACCAAGCTGCGCCGGGACAAGATCGGCTTCATCTTCCAGGCGTTCAACCTGCTGCCGACGCTGACGGCCCTGGAGAACATCACCCTCCCGATGGACATCGCGGGCCGCAAGCCGGACAAGCAGTGGCTGGACTCCGTGATCCGCATGGTCGGTCTGGCCGACCGGCTCGGCCACCGCCCCTCCCAGCTCTCCGGCGGTCAGCAGCAGCGCGTGGCCGTGGCCCGGGCGCTGGCCTCCCGGCCCGAGATCATCTTCGGTGACGAGCCCACCGGAAACCTCGACTCGCGCTCCGGCGCCGAGGTCCTGGGCTTCCTGCGCAACTCCGTGCGCGAGATGGGCCAGACCGTCGTGATGGTGACCCACGACCCGGTGGCGGCGTCCTACGCCGACCGCGTGGTCTTCCTCGCGGACGGCCGGATCGTCGACGAGATGCACCGGCCGACGGCCGACACGGTCCTCGACTTCATGAAGCAGTTCGACGCCAAGGGCCGCACCAGCTGATCCCCCGCCAGGACCGACAGGACTGAGATTCGCCACCATGTTCCGTACCGCCTTGCGCAACGTCCTCGCGCACAAGGCCCGGCTGCTGATGACCGTGCTCGCCGTGATGCTCGGCGTCGCGTTCGTCTCCGGCACCCTGGTCTTCGCCGACACCCTCTCCCACGCCTTCCGCAACCAGTCGGCGAAGAGCTACGACGACGTCGCCGTGTCCGTCTCCTCGTACGCCGACCCGGACGACCCCGAGCAGGACCCGGGCCTGTCCGGCAAGGTCCTCGACCGGATCTCCGCCGTGGACGGCGTCGCCGGGGTGTACGGCCGCGTCGAGGGCTTCGCCGGGGTCGCCGACCCCGACGGGAAGCTGATCGGCGTCGGCTGGTCCAACAAGGGCTCGAACTTCGCCCCCGGCAAGGACGGCAAGGACACCGCCTACACGTTCACCGACGGCTCCGGCCCGGTGAAGGACGACCAGATCGCCCTGGACGAGGAGTCCGCAGCCAAGGGCGAGTACAAGGTCGGCGACCGGGTGCGCGTCGCGACCAACGGCCCGGTGAAGGAGTACACCCTCAGCGGGGTGTTCACCACCGAGGACGGCGCCGTGAACGCCGGCGGCAGCCTCGTCCTCTTCGACACCGCCGTCGCCCAGAAGCAGTACCTCAAGCCGGGCTTCTTCGAGAGCGCCACCGTCACCGCCGCCCCCGGGGCGAACGACACGAAGATCCTGGACGCGGTCAAGCCGCTGCTGCCGGACTCGGCCGAGGCGCAGACCGGCACGGCGCTCGCCGACAAGCAGGCCGACCAGATCGAGCAGGGCATGGGCAACCTCAAGCAGGTCCTGCTCGGCTTCGCGGGCATCGCGCTCTTCGTGGGGATCTTCCTGATCTCCAACACGTTCACGATGCTGGTCGCCCAGCGCACCAAGGAGATCGCCCTGATGCGGGCCGTCGGCGCGTCCCGCCGGCAGATCACCCGCTCGGTGCTCGCCGAGGCCGCGCTGGTGGGCCTGGTCGCCTCGGCCGTCGGCTTCGTCCTCGGCATCGGCCTGGCCGTCGGGCTGCGCTCCGGCATGGCCGCCTTCGACATGAAGATGCCGGACGGCCCCCTGATCCTGTCCGTCACGCCGGTGATCGCGGCTCTGTCGGTGGGTGTGCTCATCACGATGCTCGCCGCCTGGCTGCCCGGCCGCCGGGCCGCGAAGATCCCGCCGGTGGCGGCCATGAACAGCCTCCACGCGGTGGCCACCACCAAGTCGCTGGTGCTGCGCAACTCCATCGGCGCGGCCGTCACCGCCCTCGGCGCGGTCGGGATCGTGGCGGGTGCCTCGACGGGCGGCGACGACGGCCGCATGTACATCGGGGCGGGTGCCTTCCTCGCGCTGATCGGCGTGATCATCCTGATCCCGCTGCTGTCCCGGCCCGTGATCGCCCTCGTCCGTCCGCTGCTCGTCGGCCCCTTCGGGGTGGCGGGCAAGCTGGCCGGCCAGAACGCCGTCCGCAACCCGCGCCGCACCGGCGCCACCGCCTCCGCGCTGGCCATCGGGCTGACGCTGGTGACCGGTCTGTCGGTGCTCGGCATCACCGTCGGCACGGCCATCGACAAGATGACCACCGACAACATCAAGGCCGACTACATGGTCTCCATGGCCAACGGCGGCGACCTGGACCGGTCGGCGCTCACGGCCCTGGCGAAGGCCGAGGGCGTCTCCGCGGTCTCGCCGCAGCAGGACGTCTACTTCCAGCTCGACGGCAAGGACTTCGTGTCCGCCTCGGCGGTCACCCCCGGTGACATCGAGAAGGTCCTGACCGTCGACGTCGTCAGCGGCAGTGCGGGCTCCCTCGCCGACGGCCGGATCGCGGTCGCCGAGAAGACGGCGAAGAGCAGGGGCTGGAAGACCGGCGACCGGCTCCCCGTCACCTTCGGCGACGAGGAGAAGGCCACGCTGACGGTGGGCGCCGTGTACAAGGACAGCGAGTTCCTCTCCCCCGTCCTCATCGACCGGAAGGTCGCGGACCGGCACGAGACCAAGCCGTCCATCAGGCAGATCTTCGTGAAGCTCGACGGCGGGCAGTCCGCGGCGAACGAGAAGGTCCTCATCGACGCGCTGGGCGACAACCCCGCCATCACCGTGATGGACAAGCAGGACATCCGCAACGAGTTCGGCGGCGCCATCAACACCCTGCTGAACGTCATGTACGGCCTGCTGGCGATGGCCCTGATCATCGCGGTGCTCGGCGTCGTCAACACCCTCGCCATGTCGGTCTTCGAACGGCAGCAGGAGATCGGCATGCTGCGCGCCATCGGCCTGGACCGGCGCCGGGTGAAGCGGATGGTGCGACTGGAGGCCGTCGTCATCTCGGTGTTCGGCGCGGTGGTCGGCATCGGTCTGGGCGCGTTCCTCGGCTGGGCGATCGGCGAGACCTTCGCGGACCAGATCCCGGGCTACGCGCTGGTCCTGCCCTGGGACCGGATCGGGATCTTCCTGGTGCTGGCCGGCCTCGTGGGCGTCCTGGCCGCGATGTGGCCGGCCCGCAACGCCGCGCGGCTGAACATGCTGAACGCGATCAAGGCCGAGTGACCGGGCCGCTCCGCGGCACGCCGAAGGGCCGGGCTCCCCGACACGGGGGAACCCGGCCCTTTCCGGTCGGCCGGTTCAGTCGGGGGCGGGCGCACCCCAGGTGCGGGCGCGCAGCGGCATCCCGGAGGCACCCGGTTCCGGGGTCCGGACGGCCAGGACCTGGTTGACGCCGATGCGGTTGCGTTCGAAGGCCAGCGCGGAGGCGGCCATGTACAGGCGCCAGACCCGGGCCCGTCCGGGGCCGGCGAGCTGCACGGCGCGCTGCCAGTCGGCCTCCAGCCGGGTCACCCACGCGCGCAGGGTGAGGGCGTAGTGCTCGCGGAGCGCCTCCACGTCGCGCACTTCGAACCCGGCGCGCTCCAGCTGGGCCACGGTGCCGCCGACCGGCTGGAGTTCGCCGTCGGGGAAGACGTAGGAGTCGATGAAGGCGTCGACGCTGTACGCCGACTCGTCGCGCCGGGGGCGACGGGCGATCTGGTGGTTCAGCAGCCGCCCGCCCGGCTTGAGCAGACCGAACAGGTCGGTGGCGTACTCCAGGTACCGGTCGGCTCCGACGTGCTCGGCCATGCCGATGGAGGAGATCGCGTCGTAGGGGCCGTCGCGGACGTCGCGGTAGTCCTGCACGCGGATCTCGACCCGGTCGGTGAGGCCCTCGTCGGCGACGCGCTTGCGGGCGTAGGCGGCCTGCTCCTGGGAGAGCGTGACCCCGACGACGCTCACCCCGTGCTCGCGGGCGGCGTGCAGGGCCATCGAGCCCCAGCCGCAGCCGACGTCGAGCAGCCGCTGACCAGGCGTCAGGCCGAGCTTGCGGCAGACGAGTTCGAGCTTGTCGTGCTGGGCCTGCTCCAGGGTGCTGTCCGGGGCGGGCCAGTAGGCGCAGGAGTACACCATGGACGGGCCGAGGACGATCTCGTAGAAGTCGTTGCCGACGTCGTAGTGGTGGCTGATGGCGCGCCGGTCGGTGTGCTTGGTGTGCAGGTGACGCCGGGGGTTGCGGACCTCCTCGGGGGGCGGGGAGGGCGGCAGCGGGAGACCGGCGAGCCGGACCAGGCCGCGGACGGCGGCGCGCACCTCGGGGTCGCGCAGGGCCTGGGCGAGGGTGCGGGCGTCCTCGCCGCGCTCCCAGATCAGGCCGGCGAGCAGGTCGAGGGTGGTGTAGAGATCGCCCTCGATGTCCAGCTCGCCCGCCACCCAGGCGCGGGCCAGGCCCAGTTCGCCCGGCTTCCACAGCAGGCGGCGCAGGGCCCGGCGGTTGCGTACGACGAGCGTCGGTGCGCCCGGCGGGCCCGCCTGCGAACCGTCCCATGCGCGGATGCGCACGGGGAGCGGGGCTCCCAGCACCTGTGCGAAGAGGCCCTGCAGCCGCTGCGCGGCGTCTGCCATGGTGTACACCTCCGTGACGAGGATCCCGGCATGTCCGGACACCACGTAAACACCTGCGGCGCCCCGGTGCAGTCCCCGGCACGCGTCATGTCTGGGCAAAGCCCGTTCTTCCCCCCGGCCGGCGGGAAGGGGCCGGGCACGCCGAAGGGCCTCCCGCACCACGGATGGCGGGAGGCCCTTCGGCGGACTGCTCGGGGAGCCGAGGTCAGGAGGCCTTGGCCTTCTCCTCGGTCTTCGCCTTCGGCGCGGCGGCGACCGGGGCCGGCTTGGCGGCCTCGTAGAACTCCTCGCGCGGGGTCTCGATCGCTCCGAGGGAGACGACCTCGCGCTTGAGGAACATGCCGAGGGTCCAGTCGGCGAAGACGCGGATCTTGCGGTTCCAGGTCGGCATCGCCAGGCCGTGGTAGCCACGGTGCATGTACCAGGCGAGACGGCCCTTGAGCTTGATCTTCATCTTGCCCATGACGATCATCGCGACGCCCTTGTGGAGGCCGAGTCCGGCCACCGCGCCCTTGTTGGCGTGCGAGTAGTTCTTCTGCGGGAAGCCCCGCATGCCCGACACCACGTTGTCGCCGAGGACCTTGGCCTGGCGCAGCGCGTGCTGGGCGTTCGGCGGGCACCAGGCGTTCTCGTTGCCCGCCTTGCGGCCGACGAGGTCGGGCACCTGGGCGTTGTCGCCGGCGGCCCAGATGTAGTCGGTGCCCTTGACCTGGAGGGTCGGCTCGCAGTCGACGTGGCCGCGGGGGCCGAGGGGCAGGCCGTAGCGGGCGAGGGCCGGGTTGGGCTTGACGCCGGCGGTCCACACGATGGTGCTGGAGTCGACCTCGAGGCCGTTCTTCAGCACCACGTGGCCGTCCACGCAGGAGTCCATGGAGGTGGACAGGTAGACCTCGACGCCGCGGCCCTCGAGGTGCTCCTTGCCGTACTTGCCGAGCTTGGGGCCGACCTCGGGGAGGATCTTGTCGGCGGCGTCGACCAGGATGAAGCGCATGTCCTCGCGGGACACGTTCTTGTAGTACTTGGCCGCGTCGCGGGCCATGTCCTCGACCTCGCCGATGGTCTCGGCGCCGGCGAAGCCGCCACCCACGAAGACGAAGGTGAGCGCCTTGCGGCGGATCTCCTCGTCGGTGGTGGAGTCGGCCTTGTCGAGCTGCTCGAGGACGTGGTTGCGCAGGCCGATGGCCTCCTCGATGCCCTTCATGCCGATGCCCTGCTCGGCGAGGCCGGGGATCGGGAAGGTGCGGGAGACCGCGCCGAGGGCGACGACCAGGTAGTCGAAGGGCAGCTCGTAGGCCTCGCCGACGAGCGGGGAGACCGTGGCGACCTTGCGGTCCTGGTCGATGGTGGTGACCCGGCCGGTGAGGACCTCCGCCTTGGGCAGCACGCGTCGCAGCGGGACGACGACGTGGCGCGGGGAGATGTTGCCGGCGGCGGCTTCGGGGAGGAAGGGCTGGTAGGTCATGTACGACCGGGGGTCGACGACCGTGACGGTCGCCTCGCCGTAGCGCATCTTCTTCTGGATGCGCCGAGCTGCGTACAGGCCTACGTACCCACCGCCTACTACGAGGATCCTGGGACGCTCCGTGGTGCTCATGCCATCGAGTATCCACCCGCCTCGGGGGGGTACCTCGTGCGCCCCTTCACAAGGTTGTGGAGGGGGTGTGCTATCCTCCGCCGCCCGCGTGATCCATGTCATGGTGACAACGGAGTGCGAGTGTGCAGCCCGGATCGTTGTCAATGCCGCGTGAGCTGCCTCTCTGGGGCCGAGGGGCCCCTGTGAGGGCATTCGCGCGGGCCGTCCGGAGGGGGTCTCCGGGACCCTCCATATCATGCTTCTGAACATGTTCAAAGGGCAGTTCGGTCCTCGGACGGGTCAACGAGGGCCCTTTGATCCCCCGCAGGGGCCGAAATCCTTGTGAAGAACTTCACGAACTTTCCCGCTCCGGCCCGGCCCGCGGCCGTCCCGGCCCGCTCACCCGTACCTGCCGACGCTCAGCGGAGGCGGTTGACCAGCGCGGTTCGGGGCCGGGCCGGCCGGCCGGCGTGCGAGGGGTGCCGGCGGCGAACCCGCCGCCGGCACCCCGGCCGACACCCCTGCCGGCCCGGTGTACGGAGACCGCTCAGCGGCGCCCCGGCCCCATGCCGTCGCCCTCGTCGTCGATCTCCTCGGCGCTGCCTTCGATCCGTTCCTTGCGCACCTGGCCGTGGACGGTCTCCTGCTCGGTCCGCTCCTCCGTGGTCAGACGGACCCGCTCCACCGGCACGGCCTCGGTCTCGGTCACCGGCCGCTCGTCGTGGAGCACCACCTCGTGCTCGGCCTCGCCGATGTCCGGACCTGACATCGCGGCGTCCCGGTTGGCGTCCGTGATGGGTTCCCGCTCGACGCGCACCTCTTCGTGCCGTACCGGGACCGTCTGCTGCACTTCCTCGGTCACGACGTATTTGCGCAGGCGGGCGCGGCCGGTCTCGCGGCGCTCGACACCCACGTGCATGCGCTCTTCGGAGCGGGTCATCGCGTCGTCGTCCGTGCCCCGGCGGGCGTCCGCGGCCGCCCCGGAGGTGCCCGCGGTCCCGGCGGCACCCGCGGTTCCGGCAACACCCGCGGTCCCGGCGGCGCCCGCGGTCCCGGCGGCGCCACCGGCGGTGCCCGCCGTACCGGCCTCACCGGACTCGTCCCGGTGGGCCCAGCCACCCTCACCGGGCTGGTTGGCCCGCGACCAGGACTCGTCCCAGTCGATGCCGTAGTACTCGTAGAGCCGGTGCTCCTCGTCCTCCGACAGGTGACCGCCGCTGTCGACGTCCACACGCGGCGCGTCCTTGACCCGGCTCTTGGAGTAGGGGACCTCCGTGTGGTCGTCCACCAGTGAGGCGTCGCGGATGGGTACGAACGTCTCGCTGGTGCCGAACATGCCTGTCTTCACCGACACCCACTCCGGACGCCCGGTCGCGTCGTCGACGAAGACGTGCTTGGCCTCACCGATCTTCTTGCCGCCTTCGTCCAGGACCGCGTGATCCAGGACGGCCCCTATCTGCTCCCTGGTGATCATGGTCGTCTCACCCTTCTCGCGAGGCTGGTTCCCGGGACGGGTGAGCATCACAAAAGGGGCGAAACTGACCAACGGCAACAAAAGGCACGTTCTTTTCGCCAGTACCTTGCGCCCCGCCAGTGCGCCGGTGTCACACCACCGACCACGCGATGCCGTCGCTCACGAACGCGACCGGAGGCCATGCGCATCCTGACCGCACTGACCGCACTCGGTGACGACCCGTACCGCCAGGACGCCGACGTCGAGAAGCTCACCGGCCCGTCGGGCCTCTACCGGCTCCGGGTCGAAAGCTACCGGGTCGCCTACCAGATCCACGACGGTGAACTGGTCGTCCTCGTGGTCGAGGTGGGCGACCGGCGGGACGTCCACCGCAACCCGTAGGCGGTCAGGCCAAAGACCAGCCGATGCCGTCGAGGATGTCGTGCTCGCTGACGACGACCTCCTGCGCTCCGGTGCGCTCCATGATCGACAGCAGGACCAGGGCCCCTGCCCCGATCACGTCGACCCGGCCCGGGTGCATCGACGGCACGGCCGCGCGCTCGGCGTGCGTGGAGCGCAGCAGCCACTCGGTGATCTCGCGGACCCTGTCCAGGGAGACCCGGGAGTGGTGGATGGCCTCGGAGTCGTACTCGGGCAGCTCCTGGGCGATCGCCGACACGGTCGTCACCGAGCCGGCCAGGCCGACCAGGGTCCGCGCCTCGCGCAGCGGCACCGTCTCCTCGGCCAGGTCGAGGGCGGCCTCGATGTCGGCCCGCATCGCGGCGACCTGCTCCGGCGAGGGCGGGTCGCTCACCACGCCGTCGCGGACCAGGTGCCGCTCCGTCATGCGGACGCAGCCGATGTCCACCGACCGGGCCGCCCGCACCCGGTCGTCGCCCACGACGAACTCGGTCGAGCCGCCGCCGATGTCGACCACCAGGTAGGGCGTGGGGAGGTGGTCGCTCCCGGCCAGTTCCTTGGTGGCGCCGGTGAAGGAGAACTCGGCCTCCTGGTCCCCGGTGATCACCTCGGGCTCCACGCCCAGGATGTCCAGGACGCCGCGCACGAACTCGTCGCGGTTCTCGGCGTCCCGGGAGGCCGAGGTCGCCACGAACCGCAACCGCTGCGCGCCGTGCTCCTCGATGATCCCCGCGTACTCCCGGCAGGCCGCGAAGGTCCGCTCCAGCGCCTCGGGGGCGAGCCGGCCGGTGCGGTCGACCCCCTGCCCGAGCCGCACGATCGTCATCCGGCGGTCGAGGTCGGCGAGCTCACCGGTGACCGGGTCCGCGTCGGCGACCAGCAGGCGGATGGAGTTCGTGCCGCAGTCCACGGCGGCGACCCGGGTCATCGGCCGTCCTCCTCGAGCGGCTTGACGGCGAAGTACCCCGAGTCCGTGCCGTCGACCTGCCAGCCGTCGCCGCTCGGCGGGCCGGCGGGCGTCACGCAGGCCCCCTTGCGCCACCACTCCGGCAGCATGGCCAGTGCCTCGTCGCCCAGCGGGTTCACGCCCGGGCCCGCGGCCAGCGAGTGCGCGACCAGCACGTGCAGGCACTTCACGCGGTCCGGCATGCCGCCCGCGCTCGGGAAGTTCTTCAGCTCCTCGATCTCGTCGCGGCGCCGGACGTAGTCCTCGTGGGCCGCCCGGTACGCCGCCGCCAGCTCCGGGTCCGCGGCCAGGCGCTCGGTCATCTCCTTCATCACGCCGTTCGCCTCCAGCGTGCCGATCGCCGAGTTGGCCTTCGGGCACGTCAGGTAGTACAGCGTCGGGAAGGGCGTGCCGTCGGGCAGGCGCGGGGCCGTCTCCACGACGTCGGGCTGTCCGCAGGGGCAGCGGTGCGCGATGGCCCGCAGTCCGCGCGGGGGCCGACCGAGCTGCTGCTTGAAGGCCTCGACGTCCGCGTCGGTGGGCTCGGTGCGCGGGGTGGTCGGCGGGGGCGTTTCCATGACTGTCTTCAGGGTGTCTTTCTCTGGGTTCTCTGCGGGGTCACTGGGGCGCGTTTCAGCGGTCGGAGTCGTCTGCCTTGTCGACCCCGTCCCAGACGTTGGCGTACCAGGGGCGGTCCGCCGCGCCCAGGTCGGTGCGCGACTGCTCGGCCGCGTCCGGGTCGACGACGACGAACCCCGTCTCCCCCGGCATGACGTAGTGCAACCGCTGCCGGATCTGCTGCTCCGCGTACGCGTCGTCCTGCCAGCGCGCCTTGGCGTCGCGCAGCCGCTCGACGCGCTCGCGCGCCTGCTGCTGCTCGCGTTGCAGGTCCTCGATCTCGGCGCGCTGGGAGACGTACTGGCGCATCGGCCAGGCCAGGGCCACGATCAGCGAGCACAGCACCAGCGCGAGCAGCGCCGCCCGGCCGGTCAGCCGGGAGCGGCGGGCCTGGCGCCTGGTCTGGGAGCGGTAGACCCGGGCCGCGGTCTGCTCACCGAGCAGCCGGATCCTGGTCGCGGTGGAGAACCGGTCCCGGTCCTTCACGGCCATGTCAGTCCGCCTCCCGCTCCACCGTCATACGCGCGTACGTCCCCGGACACGGTACGGGACCGAGTCCGGGGACGTACGTACGACGCTGCTGCCGACGAGCCGGGTCTGTCGCCGTCAGCCCTTGAAGCGCGGGAAGGCGCTGCGGCCGGCGTAGACCGCGGCGTCGTCGAGGATCTCCTCGATGCGCAGCAGCTGGTTGTACTTGGCGACGCGCTCGGAGCGGGCCGGGGCGCCGGTCTTGATCTGGCCGCAGTTGGTGGCGACGGCCAGGTCGGCGATGGTGACGTCCTCGGTCTCGCCGGAGCGGTGGGACATCATGCACTTGAAGCCGTTGCGCTGGGCGAGCTCCACGGCGTCCAGGGTCTCGGTCAGCGAGCCGATCTGGTTCACCTTCACCAGCAGGGCGTTGGCGGCGCCCTCCTCGATGCCGCGGGCGAGACGCTCGGGGTTGGTGACGAACAGGTCGTCGCCGACGAGCTGGACCTTGTCACCGAGCTTGGCGGTGATGGTCTTCCAGCCCTCCCAGTCGTCCTCGAACAGCGGGTCCTCGATGGAGACGAGCGGGTACGCGTCCACGAGCTCCGCGTAGTACTCGGTCATCTCGGCCGCCGAGCGCTCCTTGCCCTCGAAGGTGTAGACGCCGTCCTTGTAGAACTCGGAGGCGGCCACGTCGAGCGCGAGGGCGATCTGCTCGCCGGGGGTGTAGCCGGCTTCCTTGATGGCCTCGAGGATGAGGTCGAGGGCCTCGCGGTTGGAGCCGAGGTTCGGGGCGAAGCCGCCCTCGTCGCCGAGGCCGGT
Source organism: Streptomyces sp. NPDC053665 (assembly GCF_055585285.1). Lineage (NCBI taxonomy): Bacteria > Bacillati > Actinomycetota > Actinomycetes > Kitasatosporales > Streptomycetaceae > Streptomyces > Streptomyces sp. NPDC053665. The sequence goes on from NZ_JBVJKK010000007.1 coordinate 83,950, forward strand.
GGCCAGGCCCTTGCCCTTCAGGACCTTCTTCAGCGTGTGGTAGACCTCGGCGCCCCAGCGCAGGGCCTCGGAGAAGGACTCCGCGCCGATCGGCGCGATCATGAACTCCTGGATGTCCACGTTGGAGTCGGCGTGCGAGCCGCCGTTCAGGATGTTCATCATCGGCACCGGCAGCAGGTGCGCGTTCGGGCCGCCCAGGTAGCGGAACAGCGGCAGGTCGCTGGCCTCGGAGGCGGCGTGGGCGACGGCGAGGGAGACGCCGAGGATGGCGTTGGCGCCGAGCGAGCCCTTGTTGTCGGTGGCGTCCAGGTCGAACATCGCCTGGTCGATCAGGCGCTGCTCGGTGGCGTCGTAACCGACCAGCTCCGGGCCGATCTGCTCGATGACCGCGAGGACGGCCTTCTCCACACCCTTGCCGAGGTAGCGGTTCGAGTCGCCGTCGCGGAGCTCGATGGCCTCGAAGGCGCCCGTGGAGGCGCCGGACGGGACGGCGGCACGGCCGGTGCTGCCGTCGTCGAGGCCGACCTCGACCTCGACCGTGGGGTTGCCTCGGGAGTCCAGGATTTCCCGGGCTACGACGACGTCGATGGACGGCACGAGCATCTCCTTCTTATGTGACGCGGTGACGCGGGTCGCGTGGACCCGGCGGGGTGCGGGCCCGGTGGCTCGCGACATGAGCCTAACCGGCCCGGGGCGATCGGCCACCGGGTCGCCCACCCCATGGACAGAACCGAGAGTAAATTGTTTCCGAACGGAACAAAGGCGGTTCGCCGCAACGGGCCGAAACTCGGCCCCCGGAGCCCGGGCGGACATGACCCCGCCCCGGTGCGTACGGGGGAACGCGCACCGGGGCGGGGAGCCCGTGGGGACGGGGGTCCCGCCCGTGCGGCGGGGGGCCGCCTGTCAGGGCGAGGGCCTCCCGCGAGGGCGGGGCCGCCGGGCGGCCGGACCGCGGGTGTGCGGTGCGGACCGCCCTGCGGCGGTGGGAGCTGCTGCTTACTTCAGGTGCAGCTGCTGGCCCGGGTAGATGAGGTTGGCGTCCTCGACGATGTCCTTGTTCAGCCGGAACAGCTTCTCCCAGCCGCCCTTGACCTTCTCCTCGGCCGCGATCGAGCTGAGGGTGTCGCCCTTGACGACCTTGTACTCGCCGTCGCCCTTCTTGACCTTCTTGCCGGTCGGGGTGGTGACGGTCTTCTTGGCGGCCGGGCGCTCGTCGGAACGGGAGGCCGGCTGCTGCTCGGTCTCGCGGGACTCGGTGCCCTGCTGGTTCTGCTGGCTCTGCTGGTTCTGCTGCGAGGAGCCGGCGGAGCTGCCGGAGTCGGTGGAACCGCCGCCGGTGTAACCGGCGCTCGACAGGCCCTTGCCGCAGACCGGCCAGGCACCCTTGCCCTGGCTGGCGAGGACCTTCTCGGCGATCTCGATCTGCTGCGCCTTCGAGGCCTTGTCGGCGGTGGAGGCGTACTGCGTGCCGCCGTAACCGGCCCACGTGGAGGCGGAGAACTGCAGACCGCCGTAGTAGCCGTTGCCGGTGTTGATGGACCAGTTGCCGCCGGACTCGCACTGGGCGACGGCGTCCCACTCGGAGGCGGTGGCGGCGGAGGCGTTGCCGGCCGCCATCAGCGGAGCGGCGACGGCGGCGGAGGCGACACCGGCGACGGCGATGGCGCGAGTGGCCTTGGACGGACGACGGTGCTTGCCCTTGCCGGAAAACAGCATGGATGGATCCCCTCACCGACGCCTGCGAGGTGAGCTGTCGGGTTCGGGCCGGTTGAGTTGCCCGGCCACGTCCCTCACGGGACGCGGCTCCACCCCTAGCCCTTCCGGCTCAACGAGCCGGTCGGGCACCTACCTTGGGTCCCCCGCTCCTGCCTACGGCGCTTGACGCGACGACTGTTCCCGTACGGCCGCTGGCAGGATTCGGCGTTGCGGCCGCCGGGGCTCGCGGTGGCGAGCGGTCACGACCGTAGACAGGCGATCGCCGGAATTTCAAAGACGATCAAGGCTTCTGAGACCTATCTCTCACCACGTTTATACGGGACATAGGCCGCGAAACATGGCGTGAACTCGCGTCGATTCGGGGCGACTTCCGCCGCCGTTCCCGCACTGCCCGAACGGCTACTTCCCGTCCGTTTCGTCCTCTGCGGTAAGCGTCTGACCGGGCAGAACGGGCTCCGCATCGCTGTCGGCGGCCTTCTCGCCCCCGGCGTACAACTCGTCCCATCCCCCGTCGATCCGGAGGGAGTCGGCGATGGACCAGGCGCTGTCCCCGACGCCGACGATGTAGGCGCCCTCCGACTTCTCGTCGGAGCCCTTCTCGTCGCGCGAGGCGTGGCGCCCCGAGGACCCGTTCGCAGCGCCGTCCGCGGACTCGGTGCTCTCGTCGGCACTGGGGCCGCGGTGCCGGCCGGAACCGGTGTCCGCCGCGGCCGAGGAGCCGTCGCTCGGGCGGGACTTGCCGGATGCCTCGCTCTCGGGCGTGGCCGACCGCGAGCCGGCCGACCCCCGATCGGCACTGCGAGAGGCGCGCGATGTACCGGAATCATCCGATTCGCCCCGAGATGCCGACGAAGCGTCAGGTGACGCCGAGCCGGACGGGGAAGACGACGGGGACGATGCGGACGGGGAGGGCGAGGCGGAGGACCCGGAGGATCCGAGCGAGTCGAGCAGTCCGGGCGAGTCCGTCGGAGCGGAGTCACCGGACGAGCCGGACGAGCCGGACGCATCGCCCGAACCCGACGCACCCTTCTCGAGGCCGGAGAGGAGCCCGCAGGTGTGCCAGGCGCCGACCCCCTGTTCGGCGAGGATTCTCTCGGCCACGGCTATCTGCTGCGAACGGCTGGCCAGATCGGCGCTCGCGGCGTAGTCGAGACCGCCGTGACTCTCCCAGTCCTCCTGGGAGAGCGCGAGGCCGCCGTAGTAGCCGTTGCCGCTGTTCTGGCTCCAGGCCCCGCCGGTCTCGCAGTCCGCGATCCGGTCCCAGGTGGCGCCGTCCGCAGCGCTGGCACCGGAGGCCCCGAGGAGCGGGATCGCGATGGCGGAGCCGGTCACTCCGGCCGCGACGAGGAGAGCCGGAGCCTGGCGGGGGCGACGGTGACGACCGTTCCCGGAGAGCATACGGAGACCTTTCGCAAGACAGCAGTGACCCGCGCGGCGCCGTCTCCGGGCCGCGTTGATGGGTGAACGTATAGGCAGACGATCACTTGTCACAAGTTCATGCCGCGCAGATCACGTGAAGATCACAGACATGACGGCGTGTCATGTTTGGCGGGAGCGCTCGCTGGTCATGGCGGCCGTCACACCGGAGTGAACTCCACCGGGAGGGTCCGCAGCCCCCGCATGATGAGCCCGCCGCGCCAGCGCAGCTCGTCCGGGTCGGCCGCGAGCCGGAGGTCGGGCAGGCGCGTCAGCAGCGTGGCGAGGGCGGTCTGGCCCTCCAGCCGGGCTAGCGGGGCGCCGAGACAGTAGTGGATGCCGTGGCCGTACCCGAGGTGCTGGTTGTCCCGGCGGGACAGGTCCAGCGTGTCCGGCTCGGCGAACCGCTCCGGGTCCCGGTCCGCGGCCGCCAGCACCACCAGGACCGGGTCGCCGGCCTCGATGCGCTGCCCGCCGACCGTCAGCGGCTGCGTGGCGAAGCGCCAGGTCGCGAGCTCGACGGGGCCGTCGTAGCGCAGCAGTTCCTCCACGCCGGTGGCCAGCAGGTCCTGCTCCCCGGCGGCGAGGGACGCCTGGAGGCGGGCCCGCTGCCCGGGGTGGGTGAGCAGGGCGTAGGTGCCGTTGCCGATGAGGTTGACGGTCGTCTCGAACCCGGCGAACAGCAGGATGAACGCCATGGCCGCCGCCTCGTTCTCGGTGAGGTGCTCACCGTGGTCGGAGGCGCGGATGAGCCCGGAGATGAGGTCCTCGCCGGGGGCCGGTTCGTCGGGCAGCACCTGGCGCTTGCGGTGGATCAGCTCGGCGAGGTAGCCGCGCATCTTCTTCACCGAGCGGGCGACGCCGCCGCGGGGCCCGCCCTGGTGACGGATCATCATGCCCGCCCAGACGCGGAAGTCGTCCTGGTCCTCGCGGGGGACGCCTAGCAGGTCGCAGATGGCGTAGATGGGCAGCGGGAAGGCGAACTCGTGGATGAGGTCCGCCGACCCCGTCCGCGCGAACCGGTCGATGAGGCCGTCGGTCAGCTCCTGCACCCGGGGGGCGAACTCGGCGACCCGGCGGGGCGTGAACGCCTTGGACACCAGCCGCCGCAGCCGGGTGTGGTCCGGCGGGTCGATGTTCAGCAGGTGCGTCATCAGCTCCGCCTTGCGCTCCCCCGGGATCCCGGTCTTGCCCTTGGCGTGGGCCGGTTCGTCGTGGTGCGCCGGGTTCTTGGAGAGCCGGGGGTCGGCGAGCGTCTGCTTGGCGTCCGCGTAGCGCGTGACCAGCCAGGCCTCCACCCCGCTGGGCAGCCGCGTGCGGTGCACCGGGGCGTGTTCACGCAACCAGGCGTAGGCGGGGTAGGGGTCGCTCGCGAACTCCCAGGTGAAGAGTTCCGGGGCGGCGGCGGGCGTGCTGGGCTGGGGCTGGTCGGTCACGGTCCGACGGTATCCGGCCCGCCGGCCCCGTCCGGCCCGGGTCCGCTCAGCCCTCGGCCCGCAGGATCGCGTCCCGGTAGGCGCGGGCCGCGGCTCTGAGCGCCGCCTCCGGGTCGACGCCGTCGGCCTCGGCGCGGACCGCCAGGGCCAGCAGCTCGTAGCCGATGCCCTCGACCGGGGGCAGGGGTATGTCGAGCCCGGCCGTACGGGCCCGGGAGGCGAGCTTGGCGGCCAGGGCCAGTCCCGGCTGGCCGAGGGGGACGCCGTCGGTGACGGAGGTGCGCTGCTTCTCGATCGCCTTGGTGCGCAGCCAGTGGGCCTTGACCTCCTCGGGGGTGGTGGCCGTCGCGTCGCCGAACACGTGCGGGTGGCGGTGGACGAGCTTGGCGACGATGCCGCCGGCCACGTCGTCGATGGAGAAGGGCGCCTCGGTGTCCTCCTCGGCGATGCGGGCGTGGAAGACGACCTGGAGGAGGACGTCCCCGAGCTCCTCGCGCAGTTCGTCGCGGTCGCCCTCCTCGATCGCCTCGACCAGTTCGTACGCCTCCTCGATGCCGTACTTCGCGAGGCCCTTGTGGGTCTGCCGGGACGACCAGGGGCATTCGGCGCGAATGCGGTCCATGACCTGGACGAGGTCGAGGAGGCGGGCGCCGGGCAGGTCGTAGGAGGCCGGGAGCAGCTCAAGCTCCGGCATGGCGAGGCGGCCGGAGCCGGCGAGGCGGGCCAGTCCGTCGGTCAGGGCCGGCTCGCCCTCGCCCGTCGCCACGACGACGACGGTGCGGCCGCCGGCGCAGGCGTCGACGAGGTCCTGCGCGGTGGGCGACGCCACCTCGACGACGACGCCGGCCTCGCGCAGATAGGGCAGCTGCGGGTGGGCCCCGTCCGCGCACAGCACCCGGTCGGCCGCGTGCAGGGCCTGCCAGGCGGGCCAGGAGAGCAGGCCGGGGGCGACGCGGTGGCTGGTCGTGAGCAGGACGGCGCGGCCGGGGTGGGCCGCCGCACCCGGGGCGGGCTGCGGGGGTCCCGGGGTGGCTTCGGAGCGGTTGGCGTTGGCGTTGGCGTTCACGTTTCGAAGCTATCCCACAGGGCCGACGGTGCCGGAGTTGTCCACAGGGGGTGGGGGCGGGCCCTCGAAAGTTGTCCACAGGGGGCGGTGAGCGGGGCGTGCGGAGGATTTCGCAGGGGCGGACCGGGCGGGCGTGCGGAGATCTCGCAGGGGGCAGACCGGGCGCTCGTGAGGGTCCGCCGGGGGCGCCGGGCGCGGGTGCTTGTCAGTGCCGCCGGGGGTGACGGGGCGGGTTCTTGTCGGGGCCCGCCAGGGGTTGGGTCGGGCACTCGACGGTGCCCGCAGGGGGTGACCGGGCGGGCGCTCGGCAGTGCCCGCACGGATTCCGACCGGGCACTCGGGGTGTCCGAAGGGGGTGACCAGGCGGGCGCTTGCCAGGACCCACACGGGGTCCGGCCGGGCACTCGGCGGTGCCCGAAGGACGTGACCGGGCGGGCGCTTGTCTGCACTCTCACGGAGTTCGCCCGGGCTCTTGTCGCGACCCGCCAGGGGTTCGACCGGGCACTCGGCGGTGCCCGTACAGGGTGCTATCAGGCACTCGGCGGCGCCCGCACCACGTATGACCAGGCACTCGGCACTGCCCGCACGGGCCAAGTCGGGCACTCGGCAGTGCCCCGCACCACGTACGACCGGGCACTCGGCACTGCCCGCACGGGCCAAGTCGGGCACTCGGCTGTGCCCGCGCCGGGCCCGACCGGGCGCTCAGCGGTCGCTCGTGCAGGCGGGATCGGGCGCCGGTCGGCCGGCCCGGGACCCGGGGGCCCGGAGGTGGCCCGGGCCCGGTGCGTCGTCCGGCGTGCTACATGGACTGCTGCGCCTGCGTCGCCGTCACGTCGCGGACCCACGGGGTCTTGGCGTCGGCGCGGCTGCTCTTGCGGACGTCCCACGTGCCGTAGCGCGGGTTGAGGTTGACGTCGAGGTCCTTGGAGGCGTCCGAGAGGGCCTTCCAGAACTCGGGGCGGCTGGTGTCGGTGCCGAGCTTCTCGGCGAGCTTCTGGGCCTCCAGCTGCAGGCGGAGGTTCTCCTCCAGGCGCTGCGGCGGGATGCCGTACTGCTGGAGCCAGGTCGTCTCCAGCGCCTTCGCACCGCCGGCCTGCTTCTCCAGGCCCGAGCGCATCCTCTGGATCTCCTTGCGGGTGACGGTCACGTCGGCGTCCTGCGCGGCGCGGTGCAGCACCCGGTCGAGCACCATGGTCTGCAAGGTGTCCCGCGTGAGGGTGCCCGTCCGGGCGATGGCCTGCCGGTACTGCGCCTCGTCCCGCACGGCCGCCCGCTGGGCCTGCCGGACCTCGCCGACCCGCTCCTCCAGCTGGGAGACGGTGATCCGCTGGCCACCCACCACGGCGGCGGCACCGGGATGCGCGTCGTTCCCGCAGGCGGTGAGGAGAGGCGCCGCGGCGGCGATCGCGGCGGTGAGGACGAGCGCGGTGCGACGGCGGCGGTGCAAGGAGACCTCCCGAGGAGATTGTGCGGCGGTGCACAAGGTCTTGCGGTGATCGATGGTAGGCAGTGGGCAGGCTCTGGCCAACCCATTCGACCAACGATTCACCGGGACTTCCGGCACCGCCGCGCCGCCCCCGGACCGGACCTCAGCCCCGCACCTGCCCGAGCCACTGCAGCGTGCGGCGGATCTCCACCCCCAGCGGGTGACCGTGTCCGTGAGTGCGTTCGACGTCGTGCAGCAGCCGGGCCAGGGTGTCGTGGGCGGCGCCGCGGTCGCCGAGGGCCAGCAGCAGGTGACCGATGCGGCGGCGCACGTCATGGGCCAGCTCCGGGCCGCCCGCCGCGACGTACTGGTTCTCGTAGTACGGCAGCAGCGCCCGATACTCGGCGAGGGCCGCGGCCGGTTCGCCGAGCTGTTCCAGGCACTGGGCCGCCTCGTAGCGGAAGCGCAGGCACTGGGGGTCGGCCTGGCCGGCCTCGGCGGCGCGTTCGTCGGCGAGGCGGCGCAGCTCGGGCAGGGCGCGCCGGTACTGGCCGTCGTCCAGCAGGGTGGCCGCGTACTGCCTGCGCAGGGTCCGCACGACCGGGGAGTGTTCGCCGTGCCGGCCGGCCGCGACGGGCAGGATCGCGCCGAGGATGTCGACGGCCTGGGTGATGCGGCCTTCGCCGAGCAGGCGTTTGACCTCGTCGACGGCCCGGGCGATGTCCGTGTTGCCCGGCGACTCGGGGACGGGGGTGGCCGGGGCGGGCTGGGGGGCGGGCGTGCGGGCCCGGTCCGGCCAGGGGGCGTGCGGGCGCAGGAAGGGGCGGGTGGGGTCGAGGGGCGCTCCGGTGGGTGTGCCGCGGGCGGGCAGGAGCGGCTCCAGGCGCTCGTACACCTCCTGGGCGGAGGCGGGCCGGTGCTGCGGGTCCTTGGCCAGCAGGCGCAGCACCAGGGTCTCCAGCGCCTCGGGCACCTCGGGGCGCAGCCGACGCACCGGGACCGGCGGCTCGTACAGGTGCCGGTGCAGGACGCCGAGTGCCGTGGAGCCGGAGAACGGTACGTCCCCGCTGAGCAGTTCGTGCAGCACCACGCCCAGCGCGTACAGGTCGGTGTAGGGGCCGACCGCGCCGCCCATGGCCTGCTCGGGGGCCATGTAGGCGGGCGAGCCGATGGGCGTTCCCGTGTGGGTGAGGCGGGTGGTGTCGGTCTCCATGACGGAGGCGACGCCGAGGTCGAGGACGGTGACCGTGCCGTCCTGCTTCACCATCACGTTGCGCGGCTTCAGGTCCCGGTGGACGATCGGCACCGCGTGCACGGCGCTCAGAACGGCGCACAGCTGCGCCGTCACCGCGACCGCCCACGGCCACGGGTAGGGGGTGCGGCCGGCGAGGTGACCGGCCAGGTCGACCCCGTCGATGTACTGCATGACGAGGAACAGCTCCTCGCCCTCGCTGCCCGCGTCGTGCACGGTGACCAGGCCGGGGTGGTCGACCTGGGCGGTCACCCGGCACTCCCGCACGAAGCGGCGGCGCAACTCCTCCGCCTCCTGGCCGGCCACCTTGTCGGGCCGCAGCAGCTTCACGGCGACGCGCCGGTCCAGCCGCTGGTCGTAGGCCGTCCAGACCTGGCCCATGCCGCCCTGGCCGAGGACGGCGGACAGTTCGTAACGGCCGGCGACGACGCGTCCGGCCTCGGCACTCACCTGCTGCCCTCGGGCTCACCTGGGGTGCCGTCAGGGCGGCCCTCCTGGCGGCGCAGGTAGTCGCTCAGTTCGTCGAGTTCGGCACGCACCTGGTCGATGCGGGCGGGCGCCGGCCGCTGCGGGACCGGCGGAACGGGATGCTGCGGCGGCTGGGTCTGCTGCTGCGGGACGGGCGTGGCGGCCGGGTTGTAGGGCGTCGCCTGGTGCGGGTAGCCGTACGGGGTCTGCCCGGAGATGACGGTCGGCCCCTGCGACGGCGGGTAGCCGGCGAACCGGCGCTGCGCGTTGTGGTGGCCGATGTCCACGACCAGGAAGTAGATCGCGGACCCCAGACCGAGCAGCATGATCACGGCGAGCGCTATGTCGGTGCGGTAGTCGCCCTCGGGGAGCGAGCCGATCACCACGAAGCAGGTGACGGCCAGGGGCAGGCTCACCCAGGCCGCGATCCAGTCGTACACCTTGCCGCGCAGGACGGCGGCCCGGAACAGCGGGACGCAGGCCAGCACGCCGCACGTGAGGACCCCGGCTGCGGCGATCAGCACGCGCAGGGAGATGACCGTTGCCGCGCTGCGGGGAGGCGGCGCCGCGCCGTGGCCGTACATGACTGCTCCTGGTCCGGTGTGGCCGAATGGGACGGGTACGTGCGAGTGACAGAGCACGGTGGGGGATCCGAGCGTATAGCCCGACACGGACCACCGGTCACGGGTTGTACCGAACCGTTGTCGTGCTGATCACATCGCGTGTCAGGAGCGCGGGCCGGGGCGGGTGGGGAGCCTCCGGGCCCGCCCGAGGCCGCTGTTGGCGGCGCCGGGCCCCGGAGTGCCCGCGTCCGTGTCGGGAGAACCACCCCATGTCGCCCGTCCCCCGCGGGACTTGAGCCCTATCCGCCGCACTGCTTCAGCATCATCTCCTTGTCCGGTTCCGTCACGGGCAGGTCGTACTTCAGGGACACCTGGGCGAAGCGCACCGCATAGGCGCAGCGGATCCGCTTGTCCGGCGGCAGCCAGGACGCCGGGCCGGAGTCCCCCTTGGAGCTGTTGGTGGGACCGTCCACCGGGATCAGGTTGAGCGGGTCGTTGGCGATCGCCTCCCGCTTGTCCTTCGGCCAGCGCGAGGCGCCCATCTGCCAGTCGTACGACAGCGGCATGACGTGGTCGATCTGTACTTCGGTGGCCCGGGACTTCTTCCACTCGATGACCTTGCCGGTGTACGGGTCGTGCAGGGTCAGCGAGACGACGATGCAGTCCGAGCCGGACCGGAAGCGGAGCTTGTCGCCGTCCCGCTTGAGAAGGTCGTTGCGTGAGTCGCAGCCGTTGTGCGAGAAGGGGACCTCGCGCGGGGCCGAGTCCATCCAGGCGTAGCCGAACTTGTCCCGCTCGTAACCGGTGCGCGGGCCGCGGCCCTTGGTCCGCACCTTCTCGATCAGGGTGCGCGCCTCGTCCTTGTCCGCGGAGGACGTGACCGGCGCGAGGCCCGGTTCGGTGCCGTCCGGGTTGTCCAGCGGGTTCACCGCCCGGCCGTTCCCGGCGGCCGCTGCCCCCGAGCCCGAAGCGCCGCTTCCCTCCTCCGGTGCGGGGAGCCCTTCACAGCCGGCCAGTACCGCGCCGGTGACCATCATCGCGACAGCCAGTGCCGCCCCACCCCTCAGACGCCTCACCGTGCGCCCCTCCCTGCTTTGCCTGTTCCGCCGTCGCACGGGCGGCCCGTGCCTGGTCAACGGTAGCGAGGGGAAGGTGCGGACCACAGGGGGCCTCAGGCGGTACACCGCGCCTGTCGGGCGGCTTGTGCCCGTGCGCGTCGCCGAGTCGGGGAGCCGTCGGGTCCGCGCCGGCGCGGCAGGCGGCCGGTGCCGGCCCGGTCAGACCTTGCCTATGCCCAGGGTGGTCTCCGCGGGCAGCAGGCCGGACGACAGCACCGCGACCCAGAAGTCGCCCAGCAGGTCGGCGAGGCGATCGGTCCGCTGCGCGCCCAGTGACTGCCAGGGCCCGGCGGCGAGTTGGTCGGTCTGCTCCTCCACCCGGCGGCGCAGCTCCCGGCCGGCGTCGGTGGCCGTGCCGTGGGCGTCGACCAGTCCTCTCGCCGTCAGGCGGTCCCGCGCGTCCGCCCATTGCTCGGGACTCCAGCCGCGGCTCTCGAAGCGCTCCACCGACGCTGCGCCTATGGCGGCGAACGAGACGAGCGACTCCACCGGGTCCAGTCCGGCCAGCAGCAGGGCCGCGAGGTGGCCGTCGCCGCGGTGCTCGCGCAGGATCGTCGCCGCGTGCCACAGCTGAAGGTGCGGGGGCTCGGGCCAGTCGAGTGCGGCGTTGGCCGCGGCGAGCGGGCGGCCGGCGGTCTGCACGGACTGTGCAGCCTGCCGGACGAGGGCCGCCGCCTCCGCGAGCTCGGGGGCGTCCAGGCGGTCGCCGAGAATCGCGCGGTAGGCACGGTCGACCGCCCGCACTCTGGCGTCGAGCACCGCTGCCGGGCTCGCCGTCCGCCACGCCGGTTCCATGTACTCGGCGACCATGCGCGGACTGAAGCTGTAGAAGGCGGAGGCCACCTGCTCGGGGCCGGCCTGGCCCAGCGGGGCCGCCCGGTAGGGGAAATAGCTCGGCCAGCGCTCCTGCGTCGCGAACCCGAGGGCGGCGGCCTCCTCGAAGGCCTCCGGCGCGTAGTACAGCACCGCGTGCAGCGGTTCCAGCAGGTGCCACATCCGACGCACGCGGGCCGGCTCCACGCCGTCCTCCCGCACGTCCGCACCGGTTCCACCGATCGCCTTGAGATGTTCCGACACGGCCTGCCTCCCGTCACGTCCTGCCCGAGGCGCGGGACCGCACGCCGCCGTCGGCGCCGCACGACCCGCACAACTTGACACTGGCAAGATTGCCCGAGACCCCGCGAACTTGTCAATGACTAGATTCGGCGTAGGCTCCTGCCCATGAGCACCAGCAAGGCAGCAGCGGACGGCAGGGGCGCGGCCGGTCGCCGGTATCACCACGGCGATCTGCGCCGGGCCATCCTGGGCGCCGCCCTCGACGTCATCGCGGCCGACGGCCCGGACGCGCTGAGCCTGCGCGACCTCGCCCGTCGCGCCGGCGTCTCGCACGCCGCCCCCGCCCACCACTTCAAGGACCGCGCCGGGCTGCTGACCGCGATCGCCGCCGAGGGGTTCGGGCTGCTCGCCGACGCGCTCCGGGAGGCGGCGGACCTGAAGGAGGCGGGCGTGCGGTACGTACGGTTCGCGCGTGAGCATCCGGCGCACTTCCAGGTGATGTTCGCGCCCGGGCTGCTGCGGGCCGGGGATCTGGAGCTGACCACCGCGCGCGCCCTGGCCGGTGACGCCCTGCGCGAGGCCGTCACGGCCGTGCCGCCGCACAGCCGCGGTGGCGATGCCCGGCTCGCCGGGGTCGCCGCCTGGTCCCTGGCCCACGGTTTCGCGACGCTGCTGCTCGGCCACAACCTGGACGGTCCCGTGGGCGACCGGGATCCGGAGGAGGTGTTCCGGGAACTGGCGGTGATGCTGTTCCGCGACGCGGACTGAGGATCGGCCGGCGATCCCGGCGGCGGCTGTCACATCGTCGCGGTCTCGCCAGGATGCCCACGGGCCAGGTCGTCCACGGGCCAGGATGCCCACGGACCAGGACGCCTACGGACCACAGGTGCCCACGAGGTGGGGGGCACCCACGGGCCAGGAAACTCACGGCCAGTGGGCCCCGGGCCACGACACCCACGAGCCAGGAATCCCACGGCGAGTGGCCCCGGGCCACGACACGGCACGGCACGGCACGGCACCCACAGGCCAGCCCCCCCCCCGGCCCCACCGCCCCGCGCAGCGGCGGCCCGCAACTCCCCGGGCCGCCACCGGCGTCAGGAACCCCCAGGGCACCCGCCCCCTCAGGACCCCAGGACCGACGTCAGGAACTCGCCCACCCACGCCAGGAGTTCGCGCCCCAGCAACGGCTTGCCCCCCACCTTGGCCGTCTTCGGCCGCGGTACCAGGACCTGGTGGGCCGCCGGCTTGATGACGGATCCGGGGTAGAGCCGCTTGAGCCGCAGCTCCTGCGACTCGCGCAGCTCCACCGGCGCGAAACGCACGTTGGTGCCCTGGAGCACGATCTCGCCCACGCCGCACGCCCGCGCGAACATGCGCAGCCCGGCCACGAGCAGCAGGTTCTCCACCGGCTCGGGCAGCTTGCCGTAGCGGTCGACGAGTTCCTCGCGGACCGCCTTGATGTCCTCCTCCGAGTTGGCGGAGGCGATGGCGCGGTACGCCTGGAGGCGCAGGCGCTCGCCGGGGGCGTAGTCGTGCGGGACGTGCGCGTCGACGGGCAGTTCGATCTTGACCTCGAGCGGCGGCTCCTCCTCGATCTCGCCGCTCTCCAGCTGGCGCCGGTAGTCCGCGACGGCCTCGCCGACCATCCGCACGTACAGGTCGAAGCCGACGCCCGCGATGTGGCCGGACTGTTCGCCGCCGAGGAGGTTGCCCGCGCCGCGGATCTCCAGGTCCTTCATGGCGACGTACATGCCGGCACCCATCTCCGTGTGCTGGGCGATGGTCGCCAGCCGCTCGTGGGCCGTCTCGGTCAGCGGCTTCTCCGGCGGGTAGAGGAAGTAGGCGTAGCCGCGCTCGCGGCCCCGGCCCACCCGGCCGCGCAGCTGGTGGAGCTGGCTGAGGCCGAAGTTGTCGCCGCGCTCCACGATCAGGGTGTTGGCGTTGGAGATGTCGATGCCGGACTCGACGATCGTGGTGGAGACGAGGACGTCGAACTTCTTCTCCCAGAAGTCGACGACCACCTGCTCCAGCGCCTGCTCCGACATCTGGCCGTGGGCCGTCGCGATGCGCGCCTCGGGGACGATCTCGCGCAGCCGGGCGGCGGCCCGGTCGATGGACTCGACCCGGTTGTGGATGTAGAAGACCTGGCCCTCGCGCAGCAGCTCGCGGCGGACGGCCGCGCCGATCTGCCGCTCCTCGTAGGGGCCGACGAAGGTGAGCACCGGGTGGCGCTCCTCCGGCGGGGTGGTGATCGTCGACATCTCGCGGATGCCGGTGACCGCCATCTCCAGCGTCCTCGGGATCGGGGTCGCGGACATCGTCAGCACGTCGACGTTCGCGCGGAGCTTCTTCAGCTGCTCCTTGTGCTCGACGCCGAAGCGCTGCTCCTCGTCGACGATGACCAGGCCCAGGTCCTTGAACTTGGTCTCGGACGAGAACAGCCGGTGCGTGCCGATGACGATGTCCACCGAGCCCTCGCGCAGGCCCTCCAGGACGGCCTTGGCCTCGGTGTCGGTCTGGAAGCGGGACAGTGCCCTCACGTTCACCGGGAACTGCGCGTACCGCTCGCTGAACGTGCCGAAGTGCTGCTGCACCAGCAGCGTCGTGGGCACCAGCACGGCGACCTGCTTGCCGTCCTGGACGGCCTTGAAGGCGGCCCGGACCGCGATCTCGGTCTTGCCGTAGCCGACGTCGCCGCAGATCAGGCGGTCCATGGGGATGGACTTCTCCATGTCCTCCTTGACCTCGGCGATGGTGGTGAGCTGGTCGGGCGTCTCCGCGTAGGGGAAGGCGTCCTCCAGCTCGCGCTGCCAGGGGGTGTCCGGCCCGAAGGCGTGCCCGGGGGCGGCCATGCGCGCGCTGTAGAGCTTGATGAGGTCGGCGGCGATCTCCTTGACCGCCTTCTTCGCGCGGGCCTTCGTCTTCGTCCAGTCGGCGCCGCCCAGGCGGTGCAGGGTGGGCGCCTCGCCGCCGACGTACTTGGTGATCTGCTCCAGCTGGTCGGTGGGGATGTACAGCCGGTCGCCGGGCTGGCCGCGCTTGGCGGGGGCGTACTCCACGACCAGGTACTCGCGGGTGGCGCCCTGCACGGTGCGCTGCACCATCTCGATGTAGCGGCCGACGCCGTGCTGCTCGTGGACGATGTAGTCGCCCGGCTCCAGGGTGAGCGGGTCGATGGTCTTGCGGCGGCGGGCCGGCATCCGGGCGCCCTCGCGGCCGGAGGCCTTCTGCCCGGTCAGGTCGGTCTCGGTGAGGACGGCGAGTCCGAGGGCCGGGTCGACGAAGCCGTGGTCGATCGACCCGCACGCCACGTGCACGACCGACGGGGAGATCTCGCCGAGGTCCCCTTCCAGACGGGCGGCGATGCCCTCGCCGCCGAGCACCTCGACCGTGCGGGCGGCCGGGCCGTGGCCCTCGGTGACGAACACCGCGCGCCAGCCGTCGGCGAGCCAGCCCTTGGTGTCGGCGAGGGCCTTGGCGGTGTCGCCGCGGTAGGTCTCCGGGGCGTGCATGCCGAGCTTGAGGGTGTCCCCGTCGCCCGCCCCGTCGGCGAACGTCTCGTCGGCGGCGAACGGCGACACCGACCACCACATCATGTCCAGCTCGCGCGCCCGCTCCCGGACGTCCGCGATGGACCACAGGGACGCCGCGCCGACGTCGATGGGTGCCTCGCCGCCGCCCGCGGTGGCCGCCCAGGACGCCTGGAGGAACTCCTGCGAGGTGGCGACGAGGTCCGAGGCGCGCGTACGGACCCGCTCCGGGTCGCAGACGACGGCCATGGCGCCCTCGGGCAGCACGTCGAGCAGCAGCTCCATGTCGTCGACGAGGACCGGGGCGAGGGACTCCATGCCCTCCACCGCGATGCCCTCGGCGATCTTGCCGAGCAGTTCGCCCAGCTCGGGGTGCTGTTCGGCCAGGGCCCGGGCCCGGGCGCGGACGTCCTCGGTCAGCAGCAGCTCACGGCAGGGCGGGGCCCACAGACCGTGCTCGGCGACCTCCAGGGACCGCTGGTCGGCGACCTTGAAGTAGCGGATCTCCTCGATGTCGTCGCCCCAGAACTCGACGCGCAGGGGGTGTTCCTCGGTGGGCGGGAACACGTCGAGGATGCCGCCGCGCACGGCGAACTCGCCGCGCTTCTCCACGAGCTCCACGCGCGCGTAGGCGGCGGCCGCGAGGGCTTCCACCACCTCGCCCAGATCGGCGCTCCGCCCGGTCTGCAGGGCCACCGGCTCCAGGTCGCCCAGGCCCTTGACCTGGGGCTGGAGCACGGAGCGGACGGGCGCCACGACGACGGAGACCGGGCCGGTCTCGGGGTCGTCCGGGCGTGGGTGGGCCAGGCGGCGCAGCACGGCCAGGCGGCGGCCGACGGTGTCGCTGCGGGGGCTGAGCCGTTCGTGCGGGAGGGTCTCCCAGGACGGGTACTCCACGACGCCCTCGGGGGGCAGCAGGGAGCGCAGGGCGGCTGCCAGGTCCTCCGCCTCGCGGCCGGTCGCCGTGACCGCGAGGACCGGGCGGCCCGTCTCGCGGGCCAGGGCGGCGACCGTGAAGGGGCGGGCGGCAGGGGGGCCGACCAGGTCGACGTGCATGCGGTTGCCGTCGGCGGCAGCCCTGATCGCTTCCGCGAGGGCGGCGTCCTTGACGACGGCGTCGAGCAGACCGTGCAGGCTCATTCGGGGCTTTTTCCGTCCAGGGGGGTGGGCAACACGACGGGCCCGACACGCACTGCGGGCCGGGGGTCTCCAGCGTACGTCGCTGCGCGGCTCGGCGCCGGGGCCTGTGGACGACGCCCCGGGTGCGGGGTGCCCGGCGTGGTCGCCCGGGGGCCCGCGGGCCGGGGAAAGCACCCGGCGCCGGGCGGTCCACTCCTGGACCGCCCGGCGCCGGGCCCCCGCAACCCCCGTGTGCGGTGGTTCCTCGGGATGACGGTGTGCCGGGTGGCTACTCCGTCGCGATGGCGTTCAGCACGTTCATCCGTCCCGCCCGGAACGCCGGGACCAGTGCCGCGAACAGGCCCACGAACGCCGAGCCGACGAAGACACCGATGATCGTCGGCCAGGGGATGTCGAGGACCATCAGGCCCTCCAGTTCCAGCAGCTGCTGGGCCGTGGCGCCCCAGCCCATGCCCAGTCCGAGGCCCAGCAGGGCGCCGAAGAGGGCGATGACGACCGACTCCATGCGGATCATGCGGCGCAGCTGGCGGCGGGAGAGGCCGATCGCCCGCATGAGGCCGATCTCCCGGGTGCGCTCCACCACCGACAGGGCCAGGGTGTTCACCACGCCCAGGACGGCGACGATGATCGCCAGGGCCAGCAGGCCGTAGATCATGTTGAGCAGCTGGCCGATCTGGTCCTTCAGGGCTTCCTTGTAGTCGGTCTGGTCGCGCACGGTGTACTGCGGGTAGTCGTGCAGCGCGGCCTTCAGGGACGTGTAGGCGGCGTCCTGCTTGCCGTCCTTCGCCGAGGCGAACAGCAGGGTGTCCAGCGGCATCTTGTCGGCCGGGACGTACGTGGCCATCGTCGAAATGGACGTGTACATCGCGCCGGCGTCGATCACGACGTCACTGCTGGTGATCGCCCGGACGGTCAGATCGGCGGTCTTGCCGTCCTTGAAGGCCACCCGCACCTTGGAGCCCAGGGTGATGCGGTGGTCCTTCGCGAACTTCTCGTGGACCGACATCGAGTCGGGCTTGTAGGCGTCGGTGAGCTTGCCGGCGACCGTCTCGGTGCGCAGGTCGGTCGCGTAGGACGGGTCGGCCGCCGTGATCGCGGTGTCCTTGAGAGTCTTGCCGTCGGGAGTGGTGAAGTCGGCCTCGGTCCACTTGTACTCGGTGACGCGTTCCAGGTCCGCGGAGGACTTGACGGCCCGGACCGCCTGCGGGCTGATCAGCTGGCCGCTGTCGGACTGGATGATGAAGTCCGTGCCGACGGTCTTGTCGAGCTGGTCGGTGGCGGAGGCCACCATCGAGGAGCCGACCACGGACAGGCACGCCACCAGGGCGAGGCCGATCATCAGGGCGGCGCCGGTCGCGCCGGTGCGGCGCGGGTTGCGCAGGGCGTTGCGCTCGGCCATGCGGCCGACGGGGCCGAACATCCGCAGCAGGACCGCGCCGAGGACGCGGACCACCGCGCCGGCGAGCAGCGGGCCGATGACGACGAAGCCGATGAGCGACAGCACCACGCCGAGGCCGAGCCACAGCGAGCCGTCGGTGGCCTTGTCGGCGGCCGAGGCCAGGTAGAGGCCGAAGGCGCCCGCACCGGTGAGGACGGTGCCGACGATGCCGCGGATCCAGCCGGCCTTGGCGTCGGCGGGGGCTCCCGCGTCGCGCAGGGCGGCCATCGGGGAGATCTTGCCGGCGCGGCGGGCGGGCAGGTAGGCGGCGAGCACGGTGACGATCACGCCGAGGAGGAGTCCGACCGCGGGGGTCGTCCAGGCCACGGTGAGGTCGTCGGTGGACAGTTCCATGCCCATCTGGCCCATGAGCTTCATCAGGCCGACGGCGAGGCCGACGCCCGCGCCGACGCCGAGCAGCGATCCGACGAGGCCGAGCAGCAGCGCCTCGGCGAGCACGGAGCGGTTGACCTGCTTGCGCGAGGAGCCGATGGCCCGCATCAGGCCGATCTCGCGGGTGCGCTGGGCGACCAGCATGGAGAAGGTGTTGATGATCAGGAAGATGCCGACGAGGAAGGCGATCCCGGCGAAGCCGAGCATCGCGTACTTCATGACGTTCATGAAGCCCTCGACGTCCTTCTGGTTGGCGTCGGCGGTCTCCTTGGCGGTCTTGACCTGGTAGCCGCCGCCGAGTTCGGCCGTGACGTTCTTCTTCAGCTGCGCGTCGCTGACGCCGGCGGCCGCGGTGACGTTGACGTTGGTGTAGACGCCGCTCTCGCCGACCAGGGCCTGCTGGGCGGTCTTGGTGTCGAGGTAGAAGATCGCGGCGCCGGGGTTGGTGACGGTGAAGTCGGCGATGCCGGAGATCTCGGCGGTGTGGTTGCCGACGGCGGTGAGCACGCCGATCTCGTCGCCGAGCTTCAGGCCGTGCTTGTCGGCGGTGTCGGCGTCGACCATGATCTGGTCGCCGCCCTCGGGCGCCGCACCGGAGGTGATCTTCATGGTGCGGGCGTCGGTGGCGTTCCAGCTGCCGACGATGGTCGGGCCGCCGCTGGTGGGCGACAGGCTGTCCTTGTCGGCGTCGACGACGGTCACCGAGGTGGAGAACACGGTGCCCTCGGCGGACTTCACGCCCTCGGCCCTGCGGACCTCGCCGAGCACGGAGGCCGGCATGACCGGGGGCTTGCCGTTGTCGGCGGTGGTCTCGCCGCTGTCGGAGGCGCCCTTGGCACTGACCGTGACGTCGGAGGAGGTGGCCGCGAAGAGCTTGTCGAACGTGGTGGACATGGTGTCCGTGAAGACGAGCGTGCCGCAGACGAAGGCGACGGACAGCAGCACGGCGATCGCCGAGAGGGCCATGCGCCCCTTGTGCGCGAGGAAGTTGCGCATCGAGGTCTTCATGACGGTCATGACGTGCGCCCCCGGGCGTCGAAGTCCTTCATGCGGTCCAGGACGGCCTCGGCCGTGGGCTTGAGCATCTCGTCGACGATGCGTCCGTCGGCGAGGTACAGCACCCGGTCCGCGTAGCTGGCGGCGACCGGGTCGTGGGTGACCATGACGATGGTCTGGCCCAGTTCGTCGACCGAGCGGCGCAGGAAGCCCAGGACCTCGGCGCCGGCGCGCGAGTCGAGGTTGCCGGTCGGCTCGTCACCGAAGATGATCTCGGGCCGGGCGGCGAGGGCCCGCGCCACGGCGACACGCTGCTGCTGGCCGCCGGAGAGCTGGGTGGGCCGGTGCTTGAGCCGGTCGGACAGGCCGACGGTCTCCACCACCCGCGTCAGCCACTGCTTGTCGGGCTTGCGGCCCGCGATGTCCATGGGCAGCGTGATGTTCTCGAGGGCGTTGAGCGTCGGCAGCAGGTTGAACGCCTGGAAGATGAACCCGATCCGGTCCCGGCGCAGCTGCGTCAGCTTCTTGTCCTTCAGGCCGGTGATCTCGGTCTCGTCGAGGTAGATCTGCCCGCCGGTGACGGTGTCGAGCCCGGCGAGGCAGTGCATGAGCGTGGACTTGCCGGAGCCCGAGGGGCCCATGATCGCGGTGAACTGGCCGCGTGCGATGTCCACGTCGACGTGGTCGAGGGCGACGACCCGGGTCTCACCGGACCCGTACGCCTTCACGACCTGCCGCGCCCGCGCGGCTACGGCCGTACGCCCTCCAGTACCCCCGTGCCTGGGAATGGTCACAGCCGAAGTCACGGTATGTCTCCTATATCGGTCAGCAGTTGGTGAAGGCGGTCGCCGGGCCGGTGGCCGCTGGTGCGGCGCCGGACCGGGCGGTCCGTCGAACGTGTGCCAAGTCTCGCGTCGGGGAGGGGTCCTGCGCCCTGGTGTCCAGCGCAGTCTTTTGCTGAGGAAAACCCCACCCCCGCCGGTGTGCCCACCGCCCCCCGGCGGCGTAAAGCCAGGTTAAGGACGAGCCCCTCCCCCTCTCGTCCTCCGCCGGTACGAACCCTCCCCAGGTCGTAGTACGGAGGTACCCCTAGGGGCAGTCCACCGTGGGGTGGAGGCCGTCTCAGGGTCGGGTCCCCCCGTCGGCTCATCCAGCCTCCACCCTCCCGCGACGTCAGGGTCAAGTGGGAAGCTGTCCGGCGGCAGATAGGTGCAAGGGGCAGGCAGAACCGAGGGGGAGGACCCGGGGTGGGGAGCACGAGTTCCGCGGCGCGTGAGACGGCGGCGCCCGTGGCGGACCGGCGGCGCTCGGCCGTGGTGGCGGCCCTGATGCTGTCGATGGCGCTGGCGGCGCTCGACGCGACCGTGGTGTCCACCGCCGTCCCGCAGATCGTCGGGGACCTCGGCGGGTTCTCCGTCTTCTCCTGGCTGTTCTCCGGCTATCTGCTGGCGGTGACCGTCACCCTGCCCGTCTACGGCAGGCTCTCCGACACCTTCGGCCGCAAGCCCGTGCTCGTGGCGGGCTCGGTGCTGTTCCTGCTGGGGTCCCTGCTGTGCGCGCTGGCCTGGAACATGGGGGCGCTCATCGCCTTCCGCGTCGTGCAGGGCCTGGGCGGCGGCGCGCTCCAGGGGACCGTGCAGACCCTGGCGGCCGACCTGTACCCGCTGAAGGACCGTCCGAAGATCCAGTCGAAGCTGTCGACGGTGTGGGCAGTGTCCGCGGTCGCCGGCCCGGGCCTCGGCGGGGTGCTCGCCGCGTACGCGGACTGGCGGTGGATCTTCCTGGTCAACCTGCCGGTCGGCGCGGTCGCGCTGTGGCTGATCGTGCGTCACCTGCACGAGCCGGAGCGGGAGGCCGGTGCCCGCGCGCGGGTGGACTGGGCGGGCGCGCTGGCGGTGTTCGCCTGCGGCGGCGTGCTGCTGACGGCCCTGGTGCAGGGCGGGGTGGCCTGGCCGTGGCTGTCGGCGCCCTCGCTCGGCCTGTTCGGCGCGGGGCTCGCCCTGGCCGCCGTCGTGGTGCGGGTGGAGCGCCGGGCCGCGGATCCGATCATCCCGGGGTGGGTGTGGCGGCGGCGGACGATCGCCGCGGTCAATCTGGCCCTGGGGGCGCTGGGCCTGCTGATGGTCGCACCGACGGTGTTCCTGCCCACCTACGCCCAGTCGGTGCTGGGCCTGGCGCCCGTCGCGGCCGGGTTCGTGCTGTCCGTGTGGACGCTGAGCTGGCCGGTGTCGGCCGCGCTGAGCCAGCACGTGTACCGGCGGATCGGTTTCCGCAACACCGCGATGCTGGGCATCGGCACCGCCGCCCTGATCCTGTTCGCGTTCCCGTTCCTGCCCTACCCCGGGCACGCGTGGCAGCCCACCGTGCTGATGCTGCTGCTCGGGGCGGCGCTGGGCCTGTTCCAGCTGCCGCTCATCGTCGGGGTGCAGTCGACGGTGGGCTGGGCCGAGCGCGGCACGACGACCGCCTCGGTGCTGTTCTGCCGTCAGACGGGCCAGACGATCGGCGCGGCGGTCTTCGGGGCGGTGGCCAACGGGGTGCTGGCCGCCCGCCTCGGCGGCTCGGGCGACCTCGACTCGGTGACCCGGGCACTGGACTCGGGCACGGCACCCGAGGCGACCCGGCGGGCCATCGCCGACGCGGTGCACGCCGTCTACCTGGGCGCGGCGGGGGCCGCGGCGCTGGCGTTCCTGGTGCTGCTGCTCCTGGCGCCCCGGAAATTCCCGGTGCTGGGGGACTGACCCTCCCTACGCTCACCGCCATGGTGACCCTGGAACCGCTGCGGGCGGATCACGCGGACGCGCTGCTGGCCTTCGAGCGGGAGAACCGGGCGTACTTCGCCCGCACGGTCCCGGACCGCGGCGACGCCTACTTCACCCCCGAGGGCTTCGCCGCACGGCACCGGGCGCTCCTCGCCGAGCAGCACGCCGGCGTCTGCCGCTTCCACGTCGTCCTCGCGGAGCGGGGGGACGTCGTCGGGCGCGTGAACCTGGTGGACCTGGCGGACGGCGGCGCCGAACTCGGCTACCGCGTGGGCGAGCGGGCGGCGGGCCGCGGGGTGGCGACAGCGGCGGTCGCCCAGGTGTGCCGGCTGGCCGCCACCGCATACGGGCTCCGCACCCTCACGGCGCTGACGAGGTGGGACAACGCCGGTTCCCGGACGGTCCTGGAGCGCAACGGGTTCCTGCGCGCGGGGAACGCGCCGGTCGACGGCGGGCCCGGACTCCGCTACGAGCGGCGGGACTTGGGCGCGGCGGCGCCGCCGATGCCCGCAAGAGCGGGTTAACGCGGGTAACACCCGAGGTCACGAAGGCAAGCGCGTACCGACCAATCAGTTTGTCCAAACCCTCGCGCTGCCCCGGTACTCCGCAGTAACGTGCGGGGCCGCCCGCCCCCCACCTCCCTGCCGTCCACCGGACCCGACCCTCGCAAGGAGCCCCGGGATGTCCTACGATCCCCCTCCCTACCCGCCGTACCCACCGCCCGACTCCTCCCCCTCCTACGACACCTACCCCTGGGTGCCGCGGCAGGAGCCCGAGCCGGCCGGCCGGCGCACCCGGCGCCACGCCCCGCTCGGGCAGCACAGCGACCTGAGGCTCCTGCGCAGCGCCTACCGCTGGCAGCGGCGCGTGGCCACACTGACCGCCCTGGGCTACTTCGTGCTGTTCCTGCTCCTGTCGGCGTTCGCCCCGTCGTTCATGACGGGCACCGTCACCGACGGCCTGCCCACCGGCCTGCTCCTGGCACTCGTGCAGGTGCCCGTGACCTGGCTGGCCATCGCCCTGTACGAGCGGACCGCCCGGGCTCGCGTCGACCCGATCGCGGACCGGATCCGCAGGCAGACCGCGCTCGACGCCAAGCGGGAGGGCGCGCTGTGACCACCGACTTCAGCGGCAACGCCCAGGCCATGTCCCTGGTCGGCTTCTCCGCCGTCGCCACGATCACCCTGCTGCTGTGCGTGATGACCGGCCCGGACCGGGACGACCTCGACGAGTTCTACACCGGCTACAGCTCCCTGTCCCCCATGCGCAACGGCCTGGCGATCGCCGGCGACTACATCTCCGCCGCGACCGTCCTCGGCACCGGCGGCGTCATCGCCCTGTTCGGCTACGACGGGACCGTACTGGCCCTCAGCACGGCCCTGTCGCTGATGCTGCTGATGTTCCTGCTGGCCGAACCGCTGCGCAACGCGGGCCGGTTCACCATGGGCGACGCGCTGACCCGGCGGATGCCCGGACGCGCTGTGCGGATCGCGGCCTGCGCGGTGACCCTGGCGGCCCTGCTGCCGCTGATGCTGGTCCAACTCGCCGGCACCGGGCAGCTGATGGCGTTCATCCTCGGCTTCTCCGGCGAATCACTGCAGACCGGCTGCATCATCGGCGTCGGCGCCCTGATGATCAGCTACGCGGCGATCGGCGGCATGAAGGGCACCGCCCTCATCCAGATCTTGAAGATCGTACTGCTGCTCGGCTCCGGCATGGTCGTCGCCGTGCTGATCCTCGATCGCTTCGACTGGGACCCCGGGGCGCTGTTCGGCGCCGCCGCCGCGGGCAGCGGCGTGGGCTCGGCGTTCCTCACCTCCGGCCTGCAGTTCGCCGGCGGCCCCCACCCCGACCTCGACATGATCACCGCGCAGCTCACCGTGGTGCTGGGCGGCGGCGTCCTGCCGCACGTCACCATGCGCATGTACACCGCCTCCAGCGCACGGCAGGTACGCCGTTCGATGTCCTGGGCGGTGTCCGGGGTGGCGCTGTTCGTGCTCGTCATCACCGTGATCGGCTTCGGCGCGACCGCCCTGGTCGGACGGGCGGTGATCGCGAAGGTCGACCCGCAGGGCAACACGGCGTTCCTGCTGGGCGCGCAGGCCGCGTTCGGCGCGGAGGTGTCCTCCGCGGAGACCTTCCTGTTCACGACCGTCACCACCGCCGTCTTCCTGACGCTGCTCGCCTCCGTCGCCGGCATGATCCTGGCCTGCGCCAACTCCCTGGCGCACGACGTGTTCGCGGCCCGTGTGCAGGAGATGTCGCCGCGCCGCGAGATGACCCTGGCCCGGCTGTCCGCCCTGGCCGTGGGCATTCCCGCGATCGCCCTGGCCACCCAGGTCCAGCACCGCAGCCTCCAGCCGCTGGTGACCCTGTCGTTCTGCCTGGGCGCCTCGGCCATCGCGCCCGCGCTGGTCTACAGCCTGTTCTGGCGGCGCTTCACGCGAACGGGCCTGCTGAGCACCCTCATCGGCGGCTCACTGGCGGTGCTGCTGCTGATGCCGGGCACCAACCTGGTCTCCGGCTCACCCGTGTCGGCCTTCCCCGAGGCCGACTTCAACTGGTTCCCGTTCACCACCACGGGGCTGCTCTCCATCCCGCTGGGCTTCGCCTGCGGCTGGCTCGGCACGCTGGCCTCCGGCCACCGCAACTCGGAGGAGCAGCGCCACCGGTACGAAGCGGTCGAGGGCCTGATCCTGGCGGGCGCGGGACGCAAGGACGACTGACCGGTGCGGCACGGCAGCCCCCACGGACTGCCGTGCCGCATCCCCGAGGGCTCCCCGCCGGCCGGAGCTCCGCCGTCACCGGGCCGTCTGGCCCGCCCACGCCGTCAGACGGGCGTGGACACGGTCGATGTGCGCGCGGACGGCGTCCCCCTGTTCGGCATGCTCGCGCAGCACCCGCTCCGTCTCCTCCTCCACGGCCCCGGCCCGCTCCCCGGCCCGTTCCACCGCCTCGGCGGCACACGCGCGCGCCTCCTCTTCCAGCAGCCGGGCCTCGTCCTCCGCCTCGGCGAAGGCCCGCTTCGCCGCCGACAGCGCGCTCTCGGCACGCGCCACCGCGTCCGGGCCGTCCACGCCCGGCCCCGCTCCGCGGCCGTCCTCCGCCCGCTCCACCTCGGTCCACCGCTCGGCGCGTTCCTTGTCCTGCTCGGCCAGCATCCCGGCGGTGCGCTGCCGCATCTCCCGCAGCGCGGCCAGCGCCTCACCCCGCTGCTCCTCCGCCTCCCGCCGCGCCGCGCCCACGATCTCGTCGGCCTCCGCACGGGCCGCGAGCAGCCGGTGCCGGGCCCGCTCGTCGGCCTCGGCGCGCACCGCGTCGGCGTACGCCTGTGCCTCACCCCGCACGCCGGCCGCCGACTCCCGCGCCCGCTCGAGCCGTTGACGCGCCTCTCGCCGCGCCCCCTCACGCACGGCGGCGGCCTCCTCCTGCCCGAGGGCGAAGAGCCGCCGCGCCCGTTCGCCGAGCGACTCGTAGGACTGCGGGACCAGCCGCGCCGCGGCGTGCCGCAGCCGGGCCAGTTCCCCGTCCAGCCGCCGGGCGAGCACCGTCAGCCGGGCGGCCCGCTCCCAGGACGCGTCACGGTCGGCGCAGAGGGCCTCGACGTAGGCGTCGGCCTGCTCGGGACGGTAGCCGCGCCCCCGCACGGCGCTGAAACCGTGCGGTGACACCGGTGCGCTCCTCATCCTGGGACCCCTCTCCACCACACGGACGCGACGCCCGACGCGGAATATGCCTATTTCGCGCACATCTTGATGGATAGGCGAGAAAGGTGCATAACGTGACACTCCGCGTCGAGGTCACGGGACCGCCGACGGCAGGACATCCGGGCACGGTCCGCCCCGGCGCGCACGCGAAAGAGCCGGGTCCGGTCGCACCCCGCGACCGGACCCGGCTCCCCTCCTCGCGCCTCAGCGCCGGCGGCGCCTCACAGCAGCCCGTCCCACATCTGCTCCAGCAGCACCGACCACCAGCTCTCCGGCGATCCCAGCGCCGCCGGGTCGAGCGCGGCCAACTGGGCCTGGAAATCGACGGTCCAGCGGCCCGCCTGCTCCTGGTTCAGCCCGAACCGGAGCCGCCACATCCGCCCCAGCAGCGCCAGGCACCGCACGAACTCCGGCAGCCCGGTGTTCACGAACTGCGGCGGTACGGGCGCACCGCCCGGCCCCGCCTCCACCGGCACCGCGACGATGTTCGCCGTGCCGTACTGGACGCAGATCGCCTTGCCGAAGTCACTGCCCATCACCAGGTAGGACCCGGCGTCCGGGGCCGGCTGCACCCCGCGCTCGGCCGCCAGTTCCGCCAGCGTGGGAACCGGCCGCCCCGGCTGGGCCTGCGCCCAGAAGAACGGGCCCATGTCGAGCGGCAGACCCGCCACGACCAGGGTGTGCGCCACGACCGGCGGCACGCCCTGCCGGGACACCGCGGCCTGCTCGAACCGGAACACCCCCGGCCCGAAGGCCGCTCCCAGCTCCTGGGCGACGGCCTCCGGCGGAACCGGCGGCGCGGCCTGCACGGGCGGCAGCGGAGCACGCACCGGCGCCGGACGCGCGGGGCCGTCCGCCACCTGGTGCAACTCGCCCTGATGCGCCAGCAGTTGCTGCATGCCTTGCTGCCGGCTCGCGTGGTCCGTGCCGTAGGGCGCGATGGACGTGATCCGCGCCTGCGGCCACTGCTCGCGGATCATGCGCGCGCAGTAGGCACCCGGCAGCTCGCACGACTCCAGCTCCGTGTGCAGCTCCAGCACCTGGTCCGGGGGCACGTTCATGGCCCGCAGCTCGTGGAAGATCTGCCACTCCGGGTGCGGCGTGCCCGGCGCCGAGCGCCGGATCAGCTGCTGCTCGGAACCGTCCTGAGCGCGGTAGCGCAGCACGGCCTGGTAGCCCGGGCCGACCGTCGGCTGCCCGGCCGGCTGCTGCGGATACCCGTAGCCCTGCGGCGCCCCGGGCACCGGCTGACCGGGCGGGGGCATCGCGCCGGGCGGCATCGCGCCGGGCGGCATCGCTCCGGGCGGCATCGCCCCGTGCGGCATCGGCGGAACACCCGGAGCACCGGGCGCTCCCGGGGCCGCGGGCGGCATGCCGGGGGCCTGCGGCGGCGGAGGCACACCGGGGCCGCCCACCGGCGGCGCGGCCAGCACGGTCTCCGCGTGGTGCACGGGACCCGCGGCCCCGGGCGCGCCCGGCGCGGCAGGCGGGTGCGGAACTCCGGGCTGGTGCGGGGCGCCCGGCGGCTGGGGAGCACCCGGCCCGCCGGGCCCGCCCTGCGCTCCCGGCGCTCCCATCGCTCCGGGAGGCCCGGGCGGCTGCGGGGCACCCGGACCCGTCCGGCCCGGGTCCGCCAGCATCGTCGCCGCGTGGTGGACACCGCCGGGGGGCGTGCCCCCAGGGGCGCCGGGCGCCTGCGGGGCGCCGGGGGCGCCCGGCTGCTGCGGGGGCTGCGGCGTTCCGGGGGCCTGGGCGCTTCCGGCACCCGAGGACCCACCGGGGGCGCCGGAAGCCGGACCGGCCGGCGTCTCCGGCCCCTGCGGGCCGAGCGCCGACACCATCTGCGTCGGCACGTACGCGCCCCCGGGCGTTCCGGGAGCCCCGGGGGCCGACGGCGCGGCGCCGCCGCCCGGCCGCGCGCCCGGGGTGCCCGGAGCGCCGGGCGGAGGCGGTGTCGAGGGGCCGTTGCCCCGGCCACGGCCGGGCGGCGGGGCCGCCTTGCTGGTCGCCGCGTCGGCGATGTCCCCGGCGTTCGGCGCGAGCGGCCGCCCGGGCACGGGCCCGGCCGGCCCCTGCGCGTTCCCGTACGGCGCCCCACCCGACGTGGGCGCGGGAGGCGTCCCCTGCGGCACCCCACCGGGCGGTGTTCCGTGCGGCACACCGGCAGGCGGCGTTCCATGCGGCACCCCACCGGGCGGCGTCCCCTGCGGCGTGCCCGGAGCCGCGGGACCGCCCGGGGCGGCCTGCGCGTCCGAGCCGCCGAGCGCCGGCGTGACCGCCGTGGGCGGCAGCTGGCTGCCGCCCGACATCAGGGTCGTGCGGGCCTCGGGCGCCGCCGACGGGGGCGGAGGCACGTCATCGTCGGTCCCGCTCAGCGGCGGCGCGAACACCGTCGCGGGCAGCGGCACCGAACGGTCGTCGCCCGCGTCGGCGTTGGTGTCCGTACCGGCCCAGGGCGTCGCCCCGGCCGGCGCGTCGGGCGCTCCCACGGTCCCGGACGGCCCCGGGTCGGTCTGCACGTCACTGCCCCCGGCGGCCGGCCACGCCGTACCGCTCCCGGGCGCGACGGGCGCCCCGTGCCCGGCGGCAGGCGTGGCGCCTGCGGGCGGAGCGTCGGCCGGCTCCGTTCGGGCGGCAGGCCCGGCGGCGGAAGCCGGGGCGGGCGAGGACGCCGGCCCCGATGCCGCGGCAGCAGCCGCGTCCGGCACGGAATCACCCCCAGGCCCGGAAGCACCCCCGGGCACGGCGGCGGCGTCCGCCACAGCGGAAGCAGCCCCGGCCCCGGCCCCGGCCCCGGCCCCGGCCGACGACGACCCGCCGCCCCGCCGGTCCGGAATGCCCATCCGGTCCGCCGCCTCCTGCAACCACTCCGGCGGAGTCAGCAGGAACGACGTCTGGTTCAGATCCACCCGCGCCGGCGCCGCCGGAGCCGGCTGCGGATCCTCGTCCGCACGGCCGTACTCCTCCTCGTACCGGCGGATCACCTCACCCACCGGCAGCCCGGGCCACAGCGTCGCCTCACCGCTGTCCCGCGCGATCACCAGCCGCTGCCCGCCCCCGTCGGAGCGCGGCCCGTCCGCCCGGTCCTCCGCCCACACCACGAACCCGAGGTCGAACTCCCGCACCCGCACCTCACGATGCTGGTACGACGGCACGTCCCCGTTGATCCACTCCTCGGCGCGCTCCTGCGCCTGTGCGAAGGTCACCATCGCCGAGTCACTCCCCCACGCCCGAGGACGACACCGCGTCCACCGGCACCACACGCGCGAACCCGCCGTCCACCATCAGGTCCGCCACCGTCTCCAACTCCGGCGGATTGCCCGCCAGCCGCGACAGGAAGGCGTCGAAATCCTCCCCGCACGGCAGCAGCAGCCGCTCCACCCGCTCCGCCGGCGGCAGCGACGGATCCACGTCCCGCGCGTCGTCGTACGCGCAGAACCACACCGACCCGATCCGCTCGCCCTTCACCTTCACCGCGAGCAGCCCGCCCTGGACGAACGAGACACCCAGATAGTCCTTGGTCAGATGGTCGCGCAGGCACTTGTTCACGTACACCAGGTCGTTCACCGCCGCCTCGTCGCGCACCGTGAAGAACGGCTGGTCCACCAGCAGCCCCAGCTCCGCGTCCAGCGCCGCGCCCACCGGCGCGCAACCGCCCGCCGCCTTCAGGAACGACCGGTACGCACCCGGCAGCCGGTACCCGAGGTCCTCCTCGACACCCTGCACCTGCGACTCGGTCACCGCCACACCCGACTTCGGCAGCCCGAAGTGCGCCGGACGCGTCTCCTGCAACGGCCGCGTCCCCCGCTTGTCCTGGTCCACGCCCGACGTCGCCACCCCGCCGTGATGCCGCAGCAGTGCCTTCACCTCGACCGGGACCAGCTCCAGCCGCCGCGTGTCCGCCACGTGGTGCCACGTCCAGCCGTGCGGCGTCGCCACCGCCGGCACCGTGTCCCACAACTCGTGCCCCGACGCCGCCAGCGCCGTGTTCGCCGACACGTAGTCCGTCAGCCGCAACTCGTCCACACCGAAACCCTCCGGCGGCTCCGCGATCTCCGCGGCCGCGCGCGCGTAGGGCGAGAAATCGGGGTGACCACGCTCGTCGACCCGTACCCCTCTCGGGTGACGGGCCGCCCGCACCGGATCCGGGAAGTGCACGACCTGCCCGGCATAGGCCGCGTTCGGCGGCGCGGCGTGTCCCCCGGCCTGGCGGCCGGGAGGCGCCCCCAGCCCGAGCCGACCTGTCGTCATGGCGGTTGCCCCCTGCGGCACTCTGTACGACCCGTATTGACCACCCTTGGCGCACTACGGCCCGTATCGACTGTCACGTCTGCTGATGCGACTTCCTGCACGTCACTGCGTCCCCGGCCGCCACGGATCACCCTCCGGTTCACTGCATCGAACCCCGAACGGATCACCGCTTCGACCGCGGTGCCGGACAGCCTATGCGGTACGACGACACCGGTCACCGGCGCCGGTCGCCGCCCCCCGGCGCACCCGTGACCCGCCGTCACCCCACCGTCACGACACGCCCCGCCCCGGGCGTGTCGCACCGCCCCAGCTTCCGCACCAGCCACGGCATTTGGCAGTCTGTGACCACCCGGGGGGATGCACGGAGGGGAATACGATCATGAACGCGACACAGACGGGACCACACACCGGCAGGCCCGCCGGCCACCACGACGGCGACCCGCGCACCGCAGTCCCGCACCCCGCGGACCCCCCGGGCGGAGACCCCCGCATCGGCTGGAGCGCCACCGCGGCGGCCCACGCCCCCGTCCTGCGCCACCGCCGCGACGGCATCCTCCCCACCGTCGCCGCCGCCCTCTCCGTCCGCGGCACCACCCTCACCGGCACCGCCGCCCGCGGCGACACACCCCCCGCCCTGCACCCCCTCGTCCAGGACTTCCTCGACACCCTCACCAGCACCCAGCGCGACCGCTTCACCGGCCGCTGCGCCGAGACCATCCTCATCTCCCGCCACATCGCCGCAGCCGACGCCGCACGCAGCAAACGCGCCGCACGCAAGCCCATGACCAACGGCGAGGCCCGCAAAGCCCTCAAGCACGCCAAACTCACCGCCCGGCGCATCCGCGAGGACGGCGACCCCCTCCACGGCAGCTTCGCCACCCCCTGCCGCGCCTGCACCGCCCTCAGCGCCCACTTCGGCGTCCGCATAGTCGACCCCGCGGACCAGAACACCTGACGCGCCCACGATCGCGCCCGTCACCCCGCTACCCCGTCACTCCGTCACTCCGTCACCACGACAAGACAAAGGGCAGATGCACACCGACCGCACCTCGACCACCCGCTTCGCCGTACCCGTCGACGCAGCCCTGCGCGCCGCCGGCTGGCAACCCGGACGCTGGGACATCAAACAAGCCGAGATCTGGGCCGACGCCCTGCGCGACCACGCCTCCCCCGCAGGCCACCGCCACAGCGTCTTCCCCGCCGCCGTCGAGGCCTGGGCCGAGTTCGGCGGACTCCACATCACCCCCGGCGGCCCCGGCCGCCAGGTCGCCCCCGCCACCCTCCACCTCGACCCGCTGCACGGCCTCCACATGGCCCGCACCCTCGGCGACCTCGGCCGCGCCCTCGACACCGAGGTCTGCCCCCTCGGCGCCGAGACCGACACCCAGGCCCTGCTCGCCATCGACACCGACGGCCGCGTCTACACCCTCGACCACACCGGCGACTGGTACCTCGGCACCGACATCGACCAGGCCCTGGCCACCCTCATCGCCGGCACCGCACCCGCCCGCCTCACCACCCACTGACGCGAGCCCCGCACCCGGCCCGGCCACGCCCGCCACGCCCGGCTACGACGCCGGAATCACCGCCGACACCCGGAAACCCCCCGCGTCCGTCGGCCCCGACACGAACACCCCGCCCAGCGCCGACACCCGCTCCTTCATCCCCACCAGCCCGTTCCCCCCGGACGGCAGCCGAGCCGACGACGCCGCCTCCTCGGGCGGCTCGTTCTCCACCTGCATCGCGATCTCCGACACCCGGTGCGCCAGCCGCACATACGTCTTCGCACCCGCCGCGTGCTTGTGGACGTTCGTCAACGCCTCCTGCACCACGCGGTACGCCGTCTGCTCCACCAACGGCGCATACGACCGGGCCTCCCCCTCCACCGACAGATCGACCACCATCCCCGCCGCGGCCGACTGCCCCACCAGCTCCTCGATCTCCGCCAGACACGGCCCGTCGTCGTCCGCCGCCCGCGACGCCGCCGCAGCCGCGGCCGCCGCCGCCCCCACCGCCGCCAACGGCACCGACTCCGCCCGCGCACGCCGCTCGTCCCCACCACTGCGCAGCACCCCGAGCATCTCCCGCAGCTCGGTCAGCGCCTGCCGCCCCATGTCCCCCACCAGCACGGCGTTGCGGACCGCCTTCTCCGGATCCTTGCGGGCCACCGCCTGCAACGCCGCCGCGTGCACCACCATCAGACTCACCCGGTGCGCGACCACGTCGTGCATCTCGCGCGCGATCCGCGTCCGCTCCTCGCTGCGGGCCCACTCCGCCCGCTCCTCCGCCCGCTCCGCCAGCAACTGGAGCTCCCGCTCCAGACTGTCCGCGCGCTCCCGCAGACTCTCCATCAGCCGCCGCCGCGCCCCCACGTACAGACCCAGCAGCACCGGGGGCGCCGTGAAGCCCAGCGACATCGTGACCGCCGCGAACGGCACGAACCAGTCACCCAGGTCCAGCTCCCCGCGCGACATGTCCTGCCGCGTCTTCACGAACGTCACGATGAGCGTCCCCACCAGCGACATCCCCGCCAGCGAGGCGACGATCCGCCGGGGCATCTCGGCCGCGGCCAGCGTGTACAGGCCGACGATGCCCATCATCAGGCCCATCTCCGCGGGCGTGATCGCGATGGACACCAGCACGACCGCGATCGGCCACCGCCGGCGCACCAGCAGCACGGAACCGGTCAGCAGACCGAAGACGACCCCCGCCGCCACCGGAATACCGGCGTCCCTCGCGAACGGGATCCCCTCCAGCGCGCACTCCAGCGCGGACACCACGGCCAGACTCGCGTCGAACACGGCACTGCGCCGCCTGGCCCACCACCACGGCCCTCCCCGGGCCGTCACATGGTCTTCCCCCGTCGCGGTCATGCCCCCAGCCTACGGGCGCCCCCCGCCGGTTTTCCGGTGAGTTTCCCGGACTCGCCCGCACCACACGCGGTGACCGATCGGCTGCGAATTCACCCGACATCCCTCGAACTGCTGAATCGCACGCCGTTCGATCCCGGAGCCGGTCATTCCGCCCGGACGGTATGCGTATGACACATGCACCCGGCAAGTACGCCGACTTCGAGGCCCTCCGCGAGAAGGCGGTGGCCCTGCGCCGCCAGGGCCTCTCCCTCCGGCAGATCCGCGACGAACTGAAGATCTACAACAACGACATCCTCAACCGCCTGGTGAAGGGCGAACCGCCACCGGCCTGGACAAGGCGCCCGAACGCCAAGGACGACCTCCGGGCACGGGCCAGGGAGTTGCGCCTCCAGGGCTGGACCTACGACCGGATCGAGGCGGAGCTCGGGTGCTCGAAGAGCTCGATCTCCTTGTGGGTGCGGGACCTGCCGAAGCCGGAGCGTCGTGACCCGACCGAGCAGGCGAAGCTGGCGGCGCGGAAGCGCTGGGAGCACGAACTCGCCATCCGGGACGAGGAGCGACTGCGAACCAAGCGGGCTGCGGCACAGGAGACCGCCGAACTGTCGGCCCGTGACCTGTTCATCGCCGGCGTGGCGCTCTATTGGGCCGAGGGCTCGAAGGACAAGCCCTATGACCGACGTGAGAACGTGCTCTTCGTCAACAGCGACCCAGGGGTGATTCGGCTCTACCTGGCATGGCTGGACCTGCTGGGCGTGGAACGCGACCGCCTGCGGTATCGCGTCATGATCCATATGACAGCCGACGTCGAGGGTGCCGAGCGCTACTGGGGCGACGTGGTGGGCGTTGACAGCTCCACATTCCAGAAGACGACGATCAAGAAGCACAACCCGAAGACCGTCCGCAAGAACGTGGGCGAGAACTATCGGGGTTGCCTCGTGGTCCGCGTCTCCCAAGGCGCCGAGTTGTACCGTCGTATCGAGGGCTGGTGGCATGGAATGGTTTCCGGGATCACCACGTCCTTCTCCTCGGGTAAGGTCTGACGCAGCCATCCGCCATGGGGTAACTGGTAGCCCGCGGGCCTTTGAAGCCCTGTAGTGCTGGTTCGAATCCAGCTGGCGGAGCTGCGCGGTGCGGGCCCTGACAGTCACGTCAGGGCCCGCACCCATGCCCCCCGGAAAACCCCCCGGTATCCTGCGGATGACACCCCACCCCATCCACAGCCGAAGGGCATCCCGTGAGCGCCAACCGCCCGGCAGCCGTCGTCGTTCTCGCAGCGGGTGAGGGCACCCGTATGAAGTCGGCCACACCCAAGGTCCTGCACGAGCTCTGCGGTCGCAGTCTCGTCGGGCACGTGCTCGCCGCCGCGGGCGAGCTGGACCCCGAGCACCTGGTCGTGGTGGTCGGTCACGCGCGGGAGAAGGTCACCGCGCACCTGGGCGAGATCGCGCCCGGCGTCCGCACCGCCGTGCAGGCCGAGCAGAACGGCACGGGGCACGCCGTGCGGATGGGCCTGGAGGAGCTGGGCGGGTCGGTCGACGGGACGGTCGTGGTCGTGTGCGGGGACACTCCCCTGCTGACCGGCGCGACGCTGCGGGCGCTCGCCGGGACGCACTCCGCGGACGGCAACGCGGTCACCGTGCTGACCGCCGAGGTGCCGGACGCGACCGGCTACGGCCGGATCGTGCGGGACGACGCCACGGGTGCCGTCACGGCGATCGTGGAGCACAAGGACGCGACGGACGCGCAGCGGTCGATCCGGGAGATCAACTCGGGTGTGTTCGCGTTCGACGGTCAGCTGCTGGCCGACGCGCTGAAGAAGGTGCGGACGGACAACAGCCAGGGCGAGGAGTACCTGACGGACGTGCTCGGGATCCTGCGTGAGGCGGGGCACCGGGTGGGGGCGTCGGTGGCCGGTGACCACCGTGAGATCGCCGGGATCAACAACCGGGTGCAGCTGTCCGAGGCCCGCCGGATCCTGAACGACCGGCTGCTGACCGAGGCGATGCTCGCGGGGGTGACCGTCATCGACCCGGCGACGACGTTCGTCGACGTGACCGTGACGTTCGAGCAGGACGCCGTCGTCCACCCGGGCACGCAGCTGCACGGCGCGACGCATCTGGGCGAGGGCGCGGAGGTCGGGCCCAACTGCCGGCTGACCGACACCCGGGTGGGTGCGGGCGCGCGGGTGGACAACACGGTGGCCGTGGGTGCCGAGGTGGGGGCGGACGCGACAGTGGGTCCGTACGCGTATCTGCGTCCGGGGACGCGGCTGGGCGCGAAGGGCAAGATCGGGACGTACGTGGAGACGAAGAACGCCTCGATCGGTGAGGGCACGAAGGTGCCCCATCTGTCGTACGTCGGTGACGCGACGATCGGTGAGCACACGAACATCGGTGCCGCCAGCGTGTTCGTGAACTACGACGGGCAGGAGAAGCACCACACGACCATCGGCTCGCATTGCCGTACGGGCTCGGACAACATGTTTGTGGCGCCTGTCACGGTGGGGGACGGTGCGTACACCGCTGCGGGGTCCGTGATCACGAAGGATGTGCCGGCGGGTTCGCTGGCCGTGGCCCGTGGTCAGCAGCGGAATATCGAGGGTTGGGTGGCTCGCAAGCGTCCGGGGAGCGCGGCCGCGAAGGCGGCGGAGGCGGCTTCCCGGGGGTCGGCCGAGGAGGGCTGACCGGAAACGGTTGCCTCAAACACGGCGTACGGTGATAAGTGCACACCCGCACCCCCACCAGCTGAGACGGCCTCCGGCAAGCCGGCTGCGAGGTCTCTCGACACCCAGCTGCGACACCTCTGAGGAGACAGTGCTGTGACCGGGATCAAGACGACCGGCGAGAAGAAGTTGATGTTCTTCTCCGGCCGCGCCCACCCCGAGCTTGCCGAGGAGGTCGCCCAGCAGTTGGGTGTCGGGGTCGTCCCGACGAAGGCCTTCGACTTCGCGAACGGCGAGATCTATGTGCGGTATCAGGAGTCGGCGCGTGGTGCCGACTGCTTCCTGATCCAGAGCCACACGGCTCCGATCAACAAGTGGATCATGGAGCAGTTGATCATGATCGACGCGCTGAAGCGTGCGTCGGCCCGCTCCATCACGGTCATCGTGCCGTTCTACGGTTACGCGCGGCAGGACAAGAAGCACCGTGGTCGTGAACCGATCTCGGCGCGCCTGATCGCGGACATGATGAAGACCGCGGGTGCGGACCGGATCCTGACCGTGGATCTGCACACGGACCAGATCCAGGGCTTCTTCGACGGTCCGGTGGACCACCTGTTCGCGCTGCCGCTGCTGGCGGACTACGTGGGCCGGAAGGTGGACCGGGAGAAGCTGACGGTGGTGTCCCCGGACGCGGGCCGTGTGCGGGTGGCGGACCGCTGGTGCGACCGGCTGGGCGCGCCGCTGGCGATCGTGCACAAGCGCCGGGACAAGGACGTCGCGAACCAGGTCACGGTCCACGAGGTCGTGGGTGAGGTGAAGGGCCGCGTGTGCGTCCTGGTGGACGACATGATCGACACCGGTGGGACGATCTGTGCCGCGGCGGACGCGCTGTTCGCGCACGGTGCGGAGGACGTGATCGTGACGGCGACGCACGGTGTGCTGTCGGGTCCGGCGGCGGACCGGCTGAAGAACTCGCGGGTGAGCGAGTTCGTGTTCACGAACACGCTGCCGACGCCGGGTGAGCTGAGCGGTGACATGGACAAGATCTCGGTGCTGTCGATCGCGCCGACGATCGCCAGGGCGGTGCGTGAGGTGTTCGAGGACGGTTCGGTGACGAGCCTGTTCGACGAGCAGTAGAGATCGTTTTGGAGGCGGCCTTCCTGGCCGAGTAGACTGCTGCAGTTGCTCGGCGAGGGAGGCCGTTTCCCGTTTGTTGGCGGGATGCGGTGGTCCGTTATCGACGCGCTCTTCGTAGCAGGCCGTTCGTGGCCGGGTGACCACGTTCGTCGACTGACTATGAGGAGTGATCATGTCCGAGGTGAAGATCGCCGCCGAGACGCGCACCGAGTTCGGCAAGGGTGCCGCGCGCCGTATCCGTCGTGAGGACAAGGTTCCCGGCGTGCTGTACGGGCACGGTTCGGACCCGCTGCACCTGACCCTGCCGGGTCACGCGCTGCTGCTGGCGCTGCGTACGCCGAACGTGCTGATCGCGCTGGACATCGACGGCAAGACCAACGAGCTGGCGATCCCGAAGTCCGTGCAGCGCGACCCGCTGAAGGGCTTCCTGGAGCACGTGGACCTGCTGCTGGTCAAGCGTGGCGAGAAGGTCACGGTGGAGATCCCGGTGCAGGCCGAGGGTGAGCTGGCTCCGGGCGGCAACCTGCTGGAGCACGTGCTGAACGCGCTTCCGGTCGAGGCCGAGGCCACGCACATCCCCGAGGCCGTGACGGTGTCGGTGGAGGGTCTGGAGGCCGGTGCCTCGGTCCTCGCCAAGGACATCGAGCTGCCCAAGGGCGTCACGCTGGCCGTCGAGGAGGACGCCGTCGTCCTTCAGGTCCTGGCCGCGCAGGCCGAGGAGGCCCCGGAGGGCGAGGAGGCCGCTGAGGAAGAGGCCGCCGAGGCCTGATCCTCAGCGTCGTCGTGTGGTCGGCCGCTGTTCCCGTGCGGGGCAGCGGCCGACGCGTATGAAGGAGACAGGGACGTGACGACCGATGCGGCCGCGCCGTGGCTGATCGTGGGGTTGGGCAATCCGGGGCCGGAGTACGCGGGGAACCGGCACAACGTGGGCTTCATGGTGGCCGATCTGCTGGCCGGGCGGATCGGGGGGAGGTTCAAGCGGGCCGGGAAGGCGCAGGCGCAGGTGGTCGAGGGCCGGATCGGGCCGCCGGGGCCGGCGGGCCGGCGGGTGGTGCTGGCGAAGCCGATGTCGTACATGAACCTGTCGGGCGGGCCGGTGAACGCGTTGCGGGACTTCTACAAGGTGCCGGTGGCGCATGTGGTGGCGGTCCATGACGAGTTGGACATCGACTACGGGGTGCTGCGGCTGAAGCTCGGGGGCGGGGACAACGGGCACAACGGTCTGAAGTCGATGACGAAGGCGTTCGGTGCGGACTATCACCGGGTGCGGTTCGGGATCGGGCGGCCGCCGGGGCGGATGCAGGTGGCGGACTTCGTGCTGAAGGACTTCTCGTCCGCGGAGCGCAAGGAGCTGGACTACTTCGTGGACCGGGCGGCGGACGCGGTGGAGTGTCTGGTGCTGGACGGTCTGGAGCGGGCGCAGAGTACGTACAACTCCTGACTTGTCACCCGGCGAGGTTGACGGGTTGTTCAGGCATGGCCAATGATCCCGGCCATGCCTGCCCACGCCACGCCCTCCCGTCCGGTGTCGGCCGTCGCGCTGCGGTTCGGGCGGTTCGCCGCGATGGGGGCGCTGGCGGTGCTGATCCTGGTGGCGGGCGTGTGGGCGTCGTGGGGGACGGCGCAGCACGTGATGCTGACGAAGGGCCGGGAGCGGGGCACGGTCGAGGTGACGCGGTGCGGGACGGACTCGTGCTCGGGCCGGTACACGCCGGTGTCGGCGGGGTCGCAGCCGCGGTCGCGGGTGGTGCTGGAGAAGTCGGTCGCGGTGGAGGCGGGCCGGACGTACATGGTGGTGCTGAAGCCGGGTGGTGAGGCCGCGGTGCGTTCGGGTCCGGCGGGGGTGCTGTACGCGTGGATCCCGCTGGGGGGTGCGCTGTTGCTGGCGTCGGTGGTGGTGGCGGGGGGTCTGCTGCGGTCGCGGGCGGCGTGGGTGCTGGCGCTGTCGGGGGTGGCGTTGCTGACGGCGGCTTTCGTGACCGTCTGAGGGGTCGGGGTGTTCTCCTGGGCTGTGAGGGGCCCGAGTGTTGCGGGTTCGTGATTGACGTGCCGTCGGGCCGGGCTGGAAGCTGAACCGCCCCCTCCACATCTTCCCGTCACTTCTCGAAGATGGACTTCCCGATGCGAACCCTCTCCCGTCTGGGCGCTGTCTGCGCCACCGCTTCGGCGGCCCTCCTGCCGGCTCCGGCCGCGTACGCGACCCCGCCCGGTGACAACGGCACGGTCAAGATCCATGACGCCGCGACCGGTGAGGAGCTGCGCCGCAACGAGCCGCATGTGTGCACCTTCTACCTGGACGCCTTCGGTTTCGACGGCGGTCAGCGGGTCGACTGGCACATCGACGCCATCCCCCCGAGCGAGAACAAGGGGCAGACGGTGAAGTCGGGTGAGCTGACGCTGGACGGCCAGGGCCACGGCCGGACCGGGGATCTGTCGCTGCCCGACGGTCACTACAAGCTGTTCTGGAACTTCGACGGCGAGAAGGGCGCGGCGAAGCACAAGGTGTTCTGGACGGACTGCGGCGACGAGGAGCCCGGCGGCGGGGTGCCGTCCGGGTCGGCGTCGCCGTCGCCGTCGGGGTCGTCGTCCGCGTCTCCGTCCCCGGGGGCGTCCGGTGTGCCGTCGGGTGAGCCGGGTGGGCCGTCGGCTTCGGCGTCGGCCGGTGTGCCGGGCGGTGGGGGTGGGTCGTCGCCGTCGCCGCAGGGTCCCGACGGGGGTGACCTGGCGGAGACGGGCACCGGGGCGCCGGTGGGCCTGCTGTCGGGCGTGGCGGCGCTGCTGCTGGCGGCGGGCGGGTTCCTGGCGTTCCGTCGCCGGAGCGCGCCGCGCGGCTGAGGTGCGTGCACGACCGTGCCCCCGGACCCTTGCGGGTCCGGGGGCACGGTTGTGTGCGGGTGCGGGTCAGCCGGTGTTGCGCAGGCCCGCGGCCACGCCGTTGACGGTGAGGAGCAGGGCGCGGGCGAGCAGCGGGTCGGGCTCCTCGCCGGCGGCGGCCGCCTCGCGCTGCCGCTTGAGCAGGGCGACCTGGAGGTAGGAGATGGGGTCGAGGTAGGCGTCGCGGATGGTGAAGGTCTGCTTCAGTACGGGCGCGGCGTCGAGGAGTTCGTTCTCGCCGGTGACGCGGAGCACTTCGCGGACGGTCAGTTCGTGTTCGGCCTTGATGGTGTCGAAGACGTGCTTGAGCTCGTCGGGCACGAGGGTGTCGACGTAGTGCTGGGCGATCCGCAGGTCGGTCTTGGCGAGGGTCATCTCGACGTTGGAGATGAAGTTGCGGAAGAAGTGCCACTGCTGGTGCATCTCGTCGAGGACGGTGTCGAGGCCGGCCTCGCGCAGGGCCTTGAGGCCGGAGCCGACGCCGAACCAG
This sequence comes from Streptomyces sp. NPDC053665, assembly GCF_055585285.1. Classification (NCBI taxonomy): domain Bacteria; kingdom Bacillati; phylum Actinomycetota; class Actinomycetes; order Kitasatosporales; family Streptomycetaceae; genus Streptomyces; species Streptomyces sp. NPDC053665. Next base: position 123,720 of record NZ_JBVJKK010000007.1, read on the forward strand.
CCGGGGACGATCTGCCGGGACTGGGTCCAGCCGAACACCCAGGGGATGGCGCGCAGGCCGTCGAGGGAGACGCCGGAGCCGGGGCGGCGGGAGGGCCGGGAGCCCAGGTGCAGGTCGGCGAGCTGGTCCACGGGTGTCGACGCGAGGAAGTACGTCGGCAGGTCGGGGTCCTCGACGAGGTTGCGGTAGGCGGCGTGGGCGGCGTCGGAGACGACGTCCATGGCGGCGTCCCAGCGGGCGAGGGCCTCGGTGGACTGACGGGGCGCGGTGTGCAGGGCGGAGGCCTGGAGGGTGGCGGCGACGGTCAGTTCGAGGTTCTCGCGGGCCAGGGACGGGATGAGGTACTTGTCGGAGATGACCTCGCCCTGTTCGGTGACCTTGATCTCGCCTTCGAGGGTGCCCCAGGGCTGGGCGAGGATGGCGTCGTGGGTGGGGCCGCCGCCGCGGCCGACGGTGCCGCCGCGGCCGTGGAAGAGGCGCAGGCGGACGCCGTAGCGGTGGGCCACGTCGCGCAGGCGGCGCTGGGCGCGGTGGATCTCCCACTGGCTGGTGGTGATGCCGCCGAACTTGGAGGAGTCGGAGTAGCCGAGCATGACCTCCTGGACGTCGCCCCGCAGCGCGACGAGGCGCCGGTAGGACGGGTCGGAGAGCATGTCCTCGAGGATGGTGTCGGCGGCCTTGAGCTCGTCGGTGGTCTCCAGCAGCGGCACGATGCCGATCTTGGCCCAGCCCGCGTGGAGGTCGAGGAGGCCGGCCTCGCGGGCGAGGACGGCGGCGGCGAAGACGTCGTCGGCGCCCTGGCACATGGAGATGATGTAGGACTCGATGACCTCGGGTCCGAAGACCTCCAGGGCCTTGCGCACGGTCTGGAAGACGCCGAGCGTCTTCTCGCCGGCGGCGTCGACGGGTGCGGGGGTGGGGGCGAGGGGCCTGCGGGAGCGCAGTTCCTTGGCGAGGAGCTTGGCGCGGTAGTCGCGGGGCATGTCGGCGTAGCGCCAGGATTCCTCGCCGAGCCGGTCGAAGAGCTGGCCGAGGGCGTGGTGGTGGGCGTCGGCGTGTTCGCGGACGTCCATGGTGGCGAGCTGGAGGCCGAAGGCGGCGAGGGTGCGGATGGTGCGGGCGAGGCGGCCGTCGGCGAAGAGGCCGCCGCGGTGGGCGCGCAGGGACTCCTGGATGATCCGCAGGTCGGCGAGGAGTTCGCCGGTGCCGAGGTAGTCGCGTCCGTCGACGTGGGGGGTGCCGTCGGCGAGGCGCTTCTTGGTGTTCTCCAGCTTCTGCCGGATGCAGGTGGCCTTGAGCCGGTAGGGCTCCTCGGCGTTGAGGCGCTTGTAGCGGGGGCTGATCTCGGGGAGGTTGTCGAGGTCGGCGTGGAGGGAGGTGAGCAGTTCCTCGGTGGCGCCGGCGTAGCGGATGGAGTTGGACAGGAAGCCGCGGAGCTCGTCGATGGTCTCCAGGGCGTCGTTGATGCCGTGCTCGTGCTGGAGGATGAGGACGTCCCAGGTCACCTGGGGGGTGACGTTGGGGTTGCCGTCGCGGTCGCCGCCGATCCAGGTGCCGAAGGTGAGGGGGCGGGTGTCGTCGGGGAGCTTGACGCCGGCGCGCTCCAGTTCGGCGGTGAGGTCCTCCAGGACGTCGCCGACGGCGCCGGCGTGGAGTTCGTCGAGGTAGTAGACGGCGTTGCGGGCCTCGTCGGCGGGCTCGGGGCGGACGACGCGCAGTTCGTCGGTCTGCCAGACGAGGTCGATGTTCTCGGCGAGCCGGGTGTCGAGGCGGCGGCGGTCGGACTCGATGACCGGGGTCTCCAGGAGCGCGGCGATGCGCCGGAGCTTGTTGAGGACGGACCGGCGGGCGGCCTCGGTGGGGTGTGCGGTGAACACGGGGCGGACGTTGAGGTTGCGGACCGTCTCGCGCAGGTGTTCGGGGTCGGCGTCCTTGAGGCGGTCGGCGGTGCGGGCGAGGAGTCCGCCCTCGGCGGCGCGGCGGGCGCGCAGCTCGCGGCCGCGGTGGACCTGCTCGGTGACGTTGGCCAGGTGGAAGTAGGTGGAGAAGGCGCGGACCAGCTTGGCCGCGGTGTCGAGTTCGGTGCCGCGCAGCAGCTCGGCGGCGGCCTCACCGTCCTCGCGGGTCAGTCGGCGTACCTTCTCGACGAGGTCCAGCAGCTCGGGGCCCTCCTGCCGGACGAGGGTCTCCCCGAGGAGGTCGCCCAGGCGGCGGATGTCGGCACGCAGCTCACTGCTCGTCGTGGTCTGGTCGTCGGCACTGCTCACAGGTGCGGCTCCTTGCAGTGTTGAAGCTCGTCTGGGAGGGGAACCCGGACGGCGTCTCGCGCGGCGGGCGCCGCTTACGGGGCGGGGCGTCCGGGAAGAAATCAGAGCGGACCGCGCTGTCCGACCGACTCAAGGATAGGTGTCGACCGGGACGCGCAGGCCGTCGGGCCCTTGCCGCGGAGCACCGCACTGCCATACTTACGATGCCGTAGGTTACGGAACCGTAGGGAGCACGGCACGGATTCCCGTGGCCCGGCCACACCATCTCCCTCCACATACCCCCCAGGGGACGCGTATGACCAGTAGTTCCGATGTGATCGAGGACGCCGCGAAGGCACCCGGTCGGTCCAGCGACGCCGCAGCCTCCGCCACGCTGGGTGGCGAGAAGAAGCGGTCCATCGAGCAGCTCGCCCTGCTCGTCTTCATCATCGTCCCGTTCGTCGCGCTGCTGGCGGCCGTGCCGCTGGCGTGGGGTTGGGGAGTGAGCTGGCTGGACCTCGGTCTGCTGGTCTTCTTCTACTTCCTGGGGTGCCACGGCATCACGATCGGGTTCCACCGCCACTTCACGCACGGCTCCTTCAAGGCCAAGCGCCCGCTGAAGATCGCCCTGGCGATCGCGGGGTCCATGGCGGTCGAGGGGCCCCTGGTGCGCTGGGTGGCCGACCACCGCAAGCACCACAAGTTCTCCGACGCCGAGGGCGACCCGCATTCGCCGTGGCGGTTCGGCGAGACGCTGCCGGCCCTGATGAAGGGCCTGTGGTGGGCGCACATCGGCTGGATGTTCGACGAGGAGCAGACGCCGCAGGAGAAGTACGCCCCGGACCTGGTCAAGGACAAGACGCTCCGCACCATCTCGCGCCAGTTCGTGCTGTGGACGGTGGTGTCGCTGGGGCTGCCGGCGCTGATCGGCGGTCTGGTGACGATGTCCTGGTGGGGCGCGTTCACGGCGTTCTTCTGGGGTTCGCTCGTGCGGGTGGCGCTGCTGCACCACGTGACCTGGTCGATCAACTCGATCTGCCACGCGGTGGGCAAGCGGCCGTTCAAGTCGCGTGACCGCTCGGGCAACGTGTGGTGGCTGGCGATCCTGTCGTGCGGCGAGTCCTGGCACAACCTGCACCACGCCGACCCGACGTCCGCGCGCCACGGCGTGATGCGCGGGCAGGTGGACTCCTCCGCCCGGCTGATCCGCTGGTTCGAGCTGGCGGGCTGGGCGTACGACGTGCGCTGGCCGTCACGCTCGCGTATCGATTCGCGCCGTACCGGCGGGGAAGGCGGCTCCCGGCGCGGGAAGGAACCCGCCGAGGCGGCATGATGGTCGCTGTGGCGACCGACTCGAGCAGCAATCCCAGCAATGACAAGCCGCGGCGAGTGCGTCGCACCCGTATGACCGGTGCCGAGCGCCGTCAGCAGCTGCTGGAGATCGGTCGCACGCTCTTCGCCGCGAAGGGCTTCGAGGGCACGTCGGTGGAGGAGATCGCGGCGAAGGCCGGGGTCTCCAAGCCGGTGGTGTACGAGCACTTCGGCGGCAAGGAGGGCCTGTACGCGGTGGTCGTGGACCGTGAGATGCGGTGCCTGCTGGACATGGTCACCGGCTCGCTGACCGCCGGTCACCCGCGCGAGCTGTGCGAACAGGCGGCGTTCGCGCTGCTGGACTACATCGAGGAGTACACGGACGGGTTCCGCATCCTGGTCCGTGACTCGCCCATCCCCCAGTCGACGGGGTCGTTCGCGTCGCTGATCTCGGACATCGCCACCCAGGTGGAGGACATCCTGGGCCGCGAGTTCAAGAGCCGCGGCTTCGACCCGAAGCTGGCCCCGCTGTACGCGCAGGCCCTGGTCGGGATGGTCGCGCTGACGGGTCAGTGGTGGCTGGACGTGCGCAAGCCGAGGAAGGCCGAGGTGGCCGCGCACCTGGTGAACCTGGCCTGGCACGGCCTGGACGGCCTGGAGGCCAAGCCCCACCTGATAGGCCGCCGCAAGGCCTGACCGCGCCGGCCGGGCCGCCCCCGGCCGTCAGTCCCCCCTGCGTGCCACGGCGAAGACGCGGCGGAAGGGGAACACGGTGCCGTGCGGGCCGGGCGGGTAGGCCGCGCGCAGGGCCGTGCGGTACTCGGCGACGAACGCCTCGCGCGCCGCGGGGTCGTCGCCGAGGGCGGTGAGGACGGGCCGCAGCCCGGTCCCCTCGACCCAGTCGAGGACCGGGTCCGGCCCGTGCAGCAGGTGGAGGTACGTCGTCTCCCACACGTCGGCCGCGCAGCCGAGCGCGGTCAGCCGCTCGTGGTAGGCCGCCGGGGAGAGGACGGCGTCGGCGTGGCGCAGGACGCCGTCGAGCCGGCCGCGCCAGCGGGGCGAGGCGGCGAGGGCGCGCATGAGGCGATGGCTGGGGGCGTCGAAGTTGCCGGGCACCTGGAAGGCGAGGGTGCCGCCGGGCTTCAGCGCGGCCGTCCAGTCCGCGAACCGTTCGGCGTGTCCGGGCACCCATTGCAGGGTGGCGTTGCTGACGATCAGGTCGTGCGGCTCGCCGGGTGTCCATGTGCGGGCGTCGGCGGGGGCGAAGTCCAGCCGGCCGCCGCCCGCGGTGGGCCCCTCGTGGTCCACGTGGGCCCGGTCGAGCATCTCGGCGGAGTTGTCGTAGCCGGTGATCCGCGCGGTGGGCCAGCGGCCGGCGAGCAGGGTGGTGACGTTGCCCGGGCCGCAGCCGAGGTCGGCGATGCGGGGGCGGTCCGGCGGCTGCGTGGGCAGGTCGGGGACGCGGGCCAGGAGATCGGCGAAGGGGCGGGCGCGGTGCCCGGCGTGCCGCAGGTACCGGTCGGGGTCCCAGGTGGGGGTGTCCGCGGGCATGGGTCCTCCAGGTGTCCGGCCGGTGTCCCCGGGTGCGGACGCTCGGCGCTGCACCCAGCGTGATCCCGCAAGTCTCTTGATGTCAAGAAGATCGACGTCAAGAGACTCTACGTCGACACAACCACTACACTGATCGTCATGGAGGACGAGGTCGATCGGCTGGTCGCAGCGTGGCGCCGGGAGCGCCCGGACCTCGACGTGGAACCGCTCGAGGTGCTCAGCCGCGTCAGCAGGCTGGCCAGGCACCTGGACCGGGCCCGGCGCCTGGCCTTCTCGGAACACAACCTGGAGCCGTGGGAGTTCGACGTGCTGACGGCGCTGCGCCGGGCGGGCACGCCGTACCAGCTCTCGCCGGGGCAGCTCCTCACCCAGACCCTGGTCACCTCGGGCACGATGACCAACCGCATCGACCGGCTGGCGAAGAAGGGCCTGGTGGAGCGCCTCCCGGACCCCAGCGACCGGCGGGGCGTGCTGGTGCGGCTGACGGACGAGGGCCGGGACCGCGCGGACCAGGCCCTGTCCGGACTGCTGGACCAGGAGCGGGCGATCCTCGCGGAGCTCTCCCGCGGCCAGCGCGGTGAGCTGGCCGGTCTGCTACGCCAGTTGACCGCCCCGTTCGACAACATCCCCGGCTAGGTCGGCCGGTCCCACCCCGGCCCGCCGGGCGAGGGCCACGGCGGCGAGCGTGGAGTGCACGCCGAGTTTGCCCAGCACGTTCTGCATATGGGTCCGCACGGTGTGCGGCGACAGGTACAGGCGCTCGGCGACGGCCTTGCGCCCCAGCCCCGCCACCATGCACCGCAGCACCTCGCGCTCCCGCGGCGTGAGCGACTCCACGAGCCGCTCGCTCTCGGTGCGGTGCTTGCGGGCGGCGGTCAGTTCGCGCAGCACCCCGGTCAGCAGGGCGGGCGGCAGATGCGTCTCGTCGCGCAGCACCCCGCGGATGACCGTGAGCAGCCGGGACAGCGAGCAGTCCTTGGCGACCCAGCCGCAGGCCCCCGCCTGAAGAGCGAGCGCGGCCCGCCGCGGGTCGTCCTTCTCGGCGAGCACGACGATCCGTACGTTCGGCTGCGCGGTGCGCACCCCGGTGACCAGGGAGATCCCGTCGACCAGCCCGTCCTCGTTGCCCTCCTGCACCGGCACGGCCGGGCGGGCGCCCGGGACCTTGCCGCCCAGGTCGGCGTCGACGAGGGCCACATCGAAGCGGCGCCCCTCGGCGACCGCCCGCTCCAGGCTGCGCAGGGCGGCCGGGCCGCTGCCCGCCGCGGACACCTCGACGTCGGGCTCGGCGGCCAGGGCCGCGGCGAGCGACTCGGCGAAGATGCGGTGGTCGTCGACGACCAGGACTCGGATGCGAACCACGTAACCCCCTTCCCCGATGCTCCCGAGGAGCAGGGGATCCCCATCGTCGGAAGACGACACCGCGCGGGCACGACGCCGGAGTGCGGTGACCGGCCGCGTCCGTGCTCGTCCGCAGCCGCACCGGGTCGCCGCAGCCGCACGGCCGCCGCCGTGCAGGAACCGCCACCCCCACCCCGGGCGTCGTACCCGGCTGTCTCGCCCCCTGAGCGGCACCGGCCCCCACCGGTGCTGTTCATCAGAGTACGGACGGGTGCCCGGAGCGGAAGGTTATTTGCAGAACTGACTGTCCGACGCGTTTATGGTGTGCCGCATGTTCCGTCTTGAGACAGAAGTCGACAAGGACCGACGTGATCTGCTCCGTACCCGGTTGCGGGACTCCAACACGACCGCCTCGGCGATCCTGCGCTCGCTGCGCGGAACGCCCGGCGAACGGGACGTCCCCTTGCATGTGTGGGCTGTGAACGAGACGGACGGCGATCTCGCCGGCGGGCTCGTCGGCTACACCTGGGCGACCTGGCTGCACGTGACGCACCTGTGGGTCGACGACCGCCACCGCGGCGCGGGCCTGGGCAGCCGCCTGCTCGCCCGCGCGGAGGACATCGCGCTCTCGCAGCGCTCCTGCCGCTTCTCCCGCCTGGAGACCTGGGACTTCCAGGCCCCCCGCTTCTACGAGAAGCAGGGGTACCGGGTGGCGTGCACCGTGCCGGACTACCCGCCCGGCGTCACGGAGTACTTGCTGACGAAAACGCTTCGGTGAGGCTCAGGCCAGCCGGCGGGCACCGGCCGACGGCACCGCTTCGAAGACCCGGGGCGCGGTGAAGCCCGCCGCCGCGAAGGCCTCCGTCACCGCCTTGCCGATCGCGTCGACGTCCGCCTCCTCCGCCAGGACGATCGCCGAGCCGCCGAAGCCGCCGCCGGTCATGCGGGCGCCCAGCGCACCGGCCGCCAGGGACGCCTCGACGACCAGGTCCAGCTCCGGGCAGGAGATGCGGAAGTCGTCCCGCAGGGAGGCGTGGCCCTCGACCAGGACGGGCCCGATGCCGCGGGTCTCGCCCGCCTCGAGCAGGGAGACCACGCGCTCCACCCGCCGGTCCTCGGTGACCACGTGCCGGACCAGGCGGCGGACCTCCTCCTCGTCGCCGAGGCGGTCCAGGGCCGCGTCCAGGTCGTCGTAGGGGATGTCGCGCAGGGCGTCGACGCCCAGCAGGGCCGCCCCCTTCTCGCAGCCCGCGCGGCGCTTGCCGTACTCGCCCTCGCTGTGGGAGTGCTTGACCTGGGTGTCGACGACCAGCAGGCGCAGGCCCTCGGCCGCCAGGTCGAAGGGGATCTGCTGCTGGGAGAGGTCCCGCGTGTCGAGGAACAGGGCGTGGCCCCGCGTGCAGCAGGCCGACGCCGTCTGGTCCATGATGCCGACGGGCGCGCCCACGTAGACGTTCTCCGCGCGCTGGCACAGGCGGGCCAGCTGCCAGCCGCGCAGGCCCAGGTCGAACAGGTCGTTCAGGGCCAGCGCGACCACGACCTCCAGGGCCGCCGAGGAGGACAGCCCGGCGCCCGGGGGGACCGTCGAGGCCAGGTGGACGTCCGCGCCGGTGACCGCGTGGCCTGCCTCCCGCAGGGCCCAGACCACGCCGGCCGGGTACGCCGTCCAGTCCTTGTCGGACTCGGGTGCCAGCGCGTCCAGGCGCAGTTCGGCGACGCCGGAGTCCACATCGGCGGAGTGCAGGCGCAGCACGCCGTCGTCGCGGCGGGAGACGGCCGCGACCGCCGTGTGCGGCAGGGCGAACGGCATGACGAAGCCGTCGTTGTAGTCGGTGTGCTCGCCGATGAGGTTCACGCGGCCCGGAGCCGCCCAGACCCCCTGCGGCCCCGTGCCGTACAGCTCGGTGAACCGTTCGGCGACCGTGCCGGCGACAGCCTCGCTCATGCCCTGCTCCCTGACCTACTCGTAGCTACTGCTTGCCGTGCCGCCGGGCGAAGTCCCACGCGTCGGCGACGATGCCCGCGAGATCCGCGCGGGACGGGTTCCAGCCCAGCTTCTCGCGGGCCGTGGCAGCGGACGCCACCAGGACCGCCGGGTCGCCGCCGCGGCGGGGGGCGACGACCTCGGGGATCGGGTGGCCGGTGACCCGGCGGACGGTGTCGATGACCTCGCGGACGGAGAAGCCGCTGCCGTTGCCGAGGTTGCAGATCAGGTGCTCGCCGGGGGTGGCGGCCCTCAGCGCCAGCAGGTGGGCCTCGGCCAGGTCGGCGACGTGGATGTAGTCGCGCACGCAGGTGCCGTCCGGCGTCGGGTAGTCCTCGCCGAAGACGGAGATCGCCTCGCGCCGGCCCTGCGCCACCTGGAGGACCAGGGGGATCAGGTGGGACTCGGGGTCGTGGCGCTCGCCGAACTGCCCGTAGGCGCCCGCCACGTTGAAGTAGCGCAGGGAGACCGCGCCCAGGCCGTGCGCCGCCGCCTCGCCGGTGATCATGTGGTCGACCGCGAGCTTCGAGGCGCCGTAGGGGTTGGTGGGCCGGGTGGGGGCGGACTCGACGATCGGGACCTGCTCCGGTTCGCCGTAGGTGGCGGCCGTGGAGGAGAAGACCAGCGTGCGCACGCCCGCCTCGCGCATGGCGTCGAGCAGGGCCATGGTGCCGCCGACGTTGTTGTCCCAGTACTTCTCCGGCTTCACGACCGACTCGCCGACCTGGGAGGAGGCGGCGAAGTGCAGGACGCCGTCGAAGGAGGAGTCCAGCCATTTGGCGGCGTCGCGGATGTCGCCCTCGACGAAGGAGGCCCCGGCCGGGACGCCTTCGCGGAAGCCGGTGGAGAGGTCGTCGAGGACGACGACCTCGTGGCCGGCCTCCAGCAGGTGCTGGGCGACCACACCGCCGACGTATCCCGCGCCGCCCGTCACCAGGTACTTCCCGCTCATGAACTCGCTACCTCTCGCAGTCGCTCGGCCGCGCGCTCCGGCGGCACGTCGTTGATGAACACGTTCATGCCGGACTCGGAACCCGCGAGAAACTTCAGCTTGCCGGAAGTGCGGCGGATGGTGAAAAGCTCGAGGTGCAGTGCGAAGTCCTCGCGCACGACCCCGTCGAACTCCTCCAGCGCGCCGAACGGTGCCTGGTGCCAGGCCGCGATGTACGGCGTCGGCGGCTCGCCCTCACCGAAGATCCGGTCGAAGCGCCTCAACAGTTCCAGGTAGACCTGGGGGAATTCTGTGCGCGCGGCCTCGTCCAGGGCGAGCAGGTCGGGCACCCGCCGCTTGGGGTACAGGTGGACCTCGTAGGGCCAGTGCGCCGCGTACGGCACGAAGGCCACCCAGTGCTCGCCCTCCAGGACGACCCGCTCCCCGGCGAGTTCGCGCCGCACGACGGCGTCGAAGAGGTTCTCCCCGCCCGTCGCCTCCTTGTGGGCCGCGGCCGAACGGAGCATCAGCGCGGTGCGCGGGGTGGTGAAGGGGTAGGCGTAGATCTGCCCGTGCGGGTGCTGGAGCGTCACGCCGATCTCGGCGCCCCGGTTCTCGAAGCAGAACACCTGCTCGACGGCGGGCAGATGGGACAGCTCCGCGGTGCGGTCGGTCCAGGCTTCCAGCACCAGGCGCACCTGCTCCTCGTCGAGGTCGGCGAAGGAGGCGTCGTGGTCGGAGGTGAAGCAGACGACCTCGCAGCGGCCCGAGTCGCCGGCGAGGGAGGGGAAGCGGTTCTCGAAGACGGCGACGTCGTAGGAGGAGTCGGGGATCTCGCTGAGCCGGTCGCCCTCGGAGGGGCACAGGGGGCACTCGTCGGCCGGCGGGTGGTAGGTGCGGCCCTGGCGGTGCGAGGCGACGGCGACCGCGTCGCCGAGCAGGGGGTCGCGGCGGATCTCCGACGTGGTGACCGTGCGGTCCAGGGGACGGCGGTCGACCGCGTCCCGGACGGTGTCGTCCCGCAGGTCGTAGTAGAGGAGCTCGCGGCCGTCGGCCAGCCGGGTCGAGGTCTTCTTCACGCCGGACTCCCTCATCCTGCTCACTCGGCTTCACCCTCAGCCTTCAGGCACAGCCTTCAAACACAGTCTTCAAACATAACCCAACATATTGAAACACAACTCACCACAGCGGGTCAACATCACAATCAAACAAAGAGCACCACCCGACGTGTTCAATGACGGAACGCGGAGAAGTGGATTTCCGCCAGGTATCGGTTCGCGCAACGAAGCGAGGGCTCATGCATCCCCCCCTGTATCTGTCGGCCGAGTATCTGTCGGCCGAGCTGCGGCTCCCCACCAACTGGCTCGACTACACGATCCTCGGCATCTACTTCGTCGTGGTCCTCGGCATCGGCTTCGCCGCGCGCCGGTCGGTGAAGACCAGCCTGGACTTCTTCCTGTCGGGCCGCTCCCTGCCCGCCTGGGTCACCGGGCTGGCGTTCATCGCCGCCAACCTGGGGGCCACCGAGATCCTCGGCATGGCCGCCAACAGCGCCCAGTACGGCGTCTACACCACGCACTGGTACTGGATCGGCGCCATCCCGGCCATGGTCTTCCTGGGCCTGGTGATGATGCCCTTCTACTACGGCTCCAAGGTGCGCTCGGTCCCCGAGTTCCTGCTGCTGCGCTTCGACAAGGCGGCGCACCTGCTCAGTTCGATCCTGTTCGCCTTCGCGGCCATCCTCATCGCCGGGGTCAACCTGTACGCCCTGGCGATCGTCGTGGAGGCCCTGCTGGGCTGGCCGGAGTGGGTGGCGATCGTGGTCGCCGGGTTCTTCGTACTCGCGTACATCACGCTCGGCGGCCTGTCCTCGGCGATCTACAACGAGGTCCTTCAGTTCTTCGTCATCCTGGCCGCGCTCATCCCCATCACCGTGCTCGGGCTGAAGAGCGTCGGCGGCTGGGACGGGCTGTCGGACTCCCTCACCGAGTCCCGCGGCGCCGACTTCATGACGTCCTGGGGCGGCACCGGCATCGGCAGCGACAACCCGCTGGGCGCCAACTGGCTGACCATCGTCCTCGGGCTCGGCTTCGTGCTCTCCTTCGGCTACTGGACGACGAACTTCGCCGAGGTGCAGCGCGCCCTGTCCGCCAAGAACCTCTCCGCCGCCCAGCGCACCCCGCTGATCGCCGCGTTCCCCAAGATCTTCATCGTGTTCCTGGTGATGATCCCGGGCCTGGTCGCCGCGGTCCTGGTGCCGAAGATCGGTACGGCGGACTCCGATCTGCAGTACAACGACGCCATCCCCTACCTGATGGAGCAACTGCTGCCCAACGGTGTGCTGGGCATCGCCGTGACCGGTCTGCTCGCGGCGTTCATGGCGGGCATGGCGGCCAACGTGTCGTCGTTCAACACGGTGTTCACGACCGACATCTGGGCCAAGTACATCGTCCGGGACCGCGAGGACGAGTACTACGTGCGCTTCGGCCGGCTCATCACCGCGGTCGGCGTCCTGGCGTCCATCGGCACGGCGTTCCTGGCCCGGTCCTTCTCGAACATCATGGCCTACCTCCAGACGCTGTTCTCCTTCTTCAACGTGCCGATGTTCGTGGTGTTCATCATCGGCATGTTCTGGAGGCGGGCATCGGTCAAGTCCGGCTTCTGGGGGCTGCTGGCGGGCACCACGGCGGCGATGGTCAACTACTTCGTCCTCTACAAGCAGGACGTCATCGACATCCCCTCCGACCAGGGGGCCAACTTCGTCTCGGCGATCGCGGGATTCGTCGCGGGCGCGGTCGTGATGGTGGCGGTGTCGCTGTTCACCAAGCCCAAGCCGGCGATGGAACTCCAGGGCCTGGTCTACGGCACGACCTCTCCCGGCATGTCCGAGCCGCCGGCGCCCGGGGACGAGGCGTGGTACCGCAGGCCGGCGCTGCTGGGCTGGGGCGCGGTGATCCTGGCCGCGGCCTGCTACATCCCGTTCTCGTTCTGACGGGTCACGCTTTTTCGAGGGAGGATTGACAGATGTCCGAGTTCTACTCCGAGAAGGACGTGCAGCGGGAAGTCACCGAGCTGCAGGGCAAATCGGCGACGGCCGCCCGGCTGTTCGACATCCGCCGCATCATCGGCGGGCTGTTCGTGCTGTACGGCGTGATCGTCATGATCGCCGGCTTCACGGCGTCCGACGCCGACATCGACAAGGCGGAGGGCGTCAACATCAACCTCTGGACGGGCCTGGGCATGCTCCTGCTGGGCCTGTTCTTCCTGGTCTGGCTGAAGCTCCGTCCGGCGGCCCCGCCCCCGCCGGACGTCACACCGGACCAGGAGCCGCAGGACTGAGGCTCCGGGGACGACCGGCGCCCGGTCCCCGACCGGGCGCCGAGGCCGGCCGGTGCGCCTCACGACGTCCGGTGGAGCTGTCCCCCCAGGGCGGCGTGCGGCGTGTCACGGCTCCTGGTGCGGCGGGCCCGGCAGTGGGGTCGCTCGGTCCAGGAGGCCTGTGCGGGCTGCCAGGGCCGCTGCCTCCAGGCGGGAGCCGACGCCGAGTTTCATCAGGACCCGCTGGACGTGCGTGCGGGCCGTGGAGGGGGCGATGCCCATGCCCGCCGCGATCAGGCGCGTGTCCTCGCCGTCCGCGACGCGGACCAGCACCTCCACCTCGCGGGGCGTGAGCATCGACAGCAGCCGCTGCCCCTCGTCGTCCGGCTGGGCGGCGGGGTTCAGCAGCTCGGCGAACGCCCCCTGGAGCAGCTGCGGCGCCACGGCCGCCTCCCCCGCCCGGGCCTTCATGATCGCCCGCTCGACGCCCTCGATGCGCTCGTCGTGCCGGACGTAGCCCGACGCCCCCGCGGCGAAGGCCGCCGCGATGCCGCGCGGGTTCGGGACCGGTCCCAGCACCAGGACCGCGACCTGCGGCCGCTCCTGCTTGATCCGTACCACCGGGTCGAAGACGCCCGGCTCCGCCGGCGCGGCCGTGCCCAGCAGGCACACCTCCGGCGCCCGGGTGATCACCAGCTCCGCCGCCCCCGCGGCCGGCGCCGCCGCGGCCAGCACCCGGTGCCCCCGCAGCTTCAGCGCCGAGGCCAGCGCCTCGGCCAGCAGACGGTGGTCGTCGACCACCATGAGCCGCACTCCCATCGAGCAACCCCCCAGTCACCCCGGTCCCCCTGATGGAAGCCCCCCGGCTCCCCCGCTTCATGCCCCCGGAAGCTACACGCTTGTTCGACGTCGCGCTCCCCCTACCGGCGAGAATCGCCCCGGATCGAGGAAATTCCTCGCATACGAGGTTGACCGGCCCAAACGCGAACGGTCCCGCCCCTCAACAGGGACGGGACCGCTGTGGCCACCGCTCGGTCGGAAACCGACCGGACGCCGATCAGCTCGTACCGAAACCGACCGCGAGGTACTCCTCGTTGCCCGACGTGGACCGCTTGCTCGCGTACACCCGGGACATGAACAGGTGCCCGTCGGCGTAGAGGTACTCGGAGTAGTCCGGGGACATCCGGCTCTCCACGTCCCGCACCTGCTCGGTCGCCGGGTTCTCCAGCAGCTTGGTCTGCTTGAAGCTGCCGCCGTCGATGCTGACGACCTGCCCGCCCTTGTCGTACGGCGGGCGCTTGTAGGCGATCACGTTGCCGCCGTCCATGCGCAGCGGCGAGATCGTGTAGCCCTCGCCGGCGTCGGCCCGCTGGCCGGTCTGCTTGCCGGTGGTGAGGTCGAAGGCGACGATCTCGTTGGTCTGGCTGTACTTGCCGGTTCCGTCGTGCTCCTCGGTCGGCAGGTACAGCCGGTTCGGGCCGACGGCGATGCCGGTGCAGTACTCGATGCGCGTGATGCCCTCGCAGCGGGCCGCGAACTGCTCGCCCGGCGCGGCGATGCGCGTGCGCAGCTTGCCGGTCTTGTTGTCGATGGAGAAGAAGTCGGAGATGCCGCTGCCGTCGCCCGCGGAGTCGCCGACGTCGGCGGCCACGACGAGCGGGTCGGTCGACACGACGCTCGCGTACTCGATGTCCTCGGCCATCTTGTACTCGGAGACCACCTTCCCGGACTTCGGGTCGATGGTCTGGATGTGCAGCTGCCGCGCCCCGTACGACCCGCACTTGCGCACCGCGACGAGCCTCTCCCCGCCGCCGTACCCGGCGTCGTAGCAGGAGTCGCTCGTCTTGGGGCTCCACAGGAGCTTGCCGGAGGTGTCGAACGCGGCGCCGCCGCTGGTGCTGCCGACGGCCACGGTCTGTCCGCTGATCGTGACGTTGTTGAAGCTGATCGGGTCACCGCCCGTGTCGACCGTCTTGGTCCACAGCTTCTTGCCCCCGTCGAGATCGATCAGGGCGATCTGGCTGCACCCGTGCGAGGGCTGGGCCTTGGTGGGCATGGCCGGCTGGTAGAGGATCGCCGTCTTGCCGTCGTCGGTGGCGTGGCGGCTGGCCTGGCAGACCGGGCCGGGCAGCGGAACGGTCCACAACTGGGTGCCCTTGTCGCGGTCGTAGCCGACGATCTTGGCGATGCCGCTCTTGACGTATGCCTTGTCGGTGAGCCACGAGCCGGAGACGACGACGGTGCTGTCGTTCTTCACCTCGGGCGCCGGGACCTGGAAGAGGACCTTGGCGGTGGGGTCGGCCGGGGCCTTCTCCTCGCCGCCGGAGGCCCCGCCCTTGCCGTCGTCGGAGCCGCCGGTGCCGCCGCTGGAGCTGGCGGTGTCGTCCTTCTTGCCGTCGCCGTCACCGGACTTGGCGTACCAGACGCCGCCGCCGATGATCAGCGCGATCGCGACGACCGCGGCGACGATGATGGCCACCTGCGCGTTGAACCCGCCGCCGCCCTGCTGTCCGGCCTGCGGCTGCTGCGGCATGGCCCCCTGCGGGTAGCCGTAGCCGGGCTGCCCGTACGGCACCGTCGGAGGCTGCCCGTACCCGGGCTGCCCGTACGGGCCCGGCTGCTGGCCCGGGTAGCCGTAGCCCGGCTGCGGCTGCGGCGGCTGGGGCGCGCCCTGCGGGTAGCCGTAGCCCGGCTGCGGCGGGGCCGCGGGAGGCGTCTGCGGAGCCGTGGGGGGCGTCTGGGGAGCCGTGGGGGGCGTCTGCGGGTAGCCGTAGCCCGGTTCCGGGGCCTTGTTCAGGTTCGGACCGCCGGGGGGCGGCGGGGTCTGCGGGGGCTGGTCCTGGGGCGGGCCGAACCCGCCTCCCTGCGGGGGCTGCTGGGGCGGCGGAGGGGGCGGCTGGGTCATGACGTGAGTACCTCGGGGAAGGGGACGGACGGCGACGGGGGGACAAGCGGTCCGGGAGGGCGAAGAGTCACTTGCCGTAGGCGAGCATCAACTTCTCCTTGGAGTCGTCGTTCCCGCTCAGCCGGGTGGTGGAGAGGTAGAAGCGCCCGTCGACCCAGTCGATGTCCTTGGAGAAGAAGCCCTTCTCGATGTCCGCGGCGCCCTGCGGGTTGCGCAGCAGCTCGACCGGCTTGTGGCCGGCGCCGCCGGTCGGGATGGAGACGACCTGGCCGCCCCCGTCGTAGGAGGGCTCCACGTAGGCGATGAGCTTGCCGTCCTCGACCTTCATCGGGACCATCGACTCCTCGGCCGGGGACTTCACCCGCCACTTCTCCTTGCCGTTCGCCAGGTTGATCGCGACGATCTCGTTGGCGCCGGTGGTCGCCTTGGTCGGCAGGTAGAGCGTGTCGTCGTCGGCGGCGACGCCCTCGCAGCCCTGGAGTTCCCGCGCGAGGATGGCCCAGCCGCACTCGGGGGCGAAGTCCTCGTCGAAGCCGACCTGGGAGCGGAACTTGCCGCCGGAGGTGAAGGTGGAGATGTTCCAGGCCTTCTTGTCCTCGTTGGTGCTGTAGATCACCAGCGGGTCCATCGAGTAGGCGCGCGCGACCCGCCAGCCCTTGTCGAACTTCTGCGTCCAGCGGACCTTGCCGGTCCTCGGGTCGAGTTCCTGCACCTCGTCGTGCTGGTTGTTCCCGCCCGCACCGCAGGAGGAGACGGCGACGAGCCTCTCGCCGCCGGCGAACGCGGCCGGGAAGCAGGTGTCGCCGTAACGCTTCTTGTCGAAGAGCTTCTTGCCGCTGGTGACGTCGTACGCCGTGCCCGACTGGGAGCGGCCCACCATCAGCGTCTTTCCGGTGACGGTCAGCTCCACGGACAGGGTGGAGTCGAACAGGGCGCCGTCGGCGACCTTCTGCGTCCAGCCCTTCTTGCCCGTGTCGAGGTCGATCTCCTGGAGCTGGTTGCACTTGGCGCGGTCGCTGCTGCCGCTCATGTACGCCACGACGATCTTGTCGTCGGCCGTCTTCTGCGGGGTCGTCGCGCAGATCTTCTGCGGGAAGGTGACGGTGTCCCAGGCGGGCTTGCCGTCGGCCACGCCGAACGCGAGGAGCTGCTTGTAGGCGGCCTTCACGGCGGTCTTGTCCGTGATCCACATGCCGGGGGCCTCGGCGCCGGAACCGGGCGCGTCGGGCGCCTCCTTGTACCAGAGGACCTTGGCCTCGCCGGCCTTGCGCCCCTCGTTGAGGTTGTCGGGGTCCTCGCCGCCGTCGCCGTCGCCGTCACCGGGGTTGACCGGTGCGGAGGAGCCGCCCTTGGGGTCGTCGCTGCCCTGCGCGACCGGCTTCTTGTCCCCCTTGTCGTCGCCCGTCGCGGTGACGGCCCACACGGTGCCGCCGACCACGAGCAGCGCGGCGACGGCCGCGCCGATGACGGCGGCGGGCTTGCCCTTGAAGGGGCCGCGCGAGCCGCCGGGGGGCGGGGTGCCGGGCCCGCCGGGGTAACCCGGCTGCTGCGGGTAGCCGTAACCGGGCTGGCCGTACGGCCCCGGCTGCTGCGGCTGCCCGTACGGCCCGGGCTGCTGCGGCTGGCCGTAGGGTCCGGGGGCGTAGGGGCCCGGCTGCTGCGGCTGCCCGTACGGTCCGGGCTGCGGCGGGGGCTGCTGGGGGTAGCCGTAGCCGGGCTGCGGCGGGCCCTGCGGGGGCGGCGGCGTCTGGGGCGGGCCCTGGGGTGGCGGCGGGGTCGGTGCCCCGAAGCCACCGCCCTGCGGCGGCGGGTCCTGCGGTGCTCCGAAGCCACCCTGCGGCGGCTGACTGGGCGGCTGAGACATCAGTCGCTCCCCCCGTTTCACTGATTTTTCGCCACGCCCTGAGGCACCGGAGCGCTCAGAGTCGTTCCATAAAGTTCTAAGACGGCTCTTTCTATCACCCCGTTCCGACAAGCGAACGGGCCGTCCCATCCCCTGTTCCCAAGGGAGGACCGGCCCGTGATGCCCTCGTTACGCGCCTTCACGCGCCCTTCACGCGTCTTCGGCGAGTTCCAGCCAGCGCATCTCCAGCTCCTCGCGCTGACCGGCCAACTCGCGCAGCTCGGCGTCCAGTTCGGCCACCTTCGCGAAGTCCGTGGCGTTCTCGGCGATCCGGGCGTGGAGCTTGGTCTCCTTCTCGGAGACCTTGTCGAGCTGCCGCTCGATCTTCTGCAACTCCTTCTTGGCCGCGCGCTGGTCGGCGGCGCTCCTCTCCGGGGCGGCGGTCTGCTGCACGGCGGCGGGGGCCGAGGCGGCCGCGGCCTCCTCCATGCGCCGGCGCCGCTCCAGGTACTCGTCGATGCCGCGCGGCAGCATCCGCAGGGCGCCGTCCCCGAGCAGCGCGAAGACCCGGTCGGTGGTGCGCTCGACGAAGAACCGGTCGTGGGAGATGACGATCATCGAACCGGGCCAGCCGTCGAGGACGTCCTCCAGCTGGTTCAGCGTCTCGATGTCGAGGTCGTTGGTGGGCTCGTCGAGGAAGAGGACGTTGGGCTCGTCCATGAGCAGCCGCAGCAGCTGGAGCCTGCGGCGCTCACCGCCGGACAGGTCGCCGACCGGCGTCCACTGCTTCTCCTTGGAGAAGCCGAACGTCTCGCACAGCTGACCGGCGGTCATCTCCCGGCCCTTGCCGAGGTCGACGCGCTCGCGCACCTGCTGCACGGACTCCAGCACGCGTGTGGCGGGGTCGAGTTCGGCGACCTCCTGGGAGAGGTAGGCGAGCTTGACGGTCTTGCCGACGCGGATGTGCCCGCCCGCGGGCTGGGCCTCCCCCTCCGTCCGGGCCGCCTGGGCCATGGCCCGCAGCAGGGAGGTCTTGCCCGCGCCGTTGACTCCGACGAGGCCGATCCGGTCGCCGGGGCCGAGCTGCCAGGTGACGTGCTTGAGCAGGACCTTGGGGCCGGCCTGGACGGTGATGTCCTCCAGGTCGAACACGGTCTTGCCGAGCCGGGTGGAGGCGAACTTCATCAGCTCGCTGCTGTCGCGGGGCGGCGGGACGTCCTTGATCAGCTCGTTGGCGGCCTCGACGCGGAAGCGGGGCTTGGACGTGCGGGCGGGGGCGCCGCGGCGCAGCCAGGCCAGCTCCTTGCGGACCAGGTTCTGGCGCTTGACCTCCTCGGTGGCGGCGATGCGCTCGCGCTCGGCCCGGGCGAAGACGTAGTCGGAGTAGCCGCCCTCGTACTCGTAGACCGCGCCGCGCTGGACGTCCCACATGCGGGTGCAGACCTGGTCCAGGAACCAGCGGTCGTGGGTGACGCAGACGAGGGCGGAGCGCCGGGTCTGCAGGTGCCGGGCGAGCCAGGCGATGCCCTCGACGTCGAGGTGGTTGGTGGGCTCGTCCAGGACGAGCAGGTCCTGCTCCTCGATGAGCAGCTTGGCGAGGGCGATGCGGCGGCGCTCGCCGCCGGAGAGCGGGCCGATGACGGTGTCCAGGCCCTTGGGGAAGCCGGGCAGGTCCAGTCCGCCGAACAGGCCGGTCAGCACGTCCCGGACCTTGGCGTCGCCGGCCCACTCGTGGTCGGCCATGTCGCCGATGACCTCGTGGCGGACGGTGGCCTCGGGGTCGAGGGAGTCGTGCTGGGTCAGCACGCCCAGCCGCAGCCCGCCCGAGTGGGTGACGCGTCCGGTGTCGGCCTCCTCCTGCTTGGCGAGCATGCGGATGAGGGTGGTCTTGCCGTCGCCGTTGCGCCCGACGACACCGATGCGCTCCCCTTCGGAGACGCCGAGGGAGACGCCGTCGAGCAGGGCACGGGTGCCGTACACCTTGCTGACGTTCTCGACATTGACCAGGTTGACGGCCATTACTCTCCTGCCAAGGGGGATGGATCGACCCTCAAGGGTAGTCCGGCACGGGGGTGCTCCGGCGGGGCGTCCGCGCGCCTGCCGGGGGCCGGCCACCGCGCGCCTGCGAGGGGGGCGGCCGCCGCGCGCTCAGCGGCCCGTGAGCGTCGCCCCCGGAACCGGTCCTGCTGCCGTCCTGGCCGTGCGGCAGGTGCCGGAGGAGACGAGGGCCTGCGCCACCGCCGCCGCCGAGTCCGGGTCGCGGACCAGGAAGGCCGTGGTCGGGCCGGAGCCCGAGACCAGGGCGGCCAGGGCGCCCGCGGCGCGGCCCGTGGCGAGGGTGCCGGCGAGTTCCGGGAAGAGGGAGAGGGCCGCGGGCTGGAGGTCGTTGGAGACGGCCGCGGCGAGCGCGTCCGGGTCGCCCTTGGCCAGGGCGGCGAGGAGTTTCGGTGCGGCGACGGGCTCGGGGATGTCCGTGCCCTCGCCCAGCCGGTCGAACTCCCGGAAGACGGCCGGGGTCGACAGGCCGCGCTCCGCCATGGCGAACACCCAGTGGAAGGAGCCGCCGACCTCCAGGGGCGTCAGCCGCTCGCCCCGTCCGACGCCGAGGGCGGCCCCGCCGACGAGGCTGAACGGCACGTCGCTGCCCAGCTCGGCGCAGATGTCCAGCAGTTCCTCGCGGGAGGCGCCCGTGCCCCAGAGCGCGTCGCAGGCGAGCAGCGCGCCGGCGCCGTCCGCGCTGCCGCCCGCCATGCCGCCGGCGACGGGGATGTCCTTGGCGATGTGGACGTGGACGTCGGGGCTGCGGCCGTACCGCTCGGCCAGCGCGATCGCCGCCCGGGCCGCCAGGTTCGTGCGGTCCAGGGGCACCTGGTCGGCGTCGGGGCCCTCGCAGGTGACGCGGAGTTCCGCGGCCGGGGCGACGGTGATCTCGTCGTGGAGGCCGACGGCGAGGAAGACGTTGGCCAGGTCGTGGAAGCCGTCGGGGCGGGCGGCGCCGACCGCCAGCTGGACGTTGACCTTGGCGGGGACGCGGACCGTGACGCTCACGCGGACTCCTCCCGCCGGACGGGGGCCGCCTTGTGCTCGGCGATCCGCGCGAACTCCTCCACCGTCAGGGACTCGCCCCGGGCCTGCGGCGAGACGCCGGCGGCGACGAGGGCCTCCTCGGCGGCGGCCGCGGAGCCCGCCCAGCCGGCCAGCGCGGCGCGCAGCGTCTTGCGGCGCTGGGCGAAGGCCGCGTCCACCACGGCGAAGACCTCCGCCTTGGACGCCGTGGTCTTCAGGGGTTCGGTCCGGCGGACCAGGGAGACCAGGCCGCTGTCCACGTTCGGCGCGGGCCAGAAGACGTTCCGGCCGATGGCGCCGGCGCGCTTGACCTGCGCGTACCAGTTGGCCTTGACCGAGGGGACGCCGTAGACCTTCGAGCCGGGGGCGGCGGCGAGCCGGTCGGCGACCTCCGCCTGGACCATGACGAGGGTGCGCTCGATGGTCGGGAAGGTGTCCAGCATGTGCAGCAGCACCGGGACGGCCACGTTGTAGGGCAGGTTGGCGACCAGCGCGGTCGGGGCGGGCCCCGGCAGGTCGGTGACGTGCATGGCGTCGGAGTGCACGAGGGCGAACCGGTCGGCGCGCTCGGGCATGCGGGCCGTGACGGTGGCGGGCAGCGCGGCGGCGAGCACGTCGTCGATCTCGACGGCCGTGACCCGGTCGGCGGCCTCCAGCAGTGCCAGGGTGAGCGACCCGAGCCCCGGGCCGACCTCGACGACCACGTCGTCGGGGCGGACCTGTGCGGTGCGGACGATGCGGCGGACGGTGTTCGCGTCGATCACGAAGTTCTGTCCGCGCTGTTTGGTGGGGCGTACGCCGAGGGCTGCCGCGAGTTCTCGGACGTCGGCGGGGCCGAGCAGGGCGTCGGGGGCGGGGCTGGTCACGGGGACAAGGGTACGGGGGAGGGTGCGGGGGGTCGCGCACCCGGCCGCCGGGCCCGCTACTGGTGCAGCCGCCCGCCGCAGTGCGGCCAGGGGCTCGCGCCCCGGCGCACGTACAGCTTCTTGGCCCGGTAGGTCTGCTCCGCCGCC
The DNA here is from genome assembly GCF_055585285.1 of Streptomyces sp. NPDC053665. Taxonomy (NCBI): domain Bacteria; kingdom Bacillati; phylum Actinomycetota; class Actinomycetes; order Kitasatosporales; family Streptomycetaceae; genus Streptomyces; species Streptomyces sp. NPDC053665. Next base: position 145,229 of record NZ_JBVJKK010000007.1, read on the forward strand.
GGGGCGTCCTGGGGGCGGCCCCGGCCGCCGAGCTTGTGCCAGGTGTGGGTGTCGAACTGGTAGAGGCCGCCGTAGGTGCCCGAGGGGTCGACGGCGTCCGGCCGGCCGCCGGACTCGCAGGCGGCCAGGCCCTGCCAGTTCAGGTGGTCGGCGCCCCGCACCGACTCCGGGCGGGGTTTGGTGCCCACCTTCACCTCCTGCGGGCGCGGCGCGCGCACCACCTCGGAGGTCAGCCGGCGCGGTGTCTGGCGGACGCCGTTGACCGTGCGCACGGCGTAGGTGATCCGGCGCAGGCCCGGCTCGCCGGGGCTCGCGACGACCTCGGTGCCCCGGAACAGGGTCGGGTCGTCGGTGCGCCGCACCTGGAAGGGGATGGCCTCCTCGCGGATCTCCCGGCCCCCGGTGATGCGCAGGACGGTGACGGTCTGCCCGTCGCGCGGGAAGCTCGTCTGCGCGACCGAGGTGGTGTCCTGGCCGCGCAGGGTGATCCCGGCCTGTTCGACGGCCTCCCGGACGGTCGCCGCATTGGTGCGGACGGTGCGGGCGCGGCCGTCGGCCATGATCGTCACGGTGCGCTCGGTGCGGACGTCCAGGGTGAGTCCCGCGTGCCCGATGGGCCGGGAGCGCGAGGTGGACACGTACGCGCCCTCCTGCCGTACGCCCAGCTGGCGCAGGACACCGGCGACCGTGCGGGCCGTCGTCCACACCTCGCGCCGGTGGCCGTCGAGGGTGAGCCGCACGGGGCGGGCGTGGAGCACGGACACCTCGTCGCCGTTGCCGAGGCCGGCGCCGTGCCCGGGGGTCACCACGTCGTGGGCGCCGACTTCCACGCCCTCCTCGGCGAGCAGTTCGGTGACGTCGTCGGCGAAGGTGTGCAGCGTGCGCTCCTGGCCGTCGACGCTCAGCTCGATCGCCTTGTCCTCGGCGACGAACGCCGTGGTGCCGCCCGCCAGGAAGGCCACGACCAGGGCCTGCGGGAGCAGGCGCAGCACGGAGCTGTCGGGGCGTTCGACGAGGCGGGTGCGGCGCCGGCGCGGCGATCTGCGGTGCGAGCCGGTGCGCGAGGCGGCTCGCGATCCGGCGCGCACCCCTGCGTCGCCGTCCGGGTCGTCATACTCCGTGCACGCGGGCGGAAGGTCGCCGGCCGGTGCGCCCTGGCGGGGCAGACCGGGCAGGGTCGGGCCCTCGTAGGCGGGGCGGTAGGTGTCCGCGTAGGCCGGCCGGTAGGGGTCCGCGTAGGCGGGCGTGCCGTACGCGAGGGTCTCGGCGCTGTGCAGATCGGCGGGCGGCACGGCGAGGCCGCCGTACGCCGCCTCGGCGTAGGCCGGGCCGTACGTCTCGTACGTGTCGTACTGCGGGCTGCTCACGCCGACAGGCTCCAGGGGCCGGGGGGAGTCCAGAGGGGTCCGGATCGGGCCCCCAGAACCTAGCGGAGCGCTCGTCACTCTCCAAAGCGACGCGACTACGCACAGTCGTGCGGGAGAGGCCGGGGGGTCAGTACCCGAACGCGCGCGCGGTGTTCGCGCCGAGCGCGGTGGCCAGCGTGTCCTCGTCGGTGCCGCGCACCTCGGCCAGGGCGCGCACGGTGATCGGCACGAGGTAGGGGGCGTTGGGCCGGCCCCGGTAGGGCACGGGCGTGAGGAAGGGCGCGTCGGTCTCCACCAGCAGCAGCTCCAGCGGGGCCACCGCCACCGCGTCGCGCAGGTTCTGGGCGTTCTTGAAGGTGACGTTGCCGGCGAAGGACATGAAGTAGCCCGCGGCCGCGCAGATCTCCGCCATCTCGGCGTCGCCGGAGTAGCAGTGGAAGACGGTCCGCTCGGGGGCGCCCTCCTCCTTCAGTACCCGCAGGACGTCGGCGTGGGCCTCGCGGTCGTGGATGACGAGGGCCTTGCCGTGCCGCTTGGCGATCTCGATGTGGGCGCGGAAGGACCGCTCCTGCGCGTCCTTGCCCTCGGGCCCGGTGCGGAAGTAGTCGAGTCCGGTCTCGCCGACGCCCTTGACCTGCGGGAGCGCGGCCAGCCGGTCGATCTCGGCGAGGGCCTCGTCCAGGGCCGCCGGGCCGCCGGGCTCGCGGGCGCCCTGTCTCGACCACCCGTCGGGGTCGCCGTGGACGATCCGGGGCGCCTCGTTCGGGTGCAGCGCGACCGTGGCGTGGACGGCGTCGTGCGCGGCGGCCGTCTCAGCGGCCCAGCGCGAGCCCGCGAGGTCGCAGCCGACCTGCACGACCGTCGTCACTCCGACCGACGCGGCCTTCGCCAGGGCCTCCTCGACCGTGCCGGACTGCATGTCCAGGTGGGTGTGGGAGTCGGCGACCGGTACCCGCAGGGGGTCCGGCAGCGGGGGCGCGGTGTGCTTGTCGGGGTCGTTGGCAGGCATGCCCCGATCCTACGGAAGGGCGACGCCCTCCCCCGCGGGGGAGGAGGCGGGGAGGGCGTCGACGGCAAGGGGAGCCGGACGGGTCAGCTCGCCTTGCGCTGGAAGGGGTGCAGCAGGTCGGACAGGTGCCAGTGGTGCTGCACCCGCGGGGTCCGGGTGGCCGCGGCCTCCGGGACGGGTGCCTCGACGGGTCCGGCGGGCGGCGGCACCCGGCGGGAGCCGTAGGCGGCGTCCCGGGCCGACGCGACCCGTCCGGGCCGCATGATCCGCACGACGTGCCCGTCGCAGTTGTGGCAGGCGGGCCTGCTCAGCGGGGAGGGCACGACCCGGCCGTCGGCCACGTAGAGCACGAACTCGTGCCCGGTGGCGTCTGTGTGGTGCTCTATCTCGTACGACTGCTCCCAGCCGTGCCCGCAGCGCATGCAGGCGAAGGAGTAGGACTCGTTGACGACGGCACTCGCACCGGCGCGAAGCCCGGTCCGCCCTGCGATCTCACTCATGCCGGCTCCTGTTCCGCTGTGGCGTGGGAACGGTTGCGTCCCCGCACCCCAGTGGACTCCCCGGCCGGGCGGACGGCAGCAGACCTGCCGACGAATTGGCCCCGATTTGGGCGGCCCTTGTCCCAGGGGCAGATCACCTTTGCCCACCCATGGGGCGCACGCTCAAACGACAAGCGCCCTGCTCACAGGCGTGTGCGGGAGTCAGCCGGCGTTCTTCGCGGCGACCACGGCGTCGAAGACGACCCTCTTGGGCACTCCGGCCTCCTGGGCCACGGCGGCGATCGCCTCCTTGCGGCGCTCCCCCGCCTCCTCGCGCGTGCGCACCCGCCGCACGAACTCCTCGGGCCCCACGTCCTCGGGTCCCTTCTCGGGCGCGCCCTCGACCACCACGGTGATCTCGCCGCGCACCCCGTCGGCGGCCCACTCGGCGAGTTCGCCCAGACCGCCGCGCCGGATCTCCTCGTAGGTCTTGGTCAGCTCCCGGCACACCGCGGCCCGCCGCCCGGCGCCGAACACCTCCGCCATCGCCGCCAGCGTGTCGTCCAGCCGGTGCGGGGCCTCGAAGTACACGAGGGTGCGCCGCTCGTCCGCCACCTCCCGCAGCCGCCCGAGCCGCTCCCCCGCCTTGCGGGGCAGGAAGCCCTCGAAGCAGAACCGGTCCACGGGCAGCCCCGACAGCGCCAGCGCCGTGAGCACGGCGGACGGCCCGGGCACGGCCGTCACCCGCACGTCCCGCTCCACGGCGGCGGCGACCAGCCGGTAGCCCGGGTCGGACACGGACGGCATGCCGGCGTCCGTGACGAGCAGCACCCGCGCCCCGCCCACCAGTTCCTCGACCAGTTCGGGCGTGCGCGCGGCCTCGTTGCCCTCGAAGTAGGACACCACCCGCCCCCTGGGCGTGACGCCGAGCGCCTGGGTCAGCCGGCGCAGCCGCCGCGTGTCCTCGGCGGCGACGACGTCGGCCCCGGCCAGTTCCTCGGCGAGCCGGGGCGGGGCGTCCGCGATGTCGCCGATGGGGGTGCCTGCGAGTACGAGGGTTCCGGTCACGCCCCCATCCTCCCAGGGGCGGAGGATGCGGACGCATACCGGTCATGGACGGGACTCACACAGCACGGTTCCCTACGATGGCGCGGTGACCAGTACCGCGTCCTCCACGGACACCCGGCAGGGCCAGGCGCCGCTCGAGCAGCGGCCGCCCTGGCAGCAGCGGCTGCGCCGCTTCGGCTACCAGGGGCAGCCCGGCAGCGACGCCGGTGACGTCCGGGACCGGCTGGTGCCGCCGTACACCGAGCCCTCCCCGCGGCTGTGGGGGGCGCTCGGCGTGCCGCACGCCCTCGCCGGGCGGCTGGTGCGCTGGTCGGGCTGGATCGGGCCGCTGCTGGTGACGCTGCTGGCGGGGGTCCTGCGGTTCTGGAACCTGGGCAGCCCCCGGGCGGTGATATTCGACGAGACGTACTACGCCAAGGACGCCTGGGCGCTCGTCCACCGCGGCTTCGAGGTGAACTGGGCGAAGAACGCCAACGACCTGGTCCTGTCGTCGGGCGGGAACGTGAAGCTCCCGACCGACGCGGCGTACGTCGTGCACCCGCCGGTCGGCAAGTACGTCATCGGGCTGGGCGAGCTGATGTTCGGCTTCGACCCGTTCGGCTGGCGGTTCATGACGGCCCTGCTCGGCACGCTGTCGGTGCTGCTGCTGTGCCGGATCGGCCGGCGCCTGTTCCGCTCGACGTTCCTGGGCTGTCTGGCCGGTGCGCTGATGGCGCTGGACGGGCTGCACTTCGTGATGAGCCGCACGGCGCTGCTCGACGGTGTGCTGATGTTCTTCGTGCTGGCCGCGTTCGGCTGTCTGCTGGTCGACCGGGACCGGGCCCGCGCGCGGCTGGCCGCGGCGCTGCCCGTGGACGCCGACGGCCGGGTCCGGCCCGACCGGTACACGGCCGAGACGGCCCGCCTGGGGTGGCGGCCCTGGCGCTGGGGGGCGGGCCTGATGCTGGGTCTGGCCATCGGCACCAAGTGGAACGGCCTGTACATCCTGGCGGCGTTCTGCGTGATGGCGGTGCTGTGGGACGTCGCCGCGCGCCGCGTCGCCGGTGCCCGGCACCCGTACACGGCGGCCCTGAAGCGGGACACGGGCCTGGCGTTCGTCGCCACCGTGCCCGTCGCCCTGCTGACCTACCTCGCCTCCTGGACCGGCTGGTTCCTGTCCGCCACCGACGGTTCCGGCGGCTACTTCCGCAACTGGGCGGCGACCGACGGCAAGGGCGGCAGCTGGACGTTCCTGCCCGACTGGCTGCGCAGCCTGTGGCACTACGAGCACCAGGTCTACGAGTTCCACGTGGGGCTGTCCTCGCCGCACACGTACCAGTCCAACCCGTGGAGCTGGCTGGTCCTGGGCCGCCCGGTGTCGTACTTCTACGAGTCGCCGGCTCCCGGCAAGGCCGGCTGCCCCGCCGACGCCGGTGAGAAGTGCGCCCGCGAGGTGCTGGCCCTCGGCACGCCGCTGCTGTGGTGGGTGGCCTGCTTCGCGGTGCTGTACGTGCTGTGGCGCTGGTTCTTCCGCCGCGACTGGCGCGCGGGGGCCATCGCCTGCGGCATCGCGGCGGGGTACCTGCCCTGGTTCATGTACCAGGAGCGCACGATCTTCTTCTTCTACGCCGTCGTGTTCCTGCCGTTCCTGTGCCTGGCGGTGGCGATGCTGCTCGGGGCGATCGTCGGGCCGCCCCGTTCCGGCGACACCCGCCGGGTCGTCGGCGCGACGGCCGCGGGCGTCCTGGTCCTGCTGATCGCCTGGAACTTCATCTACTTCTGGCCGATCTACACCGGCCAGGCCGTCCCGATCGACGACTGGCGGTCGCGGATGTGGCTGGACACATGGGTGTGAACGGTGTTCGGTCAAAAATCGAAACTCCGGTACCACCAGTAACCGCTTGCGCATAGAGTGCCCCCGATCGAGCTTCTGAACGCGTTCAAACGGTCGCGTGCGGCTCAACGGGGAGGGGCGCCCAATGGGCAAGGGGGTCAAGGCCGCCGTCATAGGCGGGGTGTTCGCGGTGATGGTGGGCGGGGCCGGTTACGGCGCCTACAACATCCTCGGGGCGCTGGACGGCGACGGCATCGGCGGGGTCGCCGCCGAGAAGAAGTCGGGGCCGCCCGACGAGGACGAGGTCGAGGAGACCACGGACGCGTTCTTCAGCGCCTGGGAGAAGGGCGAGAGCGTCCGGGCCGCGTCGTACACGAACAACGACGCGGACGCCGGCCGGGTGCTGAGCGCCTTCGCCGACGACGCGCACATCACCGCCGTGCGCGTCACCCCCGGCCCGGCGAAGGGCACCACCGTGCCGTACACGGTCAAGGCGAAGGTGTCCTACGGCGGGAAGTCGGCGCCGCTGACCTACCGCAGCGAGCTGAAGGTGGTGCGCGGCGTGACCACCGGGCGGGCGCTGGTCGACTGGCAGCCCTCGGTCGTGCACCCGCGGCTGAGGAAGGACGACACCCTGGTCACCGGGCAGTCGGCCGACCCGCCCGTCGAGGCCCTCGGACGGGACGGGTCGAAGCTGACGAAGGAGAAGTACCCCTCCCTCGGACCGGTGCTGGACGCCCTGCGCGAGAAGTACGGCGAGAAGGCCGGCGGCTCACCCGGCGTCGAACTGGTCGTGCGGCACGCCGGCGGGAGCGCTCCCGACACCCCGCTGCTCACCCTCGCCAAGGGCAGGCCGGGCCGGCTCACCACGACGATCAGCCCCACCGCGCAGGCCGCTGCCGAGAGGGCGGTCAAGCGGTTCGCCCAGTCGTCGGTGGTCGCCGTCAAGCCCAGCACCGGCGAGGTCCTGGCCGTCGCCAACAACCGCGCCGACGGCTTCAACGCGGCCTTCCAGGGCCAGGCCGCCCCCGGCTCGACCATGAAGATCATCACCGCCGCCATGCTCATCGACAACGGCGTGACCTCGATGAACGGCCCGGCGCCCTGCCCCGACACGGCGACGTGGCAGAGCCAGACGTTCAAGAACCTGACGGGCATGAAGCCGAACGAGGACGCCACACTGGCCGACAGCTTCCTGCGCTCCTGCAACACCGCCTTCGTCAAGCTCATCGACGAGAAGCCGCTGACGGACGCCTCGCTGAGCCAGGAGGCCGAGCGGCGCTTCGGACTCGGACGGGACGACTGGAAGACGGGCATCGCCTCCTTCGACGGCAGGGTTCCCGCCGTCGGGGGCCCGGACCGGGCCGCCGGGGCCATCGGCCAGGGCCAGGTGCAGATGAGCCCGCTGAACATGGCCTCGGTCACGGCGACCGCGATCACCGGCGCCTTCCGCCAGCCCTACCTCGTCCCGCCCGGCCTGGACGACCGCCGGCTGGCCCGGGCGGAGGGCCTGAGGGCGGGCACCGCCGCACAGCTGAAGCGGATGATGCGGCTGACCGCGACGCAGGGCACCGCGCGGGAGGCCATGAGCGGGCTCGGCGGCGACATCGGCGCCAAGACCGGCTCCGCCGAGGTCGAGGGCAGCGCCCGCTCCAACAGCTGGTTCACCGGTTTCCGGGGCGACGTCGCGGCCGCGGCCATGACCGAGCAGGGCGGCCACGGCGGCGACGCGGCCGGGCCGATTGTCGCAGCCGTGCTACGAACAGGAGGCTGATCCCGCCCCCACCCGACGGGACTCTAGGGTGGGGGCCGTCGTTGGGACAGCCGAGGGCGGCGGGGGCCCACGGGACTTGCGGAGGAACGAACAGCAGTGGGCAACAGAAGGCGCGTCGCCGAGCGACGGAAGACGAACCCCGCGGTGATCGGCTCGGTGCTCGCCGTCGTCGTCGGCGGAGCCGGGTTCGGCGCCTACGCGCTGTTCGGCGGCGACACCGCGGCCGACAGCGGTTCACGCGCGGTGTCGGACGAGAAGCCCGAGGTCAGGACGGGCCCGCTGGCCCGCACCGAGGTCACCGCCGCCGCCCGCGCGTTCCTCGGCGCCTGGCAGTCCGGCGAGGTCGCGCGGGCCGCCGCCGCCACCGACGACACCGCCGCGGCGAAAGCCCTGCTCACCGGCTACAGCAAGGACGCCCACATCAAGGACGTCACCCTCACCCCCGGCCGGCCCAGCGGCGCCGAGGTGCCGTTCGCCGTCAAGGGCACCGTCTCCCACAAGGGCACCGACAAGCCGCTGGCCTACGACAGCGCGCTGACCGTCGTACGCCGCGCCGGTGACGGCAAGCCCGTGGTCGACTGGCACGCGACGGTCGTCCACCCGGACCTGAAGGACGGCGACCGGCTGGTCACCGGCGAGGCGGGCACGCCCCCGGTGAAGGCGCTGGACCGCGACGGCGGCGAACTCACCACCGCGAAGTACGCCTCCATCGGCCCGCTCCTGGACGGCCTGCGCGAGAAGTACGGCAAGGAGGCCGGCGGCACGGCCGGCATCGAGCTGCGCGTCGTGCGCGGGAAGGCCGCCAAGGGCAAGGACCTGTCCGACAAGACGCTGGTGGAGCTGAGCGAGGGCACCCCGGGCACGGTGAGGACGACCCTCGACCCCGGTCTCCAGGCGGCGGCCGAGCGGCAGGTCGCCCGCAAGGCCCGGTCGTCGGTGGCCGTGCTGCGGGTGTCGACGGGTGAGATCCTGGCCGCCGCGAACGCCTCCCGGGGCTTCAACACCGCCCTCCAGGGCTCCCTGGCGCCCGGGTCGACGATGAAGGTCGTCACCTCCTCGCTGCTGATCGAGAAGGGCCTGGCGTCGGCCGACAAGAAGCACCCGTGCCCCAAGTACTTCACCTACGGGCACTGGAAGTTCCAGAACGACGACAAGTTCGAGATCAAGGGCGGCACCTTCAAGGCGAGCTTCGCCCGCTCCTGCAACACGGCCTTCATCAGCCAGGCGCCGAAGCTGAAGAACGACGACCTCACCAAGCAGGCCCAGCAGGTGTTCGGTCTGGGGCTGGGCAACTGGGCGATCGGGGTGCCGTCCTTCGACGGTTCGGTGCCGGTGCAGTCGGCCGCGCAGATGGGGGCGTCGCTGATCGGCCAGGGCGGGGTGCGGATGAACCCGCTGAACATGGCGTCGGTGTCGGCGACCGTGAAGGCCGGCACCTTCCACCAGCCCTACCTGGTGTCCCCGGACGTCGACGGGCGCGAGCTCGCCACCCCGTCCCGCACGATGTCGGCGAAAACCCTGTCGCAGCTGCGCGAGCTGATGTCGTACACGGCCCGGTACGGCACGGCCGCCGAGGCGATGGCCGGGGTCGGCGGCGACACGGGCGCCAAGACGGGATCGGCCGAGGTCGACGGGCAGAAGAAGCCGAACGGCTGGTTCACCGCCTACCGGGGCGACCTCGCCGCGGCGGGTGTGGTCCAGCAGGGCGGGCACGGCGGGTCCACGGCCGGGCCCATCGTGGCGGCGCTGCTGAAGGCCGGCGGCTGAGGCCGCGGGGTCAGTGGGTGACGGGTTCGGCGGCGGCCGTGTAGGTCCGCCGCAGGAACCGCAGCAGCGTCGGCCGCTCGAACTGCACCACCGACACGCCCTGGGCGGAGTGGAACTCGACGATCGTCTGCACCCGGCCGCAGGGCCAGACCCGCACCTCACCACTGCCCGCCGGGCTGCGCAGCCCCTCCTCCAGCAGGCGGCGGTCGAACCGCCACTCGCGCCCGCCGGCGCCGGGCAGCCGCACGGTGACGCAGCGGGGATCGCCGTCGGGGTCGTACCGAAGACTGACCGGGACCGCCTGGAGTTCGTCGATCAGGGGCACCGCCGTCTCCGTGATGATGTGGGCTCGCGCGTACTGCTCGACTACGGACATCGGACAGCCCTTTCACCGTGCGCCACCGTCGTGGAGGATGTGCAGCCACCACCTCTCCAATGTCCCATATTTTCCGGTTTTCACCCTTTGTGGAGGCACATCTCACGGATGAGATAAAACGAGCGGCACGCTCTTGCACATCGTTCGCATCAAGCCACATCATCGAACAGTGCACGTACCTGACGGATTCATCGACGCCCCCACCTCCGCCGCCACCGGTGTGCTCGCCGCGGGTGCCATCGCCGTGAGCCTGCGCGGCGCCCGCCGCGAACTCGACGAGCGCACGGCCCCGCTGGCCGGCCTGGTCGCGGCGTTCATCTTCGCGGTGCAGATGCTGAACTTCCCGGTCGCGGCGGGCACCAGCGGGCATCTGCTCGGCGGGGCACTGGCCGCGATACTCGTCGGCCCCTTCACCGGGGTCCTGTGCGTGTCCGTCGTCCTGCTGATGCAGGGCATCCTGTTCGCGGACGGCGGGCTGACCGCGCTGGGCGTCAACGTCACCGACATGGCGATCGTCACGGTGGTCGTGGCCTACGCCGTCTTCCGCGGCCTGGTGAAGGTGCTGCCCCGCACGCGCCGGACGGTGACCGCCGCCTCGTTCGTCGCCGCCCTGCTGTCCGTGCCGGCCGCCGCGCTGGTCTTCACGCTGCTGTACGCCGTCGGCGGCACCACGGACGTCTCGATCGGCAAGGTCGCCACCGCCATGATCGGCGTGCACCTGCTCATCGGCATCGGCGAGGCCGTCATCACCGCGCTGACCGTCGGCGCCGTCGTCGCCGTGCGCCCGGACCTGGTGTACGGGGCGCGGGGCCTCACGCGGAAGCTGAAGCTGCGGGTGAACGGCGAGCTGGTCGACGCGCCGCAGGCCGGGCCCGAGCCCGTCGCCGCCCGGTCCTCCCACCGCAGGGTGTGGGCCGCCGGTCTGGTCACCTCGCTGGTCCTCGCCGGGTTCGTCAGCTTCTACGCCTCCGCGAACCCCGACGGCCTGGAGAAGGTCGCCGGCGACAACGGCATCGACGAGAAGACCGAGGAACACGCGGCGGCCGACTCCCCGCTCGCCGACTACGGCGTCGAGGACGTCGACGACGCCCGCCTGTCCGGAGGGCTGGCGGGCGTCATCGGCGTGGGGGTCACGGTCGTCGCGGGCAGCACCGTCTTCTGGGCCGTCCGCCGCCGCCGGAGCGGTGACACCTCCCCCTCCGACACCGTGCACGCGACGGGCGACGGGGAACCGGCGGACGCCTCGGCCGGTGCCCGCACCACGGGCGTCTGACATGGGAGCGGGACACACGCACAAGCTGTACCGGCACGGGCACTCGCCCGTGCACGGTCTGCCGCCGCACACCAAACTCGCCGCCGTCTTCGCCTTCGTGGTCGTCGTGGTGACGACCCCGCGCGAGGCGATGTGGGCGTTCGGGCTGTACGCGGTGCTGCTGGGGGCGGTGGCGTACGCGGCGCGTGTGCCCGCGGGCTTCCTGCTGCGCCGGCTGCTGATCGAGGTGCCGTTCGTCGCGTTCGCGGTGCTCATGCCGTTCGTGGCGGAGGGCGAGCGGGTCGACGTCCTCGGCCTGTCCCTGAGCGTGAACGGCCTGTGGGGCGCCTGGAACGTGCTGGCCAAGGGCACGCTCGGCGTCGCCGCCTCGGTGCTGCTGGCCGCCACCACCGAACTGCGCGAACTCCTCCTGGGGCTCCAGCGCCTGAGGCTCCCGCCGCTGCTGGTGCAGATCGCGTCGTTCATGATCCGCTACGGCGACGTCATCACGGACGAGATGCGGCGCATGCGGATCGCCCGGGAGTCCCGCGGCTTCGAGGCCAGGGGCGTGCGGCACTGGGGGGTGCTCGCCAAGTCGGCGGGCGCGCTGTTCATCCGGTCCTACGAGCGCGGTGAGCGGGTGCACCTGGCGATGGTCAGCCGCGGGTACGCCGGTTCCATGCCGGTCATCGACGAGGTGACCGCGTCCCGGGCGCAGTGGCGTCACGCCCTGGCCCTCCCGGGCGCGGCGCTCGTCGTCTGTCTGCTGGGATGGACCCTGTGACTGCTTCCCTCGAGGTCTCGGGCCTCGCCTTCGCCTACCCCGACGGGCACCAGGCCCTCTTCGGCGTCGACTTCTCGATCGAGCGCGGCGAGCGGGTCGCGCTGCTCGGGCCGAACGGCGCCGGCAAGACGACCCTGGTGCTGCACCTCAACGGCATCCTGAGCGGCGGGACCGGCGCGGTGCGGGTGGCCGGGCTGCCCGTGGACAAGCGGCACATGGCCGAGGTGCGGCGCCGGGTGGGCATCGTCTTCCAGGACCCGGACGACCAGCTGTTCATGCCGACCGTGCGCGAGGACGTCGCGTTCGGGCCGGCGGCCGCCGGGCTGAAGGGGCCGGAGCTGGAGCGCCGGGTGGACCGGGCGCTGGAGCGGGTCGGCATGCGGGAGTTCAAGGACCGGCCCCCGCACCACCTCTCCTTCGGCCAGCGCCGCCGGGTGGCGGTGGCGACCGTGCTGGCGATGGAGCCGGAGATCCTCGTCCTCGACGAGCCGTCGTCCAATCTGGACCCGGCCTCGCGCCGCGAGCTGGCCGACATCCTGCGCTCGCTCGACGTGACGGTGCTGATGGTGACCCACGACCTGCCGTACGCCCTGGAGCTGTGCCCCCGCGCCCTGGTGCTCAGCGACGGGGTGATCGTGGCGGACGGCCCGACGGGCGGGCTGCTCTCCGACGCCGAGCTGATGCGGGCGCACCGGCTGGAGCTGCCGTTCGGGTTCGATCCGCGTTCCGTGCCGGCCGCCCCGGCCCGTCCGTGACAATGGGCGCGTGACCGACGAGGAGACCGAGCGCCCACCGCTGCTGGACGAGCAGCTGTGCTTCGCGCTGTACGCCGCGCAGCGGGCCGTGACGGCCGCGTACCGCCCGCTCCTCGACGATCTCGGCCTGACCTATCCGCAGTACCTGGTGCTGCTGGTGCTGTGGGAGCGCGGGGAGACCCCGGTGAAGGAGCTGGCCGGGGCCCTGCGCCTGGACTACGGGACCGTCTCGCCGCTGCTGAAGCGGCTGGAGGCGGCGGGCCTGGTGCGGCGGGAGCGCTCCGCGCGCGACGAGCGGTCGGTGCTGGTGGCGCCGACGGGGCGCGGGGAGGAGCTGCGGGAGCGGGCGGGGCGGGTGCCCGGCGCGCTGCTCGCGGCGACGGGGCTCGGTGAGGCGGAGGTGGTGCGGCTGCGCGAGGAGCTGTGGCACCTGACCGCGCGGGCGGGGTCGGCGGCGGACCGCAGCCGCTGATCCCGAACGCGACCCGGGGGAACATCGACGTGACCGTCCTGCTTGGGTGAGAGGGAGACAGCGCCACCGCAGCGGGATCGAGGAGTGACGGACGTGGACGTGCACGGCACAGTGGCCGAGGGCTTCGAGCCGGTGAGGGAGGCGTTCGTCCGGAACTTCGACGCGCTCGGGGACCGGGGCGCGGCCGTCGCGGTGTACCGGCACGGACAGCGGGTCGTCGACCTGTGGGGCGGCACGAAGGACGTCGACGGCACCGAGCCGTGGCAGCGGGACACCGCCCAGGTCGTGCGCTCGGCGACGAAGGGCGTGGCCGCCGCCGTGCTCCTGCTGCTGCACCAGCGCGGGCAGCTGGACCTGGACGCGCCGGTGGGCCGGTACTGGCCGGAGTTCAAGGCGCGGGGCAAGGAGGGCGTGCTGGTACGGCACGTGCTGAACCACCGGGCGGGTCTGCCCGTCCTGGACCGGCCGCTCAGCCCGCAGGAGGCCCTCGACCCGCTGAAGGGCCCGCAGGCGGTCGCCGCCCAGGCCCCCGTCTGGGAGCCCGGCACCGACCACGGCTACCACGCGCTGACCTACGGCTGGCTGGTCGACGAGATCGTGCGGCGGGTGACCGGGCAGTCGGCCGGCGAGTGGCTCGCGGCCCAGGTCACCGGCCCGCTGGAGCTGGACCTCTGGCTGGGCCTGCCCCCCTCGCGGGCCGGCCGGGCCGGGCGGGTGGGCCGGGTCGAGGGCGCCGAGCCGGCCGGGGGCCTGCGGGCCCGCCCCAAGCCCTCGGTGACCCGGGCCTACGAGGACCCGGAGTCCCTGACCCGGCGGGCCTTCGCCGCCATCACCCCGTTCCCGGAGCAGAACGACCCGGCCTACCTCGCGGCGGCCCTGCCCGCCACGAACGCCGTCGCCACGGCGGACGGACTGGCCCGCTTCTACGCCGCACTGATCGGCGACACGGCCGGTTCCGCCCGGCTGTTCACGCCGGAGACGGTGGAGCTGGCCCGGGCCGAGGAGTCCGCGGGTCCCGACCGGGTCCTGGTGGTCGGCACCCGCTTCGGCCTCGGCTACATGCTGCACGGCAGCGCCTCGCCGCTGCTCACGCCGGGGTCCTTCGGCCATCCGGGCCGCGGCGGCGCGCTGGGCCTGGCCGACCCGGAGACCGGCATCGCGTTCGGTTACGTCACCAACGGCCTGCGCACGTCGGTGACGGCCGATCCGCGCGCGCAGAGCCTGCTGCGTGCGGTGCGCGGGGCGCTGGACCTGCCGTGAGGGCGCCGGGGGGCGCCACCGGCTAGACGTGGATCGGGTGGGAGGTCCGCCCGGACGCCTGGTCGATCTCCTCGTGGGCCTTGGTCAGCAACTGCATGGCGAGTTCGTTGAGCGCCCGGGCCGCGGCGATCTCCTCGCCGATCCGGGGCTGATTGGCGTCGGAGCGGTGCCGGTTCGCGTGCCCGTGCGCCCGTACCTCGGTGCCGTCGGGCAGGCGGACCATCGCGGCGGCCCTCGTGCGCTGGTCGTCCTCCATGAACTCCATCTCGACGTGCCATCCGACTGCGGTGTGCATCATGAGGATCACCTCCGGAGCGCTTGCTTCCAGGGTGCTCCCGCCAGGTGCCGCAGCGCATCCCACCGGCCCTATCCGGCGTGCAGCATCAGCCCGATCCCGACGACGAGCAGCCCGGCCGCCGCGATCCTGGGCGCCCCGAACCGCTCCTTGAAGAACACCGCGCCGATGGCCGCCCCGACGATGATCGACGACTCGCGCAGCGCCGCGACGGGCGCGAGCGCGGCCCGGGTCTGGGCCCACAGCACCAGGGCGTAGGCGGCGACCGACAGGGCCGCCCCGGCCAGTCCGATCCAGGCGAAGGGCCGCAGGATGCGGGCGGTCCCGCCGCGCCAGTGGCAGAGCGCGTACGCCGGGATGACCAGGCCCTGCACGGCCATCAGCCAGGCGATGTACCCCAGGGGCGAGCCGGAGGCGCGCACGCCGAGCCCGTCGACGACCGTGTACGCGGCGATCGCCAGCCCGGTCGCCAGGGCCGCCCCGATGGCCGCCCAGTCGGGCCGGCGCCCGCGCAGCCCCCACAGGGCCACCCCGGTCAGCCCGGCGCAGGACAGGGCCACGCCCGCGGCGGCCCAGCCGTCGGGCACCTCGTGGGCGAAGAGGGCGGCCAGGACCGTCACGACCAGGGGCGCGGTGCCGCGGGCGATCGGATAGGCCTGCCCGAAGTCGCCCAGCCGGAAGGACGTCATCAGCAGGGCGTAGTAGGCGATGTGGAGGGCGGCCGAGCCCAGCAGGTACGGCCAGGCGCCGGATGCGGGCTGGGGTACGAAGGGCGTCATCGCCAGCCCGATGAGCAGTCCGCCGCCCGAGATCAGGGTGAAGCCGGCCAGCTTGTCGGTGATGTGGTGGGCGAGGGCGTTCCAGCCGGCGTGGGTGACCGCGGCGAGCAGGACGGCGGAGGTGACCAGGGGGGTCACGGGGCGGTGCGCTCGCGGACGTCCACGAGGGTGGCGCGGGCGTGGGTGACCAGGTCGCCGGGGGCGATCGGGAAGACGGTGTGCGGTGTCCCGGCCGCGGCCCAGACGAGGTCGTGCTCCAGCAGGGACCGGTCGGCGAGCACCCGCGTCCTGGTCCGGTGGCCGAAGGGCGGCACCCCGCCGATGGCATACCCGGTGGTCTCGCGGACGACCTCCGCCTTGGCGCGGGTGACCTTGCCGGCGCCCAGTTCCTCGCGCACGAGGTCGAGGTCCACGCGGGAGGCGCCGTCCATGAGGACCAGCACGGGTTCCCGGTCCGCGGCGAAGATCAGCGACTTGCAGATCTGGCTCAGCTCGCAGCCGACCGCGGCGGCGGCCTCGGCGGCGGTGCGGGTGGCGTCCGGGAAGCGCCGGACCCGGCCCACGAGGTGGTCGAGTCCGAGGTTCCGCAGGGCCTCGGCGAAACGGGGGTGCGCTCCGGAGCTGTCGGCGTCAGTGGCGGCTGTCGTCGTCATGCGGAGCACGCTATCGGTGTGTGTAGGGCACACGCGAGGCCGTTTCAGCTGGTGGAGTCCTCCGGGCGCACACCCGGGTCAGGCCGGCTGTCACTCGGTGACGTACGCGAGGAACGACTCCCACGTGGCGGAGGCGACCGTCACGTGGGGAGTCCCCGGGGTCTTGGAGTCCCGGACGTGGATCACGGCGGGGGTGTGGGCCACCTCGACGCAGTCGCCGGGCTCACTGCTGCTGCTGAAGCTGCTCTTGAACCATTGGAGTTCCGGCGTGCTCATAGTCTCCCCAGCAATTGCTCGATGAAGGCTTGCGACTCCCTTGGCGTGAGAGCCTGCGCCCGGATCATGCCATAGCGCAGTTCAAGTACCCGTAGATCACGAGGGCTTGAGACCGGGCGACCGTTGAACGCGCCCTCGGAGCGTCCGATGGCCGTACCGTCGGCGAACTTCAGCACCTCGATCAGGCCCTGCGTACCCGCGTGCTCTTCCCGATCGGTCGGCATGACCTGGAGCGACACATTTCGCAACTTGGCCACCTCCAGCAGGTGTTCGAGTTGGCGGCGCAACACCATCTTGCCCCCGAAGGGACGTTCGAGCGTCACCTGTTCCTGGACAAAGCTGAGATCCGGAGCAGGGTCCCGATCGAAGACCGACTTGCGGGCCATACGCGCGGCACTCTCCCGCTCGATCACATCGGCGGACAGGGCAGGCTGCCGCATCTCGAACAACGCCCTCGCATACTCCGGCGTCTGCAAGAGCCCGTGGATGTTGTGGTGGCTGTAGAGCAGCATCTCCACCGCCCGGCCCTCCAGCTCCGCCAGCTCCCGCACCTTCTTCGGGTACCGGGCCCGCTCCATGTCCTTCGCGAACGCCCTCAGATGCCCCTGGGCGTTCAGCACCCGGTCCGCCCTGTCCAGGTACTCCGGCCGGGGAATGCGCGTTCCCCGTTCCATCTTGCGGATCATGTCCTCGCCGTAGCCGAGCATCTCGCCCAGCTCGGCGACCCGCAGTCCCGCCGCCTCCCGGCACACCTTCAGCAGCTTCCCCACGGCCTGGACCAACGGCTCGATCTCGTCGCCCGGCTCGACGTCCCAGCCGGCCTCGTCGACAGCCTCGTTCATGCCCCACCTCCATCGCGCAGCCGTACCCGTACAACGACCGGGACAGCCGGGACAGCACGAGACAAGCTCGGGACTTCCGGCGGCGACCAGCTCCCCCACCCCACCGGTGAGGGCGCACCGTCTCTCGGTGCGCCCTCACCGGCCGGTCTCTCACGCGTCGTCAGACGCGGACCAGTTCCCGGTCGCCGTCGTCGTCGCCGGAGGCGGCGCGCAGGCCCTCGCCCTCCACGTCGACGTTGGGCAGGGCCCGGTCCAGCCACGTGGGCAGCCACCAGGCCCGGCGGCCTAGGAGCGCCAGGACCGCCGGGACGATGGCCATGCGGACGACGAACGCGTCGAACAGCACGGCGATCGCGAGGCCGAAGCCGATCATCTTGACCATCGACTCGGAGGAGCCGATGAAGCCGGCGAACACGGCCATCATGATCACGGCGGCGGCGGTGACGACCCGGGCGCCGTGGCGGAAGCCGGTGACCACGGCCTGGGCCGGCTTCTCGCCGTGGACGTAGGCCTCCCGCATGCGGGTCACGAGGAACACCTCGTAGTCCATGGCCAGCCCGAAGACCACGCCGACCATGAAGATCGGCATCATCGACATGACCGGGCCCGTCTGCTCCACGCCCATCAGGCCCGACAGCCAGCCCCACTGGAAGACCGCGACGACCGCGCCGAGGGCCGCCAGCACCGACAGCAGGAAGCCGAGGGCCGCCTTGAGCGGGACGAGGATGGAGCGGAACACCACGATGAGCAGCAGGAACGCCAGGCCGACCACCAGGACCAGGTAGGGCACCAGGGCGTCGTTGAGCTTCTGGCTGACGTCGATGTTCATGGCCGTGCTGCCGGTGACCAGCACGTTCGCGTCCGTGTCGGCCTGGATGCCGGCGCCCGCGTCGCGGATGCCGTGCACCAGGTTCTCCGTGGACGGCGAGGACGGCTGGGAGCCGGGGATCACGGTGATGGTGGCGGTGTCGCCGGCCTTGTTGGGCGCGGGCGGCGTCACCGTCACCACGTCCTTCAGGCCCTTGATCTCGTCGCCGACCGCGGTGAAGGCGGCCTTGGGGTCGTCGCTGCCCTTGGCGTCGACCACGACCATCAGCGGGCCGTTGAAGCCCGGCCCGAAGCCCTCGGACAGCAGGTCGTAGGCGCGGCGCTGGGTGGTCGAGGTGGGCTGGGACCCGTCGTCGGGCAGACCCAGCTCCAGGTCGGCCGCCGGGACGGCCGCCGCGCCGAGGCCGACGACACCGAGCAGCAGGACGGCGAGGGGGCGGCGGACGACGAAGCTCGCCCAGCGCGTGCCCAGGTTGGGCCGGGCGGGCTGGTCCGCACCGCCGGAGTGGTCGCGCTTCCTGGCCCGGCCCGCCAGCCTGCCCTTCTCCCCCATCGGCTTGACCCTGCGGCCCGCGTAGCCGAGCAGCGCCGGGACCATGGTCAGGGCGATCAGCACGGCGATGGCCACCGTGCCGGCCGCCGCGACGCCCATCTTGGTGAGCATCGGGATGTTGACCACGGCGAGGCCCACCAGGGCGATCACCACGGTGAGGCCGGCGAAGACCACCGCGGAGCCGGCCGTGCCGACGGCCCGGCCCGCCGCCTCCTCGCGCTCGCGGCCCTCGGCCAGTTCGGCCCGGTAGCGGGAGACGATGAACAGGGCGTAGTCGATGCCGACCGCGAGGCCGATCATCATGGCGAGGATGGAGGTGGTCGAGCCCAGGTCCAGGGCGCTGGCCAGCGCGGTGATGGTGGACACGCCGATGCCGACACCGATGAGCGCCGTCAGCAGCGGCAGGCCGGCCGCGACGAGCGAGCCGAAGGTGATGACCAGGACGACGGCGGCGACCGCGATGCCGATGACCTCGCTGGAGCCGGTGTGCGGCACCGCCTGGAGCGCGTCGCCGCCGATCTCGACGGTCAGCCCGGCCTCGCGGGCGTGCTGCGCGCTGTCCTCCAGGGCGTCCTTGGCGGCGTCGTCCAGCTCCATGCCGGAGACCTTGTAGGACACCTGCGCGTAGGCGATCGTGCCGTCCTTGCTGACGGCCTTGGCCCGGTAGGGGTCGGTGACGGCGGCGACCTCGGAACCGTCGGACAGTTCCTCGACGGTGTCCTGGACGGTCGCCTTGTTGCCGGGGTCGGTCATCTTCTCGCCGCCGGGCGCCTTGAAGACGACCCGGGCGGTGGCGCCGTCGGCACTGGTGCCGGGGAAGCGCTGCTCCAGCAGGTCGAAGGCCTTCTGGGCCTCGGTGCCGGGGATGGAGAACGAGCTGTTGCCCGCGGTGGGGGCACTGGCCGCGCCGGCCCCGGCGAGGGCCAGCAGCGCCACCCATATCAGGGCGACGAGGTGCCGCCGCCGGAACGAGAGCCGGCCGAGTTTGTAGAGGAAAGTGGCCACGAGGGCGTACTCCCGGTCAGGTCGTGGGTCTTCAGGGCAGGGGGGACCAGCCCGACGACGTGAGCGGTGGACGTCAGGTGGAGGGCTAGCTGGGGACTAGTCGGTGGTGGGGACGCCGAGGGCGGGGAGGACCACGGCGTCGATGTACGCGATGAGGAAGGCCTGGGTGGGCGGCTGGTCGTCGATCAGCGTGCGGGTGGCGAACGCGCCCACCAGCATGTGCACGATGTAGTCCAGCGCCGGGCGGCCGGCCTGGATCTCGCCGCGGTCGACGGCCCGCTGCACCACCCGGTGGAACTCCTCCATCTCGGGTTCGATGAGCAGTTCCTTGAACGCCTGGAGGAGATCCGGGTTGCCGTGCACCGCCATGAACAGGCCCCGCATCAGCGCGGCGTTCTGCTGCATGGCGCAGTCGTCCTCCCGTGCGGTGAGGGCGTGCAGGTCGCCCCGCAGGGATCCGGTGTCGACGTCGGCGGTGCCGCCCGGCTTGTTGTGCCGGATCGCCTTCGCCACCAGCTCCGGCTTGCCGCCCCACTGGCGGTAGAGCGTGGCCTTGCTGGACCGGGTGCGGGCGGCCACGGCGTCCATGGTGAGGGCGTCGTAACCGACCTCGCGGAGCAGGTCGAGCACGGCCGTGTACAGCTCGGCCTCGCGCTCGGGGGTGATCCGGCTGCGTCGCGCCGCGGCGACCTCGGCCATCGTGCCCACCTTCCTGCTCCGGAACGACACGGTTTCGTACACCACGAAGGTACCCCAGGGCTTAAGAAAACGAAACCGTTTCGTACGTGTCCTGCGTCACGGTGCCGTACTTGTCACGACTTGCTGGTCGCCATACCCGGGCAAAGCATGGTCGAGTGACCTATCTGCGTCTGCCGCACCTCCATGACGACGTGCTCTGCTTCGTGGCCGAGGACGACCTCTGGCTCGCCCCCCTCGACGGCTCCGGGCGCGCCCGGCGGCTCACCGTGGACCGCACCAAGGTGGGCCACCCGCGCTTCTCGCCCGACGGCCGCCACCTCGCGTTCACGAGCTGGCGCACGCTGGTACCCGAGGTCCACCTCGCCCCGGTGGACGGCGGCCCGGCCCGGCAGGTCAGCCACTGGGGCAGCGCCGACACCCGGGTCTGCGGCTGGACCCCGGACGGCGACATCCTGGCCGTGGCCTCGCACGGCGAGCCCTTCTCGTTCTTCACCTGGGCCTACAAGCTCTCCCCCGAGGGCGACCCGGGTCGCAAACTGCCCTGGGGCCCGGTCTCCGACATCCAGGTCGCCGACCTCGCCGGGGAGCGCAGGTCGCTGCTGCTCACCGGCACCCCGCCGCACGAACCGGCCTCGTGGAAGCGCTACCGCGGCGGGGCGACGGGCCGCCTGTGGCTGCACGGCGAGCGGCTCCTCGACGGCCTCGACGGCCATCTGCACTCCCCCATGCTCGTCGGCGGCCGGATCGCCTTCCTCTCCGACCACGAGGGCGTCGGCAACCTCTACTCCTGCGCCCACGACGGCTCCGACCTGCGCCGCCACACCGACCACGACTCCTTTTACGCCCGCCACGCGTCCAGCGACGGCACCCGCGTGGTGTACCAGTGCGCGGGCGACCTGTGGCTGGTGGACGATCTGGCGCCGGACGCCGTGCCGCGCCGGCTGGACGTCCGGCTGGGCGGACCGCGCGCCGGGCGGCGCCCCTACCAGGTGGCGGCCTCCCAGCACCTCGACGGGATCGCGGTCGACGAGACCGGGCGCGCCTGCGCGGTCGTCGTACGCGGCAGCCTGTACTGGCTCACCCACCGCGACGGCCCCGCCCGCGCCCTCGCCGACACCCCCGGCGTGCGGGTGCGGCTGCCGGAGATGCTCGGCGGCAGCGGCCGGGTGGCGTACGTGACCGACGCCGGCGGCGAGGACGCCGTCGAGATCGCCTTCCTGCCCCGGGCCAGCGGCGCCCGGACCCCCAGGCGGCTGGCGCAGGGCGCGCTGGGGCGGGTACGGGAACTGGTCGCGGACCCCGAGGGCGAGCGGCTCGCGGTCGCCGCGCACGACGGCCGGCTGCTGCTGGTGGACGTGGGCGAGGACGCCGCCGGCGAGGTCACCGAGCTGACCAGGTCGGACAACGGCCCCGTGCGCGACCTGGCGTTCTCCCCGGACGGCGCGTGGCTGACCTGGTCGCACCCGGGCATCGGCCGGACCCTGCGGCAGATCAGACTCGCCAGGATCGCCGACGGGTTCGTCACCGACGTCACCAACGGCCGCTTCGAGGACGAGAACCCGGTCTTCACCCGCGACGGCCGCTACCTCGCGTTCCTCTCCTGGCGCGGCTTCGACCCCGTCTACGACGTGCACACCGGCGACCTGTCCTTCCCCCTGGGCTGCCGCCCCTACCTGGTGCCGCTGTCCTCCGCGACGCCCTCCCCGTTCGCGGTGAACCCCGAGGGACGCCCGGCCGCCGGGGGCCTGGACCCCGTCGAGGACGACGGCAACGGCGAGAACGGGGCCGTGACCGTGGAGGTCGAGGGCCTGGAGAGCCGGGTCACCCCCTTCCCGGTGGCCGCCTCCAAGTACTCGGCGCTGCACCCGGTGGCGGGCGGCGGCCTGGTGTGGCTGCGCTGGCCGATCTCCGGCGCGCTCGGCGAGACCTTCGCCAACCCGGACGACACCACCGGCCGGCCCACCCTGGAGCACTTCACCCTCACCAAGGGCCGCAGGTCCGAACTCGCCCAGCACCTGGACGGGTTCGCCGTCAGCGGCGACGGCACCCGGCTGGTGATCGTCGACGAGGGCGAACTGCGCGCCGTCCCGTCCCACGAACCGGGCGACTCCGACTCGACGGTGTGGATCGACGCACGCCGCATCCTGCACACCGTCGACCCCGGGGCGGAATGGCGGCAGGCGTACGAGGAGGCCGGACGGCTGATCCGGGCCTACTTCTGGGACCCCGGCATGTGCGGCATCGACTGGGACGGGGTGCTGGACCAGTACCGCCCGCTGGTCGAACGGGTCGCGTCCCCGGACGAGTTCGCGGACCTGCTGCGCGAGGTGCTGGGCGAACTCGGCACGTCCCACGCCTACGTGACGGCCGCCCGGCGCAACGAGGGCCCGCCGCACTACCAGCGCCGCCAGGGCCTGCTGGGCGCGAACCTCGTGTGCCGCGACGGCGGCTGGACCGTCAAGCGGATCCTGCCCGGCGACTCCTCCGACTCCAAGGCCCGCTCCCCGCTGGCCGGCACGGGCATCCGCGAGGGCGCGGTCCTCACCCACGTCGACGGCCGCCCGGTGGACCCCGGCACCGGCCCCTACCCGCTGCTGGCCGGAGCCGGCGGGACGACCGTGGAACTGACCTTCACCCCCGCCGGGGGCACGGGAGCGCCCCGCCGCGTCGCCGTGGTCCCGCTGACCGACGAACGGCCGCTGCGCTACCAGGACTGGGTCGCCAAACGCCGTGAGGTCGTCCGCGAGTTGAGCGGCGGCCGCTGCGGCTACCTGCACATCCCCGACATGGGCGGCTCCGGCTGGGCGCAGTTCAACCGCGACCTGCGCATGGAGGTGTCCCGGCCCGCCCTGATCGTGGACGTGCGCGGCAACGCCGGCGGCCACATCAGCGAGCTGGTCGTCGAGACGCTGAGCCGGACCATCCTGGGCTGGGACCTGACCCGGGACGCCCAGCCCGTGTCGTACACCTCCAACGCGCCCCGCGGCCCGGTGGTGGCCCTGGCCGACGAGGCGACCTCCTCCGACGGCGACATGATCACCGCCGCGTTCAAGCTGCTCGGGCTGGGACCCGTGGTGGGCCAGCGCACCTGGGGCGGAGTGGTCGGCATGACCGGCCGGCACGTCCTGGGCGACGGCACCGTGATCACCGTGCCGATGAACGCGGCCTGGTTCGACGCCTACGGCTGGTCCGTGGAGAACAAGGGCGTCGCCCCCGACATCGACGTCCTGCGCACCCCGCTGGACTGGGCCGAGGGACGGCACGCCCAGCTCACCGACGCCGTCGAACTCGCCCTGCGCCTGCTGGAGACCGACCCGCCCGCGACCCCGCCGACGTACCGCGACGTGCCCGACCGCTCCCGCCCGAAGCTGCCGCCCCGCTCCTGACACCGGCACGGGAAAGGGGCGCCCCGCACAGGGGCGCCCCAGTCCGCTCAGCACGCAACGTCAGGCGTCGAAGTCCTGGTCGAAGCGGTCCTCCTGCTCGCGCTCACGCTCACGGTCGCGCTGCGGCTGCGAGGGGTCCATGTCCTCGTCACGCCGACGGCCGCGGCCCTGCATCTGCTCGCGAGCCTGGTCCGCCTTCTGACGGGCCTGGTTCTGCCACTGCTCGGACTTCTCCTGGAACTGGTCCTTCATACCCATGTGGGTTCACTCCCGTTGGGGGTGAGGGGATCTGGCTCGATCAGATTCACACGGGCCGTGACGCTGCGCATGTCGATCACTCACGGAGCGTGGTCCGCCGCTGCTCGTCGGCCGCGCCACCGGCCCCCACCAGGCCCGTGCGCATGCCCGTCAGCCGGTCGGCGAAGCGCCGCATCTCCCGCTGCCCCACCGTCCCGATGACCGCCGGCAGGTAGCCGCGCACCCCCTGCATCCCCCGCAGCCACCACTGCCCGTAGACGTGGCCCGACCGGCGCTCGATCCCCGCCACCAGCCGGTCCACCGCCGGACCGAGCGGATAGGTCTTGTTGGACGGCCAGGGCAGCCGCTGCCTCAACTCCCGCATCACGTCGTCCTGGTCGGCCCCGCGCACCATGTCCGTGTCCGTCCACGACAGATACCCGACACCGACCCCCACGCCCCGGTACCCGACCTCGGCCCGCAGACTGTGCGCGTACGCCTCCACGCCCGACTTGGACGCGCAGTACGCGGTCATCATCGGCGCCGGGGTGATGGCGGCCAGGGACGCGATCTGCAGCAGATAGCCCCGGCTCTCCAGCAGCGCGGGCAGGAAGGCCCGTGCGGTCACCGCCGAGCCGATCAGGTTCACCTCGATCACCCGCCGCCACGACTCCGGGTCGGAGTCGGCGAACGGACCGCCGGTCGCCACACCGGCGTTGGCCACGACGATGTCCACCCGGCCGAAGCGCTCCTTGACCGCCGCGGCGACCCGCGCCATCTCCTCGTGGTCGGTGACGTCGGCGTGCCAGTGGTCGCTGTCGCTGTGCAGCCGCGCCGAGACCTGCTTGAGCGCGTCCGGCTCCAGCCCGACCAGGGCGACCTTCACGCCCCGCGCGGAGAGCTTGCGGGCGAGCAACTCCCCCACGCCGCGCGCCGCTCCGGTCACCACGGCGACCTTGCCCTCGAGGCTGACCCTGCTCATGCGCTCTCCTCGGATTCGACCTGGATGTGGGTGGTGACGAGCTCGCGTATCGCCCCGGTGACCTGCTCGGGCGCCTCCATGGGCGCCATGTGGCCGATGCCGGGCAGTTCGGTGATCCCGGTGCACACCGGCAGCGCCTCGCACAGCGCCCTGGCCTGCGACGGCGGCGTCAGCCGGTCCGCCGTCCCGACGACGACCGCCGCCGGCACCCGCAACTCCCGCACGCCGTGGTCGAGATCGAGCAGGTCGAGCACCTGCGACCAGGTGTGGCGGACCGTGCGGGGGCAGGCGTGCACGATACGGGCGCACGCCTCGACCATGTGCGGCGCCGAAGCCGGCCCCATCGTCCCGTACTTGAGGATCCGGCGGGCCAGGGGCGTCACCGGCCCGAGCGGGGCACGCGAGCCGAGGATCCGCCGGGTCAGCCAGGTGCGCAGCCGCCCGGGCCGCAGGGGCACGACGGTGGAGGCCGCCACCAACTGCGAACTGCCCGTGCTGCACAGCAGGACGGCGGCCGCGTGGGCGCGGAAGCCGGCCCGGGCGGCGGCCGCCATGACGGTCATGCCGCCCATGGAGTGCCCCGCGATCACGGCCTGCTCCCCGGGCGCCAGAGTGGCTTCGAGGACGGCTTCCAGGTCGTCGGCGAGCGCGTCGGTGCTGCACGCCCGGCTCGCGGGGCTGCGGCCGTGGCCGCGCTGGTCGTAGGCGATGACCCGGTGGTCGACGGCCAGGTCGCGGATCTGCGCCGCCCAGAAGGCCGTGGAGCAGGTCCAGCCGTGGGCGAGGACCACCGCCGGGGCGCCCTCGGGCCCGTGGACCTCCACGTGCAGCCGGGCGCCGTCGGCGGAGACGGCGGTCAGCTCACGCGCCGGGGCGGGCGGGGCGTAGGGCCCGGAGTCGACATGGAGGAGACGGCTCACGCGTCCACCCCCGCCTTCGTCGCGTCGCGCTTCTCGCCCCGGCCGGCCGCGGGCGGCCGCAGCACGTCGTACTCGGCGAGGTCCACGCGCCGCGTCGCACGCCGGAACTCGGCCGTCGTCCCGGGCCAGATGGTGGTGTTGCGGCCGCTCGCGTCGAGGTACCAGCTGGTGCAGCCGCCGGTGTTCCACACCGTCCGCTTCATGCGCTCCTGCACGCGGTGGTTCCACCCCCGCACGGCCTCGGGCCGCGCGTCGAGGGCGACCCGGCCGCCCAGCACGTCCAGCTGGCGCACGAAGTCGGCCAGGTAGTTCAGCTGGGACTCGATCATCAGGATCATCGAGGAGTTCCCCAGGCCCGTGTTGGGCCCGATGATCGTCATCCAGTTCGGGAAGCCGGCCGCCGAGGCGCCGCGCAGGGCCTCCATGCCGCCCTGCCACGTCTCGGCCAGCGTCCGCCCGTCGGCGCCCACGACCCGGTCGGCGATGGGCATGTCGGTGACGTGGAAGCCGGTGCCGAAGACGATCGCGTCCACCTCGGCCTCACTGCCGTCGGCGGCGACCAGGGTGGAGCCGCGCACCTCGGCCAGACCGCTCGCCACGACGTCCACATTGGGCCGCGCGAGGGCCGGGTAGTACGCGCTGGACAGCAGGATCCGCTTGCAGCCGATGCGGTAGTCCGGCGTGAGCTTCGCCCGCAGCGCCGGGTCCTTGATCGCCCGGGCCATGTTCCGCTTGGCGAGCTGCTCGACGAAGCCCAGCTCGTTCGGGCGCTTGGTGAACGCCTGCACCTGCAGCTCCCTGATCCCCCACAGCAGTCCGCGGCGCAGCTGCGAGGTGAAGGGCAGCTGCCGGTGCAGCCACCGCTCGGCGCCGCTGACGGCCCGGTCCATCCGGGGCATCACCCACGGCGGGGTGCGCTGGAAGAGGGTGAGCCGGGAGACCTCCGGCTGGATCGACGGCACGATCTGGATGGCCGAGGCGCCGGTGCCCACCATGGCGACGCGCTTGCCGCGCAGGTCGTAGTCGTGGTCCCAGCGGGCGGAGTGGAACACCTTGCCGGGGAAGGACTCCAGGCCCGGGACGTCCGGGACCTTCGGGTCCGACAGCGGCCCGGTGGCCGACACGACCAGGTCGGCGGACAGGCTCCCGCTGCTCGTGTCGATGTCCCAGCACAGCCGCTCGCCGTCCCAGGCCATCCGCTTCACCTCCGAGTCGAAGCGGATGTGCGGCCGCAGCCGGAAGGTGTCCGCCACGTGCTCCAGATAGGCGCGGATGTGCTCCTGGCCGGAGAAGGTGCGCGGCCAGTCGGGGTTGGGCGCGAAGGAGAACGAGTACAGGTGCGAGGGCACGTCGCAGGCGCAGCCCGGGTAGCTGTTGTCCCGCCAGGTGCCGCCGACGCTGCTCGCCCGCTCCAGCACGACGAAGTCGGTGATCCCCTCCCGGCGCAGCCGCACGGCGGCCCCCAGCCCGCCGAACCCGGATCCGATCACCGCGACCCGTACGTGCTCGCGTTCGCGCTCGCCCATGCCGACACCTCCACACACCACGAGAACCATGCCAGTGAACACTGGCGCAATGGGAGCGTAGGACAGGAACGTACCGATGGGTAGGGGGCAGGACGAGGAAGTTACCGGCGGTACGCCTTAAGGTGCCCAGGTGGCCGAGAAGCGTGAATACCGCATGGAAGAGCTGGCCCGCCTCGCCGGGATCACGGTGCGCACCCTGCGCTTCTACCGCGAACGCAAGCTGATCCCGCCACCACGCCGCGAGGGCCGCATCGCCTGGTACGACGACGACCACCTGGCCCGGCTGCGCACCATCACCGCCCTGCTGGAGCGCGGCCACACCCTCAGCGGCATCGCCGAACTGGCCGAGGCCTTCGACCACGGCCGGGACGTCGGCGACCTCCTCGGCGTCGGCCCGCCCACCGAGGAGGAACCGGTCCACCTCACCCCCGAGGAACTCGCCGACCACTTCGCCGGCGAGGCCACCCCCGAGAACCTCGCGGCCGCGATGGACCTCGGCTACCTCGGCACCGACGGCGGCGAGATCGTGCACATCAGCCGCCGCCTGCTGGACGTCTCCTCGGCCCTGGTCCGCGAGGGCATCCCGCTCGCGGAGGTCCTGGCCGCCGCCAAGGAGGTCCGCACCCACACCGACGCCCTGGCCGACCTCTTCACGGCCCTGGTCCTCCGCCACGCGACCCACCAGGACCTCCCCCGCCTGCGCCCCCTGGCCCGCAGCGTGGTGGAAGCGGAACTGTCCCTGGCACTGGACCGGCGGATGCGCGCGGGAGACTCCTAAGGCCGGACCGGTCTAGCGGTCGTAGACGACGGTCACGGGGGCGTGGTCGGACCACCGCTCGGCGTGCGTGGCGGCGCGCTCGACGAACCCCTTGACGGCCCGCTCGGCGAGCCCCGGGGTGGAGACGTGGTAGTCGATGCGCCAACCGGTGTCGGAATCGAAGGCCCGCCCCCGGTAGGACCACCACGAGTACGGGCCCTCCGTGTCCGGGTGGAGGGCGCGGACCACGTCGGTGTAGCCGCCGTCCGCCGGGTCGAAGACCCTGGTCAGCCAGGCGCGCTCCTCGGGCAGGAAGCCGGAGGACTTCTGGTTGCCGCGCCAGTTCTTCAGGTCGGCCCTCTCGTGGGCGATGTTCCAGTCGCCGCAGACCAGCACCTCGCGCCCCTCGGCGGCGGCCCGCTGCCGCAGCTCCTTCAGGTGGGCGAGGAACTCGCCCATGAAGCGCTCCTTCTCGTCCTGCCGCTCCGTGCCGACCTCGCCGGAGGGCAGGTACAGCGAGGCGACGGTGACGCCCGGCAGGTCCGCCTCCACGTACCGGCCGCTGCCGTCGAACTCGGCGGAGCCGAAGCCGATCCGCACGCGGTCGGGTTCGCGGCGGCTGTAGAGGGACACCCCGGCACGGCCCTTCGCGGCGGCCGGCGCGTGCACGACGTGCCAGCCCTCGGGCGCCCGGACGTGTTCGGGCAGCTGCTCCGGTTCGGCCCGCACCTCCTGGAGGCACAGCACGTCGGCCGCGGTCCCGGCGAGCCACTCCACGAAGCCCTTCTTCGCGGCGGCCCGCAGCCCGTTCACATTCACAGAGGTCACAGTCAGCACCCCGGCACGATACCGGCACCCTGGACTGCGTCCAGTTCCGGATCGCATACCGTATCCGTCATGGACATACGCCGGGTCTCCTTCGACCACCCCGACGCCATGAAGCTCAGCGACCAGGTCCAGGCCGAGTACGCCGTCCGCTACGGGGACGACGGCGACGCCACCCCCATGGCCGCCGCCGACTTCGACCCGCCGAACGGCACCTACCTGGTCGCCTACGACGCGGACGGCACACCGGTCGCCTCGGGCGGCTGGCGCACCCAGGACGCCAACGGCGAGGGCAACCTCGACGGCGACGCCGAGCTCAAGCGGATGTACGTGATCGAGCAGATGCGCGGCCGGGGCCTGGCCCGCCGCATCCTGGCCGCGCTGGAGGAGGACGCCCGGGCGGCGGGCCGCCGGCGCATGGTCCTGGAGACCGGCACCAAGCAGCCCGAGGCCATCGCCCTGTACACGTCCAGCGGCTACGCGCCCTGCGGGAAGTTCGGCTACTACCGTCATCACGAGGCGAGCCGCTGCTTCGCCAAGGACCTGCGGGCGGGCGGCTGACGGGCGCTCAGCAGATGTGGCTGCTGTGGCCCGTGTCACCCGGCGCGGGCCGCCGCCGGCCACCGGCTCGGCCGAGCGGGCCCTGAACATACGTCAGAGCCCGGTCGGTTTCCCGACCGGGCTCTGAGCTGCGTGGACCTGAGGGGATTTGAACCCCTGGCCCCCTCGATGCGAACGAGGTGCGCTACCGGACTGCGCCACAGGCCCTTGCAACGAGTGAAACTTTAGCACCCCGATCGGCCTGCTTGGAAATCCGTTCCGAAGGGGCGGCCACCTGCGGGTTCGCGGGGCTACTCGTTGGCCGCCCGGGGGCGCTCACCGTCCTCGTACTGGTCGAACAGGGGCGTGCGTCCGCGCTCCCGGGCCCGTCGGGCGGAGGCCGCGCGGCGTGCGTCGCTGCGCCCGTCGTCGTCGGCCGGCTCCTGGGGGCGGGGGTCCGCCGCGGCCGGCTCGGCGGGCGCGCTCTCGTGCTCGGCGTCCGGCGCGACCGCGCTGGAGCGGGCCGAGCTCCAGGTGTCGGGGGCGCCGAGGTCGACGTCGCTGGTGGCCCGCGGGGCGACCGGGGCGGTCACGTACGTCGGCAGGGGCACCGGCACCGGCTCCCAGCTGTCGCCGCCCTGGCCGGGCCGCCGCTGCCGTTCGCGCTGCTGGTCGACCCACTCGGCGTGGTCGGTCTGCTCGACGAGGGCGCGCCGGTCGGCCGCGAGGGCGGACAGCCCGGGGTCGGAGACCGGCTCGGGCCCCTCCTCCGGCTCGGCGGCCACCTCGTCGGCCGCCGGGCGCCTGCGGGGCTGGCGCTGCCGCTCGCGCAGCCGCTGGGCCGCGACCTCGGCCATGCGGCGGTCCATCTGGTAGGCGAACCGCCGGCGCTCCTGGGAGCGCAGGTAGGCGATGTACACGCTGAGCATGACCGCGGGCACGCCGGGAGCCCACAGGAACGCGAGTCCGCCGACGGCCGCGACGATCGCGCCGAGGGTGAAGGCGAGGAAGAGCATGATCGTGGTGCGCCGGCGGCGCGCGAGGACCTTCGAGCGCCGGGCCCGTGCTGCGGCCGCCTCGGCCTGCGGCGAGGGGCGCCGGGCGGCGGGGACGGGCGCGCGGTCGCGGGTGCGGTCGCGGCCGGCCGGGTCCGGTGCCGGGTGGGCCGGCTGGTCGGGGGCGGGCGACGGTACGGGCACCTGGGTGTGCGGGCGGGTCTTGGACACGGCGAAGGCCCGGACGTCCACCGACTCGGTGGCGGCGTCCAGGTCGCCGGCGTCCTGCTCCCCCTCCTCGGTGGAGCGCGCCCGCAGGTCCTTGGCGTACCGGCGCTCCATGGCCGCCTTTCCGGACAGGAGCCGGATGGCGGTGCTGAAGCGTTCCGTCGGACGGGCCTCGTTCAGCTCGTCCTGCCTACGGAGCCACATCGGCACCAAGTAGGCGGCCCAGGCCCCGACAATGACTGCGTAGATGAGGCCGCTGCTGCTCACGCCTCACACCGTAGAGGGGTTTGCGTGAGGCCATCTGCCAATTGAGCCGGTGTGTCGCACGATCTGGCTGATATTTCGAACTTTTCTTGTGACCGATGCGATCAGCAGACCGCTCGGGCCGGGAATTCATGACCGCGAGACGGTCATCCGGCGATCAATTTCGAACACGTATTCAATTTCCGGGGTGGTGGCGCATTCCCGGATTACTCTGCGCCCGCGCCCGGTGCCAGCGCCTGAGCAGCCCGTCCGGCACTTCCTCCGCGGTGAGCGCGAAGACGAGATGGTCGCGCCAGGCGCCGTCGATGTGCAGATAACGCGGCCGCAGCCCCTCCTCGCGGAATCCGAGTTTCTCCACCACCCGGCGGCTCGGCCCGTTCTCCGGGCGAATGCAGACCTCGATGCGGTGCAGTCCGACCGTGCGGAAACAGTGGTCCGTCACGAGGGCGACGGCCGTGGGCATCACGCCGCGCCCGGCCACCGCCTCGTCCACCCAGTAGCCGATGTGCCCCGAGCACATCGAGCCCCAGGTGATCCCGGCGACCGTCAGCTGCCCGACCAGCTGCCCCTGGTACTCGATCACGAAGGGCAGCATCCGGCCCGCGTTCGCCTCCGACCGCAGGTGGCGCACCATCTGGCGGAAGGTCGGCCGGTGCGTCAGGGGCCCGCCCGGCGTGGGCGGCGGGATCGTCGCCTCCCAGGGGCGCAGCCAGTCGCGGTTGCGCCGGTTGACGTCGCGCCACGCCCGCTGGTCGCGCAGCTTTATGGGCCTGAGGACGATGTCGCCGTCCACCAGTTCGGCGGGCCAGGATGGGCGGTTCAGCTCGCACCCCCACTGCCGGGTCTCGGGTGGTCGCCGCCGCGCAGCTGCTCGACGGCGTGGACGAGCAGCGGCTCCAGGACGGTGAGGCCGTCCTTCACGCCGCCGCTGGATCCGGGCAGGTTGACGATCAGGGTGCTCCCGGCCACTCCGGCCAGACCGCGGGACAGGGCCGCGGTCGGCACCTTCTCGCGGCCGAACGCCCGGACGGCCTCGGCGATGCCGGGCACCTCGTGGTCGATCACCCGGCGGGTCGCCTCGGGGGTGCGGTCGGTGGGCGAGATACCCGTGCCGCCGGTGGTGACGATCACGTCGTAGCCGGCGTCGACCCCGGCGCGCAGGGCCGCCTCGACAGGGTCGCCGTCGGGGACGACCTGGGGGCCGTCGACGGCGAAGCCGAAGCGCTTCAGGCCGTCGGCGATGAGCGGACCGCCCTTGTCCTCGTAGACGCCGGCGGCGGCCCGGTTCGAGGCGGTGACGACCAGCGCGCGGTAGGGGGCCGGCAGCGCGTCACCGGTCGGCGCGTCGTGTGTCATGCCCGGCTCCAGTCGCCCGACTTGCCGCCCGTCTTCTCCTCCACCCGCACGTCCGTGATGACCGCTCCCTTGTCGACCGCCTTGACCATGTCGATCACGGTGAGCGCGGCGACGGAGACCGCGGTGAGGGCCTCCATCTCGACGCCCGTGCGGTCCGTCGTCTTCACGGTGGCCAGGATCTCCACGGCGTCGTCCGCGACCGACAGGTCCAGTTTCACACCGGACACCGACAACGGGTGGCAGAGCGGGATGAGGTCGGGGGTGCGTTTGGCGCCCATGATCCCGGCGATCCGCGCGGTCGCGAGGGCGTCGCCCTTGGGGACGCCCTCGCCGCGCAGCAGCTCGATCACGCGGGGCGAGACCAGGACGCGTCCGCTGGCGCGCGCGGTGCGCGCGGTGACGTCCTTGTCCGAGACGTCGACCATGCGGGCCGCGCCCGCCTCGTCGATGTGCGTCAGCCGGTCCTGTGCGGGGCCGTCCCGCCTGGGTGGGTCCTGCGTGCTCATGCTGTGTGGCGCTCCCGGTCCGGGCCCGGCGCGGTGCGGCGCGGGGCCTGCTGTGCGCGACACGGTACCCCCAACCAGGGGCTATCGGCCGAGCAGGACCACCTCGACCTCGGTGCCCGGCTCGACGGACTCGGTGTCCTCGGGGACGACGATGAGGGCGTCCGCGTGGGCGAGGGCGGCGACCAGGTGGGACCCGGCCCCGCCGACGGGGGTGACGCGGCCGCCGGAGCAGGTGGCGCGCAGGAACTGCCGGCGGCCCTTCGGCGAGGTCAGCGCCTTGTCCGCGACGAGCGTGGCCCGGGTCGTGGGGCGGTGCACGTCGTCCAGGCCCATGAGGGTGCGGATGGCCGGGCGGACGAACAGCTCGAAGGAGACGTACGAGGACACCGGGTTGCCGGGCAGGGCCAGCAGCGGGGTGTGGTCGGGGCCGATGGAGCCGAAGCCCTGGGGCTTGCCGGGCTGCATGGCGAGCTTGCGGAACTCCACGCCGCTGCCGGGCTCGTCCTCGTCGCCGACGTGGGCCAGGGCCTCCTTGACGACGTCGTAGGCCCCGACGCTGACGCCGCCGGTGGTGACCACCAGGTCGGCGCGGACCAGCTGGTCCTCGATGGTGGAGCGCAGGGTCTCGGCGTCGTCGGCGACGGCGCCCACGCGGTAGGCGATGGCCCCGGCGTCCCGGGCGGCCGCGGTGAGGGCGAAGCTGTTGGAGTCGTAGATCTGACCCGTGCGCAGTTCCGTGTCGGGCTGGACGAGTTCGCTGCCGGTGGAGAGCACCACCACGCGCGGGCGGGGGCGTACGCGGACGGTGCCGCGGCCGATCGCGGCGAGCAGGGCGATCTGCGGCGGGCCGAGGATCGTGCCCGCCTGGAGGGCGCGGTCGCCGGCCTTCACGTCGCTGCCCTTCGCGCGCACGTGCGCGCGGGATCCGGCCGGACGGTGCACCTGCACCTGCCCGGTGGCGCCCTCGGGGGCGAGGCTGCGGGCGCGCATGCCGTGCACCGGGCCCTCGCCGAGCCCGCCGTCGGTCCACTCCACGGGCACGACGGTCTCGGCGCCGGGCGGCAGCGGGGCGCCGGTCATGATGCGGGCGGCCTGGCCGGGCCCCACGTGGAGAGGGTCGGCCTGGCCCGCGGCCACGTCCCCGACGACCTCCAGGGAGGCCGGGAACTCCTCGCTCGCGCCCGCCACGTCCGCGACCCGCACCGCGTAGCCGTCCATCGAGCTGTTGTCGAAGGGCGGCAGCGACACGGGCACCGTGACGTCCTCGACGAGGACGCAGCCCTGGGCGTCGAGCAGGTGCAGCTCGATGGGTTCCAGGGGCCGGACGGTGGCGAGGATGTCCTCCAGGTGCTCGTCCACCGACCACAGGTGGCCGGAGCCGGCGTGGTCGTGGCCGGTGACGCGGGGCGCGGCGCTGCTCAACGTGCTACATCTCCTCGGCTACGTAACTGCGAAGCCAGGTCCGGAACTCCGGGCCCAGGTCTTCACGTTCGCACGCGAGGCGGACAATGGCACGCAGGTAGTCGCCGCGGTCGCCGGTGTCATAGCGGCGGCCCTTGAAGACGACGCCGTGCACCGGGCCGCCGATCTTCTCGTCCTCGGCGAGCTGCTGGAGGGCGTCGGTCAGCTGGATCTCGCCGCCGCGGCCGGGCTCGGTGCGGCGCAGGACCTCGAAGATGTTCGGGTCCAGGACGTAGCGGCCGATGATCGCGTAGTTGGAGGGCGCGTCGGCCGGGTCGGGCTTCTCGACCAGGCCGCCGACCTTGACGACGTCGCTGTCCTCGGTGG
Organism: Streptomyces sp. NPDC053665; assembly: GCF_055585285.1. Classification (NCBI taxonomy): domain Bacteria; kingdom Bacillati; phylum Actinomycetota; class Actinomycetes; order Kitasatosporales; family Streptomycetaceae; genus Streptomyces; species Streptomyces sp. NPDC053665. Next base: position 179,645 of record NZ_JBVJKK010000007.1, read on the forward strand.
TCTCCACGGCCGCGCAGCCGTAGAGGTGGATCTGCTCCGGGGCGACCTCCATGAGGGCGACGACGCTGCCGCCGCGCTGCTCCTGGACCTCGACCATGCGCTGGAGGAGGGGGTCGCGGGGGTCGATCAGGTCGTCGCCGAGGAGGACGGCGAAGGGCTCGTCGCCGACGTGCGGGGCGGCGCACAGGACGGCGTGGCCGAGGCCCCTGGGGTCGCCCTGGCGCACGTAGTGCATCGTCGCGAGGTCGCTGGACTCCTGGACCTTGGCGAGGCGGTTCTCGTCACCCTTCTTCAGCAGGGCCGATTCCAGCTCGTAGTTGCGGTCGAAGTGGTCCTCGAGGGGGCGCTTGTTGCGGCCCGTCACCATGAGGACGTCATCGAGACCCGCCGCGACGGCCTCCTCGACCACGTACTGGATCGCCGGCTTGTCGACGACCGGCAGCATCTCCTTCGGGGTGGCCTTGGTGGCCGGCAGGAACCGGGTGCCGAGGCCTGCCGCGGGGATGACAGCCTTGCTGATCCGAGGGTGGGACTGTGTCATGTCCGACACCCTAGCCGCTGCATTGTGCTGGAATCTGCTGCTCCGATGCATTGGTACTCATATGAGCTGATTGCGACGGTAAGGGAGCAACTATTGAGTCACTTCGCACGTCCGGGCGAGGCTAGCAAGCGCACCTTGAGGCGCGGACTAATTCAGATGAGAAGCAGGTTGACAGCGGATGACCTGCGGGAAACGGCGGCCGCGCTGGCCGGGCGAGCGCTGGGGCTGCCGGAATTGGCCCACGCCGGAACGGTCGCGGCGTACGTCTCGGTGGGGAGTGAACCGGGCACGCTCACGCTCCTCGACGCTCTGTGCGCCCGGGGCGTGCGCGTGCTGCTGCCGGTGCTGCTGCCGGACAACGACCTCGACTGGGGCGTGTACGAGGGCGAGGCCTCACTGGTGCGCGTCCGGCACGGCGGCCGGATGGCCCTGTACGAGCCGGCGGGCGAGCGCCTCGGACCGGACGCCGTGACGGGGGCGGACGCCGTCCTGCTGCCGGGGCTCGCGGTCGACGCCCGGGGGATGCGGCTGGGGCGCGGCGGAGGCTCCTACGACCGGGTGCTGGCACGGCTGGAGCGCGCAGGTGCGCATCCCGCCCTGGTGGTGCTGCTGTACGACGACGAGGTCGTCGGGCACGTCCCGGAGGAGCCGCACGACCGTCCGGTGCACGCGGCGGTGACACCATCGGGGGTACGGCGGTTCGGCCGGCCGTCCTGACGGCGACGGCCCTCCACGCACGCGTGGAGGGCCGTCGCCGTGCCGCCGGTGTCAGCCGCTCAGGGCTTGAGCACGAGCTTGTCGGTCGTGCTGCCGTCCACCGCCCGGTCCGAGAAGGACCACGGCAGCAGTTCGCCGTCGGCCCACTTGTCCGTCTGGTCGACGTAGTGGGCGCTGTAGGCGTGCCCGGAGGCGCCGGTGAGGTTGATCCAGCGGGACTTGTCGAGGTCGCCGAGGTTCACCACCATCCGCATGGACGGCACCCACACCACCCCGTAGCCGCCGGCGGCGTTCCAGCCGGTGGCGTTGACCGTGGCCTCGCCGCCGCCGAGCTCCCAGGGACCGCGGTTGAGGGCCTGGCGGACGAAGCCGGGCCCGGCCGTGCCGAGGGTCTGGTTCTTCAGGAACAGGCGGTGCAGCCGGCCCCAGCTCCAGGAGTCGATGTCCTTGCCGAGCTTGGCGGTCAGCTCCCAGCGGGCGTCGACCATGGCCCGCTTGAGCAGCTGGTCGCGGTTGACGGCACCGTCGCGGGTGCCCACCTCGGGCGTCCGCCACCAGTCGCTGTCCGGCTGGCTCATCAGCGTGCGGACCACCTCGTACCACCGGTCGCCGCCGTCAGGCTGGGCCCGGTCGGGGTCGCGGCGGCCGCACTCACGGACCTCCCCGGCCTCGTCGGCGGGGCCGGTGGTGTTGACCGGCTTGACCCACAGGCACTGGCCCTTGGCGCGCAGCTCCTTGGGCAGCTTGTTGCCGAAGGCGAGCTTGAGGACGTTGCGCCAGACGGCGTTGAAGTACGCGGCGGCGGCCGAGTCGGCGTCCTGGGTGTAGTCCCAGCCCTCCAGCAGCTTCTGCGCCTCGCGGACGTCCTTGTTCTCCGGGTCGATCTTCAGCAGCGTGGGCACCAGCAGCCGCGCGATCTCGCTGCTGTTGTCGAGCTGCATCTGCCGCATGTCGTCGGTGGAGACCTTGCCGCCGTCCTTGATCTTCGACTGGATCAGGTCGGTGATCCGCTGGCTGCGCGCGCCGTAGCCCCAGTCGGTGGTGAGGGTGTGGGGGTACTTGTCCTCGTCGATCACGGCCTGGTTGGCGGTGACGATGTAGCCGCGCTCGGGGTTGTACTCGTAGGGCAGCGCGTCCTGCGGGAGGTAGCCGGTCCAGCGGTAGTCGGGGTCCCAGCCGGGTGCGGGGACGGAACCGTCGTGGTCCTTCGCGCGCGTGGGGATCTTCCCGGGCAGGGTGTAGCCGATGTTGTCCTCGGTGTCGGCGTAGACCAGGTTCTGCGAGGGGACCTCGAACAGGGCCGCGGCCTTGCGGAAGCCGGTCCAGTCCTTCGCCCTGCCCATGGCGAAGACGGCGTCCATGGTCCGGCCCGGCTGCAGGGCGGTCCAGCGCAGCGCGACGCCGTAGCCGTCGCCCCGGTCGGGTGCGGCGGTGTCGACGGTGGCCTTGCGGCCGACCGTCACGAGCTCCTCGTCGCGGTCGGACAGCAGGGGCCCGTTGTTGGTCTCGCGGACGACGATCTTCTTGGGCGTCCCGCCGGCGACCTTGATGGTCTCCTCGCGCGTGGTGAATGGCTTGATCTTGCCGTCGTACTGGTAGCCGTCGCCGGTGATCTTCTCCAGGTAGAGGTCCGTGACGTCGACGCCGGAGTTGGTCATGCCCCAGGCGATGTCCTGGTTGTGGCCGATGATCACACCGGGCATGCCGGCGAAGGTGTAGCCGCTGACGTCGTACTGGCAGGCGCTGGAGACGCTGCGGCAGTGCAGGCCCATCTGGTACCAGACGGAGGGCAGCGAGGGCGACAGGTGCGGGTCGTTGGCCAGTAGCGGCTTGCCGGTGATGGTGTGGTCCCCGCGCACGACCCAGGAGTTGGAGCCGATGCCGTCCCCGTTCACGCCGACGGCCGGGGGCAGGTCGTCCAGCACCCGGGTGAGACCGGTGAGCTGGCTCTCCACGCCCGAGGTGCCGGACGGGCCGGACGTCCCGGCGGAGCCACCCGGGGTGCCCGACGTGCCCGAAGTGCCCGAACCACCCGACGTGCCCGAGCCGGTGCCGCCGGTCCCGTTCGCGCCGGGCGTCCCGGAGGTGCCGGGGGTCCCGGAGCTCCCGGCCGTTCCGCCGGTGCCGGACGAGTCGCCCTGGGTGAAGGTGCCCGTCAGCGCGTCGACCTGGCCCTCCTGCACGATCGCCTTGTTCCGGCTGTACGGGTACTGCGGGTACAGGTCGGCGATCTGCTTCGGTCCCAGGCGGCTGGTGAGCAGGGCGCGGTCGATCTCGTCCTGCATGTTGCCGCGCAGGTCCCAGGCCATCGCCTTCAGCCAGGAGATCGAGTCGACCGGGCTCCACTTGTGCGGCTTGTAGTCGTTGGTGAAGCCCAGCGCCGCGTACTCCAGGGAGATGTCCTCGCCGTCCTTGCCCTGGAGGTAGGCGTTGACACCCTCGGCGTAGGCCTGGAGGTACTTCTTCGTGGACGCCGACAGCTTGGTCTCGTACTCGCGCCGGGCGACGCGGTCCCAGCCGAGGGTGCGCAGGAACTCGTCGTTGTCGACCTGGCTCTTGCCGAACATCTCCGAGAGCCGGCCGGAGGCCATGTGGCGGCGCACGTCCATCTCGTAGAACCGGTCCTGCGCCTGGACGTAGCCCTGCGCCATGAACAGGTCGGCGTCGGAGGAGGCGTAGATCTGCGGGATGCCGTAGCCGTCCCGTTTGACCTCGACCGGGCCCGACAGGCCCTTGAGCGTGAGGGTGCCCTTGGTCTGCGGGAAGGAGGCCCGGACCGTGCTGATGGTCCAGTACGCGCCGAAGGCGACGCCCCCGAGGAGGGCCAGCACCAGGACGAGCACGAGGAGACGGGCCTTGCGCCCCTTTCTCCTGCCGGACTTGCCGGGCTGCTGACCCGTGGAGGCGGTGGTGTCGGTGGGCATCGCTGTCCTTGCTGTCCTAACGCGAGCGGCAGGTTCGGCTGTGCTTTTAACTGAGCGCTGGAGCAACGATAGGCGCAGGGCCTTGCGCCCCTTGACGCGGAGTCGGGAACCGGCACGGACGGACGTTCGATCTTGCCTTCTCGAGTGTCAAGAAATCGTCAAGAGTTAGGTAAGGTAACGAAGTAGTTGGCGCGATGCGCCACTGCGTCATGTGCGATGTACGTGAGCCCACGCGCGCGTGCGTGCGGGCCAGGGAAGGATTCGGCCGCTGACTGTCCATCACCTCAACCAGCTCCTGCTCGTCTGCTCGCTCGTCCTGCTCGTCGCCGTCGCAGCGGTACGGATCTCCTCGCGCAGCGGGCTCCCCAGCCTGCTCGTGTACCTGGGGATCGGCGTCGCCATGGGCCAGGACGGCGTGGGTGACATCCACTTCGACAACGCCGAGCTGACCCAGGTCATCGGGTACGCGGCCCTGGTCGTGATCCTGGCCGAGGGCGGCCTGGGCACGAAGTGGAAGGAGATCGAGCCGGTGATGCCGGCCGCCACGGCACTGGCGCTGGCCGGTGTCGCGGTGAGCGTCGGGGTCACGGCGTCGGCCGCGCACTACCTGGTCGGGCTGGAATGGCGGCAGGCGCTGATCATCGGGGCGGTGGTCTCCTCGACCGACGCGGCCGCCGTGTTCTCCGTGCTGCGCAAGATCCCCCTCCCCGCGCGCGTGAAGGGCACGCTCGAGGCGGAGTCCGGCTTCAACGACGCCCCCGTGGTCATCCTCGTGGTGTCCCTGTCCACCGCCGGGCCGGTCGAGCACTGGTACGTGCTGCTGGGCGAGATCCTGCTGGAACTGGCGATCGGCGCGGCCATCGGCCTCGCGGTGGGCTGGCTCGGCTCCTGGGGGCTCAGGCACGTGGCGCTGCCCGCGTCCGGCCTGTACCCCATCGCCGTCATGGCCATCGCCGTCGTCGCGTACGCGGCGGGCGCGCTGGCCCACGGCAGCGGCTTCCTCGCGGTCTACCTGGCCGCGATGGTGATGGGCAACGCGCGGCTGCCGCACTGGCCGGCCACGCGCGGCTTCGCCGACGGGCTCGGCTGGCTGGCGCAGATCGGCATGTTCGTCATGCTCGGCCTGCTCGTCACCCCGCACGAACTGGGCGACGACATCGTGCCCGCGCTGGTCATCGGGCTGGTCCTGACGATGGTGGCGCGGCCGCTGGGGGTGTTCGCCTGCCTGACCCCGTTCCGGGTGCCCTGGCGGGAGTCGGCGCTGATGTCCTGGGCGGGCCTGCGCGGGGCGGTGCCTATCATCCTGGCGACCATCCCGATGGTGAAGGGCGTCACCGGAAGCGACCGGATCTTCAACATCGTCTTCGTCCTGGTCGTCGTCTACACCCTGGTCCAGGGCCCCACACTGCCCTGGCTGGGCCGCACCCTGCGCCTCGGGGAGGACGCGGAGGCCGCGGACCTCGGCATCGAGTCGGCCCCCCTGGGGCGGCTGCACGGGCACCTGCTGTCCGTGGCGATCCCCGCGGGGTCGAAGATGCACGGCGTGGAGGTGGCCGAACTGCGGCTGCCGCACGGTGCCGCCGTGACGCTCGTGGTGCGCGGGGGCGAGTCGTTCGTCCCGCTGCCGACGACGATCCTGCAGCGGGGAGACGAGCTCCTGGTGGTCGCCACGGACCCGGTGCGGGACGCGGCCGAGAACCGGCTGCGGGCCGTGGGCCACGGGGGCAAGCTCGCCGGATGGCTGGGCACGGGCGGACCGAAGCCCTGAGGGTGCTTTGCCCCTTTTGGCCTTTTGGTATTGCAGGGCGGGCGCCCCATGGTGCTCGCTTTCACAGGCCGGGCAGCCCTTGATCCCTGTAAGATGAAGGCGTACCCAGATCGAACCAACTCTGCCTGACGCAGAGCTGGCGCGACCGTATGGCGGTCGGGACACCCCTCCTCACCGGGCCCCGGCATCTACCGCAGTTCCGCGCAAGAGGACAGCTCTCGGCGAGGCCCATGACGGGGCCGGCGCTACCAGGCGGCAGAAAGGCACGGGCCGTGGAGTCCACGGTCACCTCGGAGAAGTCGAAGAACTCGACGGCTTCCGCCCGCCCGGGATACGGCCGGCTGCTGCGCACCCGCGGCGCCTGGACGTTCCTGCTCCCCGGCTTCGCGGCACGGCAGCCGTTCGCGATGCTCACCCTCTCCATCGTCCTGCTCGTGCAGCACACCACCGGCTCCTACGGCGCGGCGGGCGCCGTCGCGGCCGCCACGGGTGTCTCCATGGCGCTGTTCGCGCCTTACAGCGGCCGCCTCGCCGACCGCTACGGGCAGCGCACGGTGCTGGTCCCCGGGGTCCTGCTGCACGCCGTGTCCGGGCTGACGCTGACCGCGCTGGCCCTGATGGACGCACCCCTGTGGGCGGTCTTCGCGGCCGCCGTGCCGACCGGCGCCTCGGTCCCGCAGATCGGGCCCATGGTGCGGGCCCGCTGGGGCGTGAAGCTCAAGGACTCGCCCCTGATGTCCACCGCGGCCGCCTTCGAGTCGGTCACGGACGAGCTGACCTTCGTCCTCGGGCCGCTGCTGGCCACCGCCCTGTGCACCGCCGTCGACCCGGCCGCGGGCCTGGTCGCGGAAGCCTCCCTCACCCTGGTCGGCGGCCTGCTGTTCGCCGCGCAGAAGAGCACCCAGCCGTCGGTCTCCGGCACCGGCCACGCACGCGTGGAGCACGTCTCCGCCCTGCGGGTGCCCGGGGTGCGGGTGCTGATCGTGACCTTCCTGGGCATCGGCACCGTCTTCGGCGGCATGCAGGTCTCGCTGGCCGCGTTCACCGAGTCGATCGGCGAACCGGGTCTGAACGGCGTCCTGTACGGCGTCTTCGCCGCGGGCAACATGCTCTCCGGCCTGGTGTGCGGCGCGATCGCCTGGAAGGTGGCACCGCAGCGGCGCCTGGTCGTCGGCTACACCGCGCTCGCGCTGACCGCGTCGGGCCTGTGGGCCGCCCACTCGGTGCTGGTCCTCGCCGGTCTCGGGCTGCTGGTCGGCGTGTGCATCGCGCCCGCCCTGATCACCGGCTACACCCTGGTCGAGAGCCTCGTCCCGGCCGGTGCCCGCACGGAGGCCTTCACCTGGCTGACCGGCGCGGTGGCACTCGGCCAGGCCGCAGCCGTCACGGTCGCCGGGCAGCTGGAGGACCGCCTGTGGGACGGCGCCGGTTTCCTGGTGCCGATGGGCGGCACGGTCCTGGCCCTGCTGACCCTTCTGTCCCTGCGTTCCCGGCTGTCCGCACGGGGTCCGGGGCGGACCGTGGCACGTGGCGTGGGTCACCGCGTGCCGGTGGCAGTGGACTGAGCGGCCGGAATACGTCACTATGGAGCGTCGTTAGCACTCATCGAGTGAGAGTGCCAGGAGGAAGACAGTGCCCACCTACCAGTACCAGTGCACCGAGTGCGGCGAGGGCCTCGAGGCGGTGCAGAAGTTCACCGATGACGCTCTGACCGAGTGCCCCACCTGCAAGGGTCGCCTGAAGAAGGTGTTCTCGGCGGTCGGCATCGTCTTCAAGGGCTCCGGCTTCTACCGCAACGACAGCCGCGGCTCCTCGTCGAGCAGCTCCCCGGCCGCGTCGAAGTCGTCGAGCTCCTCGTCGTCCTCGGACTCCGGCTCGTCGAGCTCCGGCTCCGGCTCGTCGTCGAGCGGCTCGTCGTCGAGCACGAGCAGCTCGGCCGGCAGCAGCACCACCGCCGCGTAGGGCCTGCCCCGCACCGCACTTCCTTACGGGACCCTGTCGCCCCCGGGCGACGGGGTCCTCGGTGTTTCCGCGTGCGGTTAGGGTGCGGGCATGGCGAACAAGGCGAAGGCGACGGGTGCGGTGGGCTCCGCGGATGCGGCGGCGGACTCTGTGGCGGCGGGCGCGGGGGCGGGCGCGGACATCGGGGTCATCGGCGGCTCCGGGTTCTACTCCTTCCTCGACGATGTGACCGCGGTCCGGGTCGACACCCCGTACGGGCCTCCCAGCGACTCGCTCTTCCTCGGCGAGGTCGCCGGCCGCCGGGTCGCCTTCCTGCCCCGGCACGGGCGGGGCCACCACCTGCCGCCCCACCGGATCAACTACCGCGCCAACCTGTGGGCCCTGCGGTCGGTCGGTGTGCGCCAGGTCCTCGCCCCGTGCGCGGTGGGCGGCCTGCGCCCCGAGTACGGGCCGGGCACACTGCTGGTGCCCGACCAGCTCGTCGACCGCACCAAGGCCCGCGCCAACTCCTACTTCGACGGGCTGCCGCTGCCCGACGGGTCGGTGCCGCACGTGGTCCACGTGTCACTGGCCGACCCCTACTGCCCCACCGGGCGGACCGTCGCGCTGAAGGCGGCACGCGGCCGGGACTGGGAGCCGGTGGACGGCGGGACGCTGGTCGTGGTCGAGGGACCGCGCTTCTCCACCCGCGCGGAGTCGCTGTGGCACCAGGCGCAGGGCTGGTCCGTGGTGGGCATGACCGGCCACCCCGAGGGGGCCCTCGCCCGCGAGCTGGAGCTCTGCTACACGTCCCTGACGCTGGTGACCGACCTCGACGCGGGCGCGGAGACCGGGGAGGGCGTCTCGCACGACGAGGTGCTGCGGGTGTTCTCGGCGAACGTGGACCGGCTGCGCGGGGTGCTGTTCGACGCGGTGGCCGGGCTGCCGGCGAACGGCGAGCGGGACTGCCTGTGCGTGGGGGCGCTCGGTGGGATGGATCCGGGGATCGTGTTGCCGTAGTCGGGGTGCCGGGGCCGGGGTGCCGGGGCCGGGGTCCGGGGCCGGGGTGCCGGGGCCGGGGTCCGGGGCCGGGTGCCGGGGTCGGGGTGCCGGGGCCGGGGATGAGAGGACAAGGGTAGCGGCCGGGAGAGGGCAACGGCCGGGGCGGGGCGGAAGTTGTCATTCCGGTGAGGGAGTTGTCCACAGGTCCGTGGTGCGTCCACAGGCCTCAGCGGGCGGCCGTGCGGAGCCTCATCGTGGGGAGCGCAAGCCGGTCCCTCGTCGCAGGTGGTGGTTCCCGTGTCCCTCGCCCAGTCGTTGTCCGTCCCTCCGCCCGTTCGCCCGTCCGGGTCGCCCGGAGCCCTTGCGCCTTCGTCGATCCCCGCTGCCGTTCCTCCCCGGCCCGGCGGGTTGTCCCCCCGGCCGCCTGCCGTCCCCGCCTGGGCCGCTGCCGCGGCGGGGCCGCCGGAGGCGCAGGTGCCCGCCACGCGCGAGGTGCCGCGCTTCGAACCCGTGCGGGTGCGCGGGGGCCGGTGCCTGCCCGGCCGGCTCGGGCGGCAGCGGCGGGTGGCCCTCGCGGCCGGGCTCGCCGTCGTCGCGACCGCGTTCGCCATGGCGGGCCCGCGTGACGCGGACGGGGCCCGCGGCCATCCCCGGGCCGAGCCTCCCGCGCACGACTCCTCGCTCTCCGGCAGGCCTGCCGCCCGGCGCGTCCCCCCGCGGAGCGGGTGACGGCGCCCGTCCGCATCGCCGACGCGGCCACCGTGCGGCTGCTGCGCCCCGGCGACCGGGTCGACGTCATCGCCGCCGAGGAGACCGCCGGGGGCGGTGAAGCCCGGGTGGTCGCCCGCGGGGTCAGGGTGACGAAGGTTCCCGAGCCCCTGGAGGACACTCCGGACGCCGGGGCGCTGGTCGTGCTCTCGGTGCCGCGGGAGACCGCCGCCCGCCTGGCCGGGGCGAGCGCCGCCGGACGGTTGGCGGTGACCCTGTGGTGAGGTCCGCCGCGGCGTCCGCGGAGCTCTCGCGCACGGTCTGGTCGAGTCCCGTGTCCGGTCCCTCGTCAGAGGGACCCGGGTGCGCTGTTCGGCCCAGCGTTGACGTAGGTTGCGGAGCGTTTTGTTCCACAGGCTGCGCGTGCGAGAAGAGGCCCCGAGGTGAGCGAGAAGAAGGATCCGAGCGTCTGGCAGGGCTTCAAGACCTTCCTGATGCGCGGGAACGTCGTCGATCTGGCGGTCGCGGTCGTGATCGGTGCCGCGTTCACCAACATCGTCAACGCGGTGGTGAAGGGGATCATCAACCCGGTCGTCGGGGCCATCGGCACCAAGAACCTCGACCACTACAGCTCGTGCCTGAGCACGTCGTGCGACGGCGACGAGGGCATCCAGATCCTGTGGGGCTCGGTCCTGGGCGCCACGCTCAGCTTCGTGATCACCGCGGCGGTCGTCTACTTCCTGATGGTTCTGCCCATGGCCAAGTTCCTGGCCCGGCAGGAGGCCCGCCGCAAGGCGAAGGAGGGCACGCAGGAGGTCCTCGAGGTGACCGAGCTGGAGGTGCTGAAGGAGATCCGCGACGCGCTGGTCGCCCAGCGCGGCGCCGGGCACGACCGGCCGTAGGAGCGCGGCGGGTCGTAGCGGCGCGGGCGGCGGCCCGGCCCGCCGTAGTGGCGCGGGCGGCGGCCCGGCTGCTTCACAGGTGGTGGGGCGGCTTCTCGTCGAGGAAGCGGCGGAGGTCGGCCGCGGCGCCACCGGAGTCGGTGCGGTCGCCCCAGCCGCGGTCGGTGTCGTCGGAGGACTGCTGGTCCAGCGGGTCGTCGAAGACCAGCGCGGGCCTGGGCTCGCGCGGCTCGGCCTCGGGGCGCTCGGGCTCGGAACCGGACGCGGACTCGGGGGCGGTACTCATGCGTCCAGGGTACGGTCGCGGAGAAAATCCCCCCGCCTTCTGCTGTGCTGGGAATCATGACCTCCAGCACCGCTCCCCCGCCCGCCCCCTCCGACGGCCCAGGTGGCTCAGGCGCCCCGGACCACCGCGGTCCCCTGCGCAGGCTCCGTGCGCGCGACCGCGAGGAGGCGCACCGGGCCGCATCGCCGCTGGAGCTCTTCTTCGACCTGTGCTTCGTGGTGGCCGTCGCGCAGGCGGGCATCCAGCTCGTGCACGCGGTCGCCGAGGGGCACGCGGGCGAGGGGATCCTCGACTACGCGATGGTGTTCTTCGCCCTGTGGTGGGCGTGGATGAACTTCACCTGGTTCGCCTCCGCCTACGACAACGACGACGTCCTGTACCGGGTCGTCACCCTGGTGCAGATCGCCGGCGTGCTGGTCCTGGCGGCCGGGGTGTCGCGGGCCTTCGAGGAGCACGACTACCTCCTGGTGTGGCTGGGCTACGCCATCATGCGGCTGGCGCTGGTGTCGCAGTGGCTCCGGGTGGCCCGGGCGAGCGAGGGCCCGGAGCGTGCGACGGCCCTGCGGTACGCGGGCGGTGTGCTGCTGTGCCAGGTCGGCTGGCTGGGGCTGCTGTTCCTGCCGGGGGACGTCCGGCCGTGGTGGTTCCTGGTGATGGCGCTGCTGGAGATGTCCGTGCCGCCCATCGCGGAGAGGCACCGCTCCACGTCCTGGCACCCGCACCACATCGCGGAGCGGTACGGGCTGTTCACCATCATCGTGCTGGGCGAGACGATCGCCGCGGCCACGGTCGCCGTGAAGTCCGGTGTCGACGAGAACGACGCGCTGGGCGAGCTCCTCCCGATCGCCGCGGGCGGGCTGCTCATCATCTTCGCCGCGTGGTGGGTGTACTTCGCGGTGCCCATCCACGGCCATCTGCGCTCCAACCGGCAGGCGTTCCTCTGGGGCTACGGCCACTACCTGGTCCTGGCCTCGGCGGCCGCGATCGGGGCCGGTCTGGAGGTGGCGGTGGAGCACACGGTCGGCGAGGCGCACATCTCCACGCTGTCGGCGTCGGCGGCCGTGACGCTGCCGACGGCCCTCTACCTGCTCACCCTGTGGGCCTTGCACTCTCGGTACTTCAAGCGGGGCATCGGCCAGCAGATGGTGCTGCCGACGACGGCCCTGCTCGTCATCTGCTGCACGTTCCTGGGTGACTGGGCGGTACTGGCCGCGGGCCTGGTCTGCGCGCTGTCGGTGGTGGCGGGGGAGGTCCTGGCCACGCGCCGGACCGCCGGGAGGAGCGGGGCGGCGCCCCGGACGGTCTGACGGCGGCACCGGCGCACCGGCCGGCGTCTGGACGAGACTGTCCGTCATGACAGTTGACGCTCTGACGGATGTCGCCGGTCTGCGGGTGGGGCATGCGACGCGTGCCGGTGACGGTTGGCTCACGGGCACCACGGTCGTGCTTGCCCCGGAGGGCGGGGCTGTGGCCGCCGTGGACGTGCGGGGCGGTGGTCCCGGCACCAAGGAGACGGACGCGCTGGACCCGCGCAACGTGGTCCGCACGGTCGAGGCGATCGTGCTGACCGGGGGCAGCGCCTACGGGCTGGACGCCGCGTCGGGGGTGATGGCCTGGCTGGAGGAACGGGGGCGAGGGGTCCGCGTCGGGGCGGATCCGGCGCACGTGGTGCCGGTGGTGCCGGCCGCCTGTGTCTTCGATCTGGGCCGGGGCGGCGACTTCCGCGCCCGGCCGGACGCGGCGACGGGCCGGGCCGCCGTCGAGGCCGCGGCGGCGAGCGAACCCGGTGCTCCCGTGGCGCAGGGGTGTGTGGGTGCCGGTACGGGCGCGGTGACGGGGGTGGTGAAGGGCGGCGTGGGCAGCGCGAGCACGGTGCTCGACAGCGGCGTGACGGTGGCGGCGCTGGTGGTGGCGAACGCGGCGGGATCGGTGGTGGATCCGGAGACGGGGGTGCTGTACGGGGAGTTGTTCCAGGGGCGCGTGGCGTACCCCGCGGCCGAGGTGCACGCGGCGGCGGTGCGGCGGCTGGCCGAGACGGCGGCGCGCAGTGCTCCTCCTCCGCTGAACACCACGCTCGCGGTGGTGGCCACGGACGCCGGCCTGACCAAGGCGCAGGCGCAGAAGCTGGCGGGCACCGCGCACGACGGGATCGCCCGGGCGGTGCGGCCGGTGCACCTGCTCAACGACGGGGACACGGTGTTCGCGCTGGCGACGGGCGAGCGCTCCCTGGACGCGGCGGACCCGCTCGCCCTGAACGAGATCCTCGCCGCCGGGGCGGACGTGGTGACCCGGGCGATCGTGCGGGCGGTGCGGGCCGCCGAACCGGTGGACGGGCCGGGCGGGGCGTGGCCGTCGTACGGGGAGCTGTACGGGGAGCCGCACGGGGAGCGGTACGGGGAGTCGCACGGGGAGCGGTACGGGGAGTCGCACGGGGAGCCCTGAACCGGGGTGGCCGGGCACGGCGGCTGCTCCCGGGGGCCGGACTTTTGTCGCGGTTCTGTCACGTGATGGCCTTCACCGCGCACGGGCGGAACCCGGTCCGCGGCCCGGGCCCTCTTCCCTGGCGTACCGGAGCGGATCACGCACATCACATGAACTGGGAGCAGCCCGTGACAACGCCGAACATTTCAGCGCGGCGCACTCTGGGGGCCTGTGCCGCCCTGGTGGTCGGCGCCCTCACGCTCACCGCCTGCGGCGGCAGCGCCACCGCCAAGGACGACGAGAAGGGCGGCGGGAACGACGCGAAGACGTCGGTGGCGAAGATCGCGATCTCGGCGAAGGACGGTTCGACCGGCGCGTCCATCAACAAGACCGGGGTGAAGGTCAGCGGCGGCAAGCTGACCGAGGTGAAGATGACGGTCGCGGACAGCGGTGCGGCGGTCACGGGTTCGCTCTCCGCCGACGGCAAGGTGTGGAAGCCGAAGGAGCAGCTGGAGCGCGGGACCAAGTACCGGATATCGGCGACCGCCAAGGACGCGGACGGCAGGACGGCCGCGGCCAACTCCATCTTCACGACGGTGTCGACCTCGAACAGCTTCATCGGGACGTACACGCCGGACGACGGCACCACGGTGGGCGTGGGCATGCCGGTGTCGTTCACCTTCGACAAGGCGATCACGGACCGCAAGGCCGTGCAGTCGCACATCTCGGTCACCTCCAGCAGCGGGCAGAAGGTGGTGGGGCACTGGTTCAACGGCCGGCGGCTCGACTTCCGGCCCGAGGAGTACTGGAAGGCCGGCTCCAAGGTCACCATGGACATCGACCTGGACGGGATCGAGGGCGCCAACGGCGTCTACGGGGTGCAGAAGAAGACGGTCACCTTCACCATCGGTCGTTCCCAGGTCTCCACGGTCGACGCGAACACGCAGACCATGACGGTCGTCCGGGACGGCAAGACGCTCAAGTCGGTCCCCATCTCGACCGGCGACGCGCAGCACACCACGTACAACGGGCAGATGGTGATCTCCGAGAAGTTCACCCAGACCCGCATGAACAGCCGGACGGTCGGGATGGGCGGCGAGTACGACATCCCGGACGTGCCGCACGCGATGCGGCTGACGACGTCGGGCACGTTCCTCCACGGGAACTACTGGTACAACAAGGGCAACCCGCCCTTCGGGCGCCAGGGCACCAGCCACGGCTGTGTGGGACTCGCCGATGTGCGGGGCGCCGGCGGCGACACCCCCGCCAAGTGGTTCTACGACAACTCCCTGATCGGGGACGTGGTGATCGTGAAGAACTCCCCCGACAAGACGGTGGCGCCGGACAACGGGCTCAACGGCTGGAACATGGCGTGGAGCCAGTGGGTCGCGGGCAGCGCCTCCTGACCGGGCGGAGGACCGCCCTGACCGGGTGAATGACCGCCCCGACTGGGGTTCTTGACGCATCGGACGGGCCGCGCGGGAACTTTTCGCGCGGCCCGTGCGTTTTCCCGGACGTACGTTTTCTCGGTTCCCGGACATGATGTCCGACCGAGGGGCTACGGTATGCACCCACAAGGTGACATGCAGCAACGCCGGGAGAAACCTTGAGCGTTCCGTACGAGACGGCAGCGTACGAAGGCCATGACTCGCCCGAGTCTCCGGAGGAGCACCTCGCGCGGCTCCTCGGCCGCGCCCTCAACTCCTTCGAGTTGCCGGACGAGACGATAAGGCTGCTCGACTGCGCGTTGGCGCACGACGGCTCGCTGCACTCCGCCCACCACAGCGAGGGCCTGCATCGCGAGACGTACCGGCACACCTGGCTGCTGGCCGACGGGTGCGCGCTCACCCTGTGGGAGCTGGTGCACAACACGGTGCCGGGCGGCGAGCCGCAGCACGAGGTGTACGCCGACGAGGAGGAGCTGCGCGCCGCGACGGCGCGGCTGGCGCTGCCGCCGGAGACCCCGGACTTCGAACTGCCGGTGACGGTCCAGCTGTCGGCGGTCGCCGCGCCGCGGCACGCGTACGCCGGGGAGGGCTCGGCGGACCACGCGCGCCGTTTACTGCGCCGGGCGGAGAACCCGGACCGGCCGGGCGCGGACGTGGCGGCCCTCCTGGCCACGGCGTCCGGTCACCAGATCACCCAGGCGTTCGGCCGCCCCAGCCGGGCGGGCCGGGCGGTCCTGTCCTTCACGCTGTACGAGCACGCGTTCCTGCTGCGCGACGGCGAGGAGGTCTCCCTCTGGGAGGTCGAGCACACGGCGACGCCGGACGGACGGCACATGTGCGAGGTGTACGCCGACGAGGAGGCGGCGCGTGCGGCGATGGAGCGCCGCGCGGAGCAGTTCTCCTGGCCGGACGGGGGGTTGGCGGGCCGGGAGCTGACGGGTCGACAGGTGACGGACCGGGGGCTGACGGACCGGCCCTCCGGCTCGGACCGCCTGTCCTAGACGGTCCGGCCGCCGAGGCGGCGGACCAGTTCGGAGAAGGCGTCCCGCTCCTCGCGGGTCAGTTCCACGGACTCCGACCGGTGCCCCGTCTGCCGCTGCTGCGGAAGAGCGGGGAGAGGCCGGCCTTCGGGCCATCGGGAGACGTGCTCGGGCATGCCGCCCAGTGAACACCACGGCCCGGGACTGCGGTCCCGGGCCGTGATTTTCGTGATCTATCTCGCAGGTGGCATGAACCGTTCAGACAGCCCGAATGGGGCGAAGACCGGTCGGGGCCATGGCATCTGCTCTCATGCCGCGACCGACTCCTTCGTCTCCGCGGCCGTCTTCGCGGCCGGGACGGCGGAGTCCTCGCCGGTGGCCGTCGCGGCGCCGGGGGCGGGTGCGCGCAGACTCTTCAGGACGATCACCAGGGTGGTGGTGACACAGACGCCCGCGGCGATGGCGACCAGGTAGAGCAGCGGGTTGCCGATCAGCGGGACCACGAAGATGCCGCCGTGCGGGGCGCGCAGGGTGGCGCCGAAGGCCATCGACAGGGCGCCGGTGACCGCGCCGCCCGCCATGGAGGCGGGGATGACGCGCAGCGGGTCGGCCGCGGCGAACGGGATCGCGCCCTCGGAGATGAACGAGGCGCCCAGCACCCAGGCGGCCTTGCCGTTCTCGCGCTCGGTCCGGGTGAAGAGCTTGCCCCGCACGGTCGTCGCCAGGGCCATGGCCAGCGGCGGGACCATGCCGGCCGCCATCACCGCGGCCATGATCTTCATGGCCGCGTCGGCGGGACTGGCGACGGCGATCCCGGCGGTGGCGAAGGTGTAGGCGACCTTGTTGACGGGGCCGCCCAGGTCGAAGCACATCATCAGGCCGAGGAGCATGCCGAGCAGGATCGCGTTGGACCCGGACAGGCCGTTCAGCCAGTCGGTCATGCCCTTCTGCGCCTCGGCGATGGGCTTGCCGATGACGACGAACATCAGGAACCCGACGATCGCCGAGGAGATCAGCGGGATCACCACCACCGGCATGATGCCGCGCAGCGCGGCGGGGACCCGCACCCGCTGGATCGCCAGCACCACGCCGCCGCCGATCAGGCCGGCCGCGAGACCGCCGAGGAACCCGGCGTTGATGGTGAGGGCGATCGCGCCGCCGACGAACCCGGGCACGAGGCCGGGCCGGTCGGCCATGCCGTAGGCGATGTAGCCGGCCAGGACCGGGACGAGGAAGCCGAAGGCGACGCCGCCGATCTGGAAGAGCAGGGCCCCCCAGCTGTCGGCCTGCGTCCAGAGGAAGTGGTCCATGACGGACGGGGCCTTGTCGACCTTGTAGCCCCCGAGCGCGAAGCCGAGGGCGATGAGCAGACCGCCCGCCGCGACGAACGGGACCATGTAACTGACGCCGGACATCAGCCACTTGCGCAACTTGGTGCCGTAGCCCTCGTGCGAGTCTCCCGCGCGCTCGACCGGGGTCGCCGGGGCGGAGCCGGCCGTGACCTCGCCGCGGGCGGCCTTCTCGCGGACCTCGGCGATGAGTTCGGCGGGACGGTTGATGCCCGCCTTCACACCGACATCGACGGTCGGCTTGCCGGCGAAGCGTTCCTTCTCCCGCACGGGCACGTCATGGGCGAAGATCACGGCGTCCGCCGCGGCGACGACCGCGGGATCGAGCCGCGTGAAACCGGCCGAGCCCTGCGGCTCGACGGTGAGTTCGACGCCCGCCTCGCGGCCGGCGTTCTCCAGCGCCTCGGCGGCCATGTAGGTGTGGGCGATGCCGGTGGGGCAGGAGGTGACGGCGACGATCCGGAACGCGGGCTCCCCGGCCCGGCCGGACGCCTCGACGTCTCCCGGCGCCTCGGGCTGTCCCGGCGCCTCGGGCTGTTCCGGCGCCTCGGTCCCGCTGTCCGCCTCGGTCCCGCTGTCCGCCCCGTCCCTTCGGTCCGCCCCGCCCCCGGCGGTCCCTTCGGCTTCGGCTATGGAAGCGCCTCCGGCCCCGGCTGCGACCGTGGCGGCGGTGGGAGAGGCCGCTCCCGCCGCCGCCACGGAGTCGGGGGAAGCCGCCCCGGCGGGCGGCACCGGCTCGTCGCCGCGGATGAGGGCGGCCGCGACGGCCGGGTCGCCCACACCGCGCAGCGCGTCGGTGAACTCGCTGTTCATCAACTGCCGGGCCAGGGACGACAGGATCGTCAGGTGGGCGTCGTCGGCACCGGCGGGCGCGGCGATCAGGAAGATCAGGTCGGCGGGACCGTCGGCGGCTCCGAAGTCGACGCCCCGGGCGCTGCGCCCGAAGGCCAGGGTCGGCTCGGTGACGTGCGCGCTGCGGCAGTGCGGGATGCCGATCCCGCCGTCGAGGCCGGTCGGCATCTGGGCCTCGCGGGCGGCCACGTCGGCGAGGAAGCCGTCCAGGTCGGTCACCCGGCCCAGGGCCACCATGCGCTCGGCGAGGGCGCGCGCCGCCGCCTCCTTCGTGTCGGCGGACAGGTCGAGGTCGACCAGCTCCGCCGTGATCATGTCGCTCATCGCGGGCTCCTTAGCACGCGTATCGCCCGGTGGGAGGAGTGGGCGGGGAGGGGACGGGGTCGGGGACGCGGTGCGGGGTGAGAGGGGAGGGCGGGGATGCGGTGGAGGGTGAGGGGGAGGGTGGGTGCGGGAGGGGACGGGGTGGCCCGCCGCTCCCGTAGGCGTGCCTGCGGCCGGCCGTACGTCATGACACCGGCTCCCGCAGCGGGCGGTCGGCGGGGACCTCCGGTGTGACCGTCACCGCGGCCGGGTCCAGGTCGGCCGGCGTCGGCATGACGCTGCCGGGCAGCCGGACGGCGGCGGCGCCGTGCGCGACGGCGGAGGCCAGGGCCTCGGGGCCGTTGCCACCGGCGATGAGGAAACCGGCGAGGGAGGAGTCGCCGGCGCCGACGTTGCTGCGGACCGACTCGACGCGGGCGCTGCCGAACCACGTGCCCTGTTCCGACACGAGCAGCTGCCCGTCGGCGCCCAGACTGGCCAGGACGGCCCGGGCGCCCCGCTCGCGCAGTTCCTCCGCGGCCTTCAGGGCGTCCCCGACGGTGGCCAGGGGACGGCCCACCGCCCCGGACAGTTCCTCGGCGTTGGGCTTGACCACGTCGGGCCGCTCACGCAGGGCCGCGAGGAGGGCGGGCCCGGAGGTGTCCAGGGCGATCCGGACCCCGGCGGCGTGGCTGCGGGCGACCAGGTCGGCGTACCAGGAGGGGGCGAGGCCGCGCGGGAGACTGCCGCAGCAGGCGATCCAGGCGGCGTCGCGGGACTGCCGCCGCACGGTCTCCAGCAGCAGTTCCGTCTCGGCGTCGGACAGTTCGGGACCAGGCGCGTTGATCTTCGTCAGGACGCCGTCGGACTCCGCGAGGGCGATGTTGGAGCGGGTGGCCCCGGCCACGGGGACCGGGGCGACTTCGATGCCCTGCTGGTCGAGCAGCTCCGCGACGAGCGCTCCGGGGGCGCCGCCCAGGGGCAGGACCGCCACCGTGCGCCGCCCGGACGCGGCGACCGCCCGCGAGACGTTCACGCCCTTGCCCCCGGGGTCCATCCGTTCGCCCGTGGCGCGGACGACCTCGCCGCGGTCGAGGGACGGCACCTCGTACGTGCGGTCCAGGGACGGGTTGGGGGTGACGGTGAGGATCATGCGCGCACCGCTTCCGTGCCACCGCGCTCGATCGCGACGGCGTCCTCGGTGCTCAGCCCGCTGTCGGTGATCAGCAGGTCGACGTCGCTCAGGTCGCCGAACCGGGCGAAGTGCTCCTGGCCGTGCTTGGAGGAGTCGGCGAGCAGCACCACCCGGCGGGCGGCGGCCACGGCCGCGCGCTTCACGGCGGCCTCGGCGAGGTCGGGGGTGGTCAGCCCGTGGTCGGCGGAGAAGCCGTTGGCGGCCACGAACAGCACGTCGGCGCGGATCTCCGCGTACGCCCGCAGCGCCCAGGCGTCGACGGCGGCGCGGGTGCGGTGCCGTACGCGGCCGCCGACGAGGTGCAGCTGGATGCCGGGGTGGTCGGCGAGGCGGGCGGCGATGGGCAGGCTGTGGGTGACGACGGTGAGGGAGGCCTCCAGCGGCAGGGCGGCCGCCAGGCGGGCCACGGTCGTGCCGGCGTCGAGGATCACCGTGCCCTCGGCGGGCAGTTCCGCGAGGGCCGCCTTGGCGATGCGGTCCTTCTCGTCGGCGGCGGTGGTCTCCCGCTCGGCGAGGTCCGGCTCGAAGTCCAGCCGTCCGGCCGGGATGGCACCCCCGTGCACGCGGCGGACCAGCCCGGCGCGGTCGAGGGCCTTCAGGTCCCGGCGGATCGTCTCCGCCGTCACCTGGAACTCCTCGGCCAGCGACACGACGTCCACCCGGCCGCCGTCACGGGCGAGCCGGAGGATCTCCTGCTGCCGCTCCGGTGCGTACATGCCCGTTCGCCTCCACCTCATGCCCGAACGTGTGGTTTCAGCGGGAGGCTACGCCGTGATGTCCGCGAAGTAAACAGGTTCGGACGTGCATCGGACTCAGTCGGGCACGAACGGACCCGGCACCGAGCGGTGCCGGGTCCGTGACCGGGTCCGAGCGGTGCCGGGGTCCGTCGCCGGGTCCGTCGTCGAGACCGTCGCCGAGCCCGCTGCCCGGTCCGTCGTCCCCTCGCCCCCGTCGTCCCGTGTCAGACCAGCGCGGCCTTCTCACCCTCGTGGGCGGCGTGGCCGTCCTCGTCCGCCGTCTCGGGCTCATCCGCCGTCTCGGGCTGTCCGCCCTCGATGTGCTGGGCGGGCCGCTTCGGCAGCGCGAACATCAGCAGGAAGATGGCGCCCATGACGCCGGCGACCCAGCCCAGCGCATGCTGGAAGGCGTCGACGAAGGCCGGCCCCACCTGCGCCGGGCGCAGGTGGTCGGCGATGGTGCCGAAGAAGACGACCGAGACCAGGCCCAGCCCCAGCGCGTTGCCCATCTGCTGCACCGTGCTGATCAGCCCCGACGCCGAGCCCGCGTGCTCGCGCGGCACCTCGGAGAGGATCGCGTCGGTGAGCGGCGCGACGATCAGGCCCATGCCGGCGCCCATGACGACCAGCGGCAGGGCCATCTGCCAGGGCGTGACGGCCAGACCGTAGTGCCCGGCCTCCCAGAGGTACAGGAGCACTCCCACGCCCATCACCAGGGCGCCCGCCTGAAGCACCTTGCGTCCGAACACCGGCACCAGCTTCTGCACCGAGACACCCGCGGCCACCGACACGGCGATCGAGAACGGCACTCCGGTCAGCCCGGCCTTCAGCGGGCTCCAGCCCAGCCCGAACTGCATGTAGAGGGTCCACACCAGGAAGAACACGCCGAGCGCGATGCCGAAGACGGTCTGCACGGCGATACCGGCCGCGAAGCTCTTGACCTGGAACAGCGACAGCTCCACCAGCGGCGAGCCGTCCCGCCGTGCCTTGCGCCTCTCGTACACCACCAGCGCCGCCAGGACGAGGACCGAGCCGGCCATCGAGACGTACCCCCACGCCGGCCAGCCCAGCTCGCGGCCCCGGATCAGCGGGTAGAGCAGCATCAGCAGGCCCAGCGTCACCAGCGCGACGCCCACCAGGTCCAGCTTCAGGGCGCGGGGCGCCTTGGACTCGGTGATGAAGCGGCCGCCGAGGACCAGGGCGGCGACGCCCACGGGCAGGTTGATCAGGAAGATGGCGCGCCAGCCCCACCCGAACAGGTCCCACTCGGTGAGCAGCGCGCCGAGCAGCGGCCCGGACACGGCACCGAGGCCGACGACCGCGCCGAACAGCCCGAACACCTTGCCGCGCTCGTGCGCCGGGAAGGTCGCGTGCACGATCGACAGCACCTGCGGCACCATCAGCGCCGCCATCGCGCCCTGAAGGAATCGGGAGGCGACCAGCATGTCCGGGTTCACCGCGAGACCGCAGAGCGCGGAGGCGACGGTGAAGCCGCCGATGCCCAGCAGGAAGATCCGCTTGCGCCCGTGGATGTCGCCCAGCCGCCCTCCGGTGATCAGCCCCGCGGCGAAGGCGAGGGCGTACCCGGCGGTGATCCACTGGATCTCGCTGAACGACGCCCCCTCCTCGCGCTGGATCGACGGGATGGCGATGTTGACGATCGTGACGTCGACGAGGTCCATGAAGGCCGCGGTCATCACGATGGCGAGGGCGAACCAGCGGCGGCGGTCGCCTGCGCCGGCCGGGCCGGCCGCACTGCCGAGGGTGGTGTCGGTGGAGTTCATACCGTGAAGGTAGGGGGCCTATAGGTCAGGTCGTGTCCTAGTGGTACGGCATCCTCGGGACCATGACGACGGACACCCCGGCCCGGCTGCTGACGCTCCTCTCCCTCCTCCAGACGCCCCGCGAATGGCCCGGCGGCGAGCTCGCCGAGCGGCTGCGGGTCTCGCGGCGCACGGTCCGGCGGGACATCGACCGGCTGCGCGAGCTCGGCTACCCCGTGCAGGCCACGAAGGGCTCCGACGGCGGCTACCGGCTGGTCGCCGGGAAGGCCATGCCGCCGCTGGTGCTCGACGACGAGGAGGCCGTCGCCATCGCGGTCGGGCTGCGCGCCGGGGCCGGGCACGCGGTCGAGGGCCTGGACGAGGCGTCGGTACGGGCCCTGGCGAAGCTGGAACAGGTGCTGCCCGGCCGCCTGCGCCACCGCGTGACGACCCTCCAGGCCGCCACCACTCCCCTGACCAGCGGGGACGGACCCAGCATCGCGCCCGAGACCCTGACCGTCATGGCCTCCACGGCGGCCGGGCACGAGCGCCTGCGGTTCGCCTACCGGGCGGCGGACGGCACCGAGTCCCGCCGGCTGACGGAGCCGTACCGGCTGGTGTCCACCGGCCGCCGCTGGTACCTGGTGGCCTACGACATCGACCGGGACGACTGGCGCACGTTCCGTGTGGACCGGGTGAGCGAGCCGTTCGCCACCGGCGCCCGGTTCGTCCCGCGCGAGTTGCCCACGGGGGACGCGGCGGAGTACCTGCGGCGGTCCATGCAACGGCAGCAGCGGACCTACGAGTTCGAGGTCGACTTCGCCGCCCCCGCCGAGTACGTCGCCGCCCGCGTGCCCCACTGGCTCGGCCGACCCGAGCCACTGGACGACGGCAGGTGCCGGCTGCGGGGGTCCGTCGGGGACGCGGTGCAGTGGATGGCGTTCCGGCTGGCGATGCTGGAGTGCGACTTCGTGGTGCACAGCCCGGCGGAACTCGTCACGGCTGTGCGGGAGTTGGGGGCGCGGTTGAGCAGGGCGGCGGAGGGCGGGGTCCCCCGGCCGGGGGCGTGAACCGGAGGCGCCGGGGCCGGGAGGGGGAGGCCCGGGCCCGCGCGCCTCAGCCCGCCCAGGGGAAGTCGCGCAGCGCCGCGAGGTTGCGCAGGGCGAGCTCCGCCGGTCCGCCCGGCCCCTCCACCGGACCTTCGCCCTCGGCCCAGTCCTCCATCGCGGTCCGCACGGCGGCGCTGGCCACGGCAGCGGCGAACCGCAGGTCAGCCCCGGGGGCAACGTTGTCGGGGGACGCCTCACCGGCCCCGGCGACACGTGTCAGTCGTTCCTCCAGCACCTCGGCCAGCAGCCGTTCCGACGCCTGGCAGACCTCCGCCCACACCCTGCGCAGGGACGGGTTGGCGTCGGCCAGGCGCAGCAGTGCGCGGACCCACTCCCAGGAGGCCGTGGAGACACCGCCCCCGGGGGTGAGGGTGTGGCGCGCGCCCTCCTCCAGGGCCCGGAGCAGCCCGACGCCGGCCGGGGCGGCGCGTACGGCCTCCGCCCAGCGCCGGGACCCTGTCGCGTAGAGCGGGGCGACGGCCTCCTCCTTGGTGGCGAAGTACCGGTAGAAGGTGCGCGGGGCGATGCCGGCGGCCTGGGCGATGTCCTCGGCGCGGGTGGCGCGCAGGCCGTGCCGTACGAAGAGGCCGGCCGCCGCCCGGGCGATCTCCATGCGCGTCTCTGCCTTCCGCCGCTCGGTCAGCGAGTGCGGAGGCGGGCTGGGGGTGGTGCTGCTCACGCCCGGCAGGCTATGCCCATGTGACACAATCTGCCATCTGGCGGGCCACCCCGTGGTTCAGGTACGGGGTGCCCCGCCCCCAGCTGGCCCTTCCGACCACGCCGGAGGCCGCGGGGCGGGCCGCAGAAAGCGAGCCGGGCCCCGGCGTCCGGGGGGAGGGACGCCGAAGCCCGGCTGGGGAACGTCCCGGCGCCGGGGGGAGTGCGACGGGACGTGGTGTGCGGGGATCGGGGACCGCGCCCCGATCCGAACTGGTGGACCCAGAAGTCTTGTTCCCTGCGTCCGGGGATTGAAGCGGCGTTACAACGCCATGTTTGCGCGGTCTTTCGCCACCCGGCGTACGCGGTGCCCCCCGGGCGCCTCCGGTGCGTCGCCCACGGGTCGTGGGGACGGGCCGGGCGCCCGGACGCTCACCGTGCGGCGGGGGTCAGGCCGCCGCGTCGAAGCCGGTGCTGCGGGCCAGCTTCTTCAGCTCCAGCAGCGCGTGCTTCTCGATCTGGCGGATGCGCTCGCGGGTCAGGCCGTGCTCCTTGCCGACCTCGGTCAGCGTGCGCTCCCGGCCGTCCTCGATGCCGTAGCGCATCTTGATGATGGACGCCGTGCGCTGGTCGAGACGGCCGATGAGGTCGTCGAGCTCCTCGCTGCGCAGCAGCGTGAGCACCGACTGCTCGGGCGACACCGCCGAGGTGTCCTCCAGGAGGTCGCCGAACTGGGTCTCGCCCTCGTCGTCCACCGACATGTTCAGCGAGACCGGGTCGCGGGCCCAGTCCAGCACGTCGGTCACGCGCTCGGGCGTGGAACCGAGCTCGGCGGCGATCTCCGCGGGCTCCGGGTCCCGGCCGTGCTCACGGTTGAACTCGCGCTGCACACGGCGGATCCGGCCCAGCTCCTCCACCAGGTGGACGGGCAGGCGGATCGTGCGGGACTGGTCGGCTATCGAGCGGGTGATCGCCTGGCGGATCCACCACGTGGCGTACGTGGAGAACTTGAAGCCCTTGCGGTAGTCGAACTTCTCGACCGCGCGGACGAGGCCGGCGTTGCCCTCCTGGATCAGGTCCAGCAGCGGCAGGCCGCTGCGGGGGTAGCGGCGGGCGACGGCGACGACCAGACGCAGGTTGGAGCGGATGAAGATGTCCTTGGCCCGCTCCGCGTCCGCGACCAGCGCCTCGAGCTCCTCGCGGCTGGCGTCCGTCTTCGTCTCCTCGAATCCGTCGAGGACCTGCCGTGCGAACACACCCGCTTCGATGACCTGGGACAGCTCGACTTCCTTGGCGGCGTCGAGCAGCGGTGTGCGCGCGATCTCGTCGAGGTACATGCCGACCAGGTCGCGATCGGCGATCTCGCCGCCATGGGCGCGAACACTGCTTGCCGCGTTCGCCGTCTCGCCGGTGGCGGACTGACGACGGGCGACGGCACGGGTTGCCATGCGTGCTCCCTTGCGAATTGAGGTCAGCGGGTGGTCCTTCGGACGCGGACTCCGTCTCGGGGACCCTTTCCGGACTCTCCTCGGGTGCCCTGCATCCGATGGAAACAACGACTGGAATCAGGACAGAATTCCCAACCCGACGCTCGATTTTTCTGATCATGCAGTATCCTACCCGGCCACAGGAGGGGGAACGGTGTTCACCGAGCGTGCAGAGGTGCAGGTCAGGCCGGGAGTCGAGGACGACCTCGAGGCCCTCACGGCCCTCTACAACCACTACGTGCGTGAGACGGCGATCACGTTCGACACGGTGATCTTCACCCCTCCGGAGCGCCGCTCGTGGCTGCTCTCCCACCCTGAAGACGGGCCGCACCGCCTGAGGGTTGCCACGGAGCCGCGGACCGGGCGCATCCTGGGCTACGCCACGTCCGGCCCGTTCCGCGCGAAGCCCGCGTACGCGACCTCCGTCGAGACGACGGTGTACGTCGCCCCCGACGCCGGCGGGCGCGGCATCGGCTCCCTGCTCTATGAGGCCCTCTTCGCCGCACTGGCGGGCGAGGACCTGCACCGGGCCTACGCCGGTGTCGCGCTGCCGAACGAGGCGTCCGTCCGGCTGCACGAGCGCTTCGGGTTCCAGCACGTCGGCACGTACCGCGAGGTGGGCCGCAAGTTCGGCCGGTACTGGGACGTGGCCTGGTACGAGAAGCCGCTGTAGCGGCGCCACACCGAGGCGCCGGGGTCTCATCCAGGGTGCCGGGGCCTCACCGAGGTGCCGGGGCCCTCACCGAGGCGCCGGGGTCACACCGAGGCGCCGGGGGGCGGGTCAGCCGAACTGCACCGACCGCTTCGCCAGGCCCATCCAGAACCCGTCGATCACCGACTGGTGCGCGTCCAGCTCACCGGCGGCGTCCGCCGCGCCCATGGTCACGAACAGCGGGGCGAAGTGCTCGGTGCGCGGATGGGCCAGCGTCCCGGCCGGCGACTTGCGGGTGAAGTCCAGCAGCGCGTCCACGTCCCGGCTCTCCAGGGCCCGCCGGCCCCAGTCGTCGAACTCCGCCGACCAGGCCGGGATGCCGCCCTGCCGGAGCGCCGCGAGGTTGTGGGTGAAGAAGCCGGAGCCGACGATCAGGACTCCCTCGTCGCGCAGCGGGGCGAGGCGGCGGCCGATCTCCATGAGCCGGACCGGGTCCAGCGTCGGCATGGACACCTGAAGCACCGGGATGTCGGCCTCCGGGTACATCTCGACCAGCGGGACGTAGGCGCCGTGGTCGAGGCCGCGGTCGGGGACATCCTGGACGGGGGTGCCGGGGGCGCGCAGCAGCTTGCGTACGGACTCGGCGAGCTGCGGTGCGCCGGGCGCGGCGTAGGTCACCTCGTAGTAGTGCTGCGGGAAGCCCCAGAAGTCGTAGACGAGCGGGACGGTGTCGGTCGCGCCGAGGGCGAGCGGGGCCTCCTCCCAGTGGGCGGAGACGACGAGGATCGCCCGGGGGCGCGGCAGGCGGGCGGACCAGGCGGCCAGTTCGCCGGGCCAGACCGGGTCGTCGGCCAGGGGCGGGGCACCGTGACTGAGGTAGAGAGCGGGCATGCGCTCCCCGATGGCGGCGGACATGCTGCGGCTCCTTCCGGGGACCTGTTACTTGAAAACTGTAAGACACACTTGTTTAAAGTTCAAGGAGAGTCCGCGTACAGTGGAGCACATGAAGGCACCCGCATCCGCACCGTCGCCGGGCTCCGCCGCGGAGCCCCTGGAACCGCGCTGGCTCACCGACGAGGAGCAGCACGTGTGGCGGTCGTTCATGGAGGGCGTCACCCTCCTCGACGACCATCTCGACCGTCAGCTCCAGCGCGACGCGGGCATGCCGCACGTCTACTACGGCCTGCTGGTCAAGCTCGGCGAGTCACCGCGGCGGCGGCTGCGGATGACCGAGCTGGCGAGACTGGCGAAGATCACCCGCTCCCGCCTCTCGCACGCGATCGCGCGACTGGAGAAGAGCGGCTGGGTGCGCCGCGAGGACTGCCCCGACGACAAGCGCGGCCAGTTCGCCGTCCTCACCGAGGAGGGCTACGAGGTGCTGCGGCAGACCGCGCCGGGCCATGTCGAGGCCGTACGCCAGGCGGTCTTCGACCGGCTCTCCCCGCAACAGCAGAAGTCCCTCGGCGAGATCATGCGGATCATCGCCGAGGGACTCCAGCCGGCCGAAGCGGGTGCGGACCTGCCCTGGCTCCGCTGAGCCGGGGCAGATCCGGATTGCCGCGGGTACGAGGCGTCCCCTTCCCCGTACCCGCGAAACGGCCCGAAGGTGGGCGCCGCCGTCAGTGGGCGACGACCGGGATCTGCACCTCGTCCGCCGCGCCCTCGCCGGCGCCGGTCGCCGGGGTCATGTTCGGACGGCCGGCGTTGACGAGCGTCAGGGCGATCGCGGCGGCCACCACCAGGATGCCGACCGCGAACCAGATGGCGCTGGTGTAGCCCTGCACCTGGCCCTCCAGCTGGACCAGCTGCTGCTGGGACCGGCTGGTGGCGCCGACGATGTGGTCGGCGATGTACGAGGTGGTCGCCGAGGCGGCGATGGTGTTCAGCAGGGCCGTGCCGATCGCGCCGCCCACCTGCTGCGAGGTGTTGACCATCGCGGAGGCGACACCGGCGTCCCGCGGCTCGACACCCTGGGTCGCCAGCGACATGGCCGGCATGAACGCCGTACCCATGCCGAGGCCGAGCAGCAGCATCGCCGGCAGCAGCAGTGCCGCGTACGAGGAGCCGATCTCCAGCTGGGTCAGCAGCAGCATGCCGAGCGCGGCGACCAGGAAGCCGGGGCCCATCAGCAGGCGCGGGGCGACCCGGGTCATCAGGCGGGTGCCGATCTGCGTCGAGCCCGTGATCATGCCCGCGATCATCGGCAGGAACGCGAACCCGGTCTTGACCGGCGAGTAGCCCTTCACGATCTGCAGGTAGTAGGTCAGGAAGAGGAACAGGCCGAACATCGCGATGATCGCGAGACCGAGGGAGAGGTAGATGCCCCCGCGGTTGCGCTCGGTGACCACGCGCAGCGGCAGCAGCGGGGCCTTGACCTTGGACTCGACGACCACGAAGGCCAGCAGCAGCACGGCCGAGGCCACGAACATGCCCACGGTCACGGCGTCGCTCCAGCCGTCGGACTCGGCGCGGGTGAAGCCGTAGACCAGGGCGACCAGGCCGAGGGTGGACAGGACCACGCCGGGGATGTCGAGCGGGGAGCGGTTGCGGCCGCCCTTGGGCTCACGGATGACGAAGTAGGCACCGGCCGCGGCGACGACGGCGAACGGGATGTTCACGAAGAACGTCCAGCGCCAGTCCAGGTACTCGGTGAGGAAACCGCCGAGGATCAGGCCGACGGCACCGCCACCACCGGCGATGGCGCCGTAGATGCCGAAGGCCTTGGCGCGCTCCTTGGCGTCGGTGAACATCACGGCGAGCAGGGAGAGCGCGGCGGGCGCGAGCAGGGCGCCGAAGACACCCTGGAGGGCGCGGGCGCCGAACATCATCGCCTCGTTGGTCGCGGCGCCGCCGAGCGCGGAGGCCGCGGCGAAGCCGCCCAGTCCGACCACGAAGGCCTTCTTGCGGCCCCACAGGTCGGCTATCCGGCCGCCGAACAGGAGCAGACCGCCGAAGGCGAGGGCGTAGGCCGTGACGACCCACTGCCGGTTGCCGTCGGAGATGCCGAGGTCCTGCTGGGCGGAGGGCAGGGCGATGTTCACGATGGTGGCGTCCAGGACGACCATCAGCTGGGCGAGCGCGATGAAGACGAGCGCCTTCCAGCGACCGGGATCCGGTTCGTCCGGTACGGCCGGGATGACGCGGGCCTTGGAGGCTGTTTCAGACATGGGGGTACCCACTTCGGGACTTCGTGACGGAAAAGTGCGACGAAAGGTGACGGCTCGCCCGGTGCGGCGGCCGCTGGGACTGTCGCCTGGTCTACAGACGGGTGGAAAGGGCGGAACTAATCGGTCAGGGGCGGCGCAGGTCCTCCAGGGTGGCGGCGGTGCCCGGCAGGACGGAACGGGCGGGAGCCCGCAGCCCGTCCAGGAACAGCTGGAGATGACGGTGGACGAAACGGTCGGCGCGGAAGCAGTCCGTACCGGCCGGGGGCCTGCTGAGCTGGGCCACGCCGATCATGACGTCCCCGACGTCCACGTCGGAGCGCAGCTGACCGGCCTCCCGGGCCCGGTTCATGACCTCCTCGATCTGCCGCTCGACGCGCTCGCGCGCGGCCTCCAGGTCCGGGTGGTGCTGATCGAACGTGCTGGAGACCATCGGGCAGAGCGCGCTGATCCGCTCGTCCGCGGCGGCGTGCACGAACCGCTCCAGCGCCTCGAACGCGTCGCCGGTCTCGGCGAGCGCGGACTCGGCCGCCGCGATCGTGCGGTCCATGACGGAGCAGACGACCTCGCGGACGAGGGCGTCGCGGTCGGGGAAGTGGCGGTACACCGTGGCGTTGCCGACGCCGGCCCGGCGGGCGATCTCGTCGAGCGGCACCTCGGGGCCGTGCTCGACGAACATCTCCCGGGCGGCGGTGACGATCCGCTCCCGGTTGCGCAGGGCGTCGGCACGGGGCCGGGGCGCCTTGCGCTGTGCGGGGGTGGCGGTCTGCACGGTGCCCTCCTGTGGCAAGGGGTTGATGATCCGGGGAGAGGCTCCCCGTTTCAGTCGGACACATGGCTAAACGGGGAGTGGGTCCCCGGTATTTCCCGAACGCGGGAACTTTATATGTGACCTGGGTCACATCTTGGAGATGGGCGGAGGGGGCCGCACAGCCGGAGCGATGGGGACTGACAGGGCCGAGTACCCGGGAGCCCTCCCCCGCAAGCCGACGTCCGCCGACGGTCCGGGCTACTCGCGGGAAACCCACGATCGGTCTCGTCCAGCGGGCGACCCCGCACACGGCGCCGCAGGGTGAGCGCAAGGGTGCAGCCGGAGACGGGAGGCTGCCGTGGCGCGGGAGGTCCCTTGCAGGTCCCTGGCACGCAGCCACAGCCGCAGCCGCGGCCCCGGCGCCCCCGAACGAGCAACGCGGGGCCGCCCGGCCACCGCATACGCCGACGCGGCGGCGAGGACGACGGCGAACAGGTGGGCGGCGGCATATCCCGGCGGGGGGAGAGCAGCGGGCACGCGCCCCGAGGCACCGGCACGGGCGGCCACGGCAAAGGTGCCAACGGCGAGGGTGGCAACGGCAAGGGTGCCCACGACAAGGGCGGCCAGGACGAGGGCGGTCCCGGCACAGGCGGCCGCGGCGAGGGCGGTCCCGGCACGGGCGGCCGCGGCGAGGGCGGTCCCGGCAAGGGCGGCCACGGCGAGGGCGGTCCCGGCACAGGCGGCCACGACAAGGGCGGCTGCGACGGGGGCGGCCACGACGACGGGGGTCCCGGCAAGGGCGGCCACAACGAAGGCGGTCCCGAACCGCTCGCCGGCCGCCGCCGCCGCATACCCCGGCGGCGCCTGGCCGCGCTGGCCTGCGTCACCGCACTGACCTTCACGGTGAGCACGTCGGCCGGATCGGGGCGCCTGGCCCCCGACGCCATGACGGCGGGAGCGGCCCCGACCACCCTGTCCCGCACGCCCGCGCACGCCCCCTGCCTGATCCGCCCGGCCCGCGAGGTCCAGATGTCCGAGGGCATCCCGACGTCGGCCGGCTACGCCCGCTCCACCGGCACCGTGCGCGCACTCACGCTGATGATCGACTTCTCGGACGCCCCCGGCGAGGGCCGGGCCCTGGACCGCTACCGGGAGTTCTTCCCGCAGACCACGGAGTGGTTCCGCACCAGTTCCTACGGCCGCCTCGACTACCGCCCCGAGACCCCCATATCCGACTGGCTGCGGATGCCGAAGTCCTTCCACGACTACGGCATAGAGCGCGGGGCCCCCTTCGAGCCCGGCTACCGCGCGCTGGTCCAGGACCTCGTCGCCGCGGCCGACCCGCAGGTGGACTTCGGCCGCTACGACCTGCTGAACGTCCTGGTCACCCCCAACGCGGGCCCCTCCGCCCTGGACACCGTCCTGTCCGTCACGTTCGCCGGCAACACCGAGGCCCCGCAGGCCGACGGGGTCCCCGTCGCCAACGCCTCGTTCGTCTACTCGCGCCAGGACGACGGATCGGGCTCCTACGACCGCACCGGCTACCGCGTGCTCCCCCACGAGAACGGCCATGTCTTCGGCCTGCCCGACCTCTACACCGCCGAGGGCGGGGGCGCGGTCGGCCACTGGGACATCATGAGCGAGGACTGGGGGGCCAACAACGACTTCCTCGGCTGGCACAAGTGGAAACTGGGCTGGCTGGACGCGTCCCAGGTGCACTGCGCGGCCGCCGCCGGCACGACGGAGTTCACCCTCACGCCCCTCTCGCAGGCGGGCGGCCCCAAGCTGATCTTCCTCCCCGTCGACGGCAGGACCGGCTACGCCGTGGAGGTCCGCACGCGCGCCGGCAACGACGAGGCGGTGTGCCGGCCGGGCGTACTGATCTACGAGGTCGACGCGGAGGTCGACACGGGCATGGGCCCGGTCACGGTCCACGACGCCCGCCGCGACAGCGGCGGCTGCGTCCGCTCCCCGAACGTCCACGCCGAGCTGTCCGATGCCCCGTACACCCCCGGCGAGACGTTCCGCGACGCACGAAGCGGGGTGGAGGTGCAGGTCACCGGGGAGGGCCCGGAGGGCGGTTACCGGGTCAGGGTGACGCGGGGCGCCCGCACGGGCACGGGAAGCCCACCGGGCGTGGCAAGGGGCACCGCCCCCCTTCTCTCCCCCGCCCCGACCCCCCACCGTCCCGACCCGCATCCGGTACGCTGACGCCTGTGGTCTTCCGGACCACACGACTGCCTTCGTAGCTCAGGGGATAGAGCACCGCTCTCCTAAAGCGGGTGTCGCAGGTTCGAATCCTGCCGGGGGCACCAGCCAGAAGGCCCCGGACCGATCATGGTCCGGGGCCTTTGACATCCACTTCTGACATCAACGGGGACGGGACGGGGTACGTCCGGCGTGACGAAAGATGAGGCCCTCGATCAGTTGAGGCAGCTTGCACGGGCTCAGGCACTCGGACGTCACGTCGGCTCGGACCGATTGATCCAAGCTGGCCTTGACGCTCTTCTGGCCGATGTCGATGCACCGTCGCTTGCCCTCCTGGCGGGCCTGGGCCGTCGTGAGGAGCATGAGGCACGGGAGCTGTTCGACCACGTCGTCGACGGGCTGGGGTTGGGTTTCGAGGCGCCCGCAGACCCGATCGCCGCCAAATGGGCACTGGCCTACTGGTTGGCCGCTCAGATCGTTGACGGCTCCCTGGACCCGGCGACTGGTGCCGACCTCATATGGGTCGAAGCAGCCATGGAACTCGACTATCCCGACCGTTTGCAGCCGATCGTCGAGTGCGCCATCCAACTGGCCGATTGGAACGCCGATTGGAGCACTCCGCTGGAACAGCTCAAGGAAAAGGTAGTTTTCGCCGCTCGCGCGTTTGTTGAGAGCGGAGAGCCCGGGACCGGCCTCTGAGAAGCCACGAAGGCCCCGGGACTGCCACGGCCCGGGGCTCCTCGTCCCATATGGGGGATAACGACGGTGGTCAGCCCGAATCGGGACGCCTTCTCAGCAGCCGGTGCATGTGGCTCATAACCTCTCGCTACGTGTCCTGCACGACGTGCGCGTACACGTCCGTGGTGATGCTGATCTGCGAGTGGCCCAGGATCTACATCACCAAGCGGGCTCCTGACGTCGGCCGACGTCAGGAGCGTCGCCGTGCCGTGCCGGGCGTCGTGCAGCCGGACCCCCCGGAGGACAGAGGACCTGGCTATGCGGGTGAAAGAACGGTAGATGTTCCGCGGCTCGACCGGGCGCCCGGTCCGGGTGGTGAAGACGTAGTCCGGCTCTCGCCAGGTCTTCCCTGTCTTCGCTCGCGCCGCTCCGGGTGACGCCCCGGAGCAGTCCGGCCCGGTGGACCGCCACCTGCCGCATCCGCTGCTGACGCAGCAGCGCGAT
Organism: Streptomyces sp. NPDC053665; assembly: GCF_055585285.1. Lineage (NCBI taxonomy): Bacteria > Bacillati > Actinomycetota > Actinomycetes > Kitasatosporales > Streptomycetaceae > Streptomyces > Streptomyces sp. NPDC053665. The sequence continues at coordinate 212,692 of NZ_JBVJKK010000007.1, forward strand.
GCACGCGTGAGCGTGGCTGTACGAAGAGCGCGCCGAGACCCGCAGAGCCCTAATGCGCTCAGAGCCTTGCACGATGACCATCACCGATGCCGGCGTCTGCATCCCTTCAGCGATCCAGCCAGTGCCTGCCCTTCACACACCGGCAGGACACCGAACCTCCAACGTCGCACCGAGCTTCGAGCCTCACCGCACAGACTGAGTTGCAGCTCTCTCTACTGGTTCAAGGCGGCTCGCTCGGCTCACCGCACGCGGCCCAACCTCCAGCCGGGCCTGCGCTCCCGCCTTCGTCCCGCTCCAGCCCAAATCGCTCCGCCGGCCTTGGGAGAAAAGGCACCGCTCGGGGCTTGGGCCCCATACAATGTCCAGACAATCCGAACACTGCCCTGGGGGGACTCGAATGTCCACGAAGAGCGAGATCCGTAAAAGCGACATTGCAGCACTCGCGTCTCGGGTCAACAAGAAAGCGTATGACAAGTACCTCCGACGCCTCAGAATGGTCAAGCTACGTGGATTTTCCAACCGAGAGGTAACATTCGACTTCCCTGTAACTGCACTCGTAGGGCCAAATGGGTCAGGAAAGACTACGATTCTCGGCGCAGCCGCTCTAATTCACCGCAAGGTTCTACCTCGACAGTTCTTCGCGAAGAGCGGCAAGTACGACGACAGCATGAAGAATTGGAGGGTCGAGTACGAGATCCTCGACAAACGCGAACAGAGCAGCACAACCATCAGCCGAACCGCCAGCTACTTGAAGGCTAAGTGGAACCGTGACGCCGTCGAGAGGGACGTCCTGACCTTTGGCGTAAGTCGAACCCTTCCGGCAAGTGAGCGTAAGGAGCTTTCCAAATTCATTGGCGGTAGCTTCGAAGGATTCTCGGAAGAGGAACTCACAGAGCCAGTAATCGAAGCAGTGGAGTCGATTCTCGGCAAGGATGCCGGAAGTTACCTACGTGTCAGCGCAAGCAGCGGCGACCTATCCATCTTCGCATCCTTGCCATCGCAGGATGGTGCGGGTTACTCAGAGTTTCACTTCGGCGCAGGCGAAGCCAGCGTGATTCGCATTGTCTCACAGATTGAGTCAAGCGCAGATAACGCCCTGATCTTGATTGAAGAGATCGAGAACGGGCTGCACCCTGTAGCCACCAGGCGACTCGTTGAATATCTCATCAAGGTAGCCAAGCGGAAGTCGTGCCAAGTCATTTTCACGACTCACTCCAACGACGCCCTTTTCCCTCTGCCGAATGAAGCTGTCTGGGTTGCTTATCGTGGAGAGGTTAAGCAAGGAAAGCTTGACGTAGCGTCATTGCGCGCACTGACGGGGCAGATCAACGCGCGACTTGCAGTTTTCACAGAGGACCGCTTCGGCGAAATGGTCGCAGACATCACCCTCCGTGCCTACTGTCAGAAGCACGGAATTGACCGTTCAGGAATCGAAGTGCATAAGTTGGGTGGAGCCGCCCCTGCGCGAGATCACACCCGATTCCACAATTCAAGCCCTGCTCGCCGATTCTTCGCCATCGCACTTATTGACGGTGACAAGCGGACCGAATCTGGATTTGAGCCACAGAAGCTCAACTTGCCAGACGAAGCCGTAAACGACGAAAGCAACCCGAACTCAGATGACCTGCTCTTCATTCCAGGGGAAGATTCACCTGAGGCTTACATCATAGACCGAATCCTGGAGGGATTTGATTCCATCCCCAACCTACTGGGCAAACTTGCAATCTCGCTGCACCTAGACACATTCATGCAGGAACGAGTGCGAGAAGTTGTAACGCAGCGCGCCTACACTAACCACGATCGACACAATATCTTCGCTCAAATCGGGGAAGACCTTGACTTTCTAAGCGAAGACCTCGTGCAGCGTGCCTTCATCACGACCTGGTCGTATGCCTACCCAGACGACGTAGACCTGATCTGGAATCCTGCCGGCGACCTCCTGCGCCTGAAGTAGGCGGGAAGGCGTGCGGGTCCTCAACAGGTCCCGCACGACAACCGCACCAGAACGCACACGGAGTAGCGAGGATTAGCGGTATGCGCCCGCACCGCTGATGAGCCAACTCCGGCCGTTGGTTTAGATGAGCGCACCATTCCCGCTACGATCGCAGGTTCCTTAGTAGGGGGCCCGTCCACCGTCCTCGCGGCGTCTGCCGTCACCGCTTGCTCTGGTCGACGGGACAAACTTGTAGCGTGGCTGAAGCCGATGAGGGGTGGATCGAGACATACGCGTCCTGCCAGTTCCTTCAGCGGCAGAGCTCCATGATGGTGGCGTCGAAGTCTGGGAACTCCTGCCTCGCCTCCTCGAGGACTACAGCCGCCGGCTGTTTGCGGTCAGCGGCGAATCGTTCGGCTACGGCCGTCAGTTCCGGGTTGTGCTGCGGAGTCCACTCCGGCTCGTACGACGTGGCCGCCTCCCAGGGTCCGTAGCCGTCGGCCAGCAGCCACAAGAACGCCCCCAAGTCGCCCGCCAGGACGCCGGTTTCCCCCTCGGAGCCGAGGAAGATTACGGGCTGGTCGGTGAGCGGGCGGTTGGGGCGGACGAGCCAGAAGGCTGCCTGGCCTCCCGAGCCGTCCTGTCCGAAGACGCGGAAATTGTCGCCGTCCACATCCTCATTGCCTGTCCACGAGCGGAACCAGTCGGTGGTCTCCTCGGCCGACAGGAAAGCGGGGAACGCCTCGAAGTCGACGCCGCTGCCGTCGTCGTAGGCGAAGGCGCGTGCCAAAGCAGCTGCAAGGGCTTCGGGGAACTCCTGGTCATGGGTAGGCGTCACACCCGCAGGCTAGCGAGCCGCACTGTCACTGAGACCGCCGCTCCTACGCAGCTCCGCCTGGCCCTCGGGGCACGACGGCCAGTTGGGCGTGCCGCAGCCGTGCAGAATCTTGCTCCCCGGCGGATAGCCACACCCCCCTCACCCCGTCGTGATCGTTCGAGAAGGGGAGGGTCGATGAAGGGCTCTGAGCTTGAGGAGTTCCGGGAGTTCGTGGCGATGCGGTCGACCGCGCTGCTGCGGCTCGCGGTGCTGTTGACCGGAGGGGATCGGCATGCCGCCGAGGATCTGCTGCAGATCGCGTTGATGAAGGTGTACGGGCGATGGGCGCGCATCGAGCAGCATGAGGCGTACGTCCGGCAGGTCATGTACCGCCAGCAGGTCAACCGCTGGCGGCTGCGCAGGCATCGCGCCGAGACGACGGTGCCCGTGCTGCCCGATGTCGCGACGGACGCCGACGCCGACGCGGGCTCCGAAGTGCGGATCGCCCTCTGGGCGGCGCTCGGGCGTCTGAGCAAGCGGCAGCGGGCCGTGGTCGTGCTGCGGTACTTCGAGGACCTCCCCGAGGGCGAGGTCGCGGCGCTGCTGGGGTGCCCGGTCGGGACGGTGCGCAGCACGGCACACCGGTCGCTCGCCAAACTCCGCGCCCTGGTGCCGGAACTCGGTCCCGAAGGGCCCGGGCAGCAAGTGCAGCCCGGGCAGTCCGGGCAGTCCGGGCAGCAAATGCAGTCGCTCAGCTACACGCCGAAGGAGGTCCGGGGATGACCACGGAGCAGGTGGAGGCGAAGGTCCGGGAGACGCTGCACGCGGTCGACCTGGACGGGGTGCGGGCGCCCGGCGATCTGGTCGAGCGGGTGGTGCGGCGGCGCGGCCGGCGGCGCTTCTCGCAGGCCGCGGGAGCGACGGTCGCCGTCGCCGCGATCGCGGCCGGGGCGGTGTTCGGGCTGGGGGACGGTGGCGCGGGCGGGCGGGAACGGCCCGCGCGCCCGGCTGCCACGCGGCCGGCGACTCCCCCCGACGGCTGGAAGCCCTGGCAGGGGGAGATCCGGGGAGCGGGTGAGCGGGGCTGTCTGGTCGACGGTGGCGCGCTGTACTGCGCCGGGTCGCGGTACGACGTGGCGAAGTTCGACGCCGGCACCGGGAAGCGCCAGTGGACCGTCGCGGTCAACCGCGAGGGCGGCGGGATCGATCACCCCTTCGCGGCGCGCGAAGGGGTCGTCTACGCCTACCGGAATCACACTGCGGAGAACCTGCCGGACGGCGACTACGCGGGCGGCACCGATCTCATGGCCGTGGCCGCCGGGAGCGGTGAGGTGCTGTGGAAGGCCGAGATGCCCCAGGACGACCGGACGGGGCAGGCCGCCCTCCTGATCGACGGCGCGGTGCTGGCCAACACACCGACCATCCGGACCATGTCGGCTCTGGATCCGCATACCGGTGCGGAGAAGTGGCGGTTCAGCTGGGCCAAGGGGACGGTGTGCGAGCGGGCCGCGGTGACCGGGGTGCCCCATCTGCTGTGCACGCGGGACACCGAGGAGCCCCACGACACGGACGTCCTCCGGCTCGATCCGGCAACAGGACGCGCCACGAAGGTGACGACCCTGGACGGCAGGGCGGATCTCGTCGGCACCTCGGGGGGCCGGATGGTGCTGCTCGCGTCGAAGGGCGGGGCCGGGAAGAACCTGCGGCTGATCACCGTCAGCGGGTCCGGGAAGCAGACCTCGTGGCCCTACCGGGTGGGGCCGCTCGCGGCGCTGGAGGTCGCCGGTGACCGCGTGGTCTCGCTGTCGCGGCAGGGCGCAGCCTCGGTCTTCTCCCTGTCCGCGGGCAGGAGCCTGTGGACGCGCCCCGCGGGTGTGGAGGTGCCGGGGCCGGACGCGTTCGCACAGGCCGTGTTCCCCGTGGTGTCGGAGCGGCAGGGTGTCGTGTACTTCGCCGACGACACCGGGGACCTCTCCGCGCTGGATCTGCTGACGGGTGAGCGGGTGTGGCGCGGCCACGCCGACATCGGGACGCCGGGTCCGGGTTCGGCCGGCTCGCCTCAACTCCTGCTCCACGAGGATGCGCTGATCGTCCGGAACGGTCAGCGGATCGTGTCGCTGCTGCCGCGGACCGGGGGGTGACGGGAGGGGTGGGGCGGTAGGGGCCTCAGGCGCCGCCGTGCCTCCCGGATGGGGTGGGGTCAGCCGCGTGCTGCCACGTGGTACGCGGACCCCCACAGGACCGACGCGCACGCGACCCCTCGATCGCCTTGAGGATCTCGGTGCGCGATATGTCCGCGAGTGCCATGCGGGAACCCTAGCGGGCTGGTTGGGGGGCGTACCTGAGTACGCGTGCTCATGACCGCGGGCGGGGTGGGCGGTGAGGCTGGGGGCATGAGGACACGGGGAATGGTTGCTGCCGGGGTCGCGGTCGTGGGTCTGGTTCCTGTTGCTGCTTGGGGGTTGACGGGGCGGCAGGACTACGAGGGGTTGCCTGCCGGTGAGCTCGACTACGCGTTCCAGCCCTGGGGGGTGGGGGACGGGGTGGCCGCGGTCGTCGGGGGAATCGCCCTGGTGGGGGTCGCGGCCGGTGCGGTGGTGCTGGTGCGGGGTGTTCGGCGGGGTGTGCTGGATCCGCGCTGGTGGAGTGTCGTCGGGCCGCTCGTGGTCGTCGGGCTCATGGCCGGGGTGGGGTGGCGGGTGCTGACGGCGGGGGTCGTCGGGGCGAACATCGGGGCCGGGTTGCTCCTCGTTCTCGGTGCGCCGGTCGCCGCCGGGTTGGTGGTGTGGGCCGTGGCGCGGGGCGTGTGGCTGATCGCCGGGCGGCGCGGGGGTGGCGTCGCCTCGCCGGGGGTGTAGCGCGGCGTGTGGGTGAGGGCCGGGGGGGGCGTGTGCGGTTGCGGCGCGGTGGGGGCTGGTCGCGCAGTTCCCCGCGCCCCTGAGTGGGTGTCGTTCGCGGCGTTCCCTCGTCGCGGCCCCCTGCCGATGCGCAGTTCCCCGCGCCCCTGAGTCGGTGTCGTTCGCGGCGTTCCATCCTCCCGGCCCCTCTGACCATGCGCAGTTCCCCGCGCCCCTGAGTGGGGGTCGTTCTCGGCGTTCCCTCGTCGCGGCCTCCACGCCGGTAGTCGGGTCTGTCACCCGTCCGGGGTGGTCCGAGGGAACGTGCCTGGTCTCCCGTTGGATAATCACGGCATGTCCGACCCCGACGACGCCCCCGAGCCCTGTCTTCGGCTCGTCGGTGACGTGCTGGCTGTCGGGGAGGCGTACGGGCTCGTCCTGGCCGGGGGGTACGGGATGGTCGCCCACGGGCTCGCCGCGCGCGGTGGGCCGGAGGTGGGTCTCGCCACCGAGCATCCCGCCGGGATGGACGAGATCGCCGGTGCCGTACGGACCGGGCTCGTGGCGCGTGGCTGGCTCGTGCGGACGCTGGAGGGCGATCCGCTGGCCGCCGGCTTCCTCGCGACGGACGCGGCGACCGGGCGGGAGTGCGGGGTCTCCCTGCGCAAGGAAGTGCTCTGGCGCCCTCCCGTGACCTCCGACCTGGGACCGGCGCTGTCGCCGGAGGACCTCGTCGGCATCCGGGTGCGCGACCTGGCCGATCAGGGACTCGCCCGCGACCTCGTGCACGTCCACGCCGTCTCCTCACGCTGGAGCCATCCCGAGCTCGAGGAGCTCGCCCGCCGGCACGCCCCGGACTCCTTCGACCTGACCGACCTCCAGGCCCGGCTCACCGGCACGGACTGGCTCGACGACCGGGCCTTCGTCGCCGAGGGTGTCGAGCCCGGGAGCGTCGCCGGGCTGCGTCGCTGGGCCCAGGAGTGGGCCGACGACATCGCCGAACGCCTCATCGAGGGGGAGGCCCCCGACGACGGCGGCGCGGAGGGCGGTGCCCCCGGGGACCGGTTCGGCGACCGAGCGTGACGGCGCCCGATCCTGCCCGACCGATCGTGTCCGCCCGGCCCCGCTACCACCCCGCACCGCTACCACCCCGCCCCGCCACCGCCCGGCACCGCCACCGGCCGCCGCCGTACCCGTCCGTCCGCCGCCATGAGCAGCAGCGTCACGGCTGCCGAGGCCGCGGCCATCGCGGTCATCGCCCCGGCGGGGGAGGTCAGTTGGGCCACCGAGCCGGCCAGTGCCGCCGCCACGCCCTGCATCGTGAGCATGCCGGCGGAGTGCAGCCCGAGCGCGTGGCCCGTCATGTCGTCGGGGGTCAGCTCCACCAGGCGTTCCTGCTGGACCAGGCCGGCGCCGAAACCGGCCGAGGCCAGGGTCACGGCGGCGGCCGCCAGGGGCAGGGGCGGCAGCAGCAGGAACGGCACGTACGGCAGGGCCAGGAGCAGCAGGAGGGGGAAGCCGAGGCGCCGGCGCAGGGCCGGCGGCAGCAGGCGGCCCACCAGGACGTCTCCGGCCAGCATGCCGAGCGCGGCGCAGGCGAACAGCGTGCCGGCGGCCTCCGGCGCGTAGGAGACGTACAGGGACTCGCAGCCCACGACGAGGCCGTTGGGGATCCACAGGGCGAGGTAGACCTGGCGGCGCTGCGGGGACGACCACAGCAGGGCGTTGGCCCGCCAGGTCGCCCGCACCGAGGGGCGGCCCGTGGTCCGGGGCGGACGGACGGTCAGGCCGAGGCGGAGGGTCGCGGCCGCCGCGAGGTACAGGCCGGCGGCCACCAGCAGGGACGCCCTCGGGGACAGCAGGGCCACGAGGGTGCCGCCGGTGGCGTACCCGGCGATCTGCATGACGCCGCTCATCATGTTGAACACCGACCGGCCGAGCAGGTAGCCGTCCTTGGTGAGGATCTCGTTCAGCAGGCCCCAGCGCACTCCCCCGCCGACGGACTCCGCCAGTCCCCTGGCCAGGACGATCGCGAACAGCGCCGCGACGGACAGCCCCGGCAGGGCCAGGGCCGCCGTGGCGGCGGCGAACAGCAGGGCCAGGGAGGTCAGGGCGGCGCGCGGGGGCAGGCGGTCGGCGGCGGAGAGCAGGAACGTCGCGCCCAGCACCTGCACCAGCGACGAACCGAACATGCTCACCGCGGACAGCAGGGGCGATCCGGTGGCGCGGTACACCAGGGTGCCCAGGGCGAGTCCGGCCATGGTCTGGGCGACGGTCTGCGCCGACGCGGCGACGAAGAAGGGGGTGAACTCAGGGGTGCGGAACAGTTCGCGGTAACTGCGCATGCCCGGAGTCTCCGGGCGGCCCACGGGGCGGGGTTAATGTTTCGCGCACACGCGAAACGTCGAGGACGTGGCCGGGAGGGCGCCCGTGGGCTGGTGGCAGATCAACGCCGACACCCTGGCCGGCAGCCGGTTCGTGATCTCCCCGTTCGCCGAGGTCTTCGCAAGCCTGCGCCTGCTGCACGGGGCGCGGGCCGCGCACCCCGGCGAGCGCGGCTGGCTCGACGCCCATCTGCCGGCCTACCGCGCGCGCCTGGCGCGGGACCCGGTGACCGCGCGGCTCGTCGGGGCCGGTATCGGGACGGAGTGGACGGCCGACTTCCTGGCCCCCACGCCCTGCGACGGCGAGACCTTCGAGCAGGCGGTGGCGCGGGTGCGGGCGGCCTGCCCGCGGGCGGCCCGCACCGATCTGACCGTGTCCCTGCGCGGCCCGGTGCCCCCCGTCCTGGACCGGGACGATCTGCCCGCGCGGGCCGCGGATCTGCTCACGTACGTCTGGGAGACGGCCGTGCGCCCGTACTGGCCGCACCGCCGGCGGATCCTCCAGGCCGATGTGGTGGCCCGGACCGCTCAGGTCAGCAGGGGCGGCTGGGCGTCCGCCCTGGACACCCTGCGGCCGGGCACGCGCTGGCTCGGCGAGAACCGGCTCCAGGTCAACGCCCACGAGTACCCGCCGCGTGAGATCTCCGGCGCGGAGCTGGTGTTCGTGCCGATCACCGTCCAGCGCGTCGGCTGGGTGTCGTGGGAGGGCACGGACCGCTACGCGCTGGTCTACCCGTGTGCCGGGGCGCTCGCCGACCCCGGGGGCAGACCCGTGCCCGCGAGTCTCGGCGCGCTGCTCGGCACCGCCCGCGCCGGGGTGCTGATCCGGCTCGCCTCGCCGCTGAGCACCAGCCAGCTGGTGGCGGTGACCGGGCAGGGGCTCGGCTCGGTCGGCCGGCATCTGCGGGTGCTGCTGGACGCGGGGCTGGTGGAGCGGACGCGGGCGGGCCGGTCGGTGCTGTACGCGCGGACCGCGGCCGGGCAGACCCTGGTGGAGGCCCAGAACCGGGCCCGTCACCGGCCGGAGCTAGGGTCTGCTCCATGACGACTTCCCCTGCTTCTTCCGCTGCTTCCTCCCCTCTCGACGTCGAGATCGGCGCCCTCCAGGGCGGCTCGGCCGACCTGTCCCAGTACGCGGGCCGTGCGGTGCTCGTGGTGAACGTGGCCTCCAAGTGCGGTCTGACCCCGCAGTACGCCGGACTGGAGCGGCTGCAGGAGCGGTACGCCGGGCGCGGCTTCACCGTCCTCGGTGTGCCCTGCAACCAGTTCCTCGGGCAGGAGCCCGGCAACTCCGAGGAGATCGCCGAGTTCTGCTCGGCGACGTACGGGGTGACCTTCCCGATGACGGAGAAGGTCGAGGTCAACGGCGACGGGCGGCACCCGCTGTACGAGCGCCTGACCGGCTTCGCCGACGCCGAGGGGCACAGCGGGGACATCCGCTGGAACTTCGAGAAGTTCCTCGTCGGCCGGGACGGGCAGGTCGTGGCCCGCTTCTCGCCGCAGACGGAACCGGAGTCGCCGGAGCTGGTCGCGGCCGTCGAGGCCCAGCTGGCCTGACGCCCGCGGTGCCGCCCGTGCGGCGCCAACCGCCCGGTACCGCCCGTGCGGCGCCTCCCGCCCGGTGCCGCCCGTGCGGTGCCTCCCACCCGGTGGTGATCGCCCGGTGCCGGCCGGGCCGCTTGACCTTGCCCCTGGGGCAGGCCGCAGCGTCCTCCTCGTCGGGCGGAACGGCCGCCCGATGACGGAGGATGCGGTCGTGGACGTACCGGACGGGGAGCTGCTGACCATCGGCGCGTTCGCCGCGCGGGCCCGGCTGTCGCCCAAGGCCCTGCGGCTGTACGACCGGCTGGGCCTGCTGTCCCCGGCGCACGTGGACGAGGTCACCGGCTACCGCTACTACCGGGCCGGGCAGGTCGAACAGGCCCGGCTGGTGGCGATGCTGCGGCAGCTGGACATGCCGCTCGCCCGGATCGCCGAGGTGCTCGCGACGGGCGGCGGCCCCGCGGCGGCGGACCTGCTCGGTGCCTACTGGGCGGACGTCGAGGCGCGACGCGCCGGTCAGCGGACGCTCGCCGCGTACCTCCGTGGACGGCTGTCGGGAAGGAATCCCGGTATGGACGGGAAGTTCGCGGTGGAGACGGTGGACGTGCCGGCCCAGGTGGTGATCACCGAGAAGCGGCACACGCTGGCGGACGAGCTGCCGGCGTGGATCGGTGCGGCGCTGGGCCGCCTGGAGGAGGCGGCCCGGGAGTGCGGAGGCGTGACGGGCGTGCCGTACGTCGCCTACCACGCCGAGGTGTCCATGGAGAGCGACGGCCCGGCCGAGGCGTGCGTACCGGTCGCCGACGAGGCGGCCGCCCGCCGGTGGGCCGAGCGGCACGGGCGGACCTGGGAGACGGCGGTACGGGTGGAGCCCGCCGGGCGGCTGGCGTACACCAGGATCACCAAGGCGCAGGTGGCGCACCCGCAGATCCTGGCCGCCTTCGAGGCGGTGGAGGAGTGGATCGCGGCGCGGGGACTCGCCCCGGCCGGTCCGTGCCGGGAGCTGTACTTCGCGGACTGGACGGCGGCAGGGCCCGAGGACCTGGTGTGCGACGTGGCGTTCCCGGTGCGCTGAGGGATCTCCGGTTCTCCGGACTTCCCGTCGCCCGCGGGCACAAGCGGAGCCCTCTCGGCTAGGACGGCGATACTGGTCGAGAGGGCCCGATCGGTGGTGCTTGTGCTGTTGTCGTGCCGCGGCTCAGGCCTTGACCGACGCCACGAAGGCGCTCCACGCGTCGGCGGGGAACGCCAGCTTGGGGCCCTCGGGGATCTTGGTGTCCCCGAGCTCCAGGGCCTCTTCGACGGTCGACCTGACCATCACGCAGGCGCCGTTGTTGTTGGTGTAGGAGGACGTCGTCCACGTTTCCGTGGCGCCCAGACGAATAGCCATGATCGCTCCGTAGCCAGTTGCGTTTACGCCAACCCGTGCTGGTGGTTGGCGTGATCGACGCTACTCGCCCGCCTCATCGTTCGGCGCAGCCATTCACTCGACCGGATGGCATATTCCAGTGGAGACTTCCAGTCGGCCGTGTCAGAGGTGTAGCATCCGGCGGCCCGTCCGGCGGACGGTCGTCCTCCGGTGCCGCTCAGCGCGCGTAGTCCTTGGCCAGACGCTCGATGAGCTGCCGGGACTGGTCCACGTTCAGGGCCTGGGCGCGCAGGTGCTCGTACATCACCGTGTACTTCTGCACGTCGAGCGGCTTCTCCAGGTACAGGTCGCTGGTGACGCCCTCGATGTAGACGACGCTGGAGTCGGCCGCGTCGGCGAACTCCAGGATGGAGTACTGGCCGTTGATGCCCGCGTGGGCGCCGACCTCGAACGGCAGGACCTGCACGGTGATGTGGGGCAGCTGCGACATCTCGATGAGGTGCTCCAGCTGTTCGCGCATCACCGGGCGGCTGCCGACGACCCGGTGCAGGGACGCCTCGTCCAGCACCACCCACAGCCGCAGCGGCTCCGTCTCGGCGGTGATACGTCCCTGCCGGCGCAGCCGGACCTCGACGCGCTTGTCGTGGTCCGCGTCCGACGCCTCGGGCGACCCGCCCCGGATGATGGCCTCGGCGTACGCGCGGGTCTGCAACAGGCCCGTGATGATCTGGGGTTCGTAGACCCGGAGCGACTCGGCGTCCGTCTCCAGGCCGATGTAGACGCTGTACGGGATGTCCCCGAACGCGTGCCACCAGCCCTGCTGGCGCGAGTCCTTGGCCATCTGCATCAGCGACTCGACGATGCGCTGGTCCTCGACCTCGTAGACCCCGCACAGGTCGCGCACGTCGCGCTGGCTGATGCTGCGCCGCCCGTTCTCCAGCCGGCTGATCTTCGACTGGGACACCAGCAGTCGCTCGGCGACCTCTTCGGCCGTCATGCCCTTGAGCTCCCGGAGCCTGCGGAGCTCCTGGCCGAGCCGGCGCCTCCTGACGGTGGGATTGACATTGGACGCCACGGGACGTGCACCTCCGGCTGCGTGCCTCTACTTTGCGTATCTGCTGTTGAGCAGACTGCCACCAAGGTGCTCGCCACCGCTGGGAAACGGTGGATGTGCGACGGGTACACGCCAGTCCGACGCGGCACGGCACGCCCGAGCGGGGTGGCGAGAGCGCCGGCTCTCGCCACCCCGCTCGGACAGCGGCTCCCGTGACCGGGCTCGTGGGGTCCCGTGAGGTGTTCCGGTCGTCGGGCGGTTCGGGTCGCGGACGGTCAGTGGACCGCGGCGCGCGCCATGCTTCCGTGGCGCGGCTGCATCGGAACACCCCGGGCCGGTTCCGGTGCGGGCCCGGGTCCGCCGGCGGCCTGGCGGCCGGGCGGGGCCGGGTTGCGGCGTGGCTGTGCCCCCACGCCGTTCTGGACGTCCATCACGGCGTGCGCGACGAGGCCGCCCATGGGGTCGTGCCTGATCAGGTCCCTGAGCCGGGAGCGAGAGGAGCGTCCCTCGTTGCCCGGGTACAGGTGCTTGCCCAGTCCGACCGCGTGGGCCAGTGCGGCGAGCGCCGCGGTCCGCGGGTCCGGCGGTACGCCGGTGCGGATCGCGGAGTCCAGCCGGGCCCTGATCTCCCGGCTGATCTCGGTGTCCGTCGCCTGGTAGCGAGTCGTCGGCAGCACTCCGCACATCTGGCCCGCCACGGCATGCACCATGCCGCACCGCTCCAGATGCGAGAGGTAGGTCTGGCGGAGCCCCAGTCGGGGTCCGCCGATCCAGTGGACGGCACGCACGGGAGCGCCACGCCTTCGCAGCAACTCCAACGCGCAGTCCAGTGTCGGATCTCCGGTCGGCCGTGGTGCCACCACGGCGATACGATCCCCGTCCGGGGCTATCCGTCCGGCCAGCGCCAGCTCCACTAGCTGTGCTCCGGCCAGACCCAGGTCGAGCGACTGCGGCTGTGCAGTGGTACCCGTGGCCGGGTCCAACGCCAGCAGCAGAAGCTCCTCCGGAAGTGTTCTGCGGCTCCTGCCCATCCATGCCTCCCCGCGTGGATGAAAGACAGGGTGACCCCTCTCACATTGGTCTGTCGAGGGTGCGTGACCGGTTCGTAGTGGAACCAGTAGGTATGTCGTTCTCGTCTACCGGATGGATCTGGTCCGCGCACAGGACACTGGTACATGGTTCGGACAGCGCCGGTGTGCGGGGTCAGGGCGGCGGTAGAGGTTCGGTACGCGTTCGCGGGTGGTGCGGCGCGAGGAGGAGGCATCGGTGGCGGGCGAGTCCCCCGACAGGTCGAAGCAGCGCGAGTCGTCGGCAGAACCGACGTCGGGGAGCGCGGGTCCGGTTCCCGGGGCCAGGAGCGAGTCCGCCGATCCGCGGCTCGCGGTGGCCCGGGACGCGAAGAGTTCGAAGACTTCCTCCGGGGGGCGCGGTGGCGTCGACACGGCGACGCGCGTCCTGTCCGTCCCCGCGGACGGGGACGCGAAGGCCGCGTCCGCCGAGGCGGAGCCGGAGCGTACGGACGCCGAGCCGGACGCGACCGACACGACCGGCACGACTGACGCGGCCGCCACGGCCGCCACGGCCGACACGACCGCGAGCGCCGAGCAGGCCGGGAGCGACGCCGGCACGCGGGAGGCGGAGCGCGCCGAGGGTGACTCGGGGGCGGACGCCGAGCCGGGTGACACCCGGGGTGGCGGCGCCGGTGACGAGGACGTCCCGTCGGCCGAGGCTTCCGGCGAGGGAAGCGACGACGCCGGTGCCGCCGGGCGGGACGAGGACGCCTCCGACCGTGACGGGCGGCTCAGGGAGGCCGTCGCCGCGTGGGTGGCCACGGCCGACCAGGACGGCGAGGACGGCGAGCCCGACCGGAAGCCGGGGTCCGACGACGCCCGGGGCGACGAGGACGGTGAGCCGGAGGCGGACCGTTCCGCCGGGTCCGCCACCGAGGCCCCCGCCGCGAAGAGGGACGCGGCCTCGGACGCCACCGCCGACGCCGACACCACCACCGACGAGGACCCTGCCGACGCCACGGACGCCGGTGGGACCGGCAAGGGTCGCGACGGCGACGAGTCCGCCGCGCCGCACGCCGACCGGCCCACCGCCGTCTTCCGGACCGACGGCAAGCCCGTCGCCGGGGGCACCGGCGACACAGCCTCCAAGGACACGGGCAAGGACGACGCCAAGGACAGCACCGAGGGCGACGGCGGCGACAGCGACGGGAAGCCGGCCGCGCCGCACGTCGACCGGCCGACCGCCGTCTTCCGGACCGACGGCAAGCCCGTCGCCGGGGGCACCGGAGGCACGGCCTCCAAGGACACCGGCAAGGACAGCGCCGAGGGCGACGGCGACAGCGACAGCGACGGGAAGTCCGCGAAGCCCGCCGCGCCGCACGTCGACCAGCCCACCGCCGTGTTCAAGGCCGTGCGGCCCCCGGTCGACCAGGCCACCACGATGCTGAAGCTCGGCGACGCCGCCAAGGACGCCCCGAGGAGCGACCGCAGGGCCGCACCCGGCACCGCACCCGAGGACACCCGCAAGGGCCCCGCCGACGCCACCCCCGAGAACGCTCCGAAGGGCGCTCCGAAGGACGCCCCGAAGGGCACCGCCGGTGGCGCCGCCGAGAAGGACGCGGAGAAGGACGCCGAGCGGACCAGCACGTTCGTCGCCCTCAAGCCGCTGGACGACCCCGCGACGCGCAAGCCGCCGTCGACCCCGGAGCAGAAGGCCCCGGGGCAGAAGGCGCCGGAGCAGAAGGCGCCGGCCGCCCCGGGGAAGGGCGCTCCCGGGCGCACGACCTCCCCCGCCGAGGCCACCGCCGCCGTGCCCGTCGTCGGGCCCGAGCGGACCACGCAGCAGCCGCTGCCGCCCAAGCCGCCGCTGGACCTGCTGGCCGAGCTGACGAACACCCCGCCGCCCCCGGAGACCCCGCTGCGCACGGCCGTGCGGCGGGTGAAGATCTGGACGCCGATCGCGCTGCTGCTGCTGATCGTCTTCGCGGTCGCGCAGAACCTGCGGCCGCTGCCGTCGCCCACCCTCGACCTCACCGCGAAGGACAGCTACACGTTCGAGGGCGGCAAGGTCGACATCCCCTGGCCGGCCGACGGCCAGGCCGCGCTGGACGTCCAGGGCATCGGCACCTTCGGCTCCTCCGGCGAGCAGCGGCCCGTGCCGATCGCCAGCGTCGCCAAGGTCATGACCGCCTACGTCATCCTGCGCGACCACCCGCTCAAGAGCGGCGAGGACGGCCCGAAGATCGGCATCGACCAGGCCGCCGAGGACCAGTCGGACGCCGGCCAGGAGTCCACCGTCGACGTCACCGCGGGCGACAAGATCAGTCAGCGGGAGGCCCTGGAGGGCATCCTGATCGCGTCCGCGAACAACGTGGCGCGGCTGCTGGCCCGCTGGGACGCGGGGTCGGAGAAGGCGTTCGTGGGCAAGATGAACGACGCCGCCGAGGACCTCGGCATGAAGAACTCGACGTACACCGACCCGTCGGGCCTGAACAACACCACCGTCTCCACGGCCGTGGACCAGGTGAAGCTCGCCAAGGCCGCCATGCAGCAGCCGGCGTTCCGCGAGGTCGCGGCGATGATGTCGTACGTCGACTACAAGGGCGTCAAGCACGACAACTGGAACCGCCTGGTCGGTTACAACGACGTGACCGGCATCAAGACCGGCACGACCACCTCCGCGCTCGGCAACCTCGTGTTCTCCGCCAAGAAGGACGTGAACGGCGAGACGCGGCGGATCATCGGCGCGGTCGTGCGCCAGCCGGCCGGCGGCCCGGACAACACCATCCTCGGCGCCGCCCTGCACGAGGGCGACAAGCTGATCCGGGCCGCGCAGGGCGCGCTGGAGTCGGCGACGATCCTGAAGAAGGGCGAGGTCGTCGGGTACGCCGACGACGGGCTCGGCGGACGCACGCCGGTCGTCGTCACGAAGGACGTCACGGCCGTCGGCTGGGCTGGGCTGTCGGTCAAGCTGACGTTCGCCGCGGACGAGCTGCCGCACCAGGCGAAGGCCGGCACGAAGGTGGGCACGCTCACCGTCGGCGACGGGTCCAGCGGCGCCGTGAAGGTCCCGGTGGCCCTTCAGAAGGATCTGGTCGAGCCGGGCTTCGCGGACAAGCTGACGCGCATCGCCTGAGCGCGGGCCGCCGCCCGCGCACCGCACCCCGCCGGTGGGGGCCCGTCCGGGCCCTGCCCGGCGGGGTGCGTGCTAGCGTCACGAAACGGGGCAGGTCGCCGTGCCCGGCGGCATGCGGCGGACCGGGGGACGAACGGTTCACGGCCGGGGAGCATCGGGCGAGAACAGAAGACGGGACACGGGGAGTGCCTTCGAGTGGCCACTGCGGAGCCGACACGCGCAGACGACGCCGATCCGGGCCCGGTATCCGGCCCGCGAATAGGCCTGCCCGCAGAACCGGAGGGCGCGCCGCCGCAGGACGCGGCAGCGGCCGGCGCTGAGGGCACGCAGGGCACTGACGGTGCTGACGGCGGGGCCGGGCTGCCTCCCGTGGTGCGGGCCGTGCGCGCCCGCATGCTGCGTCACCCGGTCCTGTCGATCACGGGCCTGGCCGCGGTGCTGCACGTCGTCTGGTTCTTCACGTTCGCGAACAGTGGTGGCGATCTCGCCGCGCAGGACGCCTGGGCGGAGTTCGTCGGCCGGCACCCGGACTCGGCGTACAACCTCGCCTGGTACGGCGGCATGCACCCGGTGTCGTACAGCGTGGTGTCGCCGTACCTGATGTCGGTGCTCGGCGTCCGGACGACGATGATGATCGCGGGGACGGTGTCGGCCGGTCTGCTGACGCTGCTGCTGCTGCGCTCCCGTTCGGTCCGCAACCCGCTGTGGGCGTCGCTGGCGGGTGTGTTCGGGCTGTTCTGCAACGCCGTGTCCGGCCGGGTCACCTTCGGCCTGGGCATGATGTTCGCGCTCGGCGCGGTCGCGGTCGTGTTCTGCTGGCCGCACCGGTGGCGGTACCGGCGCTGGGCGAAGGCCCTGTGCGCGGCGCCCCTGGCGGCGCTGGCGACGATGGCGTCCCCGGTCGCGGGCCTGTTCGTGGGACTGGTGGCGGTGGCGCTGTTCCTCCAGAAGCGGCGGCCCGGCGCCTGGGCGCTGGGGCTGGCGCCGAGCGTGGTGGTGGCGCTGTCCGCGTGGCTGTTCCCGTTCTCGGGGACGCAGCCGATGATCTTCGGTTCGGTGCTGCTGCCGCTGGCGTTCTCGGTGCTGGTCCTCGTGCTGGTGCCGCGGGACTGGAAGACGGTCCGGCTGACGGCGGCGGTGTACGGCCTGGGGGTCGTGCTGGTGTGGCTGATCAGCTCGCAGATCGGCTCCAACATCACGCGGCTGGCCATGCTGTTCGCCGGTGTGGCGCTGGTCGCCGCGCTGCCGTTCACGGTGCCGCGCAGCCGCAGGTGGTACGCGGCCGTGGTCGCCCTCGTCGGCTTCGGCGTGTGGATCGGCTTCAAGACGGTCGACGACATCGTGCACACGGCACCGGCGGCCTCCTGGTCGCGTGAGCTGGCGCCGCTGGTGAACGAGTTGCAGGAGGTCGGCGCGGAGAAGGGCCGGGTCGAGGTCGTGCCCGCCCGGTCGCACCGCGAAGCCTCGGCCCTGGCCCCGTACGTCAACCTGGCCCGGGGCTGGAACCGCCAGGCCGACATGGAGCGCAACCCGCTCTTCTACGACGACACCCTCAACTCGGCGAACTACCACGAGTGGCTCAAGCGCTGGGCGGTCCACTACGTGGTGCTGCCGAAGGACGAGCCGGACGGCGACGGCGGGGAGCGCGAGCGCGCTCTGGTGCAGCGCGGTCTGCCCTATCTGAACCAGATCTGGGGCGACGCCAACTGGCAGCTGTTCGAGGTGACCGAGCCCACGCCGCTGGCCGAGCCGAACGCGGTGGTCGACCGGGCCGAGCAGGGCGAGATGGTGCTTCAGGTGAAGAAGCCGGGCCGCATCCTGGTGCGTGTGCCGTACTCCCCGTGGCTGAGCATCGTCGACGCCGAGGGCAAGAGCCTGAAGCCGCCGCAGGAGACGGAGGCCTCCGAGAACCGTCCCGAGGGCGAGCCGAAGACGTACGTCAACGTCAACGGCTGCCTGGCGGAGACGGAGGAGGACGCGCAGGGCGACAAGTGGACGGAGCTGCTCGCGCCGAAGGCGGGCACGTACCGCCTGGCGGCGCCGTACCAGTTCCCGCGCGGGACACCCTGCCCGGAGGAACTGCGCTGACCTCCGCGGATCCCGTCCGACCCCCGGCACCCCCGGCCTGCCCGACGCAGGCCGGGGGTGTCGTGCATCGGGCCGCAGACACCCGACTTTGTTCATGTAGATGAACGCAGGTCACCTTGCCGAACAATTTTGCCGTCTCTTGACCTTCCGCTTGCTTGCCGTGCGCACGTCACCGAACCCAGAGTTCACATGCCTGACTGTGGCGGCAGCACCGTGGAAGGGGACTCATGAACGGTCTCGACTGGGCCGTGCTCATCGGCTATTTCGCCGTGATGGTCGCGATCGGCGTCTGGTCGCACAAACGCGTGGACGACGTCAGCGACTTCTTCACGGCCGGCGGCAAGATGCCGTGGTGGCTGTCCGGCATCTCGCACCACATGTCGGGCTACAGCGCGGTGATGTTCACCGGGTACGCGGGCATCGCCTACACCTACGGCGTCACGTCCTTCGTCACCTGGTCCTTCCCCATCGCCCTCGGCATCGCCATCGGCTCCAAGCTCTTCGCGCCGCGCATCAACCGGCTGCGCTCCCGGCTCCACGTGGCCTCCCCGCTGGAGTACCTGAAGAACCGCTACGACCTGAAGACGCAGCAGGCGCTGGCCTGGTCCGGGATGCTGCTGAAGATCGTGGACGTGGGCGCGAAATGGGCGGCGATCGCGACGCTGCTGTCCGTCTTCACCGGCATCTCGCTCAACCAGGGCATCCTGATCACCGGCGGCATCACGGCGATCTACTGCACGATCGGCGGCCTGTGGGCGGACGCGCTGACCGAACTCGGCCAGTTCGTCATCCAGCTGCTGGCGGGCGTCGCGATGTTCGTCGCGGTCGTCGTCCGGCTCGACGACCACGGCGGCTTCTTCGGCGTCTGGGACTCCCCCGAGCTCCAGGGGCACGAGAAGCCACTGGTCGGCCCGTACGGCACGGTGTTCCTGCTGGCGTTCCTCTTCATCAAGTTGTTCGAGTACAACGGCGGCATGCTCAACCAGGCCCAGCGCTACATGGCCACGCCGAACGCCAAGCAGGCCGAGCGGTCCGCCCGGCTGTCGGCGATCCTGTGGCTGGTCTGGCCGCTCGTGCTGTTCTTCCCCATGTGGATGTCGCCGCTGCTGGTCGAGTCGCAGAAGGCGGACGGCTCGGACTCGTACGCGCTGATGACCGAGCAGCTCCTGCCGCACGGCCTGCTGGGCCTGGTCATCGTGGGGTTCTTCTCCCACACGATGGCCATGTGCTCCTCGG
This sequence comes from Streptomyces sp. NPDC053665, assembly GCF_055585285.1. Classification (NCBI taxonomy): domain Bacteria; kingdom Bacillati; phylum Actinomycetota; class Actinomycetes; order Kitasatosporales; family Streptomycetaceae; genus Streptomyces; species Streptomyces sp. NPDC053665. The sequence goes on from NZ_JBVJKK010000007.1 coordinate 232,098, forward strand.
ACGCCAACGCCATCGCGGCCGTGTTCACCCGGGACTGCGCCCCTGTGATCTGGGCCCGGGCCCGGTCCTGGAACCCGAGCCAGGGGCTGCGGGTCGCCCGGGTCGCCACGGTCGTCTTCCTCGGGCTCTCGATGGCGGCGGCCACCCAGGTCAACTCCCCCGCGTTCAAGGACATCATCACCGTCGTCATCAAGTGGGTGGCCGGCCTGATGGGCCCCATGGCGATCCCGATGATGCTCGGCCTGCTGCGGGCGTTCCGCCGCTCCGGCCCGACCGCGGCACTGGTCAGCTGGTCGATGGGCCTGCTCGCCTTCTGGCTGGTGAACTACCCGATCAACTGGAACGTCGAGGGCGGTGTGCCGCTCCAGTACCAGGTGTCGATCCCGCTCGCGGTGTCCCTGGTCCTGTACGTCCTGATCGGCTACCTCAAGCCCGAGGACACCCCCGAACGCCTGGCGATCATCGAGAAGATCAACACCGACGGGGACGGAGCGGCGACGGCCGCGGTGCCGGCTCCGGCCGGTCCGGTGGACGAGGCGGTCCGCACGACGGTCCGGGAATGACGGACGGGGACCGGTCCCCCCTCGTCCGGCGGCGCGCTCACGCCCGCGGGTAGCGGGCGAGCCATCCCGGGGAGGAGCCGCCGGGACCGTGCAGGGCGGGCCCCTGGGTCATCTCCATGGCGAAGTCGTCGGCCAGCTCCAGGATCGTGGGACGGCCCTCCAGCTCGGCCAGCCAGGCCGGCGGGAGGGCCGTCTCCCCGTGCAGGGCGCCGAGCAGGCCGCCGGCCAGCGCGGCGGTGGCGGCGGACGGGCCGTCCTGGTTCACGGCCAGGCACAGCCCGTGCCGGACGTCGGCGGCGACGAGCGCGCAGTACACGGCGGCCCCGACCAGACCCTCCGCCGTCCCGGGCCCGCTCAGTTCGGCCACGCGCTCCGGCCCCGGCATGCCCTGGCGGACCGCGCCGAGCGCCTGCTGAAGCGCGTCGGACACCGGTGCGTGCCCCGGGCGGGAGGCCAGCAGGGCGAGGGTGCGCTGCACCGCCGTGTCGAGGCTCTCCCCGCGGGCCAGCCCGTGCACGAGCAGGGCGTAGGCGCTCGCGGCCAGGCAGGCCGCCGGGGAGCCGTGGGTCTGCGCGGCGCACTCCAGGGCGAGCTGGGCGACGAGCTGCGGCTCCCAGCCGACGAGCAGCCCGAACGGCGCGGACCGCGCGGCGGCCTCCGGCCCGGTCTCCCCGGGGTTCTTGGGTGCCTCCGGGGTGCCCATCGTCTCGTCCCCGAGCCCCAGCAGCAGGGCCCGGCCGGGGTTGCGCCGGGCGTACAGCCACTCCTCGCGGGCCAGCCACCCGTCGTCCTTGCGGCGCTCGTCGGGCCCCCAGTCCCGCTGGGTGGCCGCCCAGCGCAGATACGCCCGGTGCAGGTCGGTCGGCGGGTGCCAGGCGCCGGTGTCGCGCCGCACCTGGGCGCGGATCAGCCCGTCGACGGAGAACAGGGTGAGCTGCGTCAGGTGCGTGACGGCGCCGCGCCGGCCGTAGGCGGGGGCGAGGTCGAGCAGCCCCTCCGCGCCGTGCGCCTCCCGGATCTGCTCGATGCCCAGACCGTCGACCGGTGCGCCGAGGGCGTCGCCCACGGCCACGCCGAGCAGCGTCCCGCGCACCCGGCTGCGGAAGTCCTGCTGTTCCGCACGGCCCCAGACGGCCCCGGCAGTCGCACCCACCTCGACCTCCCAGGGCACCGTCCACACGTACGACGCTGAGCACTGTAATCGAACGGGAACGGCGGGCTGAGGGCCGCAACGGTATGGGAGAAGTGCCGGGAGGGACCGGAGTGGCCGGATATCGGCCGTACCGGGTCCCCTCCCGGCCCCGGGTCAGGACGGGTCGTGACCCGGGTGTGAGAAGTCGTGGAAGAAGGTGTGGGCGTCGGTGGAGTAGGCAGGTGGCTCGTCGGACTCGGTGGTGATGCCGAGATCGCGGCGCATCGCCTCCCTCGCCGCGGCGATCAGCGTCCACACGGCGTGCTGCGCCTCGGCGGCCGACCGCAGTGTCTCGCCCGGCCGCGGGTTCCCCTGCTCCAGCCGCTTGACCTGCCCGTAGACCCCGTTCAGCGCACCGTTGACCGCACGCGCCGGCTCGACCACCGCGTCCGGCGCGATCATCAGCGCCTCGGACCAGCGGTCGCGGTAGGTGTCCTTGGCGGCCTCCAGCACCTGGACGTCCTCGTCGCCGGCCGTGCGGTCCCGCATGACGTACAGGTGCCGGCTGAGCGCCGTGCAGAACTGCCGTGCGTCGCGGTGCAGTTCCGTGTAGCAGCGGCGCCGCAGCTCCCGGTTCGCGCGCTCCTCCTGGAGCGCCTGGCTCATCTCCAGCTCGCGCCGCTTGGCCTTGTCGGCACCCCGCTGGGTGAGCAGCGCTCCCCCCAGCGTCCCCGCCACACCGGCCACGGCTATCAAGACCGCCCCCACGTCCATCCGGACACCCTAGCCAGGTCCGAGCGCGAGTTCGGCCCACACCGTCTTCGCTCCGGCCGGCTCCCCGCGCACACCCCAACGGCTGGCGTACGCCGCCACGATGGTCATGCCGCGGCCCCCTTCCGCGTCCCCCTCCACCGGGTCGGGGAGGTGCGGCACCCGGTCGCCCCGGGCGTCGGTGACCTCGACGCGGAGCGTGCGGCCGGGCCGCAGTTCCAGCACCAGCCGGAAGTCCCTGCCCGGTACACGCCCGTGCAGCACGGCGTTGGACGCCAGTTCCGCCACCACCTGGGCCGCGGCCTCGTACGGCTCGCCCCAGTCGTCGAGTTGGCGCTCGGTGAGCAGCCGGGCCAGGCGCGCGCCCCTGCGGGTGGCGGACAGCCGCACCGCGAACTGCCGGGTGGGGACGGGAACCTCCACGGTGAATCTCTGGCTCATGTCACCCACAGTGGCCGCACGGTCCCTACGCTGAACAGCTACGACGTCGGTACGGAGCGTGACTGTCCGGGCGCTTCCCGGGGTCGTACGGCTCGTACGCCAGGAGGGGAACGCGTGGAGGACGAGGAAGCGGCGGCCGTGCTCAGGGCGGTCGGGCGGCAGATCAAGATGTGGCGCGAGGCCGCCGGGCTGAAGCAGGCGGAGCTGGGCTCGGCCATCGGCTACGGCGAGGAGATGGTCTCGTCGGTGGAGCGGGCCCGGCGCGTACCGAAGCCGGACTTCCTCGACCGGGCGGACGAGGCCCTCGCCGCGGGCGGCAAGCTCGCGGCGATGAAGGAGGACGTCGAGAGGGCGCGTTACCCCAAGAAGGTCCGCGACCTGGCGAAGCTGGAGGACGAGGCCGTCGAGCTCGGTGCGTACGACAACCACCAGATCCACGGGCTTCTCCAGACCCCCGAGTACGCCCAGGCGCTGTACGCCATGCGCCGGCCGGCCTTCACGGAGGACGAGATCGAGCGGCACGTCGCGGCCCGCATGGCACGCAAGGCGGTGTTCGACCGCGTGCCACGTCCGCTCATCACCTTTGTCCAGGAAGAGACGACGTTGCGGCGGCCCGTCGGCGGCAGAATGGTGCTCCGCCGGCAGCTCGAACACCTGCTGGAAATCGCCGCGTTGCGGCACGTGTCGATCCAGGTCATGCCGACCGATCAGGAGGACCACGCGGGCATGGCAGGCCCGTTCCGGGTGCTGAAGCTCCCGGAGGGCAAGACGCTGGGTCACTTCGAGGCCCAGTTGCACAACCGCGTGATCAGCGACCCGAAGGACGCCCAGATCCTCGACATGCGCTATGGAATGATCCGGGCCCAGGCCCTCTCGCCTCAGGAGTCCCTGGCCTTCATCGAAAAAGTTCTGGGAGATGCGACGTGACCACCGAACTGCACTGGTTCAAGAGCAGCTACAGCAGCAACGACGGCCCCGACTGCGTGGAGATAGCCCTGGCCCGCCCGGCCGTGCACGTGCGGGACTCCAAGGACGTGGACGGCGCCCGGCTGGCGTTCGGGGACGACGCCTGGTCGGCCTTCCTCACGTTCGCCGCGGGACGCTGAACCCACGGAGACACCGGCGGCTCGTGCGGGGAGAATGATCGCCATGGCCACCTCATCAACTCCACGCGGCGGACTGTCACTTGCCGCCACGCTCCTGACCGCCACCGTCGCCCTCTACATGGCTCTCGTCGCCTTCGGGAACATCACCGACTTCGGGACCAATCAGCAGTTCGTCCGCCATGTACTGGCCATGGACACCACGTTCAAGGACGAGGACCTGATGTGGCGGGCCGTCACCAGTACCACGCTCCAGGACGCCGCCTACGTCGCGATCATCGCCTGGGAGTCCGTCGCGGCGCTCGTCCTCATATACGGGACGTGGCTGTGGGCCCGGCGCGACGCGGTGGCGGCCCGGCGGACGTCGACGTACGGGCTGCTGATGGTGATGCTGCTGTTCGGGGTCGGGTTCATCGCCGTCGGCGGCGAGTGGTTCTCGATGTGGCAGTCGAAGACCTGGAACGGGCTGGACGCCGCGACCCGGATCTTCCTGTTCAGCGGGATCGTGCTGATCGTCAACCAGATGACGGCACCGCGGGCGGAGCCGTCCGCTACTTGACCACGGCCACGGTCGTGCCGACCGTGCCGAACGTCCACAGGGCCGTGCCGTCCGCCTTCTTCATCCGCACGCCACCCGTCCGCGTGCCGGAGGCGGCCGGCGGCGGCGAGGCCCCGTCGACCGCGTTGGAGAAGGCGACGGACACCCCGGACTTCGCCGTGAAGTAGAGGATGTGCTCGATCTCGACGCCGTCCGAACCGGTCGTCGCGCGGTTGCGGGAGGAGATCGTGTAGGTGCCGGGGTCGGGATCGACCGTCCCCGGCCAGACGGTGAAGGTGCGCCGCGCGGCGTCGCTCGCGTCGACCAGCCAGACCCGCTTCTCGCCGAGGGAGTACACGATGCGCCGGCCGGTGCCGGAGCCGTCCGGCACCTTCGCCGGCTCCTTCGCCGTGGGCGTGGGCGTGGGCCGCGCGGTCGCCGGGGTGCTCGGCTTCGCCGCGGACGCGGTGGGGTGCGGGCCGCGGTCCGCCTGCACGCCCAGGACCGTCACCGCGGCTATCGCTCCCACGGTCAGCCCGGTCACCCAGGCCCACGAAGGGATTCGGGCAGGCACCGGCACGCATCTCCTCAGTCACGGGACCCCGCACAGCACCGGGGTTCCGATCATCGTACTGCGCGCGGGCCGCTCCCCTGCGGCCTCAGGGCCCGTCGGCCGTCTTGCGCGCGGGGACCGGGCCGGTGCCCGCGCCCCGGGCGGTGTAGCGCGGCGCGCGGACGGGGGCCGGGTAGGCGAGGTGGACCAGCCGGGTCTGCTCCTGGCGCATGTGCGTGAGCGATTCGAGGATGTAGCCGGACAGCAGCACCAGCGCGGCGATCGTCATGATCGCGGCGGCCAGGATCGCCGTCGGGACGCGGGGCACGGTGCCCGTCTCGACGAAGTCGGCGATGACCGGGACGCCGAGGATCACCGAGACCAGGGCCAGCACACCCGCGATGAGGGTGTGCACCAGCGAGGGGCGTTCGCGGCGCGCGAGGTCCAGGATGACCCGCAGGATGCGCCAGCCGTCGCGGTAGGTGCGCAGCTTGCTCTCGCCGCCCGCGGGCCGGACCCGGTAGTCCACGGGCACCTCAGCCGTGGGCAGGCGCAGGTGCAGCGCGTGGATGGTCATCTCGGTCTCGGTCTCGAACTCGCGGGCGAGCGCCGGGAAGGACTTCACGAACCGGCGCGAGAACACCCGGTAGCCGCTGAGCATGTCGGTCACGTCGTTGCCGAACAGTGAGCGCACGGCCCCGGTGAGCACCTTGTTGCCGACGGCGTGCCCGGCCCGGTACGCCCCGTCCACCGTCACCCGGCGGGCGCCGACGACCTGGTCGTAGGGCCCCTCGAAGAGCAGGTCGACCAGGTCCCGGGCGCGGGAGGCGTCGTAGGTGTCGTCGCCGTCGATGATGAGCAGCGCGTCCGCGTCGACATCGGCGAAGGCACGGCGGATGACGTTCCCCTTGCCCTTGCGGGGTTCCTCGCGGACGATCGCGCCCGCCGCCCGGGCGACCGCGACCGTGCGGTCGGTGGAGGCGTTGTCGTACACGTAGACCACGGCCTCGGGCAGGGCGGCGCGCAGGTCGCGGACCACCTTGGCGACGGCCGCCTCCTCGTTGTGACACGGCACGACACACGCGATCGTCGGTTCCACTACCACTCCCACTCCTCGCCACTCCTCGGCCGAAGCGCTGTCGGATAGTAGGAAATGATGCGATATGCGCGAGCCCTCGGAGCGAGGGCACGCCGGATGGCTACCCTCCCTTTCGTGCCGGTTCCTCCCTCTGTGACCAGCTCCGTGCGCCACGCCGTGCAGGGCATCTGGCGCGAAGCCGCCAAGTTCGGCGTCGTGGGCGCGCTGGCGTTCGTCGTCGACAACGGCGGGTACACCCTGCTCGTCTTCGGGCTGCCGGGCGGCGCGCGCGGCGGCCCGATGGGCGACTCCCCGGTCCAGGCGTCGGCCGTCGCGACGTGCGCCGCCGCGCTGTTCAGCTGGGCCGGGAACCGCTACTGGACCTACCGCGACCGGCACCGCGACAAGGTGACCCGCGAACTCGTCCTCTTCCTCGTCGCCAACGGCGTGGGGCTCGCCATCACCGCCGGGACCGTCTTCGCCTCCCGGCACCTGCTCGGCCTCGACTCCGCGCTCAGCGACAACACGGCCCGCATCCTCGGCTGGGTGCTCGCGACCCTGTTCCGCTTCTACGCCTACCGGCGCTACGTCTTCGTGGCACCCTGAGCCGTTAGCATCCGGCACATGGGACAAATGGGATGGACGGCCCGAACACGGACCTGGGGCTGGGTCCTGGCGGCCGTCGCCGCCGTGTGCTGCCTGGCCACGATCCTGGTCTTCGCCCCCGGCTTCCTGAGTCCCGACAGCCTCGACCAGCTCCGGCAGGCCGAGGGGAGGAAGCCGCTGACGGACTGGCACCCGCCCGTGCTGAGCCTGGTGTGGCGGGCGCTCATCGCGGTGACCGGCACCTTCACCGCGATGCTCGTCGTGCAGTCGCTCGTGCTGTGGGGGGCGCTGTGGGTGCTGGCCCGGTGCGTGGGGGACCTGACCGGCAGGCGCGGCGCGTCGCTCGCCGTGCTCGGCATCGGCCTGGCCCCGTACGTGCTGACGTTCGCCGGGGTGGTGTGGAAGGACGTCCACGCGGCCCAGGCCCTGCTCGCCGCGTGCGCGGTCGCGTTCACGGGACTGCGGATCCGGGACCGGGACGTCCGTCCCGCCGTGCGCCGGGGCCTGCTCTGCCTGGGCGTGCTCTTCCTCGCCTACGCCATGCTCGTGCGCAAGAACGCCTTCCTCGCCGCGCTGCCCGTCTTCGTCCTGCTGGTGCTCGCGCTGTGGCGCGGCCCGGGACGCGGGACGTGGGTGCGGTGCACCGCCGCGCTCGCCGCCGCGCTGGTCGTGCCCGCCGCCGCCATCGCGCTGTTCGCCCGGCCGGTGCAGACCGAGCAGGGCGCCCAGATCATGCTCGACGACCTCGTGCACGTGCTGCGGGTGGACGAGCTGCGGGCGGCGGACGTCTCCCCCGCCCTGCGGGACCGGCTGGTGGCCTCCGCGCGGGAGTGCGAGCGCGTCGGGGCGCTGTCGGACGCCTACTGGGCCTGCTACGACCGGCCGCCGGACGGGCTGCGCGGCGACGCGGACGAGATCGGCTCCCTGTGGCTGCGGGAGATGGCCGGGCACCTGCCGCAGTACCTCCAGTACCGGCTGCGGCTGTTCGCGACGCTGCTGTTCGAGACCGGCTACCCCTACAAGGCGGGCATCACCCGCAACGACCTCGGCATCGAGGTGGCGCACCCCCGCCTGGAGGACATGCTCGGCTCCTACGTCCGGGGCATGGTCGCCGACCTGCCCTGGCTGTTCCGCGGCTGGTTCTGGCTGGCCGTCGCGCTGGTGCTGGCCGTCCGGCCCGGCCGGGGCGCCTTCGCGCTGCCGGTCCGGGCGCTGGGCGTGAGCGCGGCCGCCTACATCCTCGGCTACCTGCCGATCATGCCCGCGACGGACTTCCGCTACGTCTACTGGCCCGCCGTCGCCGGCACCCTCGGCCTGCTGCTGCTCTGGGCGGGCCGGGGCACGCCGTCACCGCGGCCCGCGGACCCCGGCGCCGCCGCCGGACGCCCCCTGACGAAGCAGCAGCCGGCGGACGCCAAGGGCCCGTAGGGGGGCGTCGGGCAACTCCTCAGTCCAGCACCGGGAGCAGCTCCGGCAGGTGGCCGTCCGAGGCGGCCGCCGCCCGCTGCCGCTCCTCGGGGACCTCCCCGTACAGGGTGGTGCGGGGCCGCGCGGGGCGCCCGGCCGCCTCCGCCACCGCGATCAGGTCCTTGACCGACTTGTACGAGCCGTACGAGGAGCCCGCCATGCGGGAGATGGTCTCCTCCATGAGCGTGCCGCCGAGGTCGTTCGCGCCCGAGCGCAGCATCTCGGCCGCGCCCTCGGTGCCGAGCTTCACCCAGCTGGTCTGGATGTGGGGGATGTACGGGTGCAGCAGCAGCCGGGCCATGGCGGTGACCGCGCGGTTGTCCCGCATGGTCGGGCCCGGCCGGGCGATCCCCGCCAGGTAGACCGGCGCGTTGGTGTGCACGAACGGCAGGGTGACGAACTCGGTGAAGCCGCCCGTGCGCTGCTGGATGCCCGCGAGGGTGCGCAGGTGCCCGAGCCAGTGGCGGGGCTGGTCGACGTGCCCGTACATCATCGTGGAGGACGAGCGGATGCCCAGCTCGTGGGCGGTCGTGACCACGTCGATCCAGTCGGCGGCGGGCAGTTTGCCCTTGGTGAGGATCCAGCGGACCTCGTCGTCGAGGATCTCGGCGGCCGTGCCCGGGATGGTGTCCAGGCCCGCCTCCTTGGCGGCGGTCAGCCACTCGCGGACCGACATGCCGGTGCGGGTCGCGCCGTTGACGACCTCCATCGGGGAGAAGGCGTGCACGTGCATGCCCGGGACGCGTTCCTTCACGGCCCGCGCGATGTCGAAGTAGGCCGTGCCGGGCAGGTCCGGGTGGATGCCGCCCTGCATGCAGACCTCCACCGCGCCCACGTCCCACGCCTGCCGGGCCCGGTCGGCGACCTGGTCCAGGGAGAGGGTGTAGGCGTCGGCGTCGGTGCGGCGCTGGGCGAAGGCGCAGAAACGGCAGCCGGTGTAGCAGACGTTGGTGAAGTTGATGTTGCGCGTGACGATGTAGGTGACGTCGTCCCCCACGGCGGACTTCCGCACGTCGTCGGCGACCCGGGCGAGGGCGTCCAGGGCCGGGCCGTCCGCGTGCAGCAGGGCCAGCGCCTCGTCGTCGGTCAGCTTCGTCGGGTCGTCGGCGGCCGTGCGCAGCGCCTGCCGTACGTCGGTGTCGATGCGCTCGGGTGCCATGCCCGGGGCGGCGGCCTCGCGCAGGGCGCCCCAGTCGCCGTACACCTCGTCGAAGTCGTCCCGGCGGTCGGAGCTGCGGCCCTCGGTGTCGATCGAGGAGTGCAGGTCCGTGCGGCCCGAGGCGGTGAAGACCTCCTCCGGCTCCTGCCAGGGCAGGCCCTGCGGCAGGGCGTCGGGGCGGGCGAGGCCGGTTGCCGGGTCGGCGAGCGCGGCCACGTGCGGGCGCACCCGCGGGTCCAGCCAGGGCTCGCCGCGCTGCACGAACTCCGGGTAGACGCAGAGCCGTTCGCGCAGCTCGAAGCCGGCCGCACGGGACTTCTCGGCGAGTTGCTCGATCTGCGGCCAGGGGCGTTCGGGATTGACGTGGTCGATGGTGAGCGGGGAGACGCCGCCCCAGTCGTCGATGCCGGCGGCGATCAGCCGCTCGTACTCGCCGTCGACGAGGTTGGGCGGGGCCTGGATGTTGCCGCCCGGGCCCATCAGGAGGCGGGCGACGGCCACCGTGGCGACCAGTTCGTCCAGTTCCGCGTCGGGCATGCCGCGCATCGCGGTGTCCGGCTTGGCGCGGAAGTTCTGGATGATCAGCTCCTGGACGCCGTAGTAGGCGCGGGAGACCTTGCGCAGCGCGAACAGCGACTCGGCGCGCTCCTCGTAGGTCTCGCCGATGCCTATGAGCAGCCCGGAGGTGAAGGGGACGGAGGAACGCCCGGCGTCCTCCAGGACGCGCAGACGGACGGCTGGCTCCTTGTCGGGCGAGCCGTGGTGGGGGCCGCCCGGCTCCGACCACAGGCGGGTCGCGGTGGTCTCCAGCATCATGCCCATGCTGGGCGCGACGGGCTTGAGCCGCTGGAAGTCGGACCAGCTCAGGACGCCCGGGTTCAGGTGGGGCAGCAGCCCGGTCTCCTCCAGGATGCGGATGGAGACGGCCCGGACGTAGGCGAGGGTGTCGTCGTAGCCGTGCGCGTCGAGCCACTCGCGCGCCTCCGGCCAGCGGTCCTCGGGCTTGTCCCCGAGGGTGATGAGGGCTTCCTTGCAGCCGAGGGCCGCGCCCTTGCGGGCGATGTCCAGCACCTCGTCCGGGGACATGAACATCCCGTGCCCGGCGCGGCGCAGCTTGCCGGGGACGGTGACGAACGTGCAGTAGTGGCACTTGTCCCGGCACAGCCGCGTCAGGGGGATGAAGACGCTCTTGGAATACGTGATGACGCCGGGCCGGCCGGCCGCCTCCAGACCCGCGTCCCGCACCCGGGCCGCGGAGGCCGACAGGTCCCGCAGGTGCTCACCGCGCGCCTGGAGCAGGACCGCCGCCTCGGCGACGTCGAGCGAGACGCCGTCCCGGGCCCGTTTCAGGGCGCGACGCAGGGAGTTCTCGGTGGGTCCGGTTCCGGAGGTCGCGGCAGTCGTCATCCTTCGAGCATACGAGTGCGCTGATCAGCCGTGACAGCGGTGAGTCCCCGTGCGCGTCCCGGCTCGGGCGTGCTGGGGGTCGCAGGCCTTCAGGGGCGCGGGGCGCGTTTCAGCTCGGGCGTACTGGTTCGTCGGCGTGTGCGGGCCGTCCGTGGTTTCTCGCGCAGTTCCCCGCGCCCCCTAGGGGGGCCGCAGGCCCTCCTTCAGGGGCGCGGGGAACTGCGCGACCGGCCACGACGCGCCCGCACTCGGCAGCACACCCCCCGCCCGGCGGACGAGACCCCGACTACCCCACGAACACCCCGTACCGGTCCAGCGCCTTCAGCACCTCCGCCTCCCCCGCCGGAGGCAGCTGGACCACGACTTCGCCGATGCCGAGGTCGGCGTAGTGGGCGAGCTTGCCGGGGCTGGGGTGGACGGCGTAGGGGACGACCTGGAGGGCCTCGGGGTCGCGGCCCGCCTCGGCCCAGGCCGCCCGCAGCCGGGGCAGGGACTCGGACAGGCCGCGTCCACCGATCGGCAGCCAGCCGTCGGCGTACTCGCTGATGTGGGAGAACAGCTTGGGCCCGGCGGCCCCGCCGACGAGCGTGCGCGGGCCCACGACCGGACCGCGCGGCTTCTGCACGGGCTTCGGATACGCGTGACTGGCCCGGACACCGCCGAACTCCCCGTCGTACGCGACCGGTTCCTCCGACCACAGGGCCCGCATCAACGCCATCCGGTCGCGGACCAGTTCACGCCGGCTGCTCCAGTGCACGCCGTGGTCGGCGGCCTCCTCGACGTTCCAGCCGAAGCCGAGCCCGAGGGTGAACCGGCCCCCGGACAGGTGGTCCAGGGTCGCGATCTGCTTGGCCAGGTCGATCGGGTCGTGCTGGGCGAGGAGCGTGATGCCCGTGCCGAGACCCAGCCGCTCGGTGACGGCGGCGGCCTGGCCGAGCGCCACGAACGCGTCGAGGGTGCGCCCGTACTCCCGCGGCAGCTCACCGCCGGCCGGGTACGGGGTGGTCCGCTCGACGGGGATGTGGGTGTGCTCGGGCAGGTACAGACCGGCGAATCCGCGCTCCTCGAGCTCCCGGGCCAGCCGGGTCGGAGTGATCGTCTCGTCGGTGAGGAAGATCGTCACGGCGATGCGCATGACCCATCTGTACCCGAGGGACGGCACGGTGTCCATACCGACCGGTCGGCATTCGCCACGGGCGGCCGTACGGGTGACATCCGCCCGTCCCCCTGCCTTGCACCGGGGTTCACGGCTCGGTACAAGACTGGGCACGACGTTCCACGCCCCACCCCCGCACCATCCGTGCCGTGTCACCGACCACACCGGGGAGCAGCAGCATGTGCGAGGACCAGCAGGGCGGACTCGGCCGGCGGGCCCTGTTCGTGACGGGAGCGGCCGCCGCGCTTACGTTGGGAGGCGTGAGCTTCGCTTCAGCGGCCGGCGGGCGGCCGGAGAGCAGGACGGTGCGCGGCACGCTGCCTCCCGGCGCCCCGGACTTCGTCTACGTGCCGGTCGAGGTCCCGGCCGGGGTCCGGGAGCTGAAGGTCGCCTACACCTACGACCGGCCCTCCGTCCCGGCCGGCACCCCGGGCAACGCCCTCGACATCGGCGTCTTCGACGAACGCGGCACCGAGCTGGGCGGCCGGGGCTTTCGCGGCTGGTCGGGCGGGGCGCGCACCGAGTTCTTCATCCGGGCGGACGAGGCCACGCCCGGCTACCTCCCGGGCCCGGTGCGCGAGGGCACCTGGCACATCGCGCTCGGCCCCTACACCGTCGCCCCGCAGGGGCTGTCGTACGCGATCACGGTGACGCTGACGTACGGCGAGCCGGGCGCGACCGTCCGGCCGGTGTACCCGCCCGAGCGGGCCGTGGGGCGCGGGCGGGCCTGGTACCGCGGTGACTGCCACCTGCACTCCTGGCACTCCGACGGGCGCCGCACCCCGGCCGAGATCGGGGAGCTGGCCCGCGCGGCCGGCCTGGACTTCATCAACTCCTCGGAGCACAACACCCACAGCGCGCACGCCCACTGGGCCGACGTGGCCGGGGACGACCTGCTGGTCATGCTGGGCGAGGAGATCACCACCCGCAACGGGCACGTCGTCGCGCTCGGCACCGACCCCGGCACCTTCGTCGACTGGCGCTACCGGGCCCGCGACAACCGCTTCGGCCGGTTCGCCCGCCAGGTCAGGCGGGCCGGCGGCCTGGTCGTCCCGGCCCACCCGCACGCCACCTGCATCGGCTGCAACTGGAAGTTCGGCTTCGGCGAGGCCGACGCCGTCGAGGTGTGGAACGGCCCCTACACGCCTGACGACGAGGTCGCCCTGGCCGACTGGGACAGCATGCTGGTGGCGTCCGTGCGGGACGGACGCGACTGGATCCCGGCCATGGGCAGCAGCGACGCCCACCGCGCCCCCGACGCCGTGGGCAGCCCGCAGACGGTCGTGCTGGCCGACGACCTCACCCGGGAGGCCGTCCAGGAGGGCATCCGCGCGGGCCGGTCCTACGTCGCCGAGTCGGCCCGGGTCTCGCTGGCGTTCCGCGCGTCCGGCGGGCGCGGCGAGCACGCGGGCATCGGCGAGCGGCTCGGCGTCGGCCGGGACACCCCGGTCACCGTCCGCCTGGAGGTCACCGGCGCCCCGCGCTGCACGGTCCGCTTCGTCACCGACCAGGGCGTGCTGCACACCAGTGACCCGCTGCCGGTGTCCGGCGCGGGCACGGTCGAGTGGCGCACCACGCCGTCTCACGCGGCGTACGTGCGGGCGGAGTTGCGGCACGAGGCGGCCGCGGGCCCGGTGCCCGGGCCGCTCGCGGCGTTCACCAACCCCGTCTTCCTGGGCCGCCGCACCGGGTGAGCGCGCGGCGCCCGCGCCGGGACCGCCGGCCGGTGCGGTCCGGCGGACACACCGACCGGCCGCGACGGCGTCCCCTCCGCGCCGCCGCGGCCGGTCTCCCCCGGGTGCCCCCGAACTCCCCCGTCTAATGGCCTACTTGGTCGGCTTGAACGGCTCCGACGTGGCGTGCAGGTCCTTCGTCTCCAGCGGCTCGCCGGTCGCGTGCAGGTCCTGCGGCTTCAGCGGCTCGTTCGTGGCGTGCAGGTCCTTCGTCTCCAGCGGCTCGTCGGTCGCGTGCAGGTCCTGCGGCTTCAGCTCGTCACCCATGGTCCTCGACTTCCCTTCACGGATCAGGCGGTGGGGTCGGCGGGCCCGGCCGGTCACTCCCCCGAGGACGACCGGACGGGCCCGCCCGGGCGGCTCGCCCGGTTGCCGGTGCGAGGCCCGTGCGGCGACCCGTCTGCCCCCCGACGCGACGGATCGACCGAGAAGAATCATCGCGCAGGGCGATAAACGAACGATGAACGCCCCGGAGCGGACCTCAGGCCGCCCGTACCGGCGTCAGCAGGGCCCGCACCTCGGCGGCCTCCGGCGAGCCCAGTTCCTCGTAGATGCCGGCCGCCTCCTGCCAGCAGACCTGGGCCCGTCCCGTCTGGTCGAGGCCGCTGAGCGCGCGTCCGAGGACGGTGAGGACGTTGCCCCGGCGCCACTCGCCTCCGATCCCGCGCAGCACGGTGAGGGCCATCTCGGCGTTGGCCGCCGCCTGGGCGGGACGCCGGGCGGCGAGGTCCACCTCGGCCAGCCGGAACAGGCTCATGCCCTCCCACAGCCGCTGCCTGCTGTCGCGGAACACCTCCAGCGCCTCCTGGAGCCGTCCGGCCGCCTCGCGCAGCTCCCCGCTCTGCGTGAGGGCGAGCCCGAGGGCGTAGCGGGCGTTGGCACCGCGCATCGAGTTGCCCATGGCGTCGTAGATGGCGATGCCCTCCTGGGCCAGCGCCACCGCGCTCTGGGTCCGCCCGGTCGCCAGGCGGATGCGGGAGAGGTTGCACAGGGCGGCGGCCTCGCCGGGCCGGTCGCCCAGGGCCCGGAAGTGCTCGATGGCCCGCGAGAGGTGCTCCTCGCCGTCCTCGTGGCGGTTCTGGTAGAGCGCGATGATGCCGCGCGCGTTGCGCGCCCAGCACACGGGCAGCAGGTCGTCGGCCTCCCGGGCGAGCTGGATGGCCCGCTCCGCCTCCTCGTCGGCCCGTTCGAAACGCCCGCTCACGTGGTGGACGTTGACGAGCGTCATCAGCGCCCGTGCCTCCGCCCGGTGCAGTCCGTGCTCGCGGGCCGCGTCGAGCAGCGCCGTGGCCGTGGCCTCGTACTCCTTGGAGTTGGCCCCCGACTCGGACAGGTCGTGGGCCGCCCACAGCAGGTCGATGGCGCGCGGGAGGGTCCGCGGCAGGCCGGCCGACTGCCGTACGTGGGCCAGGAGGCAGATCGCCTCCGCGTACAGCCAGTCCTGCGCGGTGTGCCGGTCCTCGAAGCGCAGGCCGGGGTACGAGGCGGCCTCCAGGTGGTCGACCAGCCGGTCCCCCGGGCGTTCGATCGCGTAGACGCCCGCCGCCGACACCAGGTAGAAGTCCAGCAGCCGGGACAGGGCCGCCTCGCGTTCGCCCGGGGGCTGCTCGTCGCGTTCCGCGCACGCACGCGCGTAGAGCCGGACCAGGTCGTGGAAGCGGTAGCGGCCGGGGGCCGCCGATTCGAGGAGGGACGTGTCGACCAGCGACTCCAGCAGGTCCTCGGTGTCCTCCACCGGCAGGTCCAGGACCGCGGCCGCCGCCGCGAGGGAGATGTCCGGCCCGTCGGCCAGGCCCAGCAGGCGGAACGCGCGGGCCTGGGCGGGCTCCAGCTGGCCGTAGCCCAGCTCGAACGTGGCCTTCACCGCCAGGTCCCCGGCCTGGAGTTCGTCCAGGCGGCGGCGCTCGTCGGCGAGCTTCGCCGCGAGGACGGAGACCGTCCAGGTGCGGCGGGCGGCCAGTCGGGACGCGGCGATGCGGATGGCCAGCGGGAGGAAACCGCAGGCGGCGACGACGTCCAGGGCGGCCTTGCGCTCGGACGCGACCCGCTCCTCGCCCACGATCCGCGTGAACAGCGCCAGTGCCTCGTCCGGGGACATCACGTCCAGGTCGACCAGGTGCGCGCCCGCCAGGTCCACCATCCGCACCCGGGAGGTGACCAGCGCGGCGCAGCCGTCGGTGCCGGGCAGGAGCGGACGCACCTGTGCCGCGTCGCGGGCGTTGTCCAGCAGGACCAGGACGCGGCGGCCGGCCAGCACCGAGCGGTACAGGGCCGCGCGCTCCTCCAGGGAGTCGGGGATCGCCGAGTCGGCCGTGCCGAGGGCGCGCAGGAAGGAACCGAGGACCGTCTCCGGCTCCGCCGCCCGGGCCCCGGCGCCCTGGAGGTCGACGTACAGCTGCCCGTCGGGGAACGCCGAGCGCGCCCGGTGGGCGACGTGCACGGCGAGGGTGGTCTTGCCGACGCCGCCGATGCCCGCCAGGGCCGACACCGCCATGACGCGGCCCTCGGCGGAGGCCAGGATGTCGCCCAGTTCCCGCACGAAGGCGTTCCGTCCGGTGAAGTCGGGGACGGTGGCGGGCAGTTGTGCCGGGCGGAGCGGGACGGCGGCCGGTTCGGGGGCCGGTGAGGAGGGCTCCGCGAGGCCCGGGTCCGCGCGCAGGATCCGCTGCTGGAGCTCGCTGAGGCCGGGTCGGGGGTCCACGCCGAGTTCGTCGGCGAGCAGGCGCCGGGTGTCGGCGTACACGGCCAGGGCCTCGGCCTGCCGGCCGCTGCGGTACAGGGCCAGCATCAGCAGCTCGCGCAGCCGCTCGCGCAGGGGGTGCGCGGCGGTGAGGGCGGTGAGTTCGGAGACGGCCTCGGCATGGCGGCCCTGCTCCAGGTCCATGTCCAGGCGGGCTTCCAGCAGTTGCAGCCGCCACTCCTCCAGGCGGGTGCGCTGGGCCTCCGCGTACGGGCCCGGGACGCCGGCCAGTGTCTCGCCGTCCCACAGGGCCAGGGCGCGGCGCAGCGTGGTGCGTGCGTGGCACAGGTCCCCGGCGGAGCGGGCCTTGTCGGCCTCGGTCGCCAGGTCCCGGGCGACGGCCAGGTCCAGGGCGCCCTCGGCGAGGTCCCGTACCGCGTAGCCGCCCGACTCGCTCACCAGGACGCCCGGGTCGAGGACCTTGCGCAGCCGGGAGGCGTACGTGCGCAGCGCGGCCAGGGCCTGCGAGGGCGGCTCCTCGCCCCACAGGGCGTCGATCAGCTCGGCGGCGGTGGCCGTACGGCCCTCGCGCAGCAGGAGGGCGGCCAGCAGGGCGCGTTGCTGGGGGGAGCCGGTGGTGATCGGCTCCTCGCCGCGCCAGGCGCGCACGGGGCCGAGCACGCTGAAGCGCAGCGCCGCGGGCGGCACCGGTGACTCCGGCGAGGAGTCGGAACGCCGCTGCTCCGGTACGCGCGGCACACCGACCGGTACACCGTCCATGCAGTCCCCCTCGACATCCTGAGCAACCACGCCAGTCTGCCTTGTACGCGGTGGATACGTCAGCCGTGGGAGACGCCGATCACAGGGCAGCGCACGGGAGTTGCCCGGTCCGCACATTCTCTTCGCACCCGGCGGGCGGTCGCCCCGGTTCCGTGGGCGCTCAGTCGTCGACGAGGGCCTCGCGGTCGGCCCTGCAGTCGGCGACCGAGTCCACCAGGTCCGCGTCCACCTCGACCCGGACGGTCGCCTCGTCGTCACCGCGCACGCTGACGTCCGCCGACCCGGTCACGACGGTGTCGCCGCTGTCGTCGGTGAAGGTGACCCAGACGGTGAACGTGGCCTTGCGGGCGTTGGGGTTGCTCACCTCGACGGTCGCGTACGGGGCGGACGGTGTCGCACACCTCACCAGGCGCGCCGTGCCGTCCTCCAGGTCCCTGCCGCGGCCCGAGCCGGGCGAAGAGGTCGGTGCGGAACCGTAGTTCGGCCGACGGTTGGAGGAACCGCCGCCTGTGGACCCGTAGTCGTCGTCGTCATCGTCGTACGGGTCGTCGGAGCCGTAGGAGCCGCCCGAGCCGTACGCGCCGCCGGAGCCGGACGAGCGGGAACTGTCGTGGTCCTGGCTGGAGCTGCTGCATCCGCCGCCGCCCCCGTCACCGCCGTGCCCGCCGCCGCGGCCCCGGCCCGAGGAGAAGCCGGTCAGTGCCAGCACCACCAGAGCCGACACGGCTGTGTACCTGAGCGCACGCCCCCGAATTCGCATGACCGACAGCCTAGTGATCGCCTGTCACGGTCATGTCACTGCCTGGCGACCGGTGCGTACCCGGCGTAGCGTCGGGCGTGGAGCCGGTTCCACGCCGTCTCCCGCCGAGCGGCGGCCGCCGTCCGGAACCCCTTCCGTGCACCGGTGCGACGGCCGTCCCCCGGCCCGGCGTCAGGCCGTGCGGGCCGTTCCGGTGCCCTTCTCCGCGTCCAGCGCGTACACGCAGCGGTCCTTGCTGCACGCGTACACCACCCCGTCCCGGACCACCGGGGAGCCCGTGATCTCGCCGCCGGTGGCGAGCTTCCAGCGCAGCCGGCCGTCGTCGGCCTTGAGGGTGTAGAGCAGGTGGTCGGTGGAGCCGAAGTGGATCCGCCCCTCGGCGACCGAGGGGGCGCCGACGATGTCGCCGCCCGCCTGGAAGCGCCACTTGGGCGTGCCGGTGACCGCGTCGAGGGTGTAGAGGCCCTTGCCGCTGCCCACGTGGACGTGTCCGGCGGCGACCAGGACGGGCTCGACGGAGGCACGGGACTCGGTGGCGATGCGCCAGCGGTCGCGGCCGTCGGTGGCGTCGAGGGCGTAGACCGTGCCGAGGTAGTCGGCGAGGTAGACGCCGCCGCCGGTGACGGCCGGTCCCGGGACGAAGGCGGGCGGGCAGAGGAAGACGGCGGGCGCCTCGAAGTGCCACTTCACGTGCCCGGCCGCCACGTCGAGGGCGAGCACGCGGGTGCCTGCGCTCACGTACACGTACCCGTCGGTCCCCGGGGCGATCCGCACCGGGACGCCGCCGCAGGAGGCCGCGTCGCCGATCGGGTACGACCAGCGCTCGTCACCGGTGCGGGCGTCCAGGGCGCGCAGCCGGGCGTCCTGCCAGACGTAGACCGTGCCGTCGTGCAGGGCGGGCCCGGCCTCGGGGGACTCGAAGTCGCTCTGGCAGCCGGTGGTCTCCCACAGCTTCTGCCCGGTGGAGGCCTCCCAGCCCTGGACGCCGCCGCCGCGGGTGCCGGTGACGACGGTGCCGCGCTCGGCCTTGAGGGAGTAGACCCAGGCGTCGGTCTGCAACCGCCACAGGTCGGCGCCCTCGCGGGCGTCCAGGGCGAACAGCGTGGGGCCGTCGGAGGCGTGGATGCGCTGGTCGGCGACCGCCATGGACCAGGCGACGTCGCGGGTCTTGAAGCGGCGGCGGCCGGTGGCGACGTCCAGGGCGTGCACCTCGAAGGAGGTGACGTAGACGAGGTCGCCGGCGACCGAGGGCGTGCCCCAGACGTCGTTGGACATGCGGAAGCGCCAGGGCCGCCAGCCGCCGGCCTGCTCGGGCGGTGCCGCCGGGGCCGGGGGCGCGGCGACGGCGGGGCCCACGGCGGGGTCCGTGCCGTTGACGCCAGGGCGGGGCTTGGACCAGGAGGCGGCGAGGGCCGCCTCCGGAGGGGGCGCCTGCACGGCCGCGGCGCGGACGTCGGCGACGCGCGGACCCGGGCCGATGGGCACCTGGGCGCCGGCGAGCCGGACGGGGCCGGTGTCCGGGGCGCCGACGGGGGCGGGCACCGGCGCGGGGGACGGCACGACCGGGTCGTGCGACGGCGGGGGCGGGATGGGCGCGGGACCCGGGGCCGGGCGTCCGCCGCCGCGGCCGGCGGCGGGCTTGCCGGCCGGGCGGCCGTTGCGCCGGGACTCGATCAGGCCGACCGCCCGCTCGGGCAGCCACGCGGAGGCCGTGCCGCTGTCGTCGGAGCCGGAGCCGAACAGGTGCGGGGCGAGCTGGGCCTGGAGGTCGGCGGGGTTGGGGCGGGCCGTGGGGTCCATCTGCATACAGGACTCGATGAGCGGGCGCAGCTCGTCGGGGAGCCCTTCCAGGTCCGGCCCCTCGCGCAGCAGCATGAAGACCGTCTCGACCGGGTTGGCCCCGTGGAAGGGCGGGTGCCCGGTGGCGGCGAACACCAGCATCGAGCCGAGCGAGAACACGTCGCTGGCGCCGGTGACGCTGCGGGAGTCCTTGGCCTGCTCGGGTGACATGTAGGCGGGGGTGCCGACGGCGACGTTCGTCATCGTCAGACGGGTGTTCGACACACCGGACGCGATGCCGAAGTCGATCACGCGGGGGCCGTCCTCGACGACGAGGACGTTCGAGGGCTTGAGGTCGCGGTGCACCAGCCCGGCCCCGTGGATCGACTGCAACGCCTCGGCCACACCCGCGGCCAGCCAGCGCACCGCCTGGGCCGGCAGCGGCCCGCAGTCGTTCACTATCTCCTCGAGGGAGGGCGCCGGGACGTAGGCGGTGGCCAGCCAGGGCACGGCGGCACGGGGATCGGCGTCCACGACGGCGGCCGTGTAGAAGCCGGAGACCGCCCGGGCGGCCTCCACCTCGCGCGTGAAGCGGACCCGGAACAGCTGGTCCTCGGCCAGCTCCGTCCGGACGGTCTTGATCGCCACGCGCCGGCCCGACGCCGAGCGCGCGAGATAGACCAGCCCCATGCCGCCGGCACCCAGCCGTCCCAGCACCTCGAACGGCCCGATCCGCCGCGGATCGTGCTGCGTCAGCTGATCCACCACTCTGCCTGCCACCTCCCCGTACGAGCCGCGCCAAGCCACATCTTCCACGCGACCCCGTGCAGCGTCTCACCACCGCACCGCCATGGCGGCACGCACCCTGATTCTTCCTGGCCCGGGCCGCGGTGGCGAACCCGGTGACAATTGGGATGTGTCCGGCCACAGGCCACCAAACGCGGACCAATCACAGCCGGGTCAGCGATGCAGCAGCGCGAACGACGCCCCCTGGTCGTCGGTGACGACGGCGACGGTGCCGTAGGAGGTGCGGAAGGGCGGGGCCTGGACGCGTCCGCCGAGGCGGGTCACGTCCTCCACCGCGGCCGGCACGTCCTCGACGGCGAAGTGCACGAGGAAGTGGGGCGGCATCTCCGCCGGGAACACGTCGGACACGGGCGCGCGGCCGACGTCGGGGTCGGCGTCCGGCCCGAACAGGGCCTCGTGGAAGAGGTCGCCGTAGAAGGCGTTGGCCGCCTCGGTGTCCCGGGTGTACAGCTCGGTCCAGGCGAACGTCCCGGGCTCGTGCCGCACGCCGAAGCCCGGGTGCTCACCGGGCTGCCACAGGGCGAAGACGGCGCCCTCCGGGTCGGTGACCAGCGCCGCGACCCCGAGGTCACCGGCCGGTACCGGCGCCGAGACGACCTGCCCGCCCGCCTCCCGCACGCGCCGGGCCAGGGCCGCCGCGTCGGGGGTGGCGAAGTACACCGTCCAGACGGAGGGCAGCCGGCCGTCCATCTTGCGCACCAGCCCGGCCACGGGCTCGCCGCCCTTCAGCGCCCGCGCGAACGGGCCGAACCAGTCCTCGAAGGTCCACCCGAAGAGGTCCCCGTAGAACCGTTTGCCCGCCTCGACGTCGGGGAGCTGCGCGTCCACCCAGCAGGGGACGCCCTCCGCGTACACCGATGCCCTGTTTTCGGCCATGTCGCCAACGTAACCGGGTCGGCCGCAGCCCGCAGACCAGGCACACCGGCCCCCGAACCCTCCCGCACCCCATTTGCAGTCGGCCGAATAGCGCCCCGATCACGCGTCGGTAAGCTGACGGCATGACAGGACAAGTGCGTACCGTCGACGGCCGCGTGGCCGGCCGGCGTGGGCAGGCGACCCGGCAGAAGCTGCTCGACTGCCTCAGCGAGATGCTCAGCTCCTCCCCCTACCGGGACGTCAAGGTCATCGATGTCGCACGCAAGGCGGGCACTTCGCCCGCGACGTTCTACCAGTACTTCCCGGACGTCGAGGGCGCGGTCCTGGAGATCGCCGAGCAAATGGCCGCCGAGAGCGCCTCGTTGACCGAAACGCTGGAGGGCCGCTCCTGGGCGGGTAAGGCCGGCTGGCAGACGGCCCAGGAACTCGTCGACGGTTTCCTGGAGTTCTGGCGGCAGAACGACGCCATCCTCCGGGTGGTGGACCTGGGTGCCGCCGAGGGCGACAAGCGCTTCTCCAAGCTCCGCGCGAAGATCCTCAACTCGGTCAACACCTCCCTCGCGGGCGCCGTCACGGAGTTGCAGTCCAAGGGCCGCGTCGACAAGGACGTGAACCCGGCGGCCATGGCCGGTTCGCTGGTCGCGATGCTCGCGGCCGTGGCGTCCCACCAGAAGGGCTTCCCCGGCGTGAAGCAGGCCGACCTGAAGCCCAACCTCGCCCTGCTGGTGTATTTGGGGGTCACGGGCCGCAAGCCGACGAAGTAGCCGGCGACGGCACGCACACCTGTCACGTCCTGTCTGGCGGGCGGCGGTCCACTGCGGTGGACCGCCGCCCGCCGCCGTTTCCGGGAACAGCCGCTCCCCGTGCGGGCGTTGCCCCGGTATCCCAGCTTCCTGCCCGAAGGAGACCGCGATGGCCCTGACCCGCGAAGAGCGCGAACAGTTCCTGGCCGAGCCGCACGTCGCCGCGCTGGCGGTCGACGCGGGCCCGGGCCGCGCCCCGCTCACGGTGCCGATCTGGTACGGGTACGAGCCCGGCGGCGAGGTATGGATCATGACCGGCCTGGACTCGCGCAAGAACCAACTGATCGGCGCGGCGGGCCGGTTCACCCTGCTGGTGGACCGCCTGGAGCCCACCATCCGGTACGTGTCGGTGGAGGGCCCGGTGCTCGAGACGGTCCCCGCGACGCGTGAACAGCTGAGGGAGATCTCGGCCCGCTACCTGCCGGCCGACAAGGTCGACGGCTACGTGGACTTCGCCTGGAAGAACCACGGGGAACAGGTGGTCGTGCGGATGCGGCCGGAGCGCTGGGTCTCCTCGGACCTCGGCCAGGTCTGACACCGGCTTCCACCGGCTTCGAGGAAGCGGTCGGGCCCCGGTGGGCTTGCCGGGGGCCGCGGGGTGAGAATCGGGGGATGGCATCCGATCTCCATGAGCTGCTGCGGACCCTGCGGGTCTGGGATCCGCAGGTCACCGCGCTTGCGCCCTTCGACCCGGACACCGCGCCCGCCACCCCGCTGCCGCTGTTCGCCGAGTGGTTCGCCGCGGCGGTGTCGGCCGGCCAGACCGAGCCGCACACCATGTCCCTGGCGACCTCGGACGCCTCCGGCCTGCCCGACGTGCGGATCGTGATGCTGCACGGCGCGGACGCCGACGGCTGGTCGTTCGCCTCGCACGACGGCAGCCGCAAGGGCCGCCAGCTCGCCGCCCGCCCGTATGCCGCGCTCTGCTTCTACTGGCCGGTGCTCGGCCGCCAGGTCCGGGTGCGCGGGCGCGTGTCGGCGGCGCCGTCCGAACAGGCCCAGGGCGACCTCCACGCCCGTTCCACCGGGGCGCTGGCGGCGGCGCTGACCGGGCACCAGAGCGAGGTCCTGCCGTCCCTGGACGAGCTGGCCGGGGCCTCGGAGGCGGCGTGGGAGCGGGCCGCCACGGACCCGGCGGCCCCCGTCCCGTCCTGGACCCTCTACCGGCTGCGCCCCGAGGAGGTCGAGTTCTTCCAGGGGGACGAGCGGCGCCGGCACGTCCGCCTCCGCTACCGGCGGGAGAACCCGGAGGGCCTGCGGGACTCCTGGGCGCGCGAGCTGCTCTGGCCGTGAGACGCCCACGGCAGGCGCCCGCGCGTCGCCGTCAGGTGAAGTCGTACACCGCGAAGTCCGCGACCGGTCGGTAGCCGAGGCGCTGGTAGAGCCCGTTGCTGGTCGGGTTGGCGAGGTCCGTGAAGAGGACCACCTCGGCCGCACCCGAGGCCAGGGCGGCCCGGCCGGCCTCGGAGGTCACGGCACCGGCGTAGCCCCGGCCGCGCAGGTGGGCGGGGGTGTAGACGGTCGTGACCCGCACCTGCCCGGCGACCCGGGGCGCGACCCCGGCCATGGCGACGGGCGTGCCGTCCGGGGTCTCCCAGAGGGTGACGCCACCGCCGCGGATCCGGGCGTCCACCCACTCGGCGGCTCCCTGGGCGGTGCCCGATCCGACGGCCGCGGAGAACTCGTCGTGCCAGCGCATCAGCAGCTCGCGGTCGGCCTCGCCGGCGACCCGGGGGGCACCGGGCGGCACGGGGTCCGGCCCGGCCGGCGTGCCGAGGCGGTAGAGCCGCTGGCGCTGCCGGAGCCGGGCCGTGACGCCCGTGTGCCGATGCCACGCTCCCGCGAAGGCCTCGGCGGTGCCGCTGTCGGCGTTCACCCCGGGCAGCCGCCGGCCGAGGCGGGCCAGGAGGGCGGCGAGGGCCTCGGCCTCCCCGGGGGTGAGGCCGGTGACGTTCAGCCAGTGCGGCGGGGTCCGGAAGAAGGCCGCCCGGACCTGCCCGTCGCGCTCCAGCAGCCCGAACTCCGGGGCGCCCTCCCCGTACACGTCGGGTCCCCGCGTGCGCAGCGTCTCCGTGACCGTCAGCGGGACGGTGTGCAGCGCGGGGTCCGCGCGCAGGAACTCCCCGGCGCGGGCGAGGAAGTCCTCCAGGTCCCGGGTGGTGTACCAGGTGCCGGCTCCGGCGGCGGTGTCCGTGTGGGTGTCCATGCCTCATGGTGCCGCCGGGCCGCGTCCCGGCGCCCTCGCATTTCCGCGGGCTCAGCCCTGCTTCTTCGCGTCCTCGGCGAGGGTGTGGGCCACCAGTGCGTTGGCGTGGCCGTGCCCCAGGCCGTGTTCGGTCTTCAGCCAGCCGACCAGGTCCATGTGCCGGGTGAGCGGAGAGGAGCGGATGAGCTGCTGCCATTCGGCCACCGGCCGGCCGTACTTCTTCTCGATGGCGGGGAAGTAGCTCGCCGGGCCCTTCACGGGTGCGGTCATCTCGGGTGTCCCTTCGTGTGCGGTCACCGGATACGACCGGCGGCCCGCGCGGTCCTCATCGCCCGGCGCCGGTGACCCGCGTCACACCTCGCCGTCCGTCCGCGTGGTCCCCGCTGCCCCGGGGTCGGGGTCCGTGGCGAGCCGGGCGTGCAGATGGGCGTCCCGGAACGCGTCGTGCCGGTCCTCCTCGAAGATCGCTCCGCGCAGGGTTCCCTCGTAGGCGAATCCGCAGCGCTCGGCGATCCGGCAGGACGCCTCGTGGCCGACGGCGTGGTCCAACTCGAGCCGGTGCAACCGCAGTTCCGTGAACGACCAGCGTGCCGCGAGCAGCAGGGCCCGGGTCGCGACGCCCCGGCCGCGGGCCTCGGGCAGGACCCAGTAGCCGACGCGGGCGAACCGCAGGTGGTACTTGATCTCGTTGACGCCGATGTGGCCGAGCACGGCACCGCTGTGCGCGTCCGCGATCCGGAACGACAGCGAGGTGCCCTCCGCCGCGCTCTGCTCGCGCGCCAGCAGGGACTCCCGGGCGCTCCTGCGGTCCGTGACGGGCCGCAGCGGGGTGTTCCACCGCCGGAACTCCGGGTCCCGCAGCCCGCGCAGCCAGAGGTCCACGTCGGAGCCGGAACCGGGGTCCCAGGGGCGCAAGTGCAGTCCGTGGCCGGTCAGTTCGGGGAGTGCGTGGTCACGTGTGGGGGCCATGGGGCCATTCAAGCGCGTGGGACCCGCGGGCACCCGCCCCGCGAGGTGGGAAGGGCCGCACGGCAGGCGTCTCCCCCGGGTGCGACCGAACCGCGCACGTCCCCGGAATCGGTCACCGGGCCGCCACAACCGGGCCGGTTGCGCCATCGGCCCCACCCGCTCCCCCTACAGGCGTGATCAATCCGAAACCAATTCCGGTCTTGACCGAGACCCATCAAGCGGGTCCGTGATTACGCTCGCGCTCATGGCCGACTCCGCACCCCCCACCCACTCCCCGGCGCAGCCCGCGCCGTCCGACCGCCCCGTCTACGTCGTCGGAGGCGGCCCCGGCGGGCTCGCCGCCGCGTACGCGCTGCGCGCCCGGGGCGTGCGGGCCGTCGTCCTGGAGAAGTCCGACCGGGTCGGAGCGTCCTGGCGCCGCCACTACGACCGGCTGCACCTGCACACCACCCGCCGGCTGTCCGCCCTGCCCGGCCTGCCGATGCCCCGCCGGTTCGGGCGCTGGGTGTCCCGCGACGACGTGGTGCGCTACCTGGAGAAGTACGCCGAGCACCACCGCCTGGAGATCGTCACCGGCGTCGAGGTCTCCCGCATCGAACGCGCCCCCGACGGCACGGGCTGGCTGCTGCACGCCACCGGCGGCCGCGAGCTGACCGGCGCCGCGGTGGTCGTCGCGACCGGCTTCAACCACACCCCGCGCGTGCCGTCCTGGCCCGGCCGGGCGTCCTGGCCCGGGGAGTTCCTGCACGCCGGGGAGTACCGCAACGGCAAGCCCTACGCCGGCCGGGACGTCCTCGTGGTCGGCGTCGGCAACACCGGGGCGGAGATCGCGGTGGACCTGGTGGAGAACGGTGCCGCCCGGGTCCGGCTGGCCGTGCGCACCGTGCCGCACATCGTGCGCCGGTCGACCGCCGGGTGGGCCGCCCAGTACAGCGGCGTCCTGGTCCGCCGCCTGCCGGTCGGCCTCGTCGACCGGATCAGCCGGGTGCAGGCCAGGGTGGCCGTGCCCGACCTGTCGGCCCACGGCCTGCCGCGCCCCGACACGGGCCTGTACAGCCGCGTGAAGCAGGGGGCGATCCCGGTGCAGGACGTCGGGCTGATCGACGCGGTGCGCAAGGGCAGGGTCGAGATCGTCGCCGCCGTCGACGGCTTCGAGGAGGACGGCGGGGTGTTGCTGGCCGACGGCTCGCGGATCTCCCCGGACGCGGTGATCGCCGCCACGGGGTACGTCCGCGCCCTGGAGGACCTGGTCGGGCACCTCGACGTGCTGGACGCCCGCGGCAGGCCGGTGGCGCACGGCCCCCGCGCCCCGAGGACCGCCCCCGGCCTCTACTTCACCGGCTTCACCAACCCGATCAGCGGCAACCTCCGCGAGATGGCGATCGACGCGGTGCGCATCGCGAAGGCCGTCGCGAGGAACGAGGCGGGCCGGGCCGCCCGCCTCCCGCACTGACCCGCCGCTCGTCACGACACGCTCGGAGGAGCGGCCGTCGTCCGCCCCGACCGCCCGGAACCCCCCGAGCTCAGACCGCCGCCGGTACGGCCGCCGGCGTGCTGCGGCGGATCACCAGCGCCATCAGCGCCGCCGCCGCGCACAGCGCCCCCGAGGCGTACCAGACGACGTCGTAGGAGCCGAACGCGTCGCGCGCGACCCCGCCCAGGAAGGCGACCAGGGCCGCGCCGACCTGGTGGGAGGCGAGGACCCAGCCGAAGACGATGGCGCTGTCCTCGCCGTAATGCTCGCGGCACAGCGCCAGGGTGGGCGGGACGGTGGCGACCCAGTCGAGGCCGTAGAAGACGATGAAGAAGACCATCGGCGGGTGGACGCTCGGGCCCAGCAGGATCGGCAGGAACATCAGGGACACGCCGCGCAGGGCGTAGTAGACGGCCAGCAGGCGGCGCGGCGGGAAGCGGTCCGTGAACCAGCCGGAGGCGATGGTGCCGACGACGTCGAAGACGCCGATGACCGCGAGCAGCGAGGCGGCGGCCGTGACCGGCATGTGGTGGTCGTGGGCGGCGGGGATGAAGTGGGTCTGGATCAGCCCGTTGGTGGAGGCACCGCAGATCGCGAAGGTGCCGGCGAGCAGCCAGAACGGGCCGGTGCGCGCGGCCGAGAACAGCACGGTCACGGCCCGCCGGGCGGCCCCGGTGACGGGCGCCGGCTTGGCGACGAACTCCACGGCCCCGTACGGCTTGTGGTCCACGTCGGCCGGGTGGTCGTGCAGCAGCAGCCACACGAACGGCACGACCGCCAGCGCGGCGAGGGCCACCGTCACGGCCGCCGGCCGCCAGTCGTGGCGGTCGATGATCCACGACAGCAACGGCAGGAAGATCAGCTGCCCGGAGGCGGACGCGGCGGTGAGGATGCCGCTGACGAGACCGCGGCGGGTGGTGAACCACCGGTTGGTGACGGTCGCCGCGAAGGCCAGCGCCATGGAGCCCGACCCGAGGCCGACCAGCAGTCCCCAGCACAGCATCAGCTGCCAGGCCGCCGTCATCCACACGGTCAGGCCGGAGCCCAGCGCGATCAGCGTGAGGGCGACCGCGACGACCCGGCGGATGCCGAACCGGTCCATCAGGGCCGCCGCGAACGGGGCCGTCAGGCCGTAGAGCGCGAGATTGACGGAGACGGCGGCGCCGATCGTGCCGCGCGACCAGTCGAACTCCTCGTGCAGCGGGTCGATCAGCAGACCCGGCACGGAGCGGAAGGCGGCGGCGCCGATGATCGTCACGAAGGTGACGGCGGCGACGAACCAGGCGCGGTGCACACGGTGACGGCGGGACTTCGGCGGCTGCTCGACGGCCGCTGCTTCGGTTGTCTGGCTCACGTCATAGAGCTTCGGGCCCCCGTCGCCCCGCAGCGAGTGGCCCGAGGGACAGCATTCGCTAGGATCGGGCCATGACCCCGTCCAGTGCAGCACCCGGAGCCCGGCCGGAGCCCGGCTTCCACCCCCACCGCGTCGTCGTCCTCGCGCTCGACGGGCTGCTCCCCTTCGAACTGGGCATCCCCCACCGCATCTTCGGCCGCCCCCGGGACGACCGCGGGCGGCACCTGTACGAGGTCGTGACCTGCTCGGTCCGGCCGCCCGGCCCGGTCGAGACCGACGCCGACTTCGCCGTCCACGTCCCGCACGGCCCGGAGGCCCTGGCCACGGCCGACACGGTGATCGTCCCGGCGTCGTACGAGCTGGGCCCGGTCTATGACCAGGGCGTGCTGACCGAGGAGCTCGCCGCCGCGCTGGCCCGGATCCGGCCGGGCACCCGGCTGGCCTCGATCTGCAACGGCGCCCACGTCCTGGCCGCCGCCGGCTACCTCGACGGGCGCCGCGCCACCACCCACTGGGCCGACGCCGACCACCTGCAGCGGCTGTTCCCGCAGGTGGAGGTGGATCCGGACGTGCTGTTCATCGACGACGGCGACGTGCTGACCTCGGCGGGCGTCGCGGCCGGCATCGACCTGTGCCTGCACATGGTGCGCCGCGACCACGGCGCGGCCGTCGCCAACGAGGTGGCCCGCCGCACGGTCGTGCCGCCGCACCGCGACGGCGGGCAGGCGCAGTACATCGAGCGGCCGGTGCCCGATCCGCAGCAGGCGTCCACCACCACCGCGCGCGCCTGGGCCCTGGGTCGTCTCCACGAGCCGATCCAGCTGCGCGACATGGCCGCGCAGGAGTCCATGTCGGTGCGCACCTTCACGCGCCGCTTCCGCGAGGAGACGGGCGTCAGCCCCGGCCAGTGGCTCACCCAGCAGCGGGTGGAGCGGGCCCGCCACCTCCTGGAGTCCACCGACCGCTCCGTCGACCAGGTGGCCCGGGAGGCCGGCTTCGGCACGGCCCAGTCGATGCGCCAGCACCTCCAGGCGGCACTCGGCGTCACCCCGACCGCCTACCGCCGCACCTTCCGCGCCCAGAACCCGGCGCCCGCCGCCCCCGCGGCCTGAGCACCGCCGCCCCCGCGACCTGAGCCCCGCCGCCCCCGCGACCTGGACACCGGCGGCGTCCACTCCGGGCCTCGCAACCGTCGCACCCGGTCCCCCGCGGCCGTCCCGCCCGGGCCCCGCCCGCCGTCCACAGCCTGTGGACAACTTTCGGACGGCGCCACTCCCCCTGTGGAGGTGGCGGCGCCGCGCTGCTCGCCCCGAGCACGGCAGCGCGCGCCACCCCCGACTCCGGCGCTCCCACCCCCGGCTTCCAGGACCTGACGGAAACCGACGCCGAATTCACGACCCGCACTCGCCGAGGACCGCCACCACCGGGGCCCTCGCCGTCCCCTCACGGCGAATCGATGCCCACCAGCGTGATCAGCCGGTCACGAGCAGTCAACTGCCGATCGGCGATATGTCCCTTGTGGGGCTTTCACTGCGGGCGCGCACGGAAGCACGGCCCGGCGCACCCTCGGGTGTCCAGGGGAAACGGCCGGCTCGGCATGCACCCGTGCCCCCGCTCCGCCGCACGGCCGTGCGGCATGTGCCCCGGGGCGGAACCGGCGTCCTACACGGCCTCGTACGCCGCCAGCCCGTCGAAGGCGGCCTCGCCGGCGCCGCCGTACACCATCGCGCCGCCCGGGCACGAGGTCGTGACGTCGCGGGCCGCGGCGCAGCGGTCCACCTCGCACCAGATGCGCTTGCCGCCGGCCTCGACGCTCCAGCCCCAGCGGTCCGCGAGCCCGTCGACGAGGGCCAGGCCCCGGCCGCCCGTCGCCTCGTCGCTCGCGCAGCGGGGCACGGGGGCCCGGCCACTGCGGTCGGCGACCTCGAGCCGGACGGTGGCCTCGTCCGTCACCACGGGCGGCAGGGAGAGCAGCAGCAGGGCGGGGCGGCCGGTGTGCAGCACGGCGTTGGTGACGAGCTCGGAGACGAGCAGGATCAGCGTCTCGGCGAGCGGCTCATCGGCCTGTATGCCCGACCCGGCCAGGCGCGAGCGGGCCCACCGTCGCGCCCGCCCCACCTCTGCGGGGTCGGGCCGGATCTCCAGCTGCACTTGAAGCACCTGCACCGCTCACACCATCCGAACCGGCGGACACTTAGGCTCGCGCCTCACGAGGGCCACGATCGTAGCCATTTCCTGCATGGCCAGAACAACGGCCGGGACAGGGATCACGGAATGTGCATCCCTTGTGGGACAGCATGGTTGACGTACAGTCACCCCAACAAGCGCTTCGGGCATATTCCAGCGCGAAGGAGTACCCCTGCGGCATACTGTGCGACGCTCCTCAGGGGCAGTCGAACATGCGGCGCCACCGGGTCCCACCGCGCTCAGAGCCACTCGCATCTCACCCAAGGTACCGGAGGGGCCGCCGACTCCGGGCGGTGACGGGACAAGCGGGAGGACACAGAGCGGTATCAACGCTCCGTGATCACGCACTGCCACGATCCGCGACACGGTCCGGGACCATCGGGGCGACAGCGCAGTCAGGCGAAGGGTCGGGCCCCTGGGGCCGGAGACAACGCCCGGACGGCATCGTCACCGTGTGTCACGGTGCGGCTGCGAGGCGTTCGAACCCGTATGCGCCCCGGGAGGGCGCCGCGGCCCGGACTGCCAGGTGAGGACCGTGCCGCGGGGCGGGCGGAGGCGGCGGCGAGATCCCGGCACGACGGGTGCCCCGGAGCGGGGAGCGGGAGGGCGGGGCCGGCCCGGCGGGTGGGCGGCGGCCACCGCGGGGGCGTCACACACGCCTTCGCGGGACGCGGCCGGGCGGCGCCGCGCACCGGCGCGCCACCGCCGGGAGGGCGTCGGCGGGACGGCCGAACTGCTCGCGCGGCCGGGCGTGTTGCCCGGCGGGCGTCGAACAGGGCTTCTCACACCGTCAGTTCTGGCGGAACGATCCGGCGGTCGCGCTCCGCCGGGCGCCGGCACCGCGAGTTGGGGGACGCCCTTCCGCGGGGCGTGCCCCGCGGAAGGCGCCGCGCCTACTCGGGCACGGTGAAGTAGCGGGCGAAGGCGGGCACGACCTCTGCCTCCCCGACCTTGCCGTCGCCGTCCGCGTCGAGCGCTCCGGCCGCCCGGCCGGCGAGCTCCTCGGGAACGCCGAGGCACTTCAGCACGCGGGCGGCTTCCTCGACCGTCGCCGTGCCGTCACCGTCCGCGCCGGCGACGTCCAGGGCCGCGTGCAGGAACGGCCGGGCGATCTCGGCGAACCGGTCCGGGTTGTCGCGCAGTCGCTTGACCGCGCCGTTGACGAACTCCTCGCGCGTGATGCGCTGGTCGCCGTCGCGGTCCGCGATCCCGGCCATGCCCTGCCAGAAGGCCTCGGCGCCGCCGTACAGCGCCTGCCCTCTGTCGGAGCGGGCCGCCACGGCGAACTCGCCGAGGAGCGCCTTGGCCGCCCCGTAGAAGTCCTCGCGGTCGATGTAGCCGTTGCCGTCCTGGTCGAAGCCGGCGAACCGGTCGGCGATCCTGCGCTCGTACTCGCTGCTGACCATGTCTGTTTCGGGCCGCCTTACGTCGGGTGGGGTACGTCCGGGTCGGAGCGTACGACGGAGGGGACTGTCCGGGCGCGGGAAAGCGCGACTTGTACCCGGACCGGGGGCGATCCGGGACGGAGGTGTGGCCGGACCGCGACACCGGGTCCGCTGTGCGTCACCGCCGCTCAGGCGGAGAGGGGTTCGCCCTCGTCGCCGAGGGCCGCGTCCAGGTCGGCGTAGACGTCGAAGAGCCTGCGCACGCCCAGCGCCCCGAGCACGCGGTTGACGTGGGAGCCGTCCGCCGCACCGCGGGCGGGCAGCACGAGGCGCAACCGGCCCTGGCAGGAGCGGATCAGCCGGCGGACGGCGATCAGCACGCCGACGCCGCTGGAGTCGCAGAAGAACACCTCGGACAGGTCGAGGACCAGACAGTGGCGCCCTTCGGCCACCACGTCGTGCACGCGCTGACGCAGCACCGGTGACGTCACCAGGTCCAGTTCGCCCGACACCAGGAGCACGGACCATGCGCCCTGCTCACCGTCGGTCACTTTGAAGGTCACCACCACGCCCCTCGCTCGCCCGAACGGAAGCAGTCCCTACGCTTCCTTGCTGCGCGGCTGCCCAGCGGCCGTTCCCTGAAACGCGGGCCGTAAAACTGATCCCCCGGGGAAGAGGCCGGATCCAGTCGACTTCGATCCTGTTCGATCCCTTTCGGACCGGTGCGATCGGAGGCGGGTGGGGAGGCGCGAGCCCGACTCCACACGGTGCACGCGCCGGTGGTCCTCTACCACCTGCGGCTCGCCAGGGGGCGCACATTGGCACAAAGGGGCGTGCGCCACCGTACGTGCCGACTACATTCGAGGAGACGTCGGGCACAGGCTGGACGGGGAACGGGCGCGAAGGACGAGCAGGGGGTGACGGAGCCACATGGCCAAAAAGGACGTACCGCCTCGCTGGGACCGCAAGATGCAGCAGCGGCTGGCCCGCGGGGAGGCCGCCGCCCTGGGTGAGATGTACGACCGCTTCGCCTCCCTCGTGCACGGCCTCGCCCACCGCGTCCTCGGCGACGAACGCGCCGCCGACGGCATCACCCGCGAGGTCTTCGTCCACGTCTGGGAACACCCCGACTCCTACGACCCCCGCAAGGGCCCGCTGCGCACCTGGGTGGCGACCCTGACCCACCGGCTCGCGCTGCAACGGCTGCGCGCCACCGAGACCGCCGCCCTGGCCCGCGAGGGCGCGGGCAGCGCCGAGGAACTGGAGCTCAGGGTGCGCAGCGCCTCGGTCGCTGCCCGGGCCGACTACATCGTCCAGTCCATGCCGGTCCCGCTGCGCTCGGCCCTGGAGCGGGCCTACTTCCAGCGCCGGGACTACCGCCAGACCGCGGCCGACCTCGGCATCACCGAGGACGAGGCCCGCCGCCGCCTGCGCCTGGGCCTCCAACTGCTGTCCACGGCCCACGACACACACGCCCCGGGCGCACCGCCCGGATACGGGGGTGCGGTGTGAACGGCCCGGACCGCTCCGAGGCGTACGACGGCCATGACGAGGGGGACGGCCACGGGCACGGCGACCGGGACGCGGTCCCCGATGCCGGACGGGACCCGGCCGGGCAGCCCCGCATACCGCTCCCCCGGGCGTCCGTCGAGGACGGCGACGTGCCCCTGCCCGCACCGACGGACCCCGGCGAGGCCCTCGCACGGCCGTCCCGCCCCGTGTTGGAGCACGCCGTGCTGAAGTCCCTGCTGGGCGCGTGGGCGCTGGCCGCGTGCTCGGCCGAGGAGGCGACGGCCGTCGAGGAGCACCTCGGTGCCTGCGGCGGGTGCGCGGACGAGGCGCGGCGGCTGCGCGAGGCGGTCGGGCTGCTCCAGCGCCCCGACAGCCTCGACCTCGACCCGGGCCTGCGCACCCGGGTCCTCCAGACCTGCCTGGAGCGCCGCCCGCCCCGCATCCCCGTGCCCGACTGGGCCGCCGCCTACGACGCCGAGACCGCGCGCCTGGACGCCCTGCTCCAGGACTTCGGCGACGCCGAGTGGCACGCCCCGGTACGGCTGCGCTGGTTCCGCTCCGACGAGTCGACGAGCCGCCGCACCACCGTCGCCGGCGTGATCGCGCACCTGCTCAGTGTGGACGGCATGGTGGCGGTCGCGCTCGGTCTGGACGACCCGCTGGGCGAGGTCCCCGCGCAGCGGCCGACCCCGTCGGCCCGCACGGAGGCGTACTGGCGCGCCTCCCACTTCCCGCCCACGCGCGCCGTGCGGGGCCCCTGGCGCGAGCAGAGCCACAGCCTGGTCCGCACGGTGTCCTTCACGGGCGGCGGGGCGGGCAGGATGCCCATCTCCTTCGGGGAGTTCGAGCTTCCCCTGCACGACGCGATGCTCGACCGGGCCTTCGAGTGCTGGGTGCACGCCGAGGACATCGCGGACGCGGTGGACTACCCCTACGACCCGCCCTCGCCGCGCCATCTGCACCGCATGATCGACCTCGCCGCGCGCATGCTGCCGACGGCCCTGGCCCACCGCCGCCGCACCGGTCTCGCCGCTCCGGCTCCGCACCGGCACCTGGTCGCGGCGGGCGAGCCGGGCCGCAGTCTCCGTCTGGAGATCGAGGGGTCGGGCGGGGGCGAGTGGCTGATTCCCCTCGACTCCCCCGCGGCCAAGGGCTCCGCCGAGCACGAGGTGGCCCATGTGGCGCTGGACGGCGTCGAGTTCTGCCGCCTGGCCGCCGGTCACGTGCCCCCGCAGGAGGCGGCGGCCGGTCAGGTGGGAGACAGGCAGGCAATCAGGGACGTGCTCTTCGCGGCGGCGTCACTGAGCAGGATGTAGCGCCCGGCGGCGGGCACCCGCCCCTCGCCGTAGCCCGCGGGTCCCTCAGGCGAACACCACGGTCCGTCGCCCGTTGAGCAGGATCCTCCGCTCGGCGTGCCACTTCACCGCCCGCGCCAGCGCCTGGCACTCCACGTCCCGCCCGATCGCCACCAGCTGGTCCGGCGTGACGTCGTGCCCGACCCGCTCGACCTCCTGCTCGATGATCGGGCCCTCGTCGAGGTCGGCCGTCACATAGTGGGCCGTCGCCCCGATCAGCTTCACGCCCCGGGCGTGCGCCTGGTGGTACGGCTTCGCGCCCTTGAAGCTCGGCAGGAACGAGTGGTGGATGTTGATGATCCGCCCGCTCAGCTGCTTGCACAGGTCGTCCGAGAGGACCTGCATGTAGCGGGCGAGCACGACCAGCTCCACGCCCTCCGCGCGCACGATCTCCAGCAGCCGCGCCTCGGCCTCGGGCTTGTTGTCCCTCGTCACCGGGATGTGGTGGAAGGGGATGTTGTACGAGGCCACCAGTTCGGCGAAGTCGGTGTGGTTGGACACCACGCCCGCGATGTCGACGGGCAGTGCCCCGATCCGGGCCCGGAACAGCAGGTCGTTCAGGCAGTGCCCGAACCTGCTGACCATCAGCACGACCCGCATCCGGTCCTCGGCCCGGTGGATCTGCCAGTCCATCTGGAAGGAGTCGCCGATCGCGGCGAAGCTGGCGCGCAGCTTGTCCACGGTGACGGGCGCGTCCGCCGAGAAGTGGACCCGCATGAAGAACAGTCCCGTGTCGTGGTCGCCGAACTGCTGGCTGTCCTCGATGTTGCACCCGGTCATGAACAGGTAGCTCGACACGGCGTGCACGATGCCCTTCCTGTCCGGACAGGAGAGGGTGAGGACGTACTGGTCGGGCGGGACCGGGGCGCTGGAGGACTGCTCGCTCATGCCGAACAGGTTCCCACAAGGGATGGCGGCACCGGCAATCGTCCCGATCCTCGGACCAGCGGCGACGACCGACGGGCCGCCGCGGTGCCGCCCGGCCGTCCCGCCCGCTCCGCGCAGGCTAGGCGGACCTCGTCATGAGGTGCAGGACCTCCAGGCTGCGGGGCGGGAAGTCGGGCTCCTCGCCGTCACTCGCCGCCAGCCGCACATGGGCTTCCCGGGCCGCCCCGACCGCCTCCGGCCACGCCTCGTGCTCCAGGTACGCGGCGACCGGGGCGTCCGGCCCCACCTGGTGCATGATCCGCAGCACCCGCAGCACGGCCGTGTCGACCAGCGCCGCCTCCTGCGCGTCGCGGAAGATCGTGCCGACGTACTTCTCCGCCGACCAGTGGTCCAGCCAGGTGTCCTCCACCAGCCGGTACACCGCGTCGGTCACGTCGCCGTAGCCCTCCACGCCGGCCAGCCAGACGTCCCGCTGGAAGGCGGGATCGGAGAGCATGTGCAGCGCCGAGCGCACATTGCTGCGCCAGCGCCACCACGGCATGTCGTTGACAGGCATGCCGCCCATGGTGGAGGAGCGACGGCCACGACGGGAAGAGTTCTCCGAAGCTTGCACGGTCATCGATCGTACGTTCCCCTCCACATCGATCACACCAACCCCCGCTGTTCACCTGTCCGTCACCGTCCGTTGAGCACGGGTCACTCACGGGTTGGTCGTGTGACGGAATCGTGCCGACCCATGACCGGCATGCGACGCACCCGCAGTCCATTCCTCCCCGGCCTCCTCGCCCGCCACGCCAGAGACGGCGTCGTGGCGGCGGGCGCGGCGGCCGTGTGCGCGGTGCTCCTCGCCGGCTGCGGTGTCGTCCCCGGCACCACGGGGGGAGCCGGGGACGACACCGTCACCGTCATGACCTGGGCGCCGCAGGACACCCGGGCCACCAACAAGCCCGGGATGCCCGCCTTCGCCGAGGCGTACGCCCGCTGGATCAACAACCGGGGCGGGCTCAACGGCCGCAAGCTCAACGTCCTGACCTGCAACGACCACAACGACAGCGTGGCCGCCGCGAAGTGCGCGCGCCGCGCCGTCAAGGAGAACGCCGTCGCGGTGGTCGGATCGTACAGCCAGCACGCCGACTCCTTCTTCCCGTCACTGGAGGGCGCCGGCATCCCCTACATCGGCGGCTACGGCATCACCACCGCCGAGTTCACCAGCCCCCTGTCCTACCCCGTCAACGGAGGCCAGCCCGCGCTGCTGGCCGGTCTGGGCCGGGAGCTCGCCCGCTGCGGTCCGGTCGCCCTGGTGCGGCCCGACACCCTCACGGGCGACCAGCTGCCGCCGCTGCTCGACTCGGGCCTGAAGACGGGCGGCCACGAGGGCTCCCGGGACCAGCGGGCGGCGGAGGACGCCACCGAGTACGACGAGCAGGCCGCGCGGGCGCTGCGCGCCACGACCGCCGACCCGGAGGAGCAGGGGTGCGTGGTCCCGGCGCTCGGCGACCGCAACAGCACCTTCATGGACTCCTTCCGCCGCGCCCGCGAGGACTACCCGGACGTCCGCACGGCCACGGTGCTCGGCAGCGTCGACCAGACCGTGATCGACGCGACCGGCGGCGCCTCGGGCCCGTACGAGGGGTCGTACCTCACGGGCTGGTACCCGGTGGTGACCGATGCGCGCTGGGACGGGATGAAGCAGGTGATCCGGGAGGAGGCCTTCGGCGACAACCGCGTCGACCCCGCCGATGCCGGGGTGCAGACGACGTACATCGCCTACACCGTCCTGCGCAAGGCCGTCGAGTCGCTGGGCGGCGGCCGGGTCAGCGCCGACACCCTCACCGAGGCCCTCGACGACGGGCTGAGGATCGGCACGGGCGGGCTGACGCCGACGCTGCGCTGGCAGTTCCAGGACAAGCTCGCCGGCGTCGGCTTCCCCCGCCTGGTCAACGCGAACGTGACCCTCCAGGTCGTGCGCGAGGGGCGGCTGGTGGCGGCGCGCAAGGGCTTCACCGACACCACGCGGACGCTCCAGGACGCCGACGTGGCCTACTGAGCGGCGCCGCTCACAGCTGGGTCGGCCCGCGCTCGGTCAGGCCGTACTTCCGGGCGATGGCGTTCCACAGCCGGGACGCCTCGGCCTTCTGGGCGCTCGCGACGCCGCTGGCCCGGTTGCCGGCCGCGGTCTGGCCTGTGGCCCTGGCCTGGCCCTTCTTGCAGCCCTTCCTGCCGGCGGTCTGGTCGGCCCAGGCCGCGTAGTGGTCGTCGGCCGAGGCGGAGGCCTGCCAGGCCTTGGTCAGGGCGGTGGTCAGCGCGGCGTGGTCCGGCAGCCGGCCGACCTCGACGCCGCCGAGCCGGGTGACGAGCTGGTTGCGCTGCTTGGCGGCCTCGCGCAGGTCCTTGGCGGCCTGCGCGAGGTTGTCGCAGCGCTTGACGTCCGCGACCGCGTTGATCACGGTGCTGCGGCTGTCGCCGCTGTCGGCGAGCAGCTTGTCCAGCTCCACCGCCTGCGCCCGGACCGGGTCGGCGGACGGCGAGGCGGACTCCTCCTCGGCGGGCGCGGACGCGGAGGCGGCCACGGTCTTGCCGTCTCCGCCCTCGTCGTCCCCGCCCCCGCCGCCGGCGAGCAGCGCGCCCGCGCCGATGCCGAGGACGGCGATGCCGATGCCGACGGCGGCGATCACGGGTACGCGGGAGCCGCCGCGGCCGCCGCGCGAACGGCCCGGGGCCGCCGCCTTACGGGAGGACGGCCCGCCGCCGTGCGGCGGCGGCGAGGACGCCTCGATCCGGGGCATCTGCTGGGTGGCGCCGGACGGCTCCTGGCCCCCGTCGCTGCGGAAGAGGTGCCCGAAGTCGGCGGGCGGCTGCTGGTCACCGCCGCCGGGCACGGGCGGGATGTACCGCGTCGCCTCGGCGTCCGGGCCGGAAGCCTGCGGCGTCCCTGCGGCCAGCGGTCCGGTGCCCAGGTACCGGGTGGCCTCGGGGTCCTGCGCGGCGGACCGCTCGGGCGGCAGCGCCCCCGGCGTCACCGGCGGTATGTACTGGGTCGCCGCCTCGCCGGCGGCCGGCGGCACGGGCGGCAGGTACTGGGTCGCCGCGGCGGACCCGTCGGCCGGGACGGGCGGCAGGAACTGCGTCGCGCCCTCGTCGGGCGCCGGCGCGCGGTGCCCGGCGGGCGGCTGCGGCGCCCCGCCGCTCCCGTAGCCGCCGGTGGTCCCGTACGCCTGGGGGGCCGGCCCCGCGGGGCCGCCGTAGGCGTCGGCGGCGGGCGGCAGCGGGCCGTACCCCTCGGCGCGGCCGGTGTCCTGCCCGGGCAGCGACGCTCCGCCGTGCGTGCCGTACGGGTCGCCGCCGTACGGCCCGGCGGGCTGCTGGGCGCCGTAGGGGTGCGGCGCGTTCTCCGGCGGGAGCGCTCCCGGTGCCTGGGCGCCGGGCTGCTGCCCGCCGTTCCACCCCTGCTGCGGCTCCGGGCTCGTCCACTGCTGCGTCTGCGGGGACTGCCAGCCCTGGTCCGGCGGCGGGGGCGGCGCCTGCTCGCCCGGGCCCCAGGGATCCCCCCAGGTCTGGCCGCCCGCGGGGGCGCCCGACGAGGCGTCACGGTGGCCGGACGGCGCTCCGGCCGGTCCGCCCGTCATGCCCGGCAGCAGCGGTTCGCCGCCGTCCGAGGGCAGCACGATGCCTTCGCGCGCGGGGCGCGCCGAGGGCTCCTCGCCCTGTCCACTCTGCGTCACCGGGACTCCTACTAATGGGGGACCTTGTGAATCGTCGGGTCACGCTACCGGGTCCCCGGAGCCCGGTGCCACGCAGCACGGGACGTGGCCTCCCGCCCTGCACGGGCGGTGACGGCGCGGCTCACGGTCCGCCCTGCACATCACCTCCCTCGCGTCAAACGGCCGTCCCCCGTACGTTCACGCGCCGGTGGAGCAGGTGTTCACGCGGCCGCCTGCAGATCGAGGCGTGCCCCGAACTCCCGTACCACCGCCTCGTCCCGGTACGGCTCCAGTCGCTGCTGGAAGTCCTCCAGGTACTCGGCGCCCCGGTTGGACCGCAGGTCCTCCAGCAGTTCGACGGCCTTCATGCCCGTGCTGCACGCCTCCTCGATCTCGCGCTGCTGCACCTGGGCCGTGGCGAGCAGCACATAGCCGATGGCCCGGCGGCGGGCCCGCGTCTCGGGGTGCCCGGCCAGCGACTCCTGCGCGCAGCGGGCCGCCGCTTCGGCCTCCCCCAGGTCCCGGTGGCAGTGCGCCAGTTCGTCGGCGAGGTAGGCCTCGTCGAAGTGCGCGATCCACACCGGGTCGTCGCCGGTCGCCGGGTCGGCCGCCTCCAGGGCGCTCACCGCGCGCCCCGCGCAGGAGTGGGCGGCGCGTGCGTCGCCCAGCAGGGCGTGCCCGCGCGCCTCCGCGGCGTGGAACATCGCCTCCGCCCGCGGGGTCACGCGCCCCCGCGCCCCCTCCTGCGCCGCCCGGGCCAACTGCGCGATCTCGCGCGGGTTCCCGAGCTGCGCGGCGAGATGGCTCATGGAGGCGGCCAGGACGTACCCGCCGTAGCCGCGGTCCCCGGCGGCCTGCGCGAGCCGCAGCGCCTGGATGTAGTAGCGCTGGGCGAGGCCCGGTTGGCCGGTGTCGACGGCCATGTACCCGGCGAGCTCGGTCAGCCGGGCCACCGCGGCGAACAGTTCGCGGCCCACGGCCTCCCGGTACGACCCGGCGAGCAGCCCGGAGACCACGCTGTTGAGGTAGTGCACGACGACCGGCCGCACGTGCCCGCTGCCGTACTGGTGGTCCAGATCCACCAGCGCCTGCGTCATCGCCCGCACCGCCTGCACGTCGGACTGCCCCACCCGCGGCCCCGCCGCGCGCGACACCTGCGCGTCCGGCGCCGAGATCAGCCAGTCCCGGCTGGGCTCGACCAGCGCGGAGGCGGCGACGGAGGAGCCGGCCAGGAAGTCCCGCCGCCCCACGTCGCTGCGCCACAGTTCGCAGACCTGCTCCACGGCCCCCGGCACCGTCGGCGAGAACTGCAGGCCCACGCCCGAGGCGAGGTTCTTGCCGTTGGCCATGCCGATCTCGTCGATCGTGACCGTACGGCCGAGCTTGCGGCCCAGCGCCTCGGCGATGATCGCCGGCGCCCGGCCCCGCGGTTGCTGCCCGCGCAGCCAGCGCGCCACCGAGGTCTTGTCGTAGCGCAGGTCGAGTCCGTGCTCTGCGCCGCACATGTTGACCCGGCGGGCGAGGCCGGCGTTGGAGCATCCGGCTTCCTGGATGAGCGCCTGGAGCCGTTCGTTCGGCTGCCGGGCGACGAGCGGCCTTGCGGCCATGGCGTACCCCCTTGGCTGCGGTGCTCTGCCCTCGCACCGAGTTGACGTGTCTTCCGCGGCCGGGGTCCCTCGCGCCCCGGCGAAGAGATCCGGCCGTGAAGATCAATGCCCCGCCGACCAGGCGAAAATGCGAGGCATGTGAGGATTGCCGGGGTTGCGGCCTGCGCCGGCCCCCCTCCTGGCTACCCACCCCGGGCCGCCGATCCGCACGCGCGCCCCCGGAGATGCACCCATGCGCCCCGGCCACGGGCGCGATGCCCCTCCCCGCGCACACGGGTGGGCGTAACCCCTGGTGACGACCGGAGTTGTGTTCATCGTGGAAGAGACGCTCGCCGGCACCGAAGCCGCCCAGATCCCGAAGCAGCGCGGGGACTCGCTGCTGGAGACCGCTGTCCGCTACGCCGAGGAACGCCACTGGGACGTGTTCCCGGGCACCTGGCTGGAAGCAGCCGACGGAAGCCAGCGCTGCTCCTGCGGTGACGCTTCGTGCCCGGCACCCGGGTCGCACCCGGCGCGCCCCGACTGGGCGACGCAGGCGACGGGCAGCGCGACCGTGGCGCGACGGATGTGGCAGAAGCAGCCGGCCGCGTCGATCCTGCTGCCGACGGGCCGGACGTTCGACGCGATCTCCGTGCCCGAGACGGCCGGGTTCCTGGCGCTGGCGCGGATGGAGCGCATGGAGCTGACGCTGGGGCCGGTGACGCTCACGCCGGACCGGCGCATGGAGTTCTTCGTGCTGCCGGGGGCCGCAGCCAAGGTGCCCGACCTGGTGCGGGGGCTCGGGTGGTCGGTGTCGTCGCTGGACCTGCACGTGCTGGGCGAGGGCGCGTACGTGGCCGCGCCGCCCACGCGGTTCGGGTCGCGCGGCGCCGTGCAGTGGGCCTGCCGGCCGACGCCGGCGAACCGGTGGCTGCCGGACGCGGAGGAGTTGATCTCACCGTTGGCCTATGCGTGCGGCAGGGATCGCTGAGGGCGCCTTCCGTCCTGCCTGATCCGTGTTCCTCGGCGGCTGCGGCTTCGTCGTGGTTGATCGCGCAGTTCCCCGCGCCCCTGAAACAAGGGCGTTGCCCCGCCGTAGGGTTCTCCGTGACGGAGGGAGGCGCGGTGGGATCCAGCGCGGTACGGGTGCAGGGGCTCTGGAAGCGGTTCGGGCAGCAGGTCGCTGTCGCCGGGATCGATCTGGAGCTGCCCGCGGGCAAGTTCATCGGGCTCGTCGGCCCGAACGGGGCCGGGAAGACCACCACCTTGTCGATGGTCACCGGGCTGCTCAGGCCCGACCAGGGGACCGTCGAGATCGCCGGGCACGACGTGTGGCGCGACCCGGTCGAGGTCAAGGCCCGCATCGGCGTGCTGCCCGAAGGACTGCGGCTCTTCGAGCGGCTGTCCGGACGCGAACTGCTCGCCTACACCGGGCGGTTGCGCGGGCTGCCCGGTGCCGAGGTCGACAAGCGGGCCACCCAGCTCCTGGACGTGCTCGACCTGGCCGGGGCGCAGCACAAGCTGGTCGTCGACTACTCGACCGGCATGCGCAAGAAGATCGGACTCGCCACCGCTCTCCTCCACAATCCCGAAGTGCTCTTCCTGGACGAGCCGTTCGAGGGCGTCGACCCCGTCTCCGCCCAGACCATCCGCGGCGTCCTGGAGCGGTACACGGCCTCCGGCGCCACCGTGGTGTTCTCCTCCCACGTCATGGAGCTCGTCGAGTCGCTGTGCGACTGGGTCGCGGTGATGGCCGCCGGGCGGATCCGCGCCACCGGCACACTCGCCGACGTACGCGGCGAGGCGCCGTCGTTGCAGCGGGCCTTCCTCGAACTCGTCGGCGCGCAGAGCCGGGACGCCGGCTCTGACCTCGACTGGCTGGGCGGCGGGTCCCGGTGAGCAGCCCCGCGATCACCCCCGTCTTCGTCCGGCTGAAGCTGTCCCTGCTGCGCAACGGACTGCGCCAGTCCGCCGGGCGCAAGGCCGCCTACATCACCTCGGCCGTCTTCGCCCTGCTCTTCGCCGCCCTGCAACTGATCGGCCTGATCGCGCTGCGCGGGCACGCGCACGCCGACGCGGTGGTGGTGCTGGCGGTGGCGGTGCTGGGACTGGGCTGGGCGGTGATGCCGCTGTTCTTCCCCAGCGGCGACGAGACCCTCGACCCGACCCGGCTGGTGATGCTTCCGCTGCGGCCCCGGCCCCTGATGCGGGCGCTGCTCACCTCGTCCCTGGTGGGCATCGGGCCGCTGTTCACGCTGTGCCTGCTGGCCGGTTCCGTCGTCGCCGTGGCTCGGGGCGCGGCGGCCCTCGTGATCGGCGTGGCGGCCGTCGCCCTGGCGCTGCTGGTGTGCGTGGCGCTGGCCCGGGCCGTCGCCGCCGCCAACGTCCGGCTGCTGACCAGCCGCAAGGGACGCGACCTCGCGGTGCTCAGCGGGCTCGTCGTCGCCGTCGGGGCGCAGCTGGTCAACTTCGGCGCCCAGCGCATCGGCGCCTCGGGGCTCGGCGAACTCTCCCCCGCGGCGGACGTGGTGCAGTGGGTGCCGCCCGCCTCGGCGATCGGCGCCGTGCACGCCGTCAGCGAGGGCGCCTACGGGCGCGCCGGCGCACAACTGGCACTGACCGCCGGCGCGCTGGCCGCGCTGCTCGCCGTCTGGTCGCGGCATCTGACCCGGCTGATGACCTCGCCGGACGGATCGACCCTGCCGGCCGCCGACCGGGCCGCCCGCGAGCGGACCTCCACCGGTCTCGCCCGGCTGCTGCCCGCGGGCCGCACGGGCACCGTCATGGAGCGCAGCCTCCGGTACGTGTGGCGCGACCCGAAGACCAAGGCGGCCTGGGTGACCTCGCTGGCCATCGGGCTGATCGTGCCGGTGTTCAACGCCTGGCAGGGCACCGGCTCCGTGTACTTCGCGTGCTTCGCCGCCGGGATGCTCGGCATCCAGATGTACAACCAGTTCGGGCAGGACACCTCCGCGTTCTGGATCGTCGCCCTGACGATCTCCTCGACCCGCGACGCATTCGCCGAACTGCGCGCCCGCGCCTACGCGCTGCTGCTGATCACCCTGCCGTACGCCACGCTCGTGACGGTCCTGACCACGGCCATGCTCGGCGACTGGCGGCGGCTGCCCGAGGCGCTCGGGCTGTCCTTCGCGCTGCTCGGCGCGATGCTCGCGACCGGGGCGTGGACCTCCGCCCGTTTCCCGTACTCCATCCCGCAGGAGGGGTACAAGAACGTCGCCCCCGGGCAGACCGGGCTCGCCTGGATCTCCATCTTCGGCGGCATGGTGGCCGCCGCCCTGCTGTGCGCCCCCGTCATCGCGCTCACGATCTGGCTGAACGTCAGCGCCGGCGGCGACGCCTACGCCTGGCTGCTGCTGCCGGCCGGCACGGCGTACGGGGCCGCGCTGACGATGGCGGGGCTGCGCCTGGCCGCACCGCGCACGGCCCGGCGCCTGCCGGAGATCCTGACGGCGGTCAGCAAGGGGTGAGGCGGGGTCGGCGGCGCCGGCCGGGGGCCTCGCCTCAAGCCGGCGGCGCCGGCCGGGGGCCCGCCTCAGGCTGGGGGCCTCGCCTCAGGCTGGGGGCCTCGCCTCAGGCCGGGGGCCTCGCCTCAGGCCGGAGGTGCCGGCCGGGGGCCCGCCTCAGGGCCCGCCTCAGGGCGGGCAGCTCAGGGCCCGGTCAGCGAGTCCAGGAACGGCTCGATCGCGGCCCGCCAGGCCTCCGGCTGGTCGTAGTGGACCAGGTGGCCGGCGTCGGCGACCTCCGCGTACTGGCCGCGGGGCAGGACCCGGACCATCTCCTGGGCCTCCGCGCGGCCCAGCTCGCCGTCCAGGCCGCGCACCACCAGCGCCGGGCACCGCACCTGCGCCAGTTCCTCCCAGTGCGCGTCGTACAC
The DNA here is from genome assembly GCF_055585285.1 of Streptomyces sp. NPDC053665. Classification (NCBI taxonomy): domain Bacteria; kingdom Bacillati; phylum Actinomycetota; class Actinomycetes; order Kitasatosporales; family Streptomycetaceae; genus Streptomyces; species Streptomyces sp. NPDC053665. The sequence goes on from NZ_JBVJKK010000007.1 coordinate 276,802, forward strand.
CCACGTCTCGCGGGAGCGGAGCATCTGCTCGGGGTCGAAGACCGGGCGCCAGCCGTCCGGGGACTCGGCCATCACCTCGGCGTAGAACTCGCCCCGGGCGGGGTTGGGCCGCTCCACCCAGGGATCGTCCTCGCCGAACCACTTGCGGACGTCGGCGAGGGTGGCGAACGGCAGCGGCCAGGTCTTGAACCACTGGTCCCACTCCCGCTGCGAGGCGGCACCCAGCGCGGAGGCCCGCATGTCGCAGATGATCAGGCCGCGGACCAGGTCGGGACGCCGGGCGGCGAGCTGCCAGGCGGTCAGCGCGCCCATGGCGTGGCCGATCAGGACGACCGGGGCGAGCCCGAGCTGCTCCAGGGCGGCCTCGGCGTCGTCGACATAGGCGTCACGGGCGAACGAGCCCTGCGAGGGCTTGTCGCTGCGGCCGTGGCCGCGCTGGTCCAGGGCGACCGCGCGGTGGCGCTCGGAGAGCCAGCGGGCGGTGGGCGCCCAGTGCGAGGCGCGGCCCATCAGACCGTGCAGTAACAGCACGCCCGGGGAGCCGTCCTGGGCGGGATGCGCGCCCTGCGCGTCCGGGGCCGCGCCGGCCGGATCCGGCTTGGGCGGGTCGCCGAACTCCCAGGCCGCGAGGCGTACGCCGCCCGTCCCGGTCACGTCGATGCGTCGCGCCATGTCCTGGCACCCCCCAAGCCTCGCTCGGACCCCGGCCCGATCGGCCGGTTCGGTCCTGTGAACCGTGTTCTGCCTGTTGTGCCTTCTGCAGTGCCTTCTGCCCCGCGCGGCGCCCCACGCCACTGCCCCTGCACCCGTGCCGCGCGCCGTCCGCAGACTATCGAATGCGCTTTCGAGACTGGCCGTCCGGCGGCCAACACCCCTCAATCGAGTGACAGCCGCCGGGGATTGATCGCCGTCTCCCAGGGGAGATCTTCAGCGGGGGGCGGACCGCTCGGGGAAAAACGGTCCGAGGGAATGACCCTGAGAGCTCGGGGCTCCGGGTCCGACCAGGGGAGGACAGGCCCCGGCGCCGCACGGCGCCGGGGCTCTCCACGTTCCGCCGGCACATCCTCCCGCCCCCTCCCCGGCCGGGCGACATCGCTGTCAGACCACGGCCAAGAGCCCTCAGGTCATATGCCTCACGCCACAGCGTCGCACGGGAAGCGGGCGAGCGCTGCCCTTCGACGGACTGCGGACGAGAAGCGGGCAAAGATCGCGCCACGCCACGGCACCCCCACGCGCATCGCGGGCATCGAGGGCGAAGCCACCCCCCTCACAGCCGGAGCCGGGGCACCACGCCCGCCGGGCCGGGCCGCTCCGTGCGCGCCGGGGATCCGGAGGTCGCCATGCCCACCGCAGACCCTGGGCCCACTACGGGTGCCGGGGACCCATCACGGGTGTCAAGGACCCGCCACGGTGTCGGGCGGGCCCGGATCGGCCCGCCACCGCTCAGGGCTTCGCCACGAACACGTGCGAGGCCACGTCCGACTCCAGCTCGGCCGCCTCACCGCCGCTGCCGACCAGCACCCCGCCCGCCGACTCCGTCACACTCACCACCGAGCCGGGCTGCACGCCCGCCCGCCGCAGCGTGTACATCAGCTGCGCGTCCGTCTGGATCGGCTCACCGATCCGGCGCACCACGACCGTCTTGCCCTCCGCGCCCGGGTCCAGGCTGGCCAGCGACACCATGCCCTCGTCCAGGAACGGATCCGCGCCGTCCTTCTCGCCCAGCTCCTCCAGACCCGGGATCGGGTTGCCGTACGGCGACTCCGTCGGGTGCCGCAGCAGCTCCAGCACGCGGCGCTCCACCGCCTCGCTCATCACGTGCTCCCAGCGGCACGCCTCCGCGTGGACCTGCTCCCACTCCAGGCCGATCACGTCCACGAGCAGGCACTCGGCCAGGCGGTGCTTGCGCATCACGCGGGTGGCCAGCCGGCGCCCCTCGTCCGTGAGCTCCAGATGCCGGTCGCTCGCCACGGACACCAGACCGTCCCGCTCCATCCGCGCCACGGTCTGACTCACCGTCGGCCCGCTCTGGTCGAGCCGCTCGGCGATACGGGCGCGCATGGGGACCACACCCTCTTCCTCCAGCTCGAGGATGGTGCGGAGATACATCTCCGTGGTGTCGATCAGTCCGGACATACGTGCCCCTCGAATGAGATCTGCCGGAGGCTGGACAGCTCACCGGCGTGTGCGCTGGCCCTGCCTCCAATTCTGCCGGATACCACCGACAACCGTGCCGCGGGAGGCAGAGCGGGGAGAAGCCAGGGGTCACACGCGGTCACCCGCCCCCTCGGCAGCGTACGGCCCCGCCTCCGCCCCACTCGGTCGCCCACCACCACCGGGGCCGCGCCCGCACCCCACACCCGGCACCCGCCACCCGGCCGTATTGACACCGCACTGGTCCAGACCGCACCGTGATGCGCGACACAACCGACGGGCCAGCCGGAAGGGACCCTCCATGAGCGACCGCGCGCCGGCCGACCAGTTCCTCGACGCCGCGATCGACCTGCTGCGCACGATCCGTGACGAGGAGGCCGACGGCATCACCGCCGCGGGAACCCTCCTCGCCGACACCGTCGCGAGCGGCGGCCGGCTCTTCGCCTTCGGCGCCGGGCACTCCTCCCTCGCCGCGCAGGACCTCGTCTACCGCGCCGGCGGCCTCGCCCTGATGAACCTGCTCGTCGTGCCGGGCGCCGTCGGCGTCGACGTCATGCCCGCACCGCTCGGCTCCGCCCTCGAACGCGTCGACGGCCTCGCCTCCGCCGTCCTCGACAGCTCCCCGCTCCGCGCCGGCGACGCCCTGCTGATCATCTCGCTGTCCGGCCGCAACGCCCTCCCCGTCGAGATGGCCCAGCACGCCCGCACCCTCGGCGTGACGGTCATCGGCGTGACCTCGGTGGCCTACGCCTCCCAGACCACCTCCCGGCACAGCTCGGGCACGTACCTCAAGGACCACTGCGACCTCGTCCTCGACTCGCGGATCCCGGTCGGGGACGCCGAACTCACCCACGACGCCATCCCCGCGCCCTTCGCCCCCGCCTCCACGGTCGTCACCTCGGCCCTCCTCCAGGCCGTCATGGCCACCACCGCCACTGCCCTCGCCGAGCGCGGCATCGAACCCCCGCTGCTCCGCTCCGGCAACGTCGACGGCGGCCACGACTGGAACGCCCGCGTCATGGAGCAGTACGCCGACCGGATCTTCTACCGCCACTGAGCCCCGGGCCCGGGCCGGGACGCCCCGGCCGGCTCAGCCCCGGCCCGTCAGCTCCGCCAGGTCCAGGGCCGCGGCGATCCGTACCGCCACGTCCTCCGCGTACATCGCGTCCGCGCGCTCGAAAGCGCTGCGACCCCCGCCCCGCAGGAACGTCACCACCCCCAGCGTCCGCCCCCGGCTGCGCAGCACCGCGCACAACGCGTGCACCGCGTCCGGCGGCCACTGCCGGGACACCGCCCACGCCCGCGCCTCCTCCGGCCCCGCGGCCCCCGCACTCGCCCGCAGCGCACCCGCCCGCTCCACGCACTGCAACGCCGGATGCCCCTCGGCGTACCGCACGGGCAGCCCCGCGCGCCCGGAGAGCCTGCTCGGACCCGGCGCCCCGGAGGGCGTGGCCGCCACCCGCACCAGCCGCACCGGCCCCTCGTCCGGCACTCCGGCCGGCGCCCCGTCCGCGACCCGGTCGATCAGCGCGTGGTCGGCGAACCCGGCCAGGGCGAAGTCCAGATGCACCGTGGCCGCCTCCCCCGGGTCCTCGCACTCCGCCGCGGCCCGCGACGCCCGGTGCAACTGCTGCGCACGGAACCTCAGCAGCGACGCCTCCTGCTCCGCCTGCTTGGACTCCGTCACATCCTGGAACAGCCAGCCCACACCCAACGGCACCGGCTCCTCCGCCAACGGCGACGCCAGCCGCAGGAAACCGCTGCGCCAGCACCGCCGCCGCTCACCCTCCGGCGACCGCACACTCACCCACACCTCGGCCGGCTCGGGCGGCGCCCCCTGGGCCAGCACGTGCTGCAACGCGCTCTCCAGCTCCTCCACCCCCTGCGCCAGCAGCTCCCCGAGCGGCCGGCCCAGCACCGACGTACGGCCCCTGCCCAGGGCCCGGGCCGCGTGCGCGTTCACCACCGCGGGCCGCAGATCCGCGTCGACCAGCACCACACCCCAGCCGGCGTCCTCGAACAGCGCCTCGCTCAGCGCGATCGACCGCTCCAGGTCGATCTGCGTGTGCACCTCGCTGAACGCGCAGTACACCCCCGCCGGCTTCCCGTCCGGCCCCCGCACCGCCGCCGACTGCGTCCGCACCAGCACCCGGCCGCCGTCCTTCGTCAGCAGCGCGAACTCGTGCACCTGCCGCCCCACCGCGTGCATCACCGACAGCAGCCGGCTCTCGACCTCCTCGGCGTCCGCGCTGCGCACCGCCCAGCCGGCCAGCCCACGCCGCCCGACAGCCTCCTCCGCGCTCCAGCCGAGGATCCGCTCGGCCTCGCGGTTCCAGTGCGTCACGATCCCGTCGGCGTCGAACGCGCACAGCGCCGCGTCCATGCCGTCCAGCAGCGCGGCGAGCAGGTCGGACCCGTCCGGACCGTCCGGCCCGGGCTCGTCGGGCCCCAGCTCGCCGGTGGTCCCACTACGCCGGGAAGCACTCACCTGGACCCCCTGCAGGCTGCGTCCGCACGCACGGCACGCCGGTTCGCTCCTTGCCATCATTCAACTGGAACGTGACCGGGCGCACAGCGAGTTCCCACAACATTGAGGGAATCGTTGTACGGCGGCAATCCCCACGTCAACGCCCCGGGCACCGCCCCCGCGGACCGCCTCGGCCGTCAGCCGGACGACGGCGTGACCCCGCCGCTGCCGCGCCGGGCCTCCACCTCGATCTCGATCCGCATCCGCGGATCGGCGAGCCCGCACACGAGCATCGTCGCGGCCGGCCGCACCTCCCCGAAGCACGCGCGCAGCACCGGCCAGCAGGGCTCGAAGTCCTCCCGGACGGGCAGCATGTACCGCACCCGCACGACATCCGCGAAACAGGCCCCGGCCTCCTCGAGGGCCGCCCCGATGTTCCGCAGACACTGCTCCGCCTGCTCGACGACGTCGTCCGAGATCGTCATGTCCGCGTAGTCGAACCCGGTCGTCCCCGACACGTGCACCCGGTCCCCGTCCACCACGGCCCGGGCATACCCGATCCGCTCCTCGAACAAGGACCCACTCCCGATCGCCCACCGCTGCGTCATGCCCCGAACGCTAGGGCGGAGATCGGCCATACGTCCACGACGTACGGCGGCCCGGTGACCCGAGAAGCACCGCGTACGAGTAGCAGAGGACCGGCCACGAGTTCGACGAAATCCCTCCGTTCGCACGAACGGGCGTTCTCCCGGCCTCCGGGGCCCGTCCGAGCCGTCTGGGCGGCTACGTTCGGCGGTGTACTCGAGAAGGGAGGTCACCCGCTCCCCGGCCATACGGCCCCGGGTGACCAGCCCCAGTCATCACGATCCGGCGGATCAGGCAGGTGCGACCGATGACTACGTTTCCTGTGGGCGAGCCGACCCACCAGGCTGTGCTTCCTCAGCAGCCTGCTCTGGAATCCGTGAGAGCAGACACCCCCGGGAGCAGGGACGAAACGGCTCACGGACTCTCCGCCCCCGGGCGGGGCACCGGCAGGGAACCTGGGCGAGGGGAGACCGGCGGGCGCGGCACCGCAGCCCGTCGGCGTCACGCCGGGAGCGCTGTTCCGGCAGCGCATGCGGCAGAGACCGGGAGCGGTGACGCTCCCACTGCGGACGACGTCGCGCGACCGTACTCGGGCGGCGCCGGTGCGAGCCGGGTCCTCGTGTTGTCCCGGGAGGGCCTACCGCTCATGCCGTGCCACCCCGCCCGCGCGCGAGAACTGCTGCGCAGGGGGCGGGCGGCCGTCGTGCGCCACGTCCCCTTCGTGATCCGTCTACGGGACCGCACCCGTGACGCCTCGACGGTCGAAGGGGTGCAGTTGCGCATCGACCCCGGTTCCAAGGGCACCGGCCTCGCGCTCACCGACGAGAAGACGGAGCGGGGTGATCACGGCGGCATCGTCACCGTCCGGCGCGGGCTGCTGGCCGTCGAGCTACGGCACCGGGGTGACCGCATCCGGGCAAGCATGAGGCAGCGCGCGGGATACCGGCGCCGCAGACGCGGAGCGAATCTCCGGTACCGGGCACCCCGGTCGCGCAACCGCGCTCGACGGGCGGGCCTGCTGCCCCCCTCCCTGCGCCACCGGGTCGACACAGCCTTCTCGCTGGCCGGTCGGCTCTGTGGCTGGGCTCCCGTGAGGGAGATCCACATGGAGCGCGCCGCGTTCGGCACCCGCGCACCCGGTGCCGGTGAATCCCTCCACGATCCCGGGCACGTGCGCGACCCTCGGGACCGCAGCACGGTGCGCGGCCGCCTGCGCGCGGAGTGGAGCGGAGCCTGCGCCTACTGCGGCAGGTCCGGTGTGCCGATGAACATCGAACACGTTCGGCCCCGTAGCCGGGGGGGCTCACACCGGCGGTCCAATCTGGTCCTCGCCTGTGCTCCGTGCAACCGGGCCAAGGGCGTGCTGCCGGTCCGGCTCTTCCTCGCGCACCGTCCCGACCGTCTCGCGCTGGTCCTTCGCCAGCTCGGTGCACCGCTGGAGGACGCCGCCGCCATGAACGCCACCCAGCGACAGCTCGCCGCAGCCCTGATCGCTCTGGGCAGGCCCGTCCGGACGTGCACCGGCAGGCTCACCAGTGCCAACCGCGTCGCCATGGGCCTGGACAAGACGCACACTCTGGACGCGCTCTGTGTCGGGCCTCTGGATCACGCGTCCGGCGACCGGATCGTGCGGTTTCCCCGGCAGACGCTGACGGCCTCGGCGACCGGGCGCGGCTCCTACGCCCGTACGACGCCGGACCGGCACGGCTTCCCGCGTCTGCTCCGCACGCGCGCCAAACAGCACTTCGGCTACGCCACGGGTGACCTCGTGCGGGCGGTCCTGCCGTCCGGTGCTCGGGCCGGGACCTGGACCGGGAGGGTCTCGGTCCGCGCGCGGGGGCAACACAGGATCAGTACGCCCGCGGGACCGATCGACGTCTCCCACCTGCGGCTTCGCCTGCTGCAACGGGGCGATGGTTACGCATGGGGCCTGCGGTGCGAAGTGGTCGGGTCAATCTCTCGGAAAATGGGTTGATGCGGTGGCCGAGCGGTTCCTAGTGTGTGGCTCACACCGAAAGGAGGTGATCCGGAGAATGTATGCATCCCGGACGCGTGAGGTGGCTGCGGGCTAGCGGCTCGTCACCACACTCAGTGCGGTGCCGGACCAGCGTGTGATCGAAGCGCGCAGCCGGCCCAATCTCAGGCAGTCACCCGACCCGCGAGTCGCCGGTACGTCCGGCCGGCTCCTCCGCAGGAGGAACCAGACTCGCGGGTCGTCTGCGTTCCCGGAGGGTGTGAGCGGTGCGTGGCGTTCCGACCGGGTCGGCAGTGCTCTGCGGGGTGAGAACCCGACGGTGCTGCGCAGGCTGGAGGCGGGGTTCGCGGTGATCGGGGACGTGCAGTTCCTGCCGGGTTACTCGGTGCTGCTGACCGACGATCCCGCGGTGCAGCGGCTGTCGGAGCTGCCGCGCGGCAGGCGCCTGGCGTTCCTGGCGGACATGGACCGGCTCGGGGAGGCCGTCGAGCGGGCCTGCCGGCGGCTGGAGCCGGGGTTCCGGCGGGTGAATCTGGAGATCCTGGGGAACACCGACCCGTTCCTGCACGCCCATGTGTGGCCGCGCTACGACTGGGAGCCGGCGGATCTCGTAGGGCGGCCCGTGTGGCTCCATCCGCGGCGGATGTGGCACGAGGAGCGGTACGCGCTCGGGGAGCGGCACGACGTGCTGCGGGCCGCTGTCGGTGCGGAGCTCGACCTGCTGCGGGGGGACGGCACGGGTGCGGCCCCACCCGGGGAGCGGATGGGGCCGTAGGAGGGGCGGGTCGGGGTCAGTGGGCGATGTCGCCGTAGCCCTCGATCTCGCGGGGGTTGCGGCTGCCCGGGCCGACGTAGCGGGCGGAGGGGCGGACGAGGCGGCCGGTGCGCTTCTGCTCCAGGATGTGGGCGGACCAGCCGGCCGTGCGGGCGCAGGTGAACATCGAGGTGAACATGTGCGCCGGGACCTCGGCGAAGTCCAGGACGATGGCCGCCCAGAACTCGACGTTGGTGGCGAGGACGCGGTCGGGGCGGCGGGCGTGGAGTTCGGCGAGGGCCGCCTTCTCCAGGGCCTCGGCGACCTCGAAGCGGGGGGCGCCCAGTTCGCGGGCGGTGCGGCGCAGGACGCGGGCGCGGGGGTCCTCGGCGCGGTAGACGCGGTGGCCGAAGCCCATGAGGCGTTCGCCCTTGTCGAGGGCGTTCTTCACGTAGGCCTCGGCGTCGCCGGTGCGTTCGATCTCCTCGATCATGCCGAGGACGCGGGAGGGGGCGCCGCCGTGGAGGGGGCCGGACATGGCGCCCACGGCGCCGGACAGGGCGGCGGCGACGTCGGCGCCGGTGGAGGCGATGACCCGGGCGGTGAAGGTGGAGGCGTTCATGCCGTGCTCGGCAGCGCTGGTCCAGTAGGCGTCGACGGCCGCGACGTGCTTGGGGTCGGGCTCGCCGCGCCAGCGGATCATGAAGCGTTCGACGACGGACTGGGCCTTGTCGATCTCGCTCTGCGGGACCATGGGCAGGCCCTGGCCGCGGGCGGACTGGGCGACGTAGGACAGGGCCATGACGGCGGCGCGGGCGAGGTCCTCGCGGGCCTGCTCGGCGTCGATGTCGAGGAGGGGTTTGAGGCCCCAGACGGGGGCGAGCATGGCCAGCGCGGACTGCACGTCGACGCGGATGTCCCCGGAGTGGACGGGGATGGGGAACGGCTCGGCGGGCGGCAGGCCGGGGTTGAAGGCGCCGTCCACGAGCAGGCCCCAGACGTTGCCGAAGGAGACGTGGCCGACGAGGTCCTCGATGTCGACGCCCCGGTAGCGGAGGGCGCCGCCCTCCTTGTCCGGTTCGGCGATCTCCGTCTCGAACGCGACGACTCCTTCGAGCCCGGGTACGAAGTCGGACATCAGGCGGCTCCTCGTGGTGTGAGTGACAGATGGTGCGCTGCGGGGTGGGCCGAACACACCGAGTCGGTCGGATGGCGGGCGGTCGACCGTCCGACGGATCCGCGGTCGTGTGCGGCGACTCGCGGTCCCGGCCGGTTCCCCTGTGATGCCCCGTGCGGTCGGCGGTCATCCAACCGCAACGGCACGGAAACGATATCCCCGGGTGTCACGATTGGGGAGGGGTCGCGGCACTGAGTGCCATGCAGTGACGAAGGACACCGTCCGTACGGCAAGATGACCGGGTGACCGACCGTGACGCCGTTCCTTTCGACCTGGCCTCGATGCGCAAGCAGTACCGGGCCGACGGGCTTGCCGAGAGCGAGCTGGCCGCGCATCCCGTGGAGCAGTTCGCGCGCTGGTTCCGCCAGGCCGCGACGGAGGGCGGGCTGTTCGAGCCGAACGCCATGGTGGTCTCGACGGCCGACGCGGAGGGGCGGCCCGGTTCCCGCACGGTCCTGCTGAAGCACTTCGACGAGCAGGGTTTCGTCTTCTACACGAACTACGACTCCCGCAAGGCGCGTGACCTGGCGCAGAACCCGTACGTCTCGCTGCTGTTCCCCTGGCATCCGATGGCGCGGCAGGTGATCGTGTCGGGCGTGGCGCGGCGGACCGGGCGGGACGAGACGGCGGCGTACTTCCGGAGTCGGCCGCACGGCTCCCAGCTGGGGGCGTGGGCCAGCGCCCAGTCGTCGGTGGTGGAGACCCGGGCGGACATCGACGCGGCGTACGCGGAGCTGGCCGCGCGCTACCCGGAGGGCGAGCAAGTGCCGGTGCCGCCGCACTGGGGCGGGTTCCGGGTGGCGCCGCAGACGGTGGAGTTCTGGCAGGGCCGCGAGAACCGCCTGCACGACCGCCTGCGCTACGTGGGGCAGCCGGACGGCGGCTGGCGGGTGGAGCGCCTGAGCCCCTGAGGGCCGGGGGGTGTGCGCTCGGTCCCGCTCAGCCCAGTGCCTCCTCCAGGACGCCGGCCCATTGGGCGACCACGCGTTCGCGGCGGGGGGCGTCGTCGGTGAGGAGGTTGGCGAGGCCGAGGCCCCGGGCCATGTCGAGCAGGCCCTGGACGGTCTCGCGGACTCCGGGGACGGTTTCGTCGGCGCACAGGAGGTCGACGGCTATGCGGTGGGTCTCGCGGCCGACGCGGGATTCGAGTTCGGTGACGCGGGGGCGCAGCTGGTCCTCGTTGGAGGCGGCGACCCACAGGTGGAGGGCCGCGCGGAACAGGGGGCCGGTGTAGAGGTCGACCAGGGCGGCGACGACGGCGCGGCGGTCGCCGGTCGCGCCGTCGGGGAAGAGGGCGCGCAGGGCGGTGGAGCGTTCCTCGGCGACGTACTCGACGGCGGCCGTGAAGAGGTCCTCGCGGGTGGGGAAGTGGTGCTGGGCGGCTCCGCGGGAGACGCCGGCGCGTTCGGCGACCACGGAGACGGTGGACCCGGCCCAGCCGTGTTCGGCGAGGCAGGCCACGGCGGCCTCCAGGAGCCGCTGCCGGGTGGCCCGGCTGCGGTCCTGCTTGGGGACTCTCTCCGCACGGTCGACCGCGCTCACACCACCCATGCCGGATCCCGTCGTTCGAGGAAGGCCGTCATCCCCTCGCGTGCCGGTGCGGAGGAGAACAGCCGGGCCGAGAGCGCGGTGAGGTGGTCCGCGTCCCGGTCGAAGGCTTCCAGCACCCTAGCCGTGAGCAGCCGTTTCGTCTCGGCCAGGGCGTCGGGGGCGGATCTGCGCAGGCCGTCGAGCATGGGGGTGAGGGCCGTGTCGACGTCGTCGGCGTGGGTGGTGAGCAGGCCGGCCGCGGTGGCTGCGGCGGCGTCGAAGCGTTCGCCGGTGAGGTAGTGGCGGGCCAGGGCGCGCGGGTCGGCGCGGGGCAGGAGCGGCAGGGAGATGACGGCGGGGGCGACGCCGATGCGGACCTCGGTGAAGGCGAAGGTGGCGGTGGTGGCGGCGACGGCGATGTCGCAGGCGGCGAGCAGGCCGAGGCCGCCCGCGCGGACGTGTCCGGTGACGCGGGCGATCACGGGTCTGGGCAGTTCGACGATCTGGCGCAGGAGGGCGACCAGGGTCTCGGGCCGTGGGGGGTCCTTGAGGTCGGCGCCGGCGCTGAAGGTGTTGCCGGTGTGGGTGAGGACGACGGCGCGGACGGCGCCGTCCTTGCCGGCGTCGGTGAGGGCGTCGGCCAGTTCGGTGACGAGGGCGGCGGACAGGGCGTTGCGGTTGGCCGGTGAGTCGAGGGTGAGGGTGTCCACGGCGCGGGTGCGCGTGCGGGTCACGAGGCTCATGTGCGCTCCCTGAGCTGTCGTCGCAGGATCTTGCCGGAGGCGGCGCGGGGGATGCCGGCGGTGAAGGTGACGCGGCGGACCCGCTTGTAGGGGGCGACGCGTTCGGCGACGTACGTCATGATGTCCGCCTCGGTGAGGGCGGCGGTGGGCTGGCGGACGACGTAGGCGTGCGGGGTCTCGTTGCCGTCGTCGTCGTAGGTGCCGATGACGGCGGCGTCGGCGATGCCCGGGTGGGTGAGGAGGAGGGCTTCGAGTTCGGCGGGGGCCACCTGGAAGCCCTTGTACTTGATGAGTTCCTTGACGCGGTCGACGACGAACAGCCAGCCCTGGTCGTCGACGTGTCCGACGTCGCCGGTGTGCAGCCAGCCGTCGGGGTCGATCATGGCGGCGGTGGCGTCGGGGCGGTCGAGGTAGCCCTTCATGATCTGGGGTCCGCGGATGAGGATCTCGCCGGATGCGCCGGCGGGGAGGTCCTCGGCGGGGTCGTCGAGGGAGACGATGCGCATCTCGGTGCCGGCGACGAGCTTGCCGACGGTGCCGGGCGGGGCGTCGCGCATGGCGTCCAGGGGGACGACGTGGGTGCCGGGCGAGAGTTCGGTCATGCCGTAGGCCTGGCCGACGGGGGGCAGGCCGAGGCGGGCGGAGCAGGCGGCGGCCAGGCGGGCGTCCAGGGGGGCGGCGGCGCTGATGATGTAGCGCAGCGACGACAGGTCGTACTGGGCGACGGCCGGGTGCTTGGCCAGGGCCAGGACGATGGGCGGGGCGACGTAGAGCGCGGTGATGCGGTGGTTCTGGATGGCCGCGAGAAACTGTTCGAGGTCGAAGCGGGGCAGGACGACGACCGTGGCGCCCTGGCGCAGGGGGGCGTTCATCAGGGCGGTGAGGCCGTAGATGTGGAAGAACGGCAGGACGGCGAGGACGCGTTCGCCGGGGCCGGCGGGGATCGCGGGGTGGAGCTGGGCGAGGTTGGTGGCGATCTGCCGGTGGGTGAGCATGACGCCCTTGGGCGTGCCGGTGGTGCCGGAGGAGTAGGGCAGGGCGGCGACGTCCTCGCCGGGGTCGATGGCCACGTGGGGTTCGGGGGCGGTGGAGGCCAGCATGTCGATCAGGGAGCGGTGGCCGGTGGCGCTGTCGCAGACGAAGATCTCCCGTACGCCGCCCGCGAGTTCGGCGGCGCGCCGGGCGGTGCCGAGCAGCGGTGAGACGGTGATGATCCAGCGGGCGGCGCAGTCCGTGAGCTGTTTGGCGAACTCCTCGGCGGTGGCGAGCGGGTGCACGGTGGTGACGGTGGCGCCGGCGCGGGTGGCGGCGTAGAAGGCGGTCGGGAAGGCGACGGTGTTGGGGCTGTGCAGGGCGAGGACGTCGCCCTTGCGGATTCCGGTCTCGGCGAGGGCGGCGGCGATGCGCCGGTGGAACCGGTCCACCTGCTCGTACGTGAGGGTGGTGCCGTCGGTGCCGTCGACGAGGGCGGGGGTGGAGCCGAACTCGGCGGCCCGGGCCAGGACGGCGTCGTGGATGGGCTGGTCGACGGGCGGGACGTCTGCGTACTCGCTGCGGAACATGGCGGGTTCCTCCTCGCGGCGCGGGCCGTCTCAGTACGACTTGGGCAGGCCCAGGGTCTGGTGGGAGACGTAGTTGAGAATCATCTCCCGGCTCACCGGTGCGATACGAGCCACGCGCGCGGCCGTTATCAGGCGGGCCAGGCCGTACTCGCGGGTGAGGCCGTTGCCGCCGAGGGTGTGGACGGCCTGGTCGACTGCCTTGACGCAGGCTTCTCCGGCGGCGTACTTGGCCATGTTGGCGGCTTCCCCGGCGCCGATGTCGTCGCCGGTGTCGTAGAGGTGGGCGGCCTTCTGCATCATCAGGCGGGCGAGTTCGAGGTCGATGTGCGCCTGGGCGAGGGGGTGGGCGATGGCCTGGTGGGCGCCGATGGGGGTGTTCCAGACGGTGCGGTCGCGGGCGTAGCCGACGGCCTTGGCGAGGGCGTGGCGGCCCATGCCGATGGCGAAGGCGGCCGTCATGATGCGCTCGGGGTTGAGGCCGGCGAACAACTGGAGCAGGCCCGCGTCCTCGTCGCCGACCAAGGCCTCGGCGGGCAGGCGTACGTCGTCCAGGACGAGTTCGAACTGCTTCTCCGCCGCGTGGAGTTCCATGTCGATGGGGCGGCGGGTGAAGCCGGGGGTGTCGCGCGGGACGATGAACAGGCAGGGCTTGAGGCGGCCGGTGCGGGCGTCCTCGGTGCGGCCGACGATCAGGGTGGCGTCGGCGATGTCGACGCCGGAGATGAAGACCTTGCGGCCGGTGAGGATCCAGCCGCCGGTGTCCCGGTCGCGGCGTGCGGTGGTGGTGATGCGGTGGCTGTTGGAGCCGGCGTCGGGTTCGGTGATGCCGAAGGCCATGCGACGGGTGCCGTCGGACAGGCCGGGCAGCCACTGCCGCTTCTGGGCGTCGGTGCCGAAACGGGCTATGACGGTGCCGCAGATGGCCGGTGAGACCACCAGCATGAGGAGGGGGCAGCCGGCGGCGCCCAGTTCCTCCAGGACGATGGAGAGTTCGGAGATTCCTCCCCCGCCGCCTCCGTACTCCTCGGGGAGGTTGACTCCGAGGTAGCCGAGCTTGCCCGCGTCCGCCCAGAGCCGGTCGGGTTCGCCTCCGGGGCCGTGGCGCTTGCCGAGGGCGGCGACGGCTTCGCGGAGCGCCTTGTGGTCTTCGGTGTCCATGGGGAGTCCTTTCGGTGCGGGCCGGATGTGACGTGTCGCGCTCACGCGGCGGAGCCGCATATCGATACAGCCCCGCGCCCCTTCAGGCCTCCTGCACAACCGCCAGCAACGTCCCCGGCTCGACCTGCTGGCCGGGTGCGACCGGCAATGCGGCCAGCGTTCCCGTCACCGGGGCGGTGATCTTGTGCTGCATCTTCATCGCCTCCAGCCAGAGCAGGGGTTCGCCGGCCTTCACCGGTGTCCCGGCCGTGAGGCCGTCGGCGACGCGGACGACCGTGCCCGGCATGGGCGCCAGGAGGGAGCCCGGGGTGTGCCGGGCGGTGGGGTCGGGGAAGCGGGGCAGGGCGGTCAGGGCGGTGGCGCCGACGTAGACCCGGTCGCCGTGGCGGGAGACCTCGAACCGGCGCCGGACGCCGTCGACTTCGAGGATCACCAGGCGCGTGTCGGCGTGCACCACGCGCACCCCGTCCGCCTCCGGGCCCCGCCTGCCGTGGCGGTAGCGCACCTCGTGCTCCTCGCCGGCCATCAGGTAGCGCTTGGTCTGCGGCTGGGAGGGGACGTTGCGCCAGCCGCCGAAGCGGGAGCGGCCGTGGGCGTCGGCGAGGGCGGCGGCCAGGGGGGCGTACGGGTCCGGGGCCGGTTCGGCCAGGTCCGCGAGGTGGCGGTCGTAGAAGCCGGTGTCCATGCGGGCGGCGGTGAACTCCGGGTGGCGCAGGGAGCCGACCAGGAGGTCGCGGTTGGTGACGGGGCCGTGGATCACCGCGCGTTCCAGGGCGGAGGCGAGCCGGCGCAGGGCCTCGGGGCGGGTGGGGGCGTGCGCCACGACCTTGGCGATCATCGGGTCGTAGTGGACGCCGATGTCGTCGCCGTCGGTGTACCCGGTGTCCAGGCGGACGCCCTCCGGTACGGCCAGGCGGTGCAGGCGGCCCGTCTGCGGGGACCAGTCGCGCGCCGGGTCCTCGGCGTACAGGCGGGCCTCGACGGCGTGGCCGCGGGCGCGGGGCGGTTCGGCCGCCAGGGGACGGCCCTCGGCGACGCGGATCTGCTCGGCGACCAGGTCGACGCCGAACACGGCCTCGGTGACGGGGTGTTCGACCTGGAGGCGGGTGTTCATCTCCAGGAAGTGGGCGCGTTCGCCCGCGACGAGGAACTCGACCGTGCCGGCTCCCGCGTAGTCGACGGCCCGGGCGGCCCGGACGGCGAGGTCGGCGAGTTCCCGGCGCAGCGTGTCGGACAGGCCCGGGGCGGGGGCCTCCTCGACGACCTTCTGGTGGCGGCGCTGGAGGGAGCAGTCGCGGGTGCCGAGCGCGTGGACGGTGCCGTGGGTGTCGGCGAGGATCTGCACCTCGACGTGCCGGCCGTTCTCGAGGTACGGCTCGACGAACACCTCCCCGTCGCCGAAGGCGGCGGCCGCTTCGGCCCGGGCGGCATCGAGTTCGGCCTCCAGGTCCGCGAGCCGACGTACGACGCGCATGCCGCGGCCCCCGCCGCCCGCTGCGGCCTTCACCAGGACGGGCAGGTCGCCCTCGGTGACGTCGGTGAGCGGTTCGACGCCCATGAGCTGCTTGGCGCGGGTCTTGGACGCCATGGCCTCGATGGCCTCGGGGGGCGGGCCGATCCAGGTCAGGCCCGCGTCCCGCACGGCCCGGGCGAAGGCGGCGTTCTCGGAGAGGAAGCCGTAGCCGGGGTGCACGGCGTCGGCGCCGGCCGCCAGGGCCGCCTGCACGATCAGGTCGCCGCGCAGGTACGTGTCGGCGGGCGTCTCCCCCGGCAGCCGTACGCTCGTGTCGGCCCTGCGCGTGTGCAGGGCCCGCGCGTCGGCGTCCGAGTGCACGGCGACCGTGCGGATGCCCAGTTCGCGGCAGGTGCGGAAGACGCGGCAGGCGATCTCGCCCCGGTTGGCGACGAGCACAGAAGTGATCACTGGGGGTTCCTCACATCCGGAAGACGCCGAAGCCGCCGCGCACGCCCTCGTAGGGGGCGGTGTGGATCGCGGACAGGCACAGGCCGAGGACGGTGCGGGTGTCGCGCGGGTCGATGACGCCGTCGTCGTACAGCCGCCCCGACAGGAACATCGGCAGCGACTCGGACTCGATCTGCTGCTCGACCATGGCGCGCAGCGCCGCGTCGGCCTCCTCGTCGTAGGGCCGGCCCTTGGCGGCGGCGGACTGGCGGGCGACGATCGACAGGACGCCCGCGAGCTGCTGCGGGCCCATGACGGCCGACTTGGCGCTGGGCCAGGCGAACAGGAAGCGCGGGTCGTAGGCGCGGCCGCACATGCCGTAGTGCCCGGCGCCGTAGGAGGCGCCCATCAGGACGGACAGATGGGGGACCTTCGAGTTGCTGACGGCGTTGATCATCATGGCGCCGTGCTTGATGATGCCGCCCTGCTCGTACTCCTTGCCGACCATGTAGCCGGTGGTGTTGTGCAGGAAGAGCAGCGGGATGTCGCGCTGGTTGGCGAGCTGGATGAACTGGGCCGCCTTCTGCGACTCCTCGCTGAACAGCACCCCCCGGGCGTTGGCGAGGATGCCGACCGGATAGCCGTGCAGGGCGGCCCAGCCGGTGGTCAGGCTGGTGCCGTACAGCGGCTTGAACTCGTCGAAGTCGGAGGCGTCGACGATGCGGGCGATGACCTCGCGCGGGTCGAAGGGCGTCCTCAGGTCGCCGGGGACGATGCCGAGGAGTTCCTCGGCGCTGTACTTGGGCGGTTCGGCCGGGCCCGGATCGCCGTACGCCTTGCGGTGGTTGAGGCGGGCGACCACGCGCCGGGCCTGGCGCAGGGCGTCGGGCTCGTCGACGGCGAAGTGGTCGGCCAGGCCCGACACGCGTGCGTGCATGGCGGCACCGCCGAGGGACTCGTCGTCGCTCTCCTCGCCGGTCGCCATCTTCACCAGCGGCGGGCCGCCGAGGAACACCTTCGCGCGCTCCTCGACCATGATCACGTGGTCGGACATGCCGGGGACGTAGGCGCCGCCCGCGGTGGAGTTGCCGAAGACGACCGCGACGGTCGGGATGCCGGCGGCGGACAGCCGCGTGAGGTCGCGGAAGACGGCGCCGCCGGGGATGAAGATCTCCTTCTGCGACGGCAGGTCGGCGCCGCCGGACTCCACCAGGCTGATCACGGGCAGCCGGTTGGCCAGGGCGATGTCGTGGGCGCGCAGGGCCTTCCTCAGCGACCAGGGGTTGCTCGCCCCGCCGCGCACGGTCGGGTCGTTGGCGGTGATCAGGCACTCGACGCCCTCGACGACGCCGATGCCGGTGACCAGGGAGGCGCCGACGGTGTGGTCGCTGCCCCACGCGGCCAGCGGGGACAGTTCCAGGAAGGGCGTGTCCGGGTCCAGCAGCAGTTCGACGCGCTCGCGGGCGAGGAGCTTGCCGCGCGCCCGGTGCCGTGCGACGTACTTCTCGCCGCCGCCCGCGAGGGCCTTGGCGTGCTCGGTGTCGAGGGCGGCGAGCTTGTCGAGCATCGCCTCGCGGTTGGCCCGGAAGTCCGGCCCGTGGGGGTCGAGCGCGGAGGTCAGGACGGTCACAGCAGGGCCTCCGGTATCTCCAGGTGGCGGGAGCGCAGCCATTCGCCGAGGGCCTTGGCCTGCGGGTCGAAGCGGTGCTGCGCGGCGACACCGGCGCCGAGGATCCCCTCGACGACGAAGTTCACGGCGCGCAGGGCCGGCAGCACGTGCCGTCGGACGGTCAGTTCGCGGCTCTCGGGGATCAGCTCCCGGAACCGGTCGATGGTCAGTTCGTGCGCGAGCCAGCGCCAGGCCTCGTCGCTGCGGACCCACACGCCGACGTTGGCGTCGCCGCCCTTGTCGCCGCTGCGGGCCCCGGCGAGCAGCCCCAGCGGGGCCCGGCGGCACGGGCCGGGCGGCAGCGGCTCCGGCAGCGCGGGTTCCGGTACGGGTTCGAGGGCCCGGGTGCCCTGCGGGGGCGGCACGCTGATCCGGCGCCCGTCATGGAGGACCGCCACATGGTCGACGGCCCCATGGGGGACGTACACGTCCTCGAACACCCCATAGGGCGAGCCCTTGGAGGGTGGGGCCAGCACGTGGAAGCCGGGGTAGCTGGCCAGCGCCAGCTCCACCGCCGCCCCGCTGAGGGCCCGCCCCACGGCCTGCTGGTCCGGGTCCCTGACGACGAGCCGCAGCAGGGCGCTGGCGGTCTCCTCGGTGCCGGCGTCGGGCCGGTCGGTGCGGGCGAGTTCCCAGCGCGCCTCGGCGACCGTGCCGAGGGCGGGGCGCAGTTGCTCCCGGACCAGGGCGGCCTTCGCCTCGACGTCCAGTCCGGTGAGCACGAAGACGACCTCGTTGCGGAACCCGCCGAGCCGGTTGCGCCCCACCTTGAGGGTGGGCGGCGGTGCCTCCCCGCGCACGCCCTCGATCCGCACCCGGTCGGGCCCGTCGGGCGTGAGCCGGACCGTGTCCAGCCGGGCGGTGACGTCGGGCCCGGCGTACCGGGCGCCGGCCGTCTCGTACAGCAGCTGGGCCGTGACGGTGCCGACGTCGACGAAACCGCCGGTGCCGGGGTGCTTGGTGATGACGCAGCCGCCGTCCTCGTGGAGTTCGGCGAGCGGGAAGCCGGGACGGCGGACGTCGCCCTCCCGGAAGAAGGCGTAGTTGCCGCCGGTGGCCTGGGTGCCGCACTCCAGCACGTGCCCGGCGACCACGGCTCCGGCCAGCCGGTCGTACTGATCGGGCCGCCAGCCGAAGTGGGCGGCGGCGGGCCCGGTGACCAGCGCCGCGTCGGTGACCCGCCCGGTGACGACGACGTCGGCGCCCTCGCGCAGACAGGCCGCGATGCCGAAGCCGCCGAGGTAGGCGTGGGCGGCGAGGCTCCCGGGGTGGGCCGCGGTGAGGTCGTCGCCCTCCACATGTGCGACGCGCACACGCAGACCGAGCCGGTCCGCCAGGGCCCGTACGGCGTCGGCGAGCCCGGCCGGGTTGAGGCCGCCGGCGTTGGCGACGATCCGGACGCCCCGCTCCTGGGCCAGT
The DNA here is from genome assembly GCF_055585285.1 of Streptomyces sp. NPDC053665. Lineage (NCBI taxonomy): Bacteria > Bacillati > Actinomycetota > Actinomycetes > Kitasatosporales > Streptomycetaceae > Streptomyces > Streptomyces sp. NPDC053665. The sequence goes on from NZ_JBVJKK010000007.1 coordinate 295,898, forward strand.
CCCAGGCACTCCTCCAGCTGCCTCAGGAACGTGCGGGCGTATCCCGCGGCCGGGTCCTTCAGCCGGTCCCGGGCGAGGATCAGCATGGTCAGCTCGGCGAGGTAGTCGCCGGTGAGGACGTCCAGTTCACCGCCGGTGAGCATCTCGCGCACGGCGTCGAAGCGGTCGCCGTAGAACCCGGAGGCGTTGCCGATGCGCAGGACCGTCACGACCCGGCCCCCTGCGGCGGGCGTCCGCCCCCCGGCGGTCCCGCGAACGCCTGCGCGATGTCCAGCCAGCGGTCGGCGTCGGGACCGTCGGCGCGCAGGGCCAGGTCGGCGCGGTGGGCGCGCTGGGTGACCAGCAGGCAGAAGTCGACGGCGGATCCGGTGACGCGCTGCGGGGCGTCCGCGGGTCCGTACGCCCACACCTCGCCCGACGGTGCGTGGAGTTCGACGCGGAAGGGTGCCGCGGGCGGGGTCAGTCCGTGCACCCCGTAGGCGAAGTCCCGGGTCCGGACCCCGAGCCAGGCCACATGCCGCAGCCGGTCGGTGGGTGGGCGCACCACACCGAGGGTGTCGGCGACGTCCTGCCCGTGGGCCCAGGTCTCCATGAGCCGGGCCGTCGCCATGGAGGCGGCCGACATGGGTGGGCCGTACCAGGGGAACCGTGCCTTGGCCGGGGCCGCCCGCAGGGCCCGCTCCAGTGCCGTGCGGCCCTCCCGCCAGCGGGTGAGCAGTTCGGCGGGCGGGAGCGAGGCGCCCTCCTCGGCGCCCTCGTCGACGAAGGAGCCGGGGGCCGCGAGCGCCTTCTCGACCAGGGCGTGGAAGGCGCCGGCGTCCGTGGCGGCGAGCAGGGCCGCGTGGTCGGTCCAGGCCAGGTGGGCGATCTGGTGGGCCACGGTCCAGCCGGGGGCGGGCGTCGCGAGCGACCAGCGCCCGGGGTCCAGCCCGGCGACGAGCGCGTCCAGCTCCTCGCTCTCCTCGCGCAGGTCGTCGATCACCGACGTCGGATCGGACACGGGCGCTCCCTCGGGACACGGCGGTGTGCGGGGTGGTGCGGCGTGCTGAGGAGCATGGCAGCGGCCCGAGAAACAATCAAGCGTGCTTGCATGAAAATCTGCCCGGGCTGGTCCGGCCCGGCATCGGCTGGCGTGGGGGCCGTTCGCCGGTGGGTGTGATCGGCCGGGCAGCCGGATGGCCAGGCGGACAACCGGACGGATGAGCGCCCGGCCGCCCGGCCGGGGAAACGAACAGCAGGGGAAACGAACAGCCGGTGGGCCCTAGCCCTCCAAGGCCGTGCTCTCCAGTGCTGCCCTCTTCTTGCGGCCGCGGCCCACCTGCGTGCGGACCGCGCCCATGCTCGCGGCGATCACGAGGGCGATCGCGGCGGCCTCGCTCGCGGCGAGGGCCTGGTCGAGGACGAGGAAGCCCGCCGCAGCGGCGAGGGCCGGTTCCAGGCTCATCAGGATCGCGAAGGTGGAGGCGGGCAGCCGGCGCAGGGCGAGCAGTTCGAGGGTGTAGGGCAGGACCGAGGAGAGCAGGGCGACCGCCGCGCCCAGACCCAGGGTCACCGGGTCGAACAGCTTCGTACCGGACTCGGCGAGGCCGAGGGGCAGGAACAGCACCGCTCCGACCGCCATGGCCAGGGCGAGTCCGTCGGCCTGGGGGAAGCGGCGGCCCGTACGGGCGCTGAAGACTATGTAGGCGGCCCACATGGCGCCCGCGCCCAGCGCGAAGGCCGCACCCGTGGGGTCGAGGCTGCTGAACCCGCCCCCACCGAGGAGGAAGACACCGGCGAGCGCGAGGCCCGCCCAGACGACGTTGATCGCGCGGCGGGAGGCCACGACCGACAGGGCGAGCGGGCCGAGGACCTCCAGGGTCACGGCGGGGCCCAGGGGGATGCGGTCGACGGCCTGGTAGAAGAGGCCGTTCATCGCGGCCATGGTGACGCCGAAGACGACGACCGTGCCCCAGTCGGCCCGGGAGTGGCCGCGCAGCCGCGGCCGGCAGACCACCAGCAGGACGACCGCCGCCACCAGCAGCCGCAGTGCCACCACCCCGAGGGCCCCGGCCCTGGGCATCAGCGTCACCGCGACCGCGGCGCCGAACTGCACGGAGACCCCGCCCGCGAGCACCAGGCCGACGGGGCCGAGCGAGCCGAAGCGACCCGGGCCGGCCGGCGGGGAGCCGGCGGCACCGGTCGTGGACTGGGGCGGGGCGGTGGTCTCCGGGGTGGTCACGGGCGGATCCTGTGCTCGAGGGGCGGGTTCCGGGGTGCTGCTCATGTGCGGTGCGTACACCCTGATGCACTCAACGTACAGCCCGGTGCACTACACAGTCCAGGGTAATGGACTTCGTCAGGTGCGTGAACCCTTTTTGCCTCTGTCTTGCCCTCCGAGACGTCAGCGGCGGGCGAGATACAGGCTGAATCCCTTGTAGAGCAGCCGGTTGAGGGGGTGGTCCCACTCGCCGAGGTACTCGACGGCCTCACCACCGGTGCCCACCTTGAAGCGGAGCAGCCCCAGCAGCGGGCTGGACTCCTCCAGGGTGTCGGTGATGCCGCGCAGGTCGTAGACGGCGGCGCCCAGTTCGTGCGCGTCGCTCATCATGCGCCACTGGACGGCGCTGCTGGGCTGGACCTCGCGGCGGCGGGCGGTGGAGGCGCCGTAGGAGTACCAGACGTGGTCGCCGACGGTCAGCATGGTGGCCGCGGCGAGCACCTCCCCGTCGTGGTGGGCGAGGTAGAGCCGCATGCGGTCGGGGTGTTCGGCGGTGAGCGCGTTCCACATGCGCTCGAAGTAGGGCAGCGGGCGCGGCAGGAAACCGTCCCGTTCGGCGGTCTCGGTGTACAGCTCGTGGAAGACCGGCAGGTCCGGCAGGTCACCGCGGACGACCTTCACCCCGGCCTTCTCCGCCTTCTTGATGTTGCGCCGCCACTGCTGGTTGAAACCGTCGTGGATCTCCTCCAGCGACCGCCCGGCGAGCGGCACCTGGAAGACGTGACGGGGCTGGCCCGCGGCGAAGCCGTCCTCGCCGGCCGAGGTCTGCCGCCAGCCCATGTGCCGCAGGACGTCCGCGACCCGCCCGGCCCGGGTCTCGTACGACGTGGCCCGCACGTCGCGCAGCCGCCGGGCGGCCGGGTCGGTGATGGCGGCCTTGACCGTCTCGGCGCTCCAGCGGCGCACCACGACCGGGGGGCCCATGCGCACGGCGAAGGCGCCCCGGCCCTTCAGAAACGTCAGCATCGGCTCCAGCAGGCGTTCCAGACCCGGTTCGTGCCAGTCCAGGAGCGGGCCCTCGGGCAGGTAGGCGAAGTACCGCGGCAGGCCGGGCAGCCGCGGACCGGGCAGGGGCCGCAACAGCACCAGGCCCGCGCCGACGAGCTGCCCGGCCCCGTCGAACCAGCCGAGGCTCTCCGCCTCCCAGTCGGGCTTCACCTCACCCCAGGACGGGACCTGGGTGTGGCTGGCGGAGGGGCGGCCCGCGACGAACGCGAGGTGCTCGTCGCGGGTGATCGGCTGGACGCGGACGCTCATGCGCGGGCTCCTTCGAGCAGCGGCCCTCGACGGGCAGTGACTGGTCCCGCGAGCGTAGGAGCGGCCCGGGCCCTCCCCCGGCTCAGACACTCGGGTCCACCCACCCGTGGCCCGAACGCCCCACAGACCCCCGCTGCCTCACTCCTCTTCCCGCGCCCCCTGCGGCGCTCCGCCCGCGTCCAGCGCCTCGTCCAGCACCTCGTCCAGCGCCTCGTCCCGCGTCTCGTCCAGCGCCTGGGCCAGCACCTCGGCCAGGTGCCTGCCCCGGACGCCGGCCAGATGCTGCAACTGGGTGCGGCAGGAGAAGCCGTCCGCCAGGACCACCGCGCCGTCCGGGGCCTCGCGCACCGCGGGCAGGAGCTGTTCCTCCGCGACGGCCACGGAGACGTCGTAGTGGCCGCGGGTGAAGCCGAAGTCGCCGGCGAGCCCGCAGCAGCCGCCGCTCAGTTCCCCGGTGAGCCCGGCCTCCCGGCGCAGCCGGCGGTCGGCGGCATCACCCAGGACCGCGTGCTGGTGGCAGTGGGTCTGTCCTGCCACCGGGCGGCCGACGCGCGGCGGGCGCCAGCCGGGAGCGTGCCGCTCCAGCGTCTCGGCGAAGGTGAGGACCCGGGCGGCGAGGCGGGCGGCGCGTGGGTCGTCGTGCAGCAGTTCCGGGAGGTCGGTGCGCAGGGCGGCCGCGCAGCTCGGCTCCAGGACCACGACCGGCGCTTCCGTCTCCAGTACCGGTTCCATCAGGTCGAGCGTGCGGCGCAGGACGGCGCGGGCGCGGTCCAGCTGGCCCGTGGAGACGTACGTCAGCCCGCAGCACACCCGGCCCCGCCCGCGCAGCAGCGACAGCGGGTCGAGGGCGACCGTCCGGCCGTCGCCCACGGGGGGTCGTGCCAGGTGGACGGTCGGCGGCAGCGCCACCCGCAGCCCGGCCGCCTCCAGCACCCGTACGGCGGCCTGCCCCACGGCGGGTGAGAGGTGCTCGGTGAAGGTGTCGGGCCACAGCACCACGAGCTCGCCGCTCGCGGCGGGGCGGTGCGGGCGCCGCCGCTCCCACCAGCCGCTGAACGTCCGCCGCGCCAGCCGCGGGAGCGGCCGCTCGGGTGCGATCCCGCCCAGCCGCCGGGCCGCCCACGCGAGCGGCCGGATCCCGGACAGCGCGTTGACCAGCCCGGCCGTGCGGGTGCGCGCGACCACCCGCAGCCACAGCGGCAGCCGGCCCATCGAGTGGTGCGCGGCGGGGCGCCGCCGCCCGGCGTAGTGGTGGTGCAGGAACTCCGCCTTGTACGTGGCCATGTCGACGCCGACCGGGCAGTCCGAGCGGCAGCCCTTGCAGGACAGGCACAGGTCCAGCGCGTCCCGCACCTCGGGCGAACGCCAGCCGCCGGTGACGACCTCGCCGGCGAGCATCTCGTGCAGCAGCCGGGCCCGCCCGCGCGTGGAGTGCTCCTCCGCGCCGGTCGCCCGGAAGGACGGGCACATCACGGCCGGGCCGGACACCGACTCCGTACGGCACTTGGCGACACCCACGCAGCGGCGCACCGCGGCCGTGAAGTCACCGCCGTCGGCCGGGTAGCCGAAGGCGACGTCGACGGGCTCGCGGGGCAGCACGGCGAAGCGCAGGCCGGAGTCCAGGGGCGCCGGCCGCACCAGCATCCCGGGGTTCAGCAGGTCGTCGGGGTCCCACACGCCCTTCACCCGCTCGAACAGGCCGACCGTCCGCGGCCCGTACATCGTCGGCAGCAGCTCGGCGCGCGCCTGCCCGTCGCCGTGCTCACCGGACAGCGACCCGCCGTGCGCCACCACCAGCTTCGCGAGCTCCTCGGAGAAGCGGCGGAACCGGGCGACTCCGGGCCGGATGAGCAGGTCGAAGTCGATACGGACGTGGATGCAGCCGTCCCCGAAGTGCCCGTAGGGAGTGCCGCGCAGACCGTGCGCCGCCATCAGCGCCCGGAAGTCCCGCAGATAGGCGCCCAGCCGTGCGGGCGGTACGGCGCAGTCCTCCCAGCCGGGCCAGGCCTCGGTGCCGTCGGGCATCCGGGTCGCCGTGCCGCTGGCGTCCTCCCGGATCCGCCACAGCGCCCGCTGCCCGGCCGGGTCGGTGACGACGAGCGCGTCCAGGACGTCGGCCGCCCCTACGATCGTCTGCGCACGCGCGTGTGCCTCCGCCGCCGACTCCCCGCCGGTCTCCACGAACAGCCAGGCCCCGCCCCGCGGCAGGTCCGCCGCGGACGGCACCAGGTCCGCCGCCATGCCCTCGACCGTGAGCGGGCGGTACGGCAGCAGCCCGGCGGCCGCCTCGGCCGCCGCGCTCTCGTCGGCGTACGCCAGCACGGCCAGCGCACGCGCGCGTGGCGCCTCGACCAGCCGCACCACCGCCTCGGTGAGGACGCCCAGGGTGCCCTCGCTGCCGCAGAAGGAGCGGGCCACGTCGGCGCCCCGCTCGGGCAGCAGGGCGTCCAGCGCGTACCCGGAGATACGGCGGGGCAGGTCCGGGAAGCCGGTGCGCAGCAGGGCCAGTTCCGCCTCCGCCAGGGCGCGCAGGCCCTGCGGTGCGCCGGCCCACTGCCGTCCGAGCCGCAGCCGTTCCCCGCGCGCGGTGAGGACGCCCAGTTCCCGGACGTTGTCGGCGGTCGTCCCCCACGCCACCGAGTGGGAGCCGCACGAGTTGTTGCCGATCATGCCGCCGAGCGTGCAGCGGCTGTGTGTGGAGGGGTCGGGGCCGAAGCGCAGCCCGTGCGGGGCGGCGGCCTCCTGGAGCCGGTCCAGGACGAGCCCCGGCTGCACGACAGCCGTGCGCTCCTCGGGGTCCAGCGCGACCAGCCGGTTCATGTGCCGGGTGAAGTCCAGGACGACACCGGTCCCGGTGGCCTGCCCGGCGATGGACGTCCCCCCGCCCCGGGCGACGACCGGCACCCCGTGCTCCCGGCACACCGCCAGCGCGGCGGCCACGTCCTCGGCGTCCACCGGGGCCACCACCCCCAGCGGGACGCGCCGGTAGTTGGACGCGTCCATGGTCACCAGCGCCCTGTCCCCGGCCCCGAAGCCGACCTCACCCCGGACGACCGCCCGCAACTCCGTCTCGAGGACGGGGGAATCAGTCATACGCCCAGCATGCACGGCCCCCTGCCCGCCCCGGAACGCGAAACGGACACGGCCACCACTCCCCTGGCGGGCGGCGAGCGGCAGCCCGCGCCCCGGCCCGGCAAGGCAAGGCACGGCGCGAGTACCGCCCGGGGGACCCGGCCCCGACAGGCCGCGGGCGGCGGGCAGCAGTCCGCGTCGCCGTCCGGCGCGGCGCAGGAAACGGACACGGCCACCACTCCCCCGTCAGGCGGCGAGCGGCAGCCCGCGTCGCCTGCCGGCGCGGCACGAGCCCCGCCGGGGCACCGGGCCCGGACACCCGGTGGGTGGCAGGCAGCGGTCGGCAGGCCGCATCCCCGCCCGGCACGGCACGGCCCCGCCGGGACACCCGGCCCCGGCAGGCGGCGGACGGCCGGCGGGTGGCGGGCGGCGGGCGGCGGGCCTCCGGAAGTCGCCGCCCGCCCCCGTCTCAGCCGACGGACGACGTTTCGCCCGCGTTTGGGGAAGCGGCTACGCTCCCCTCCGTGGCTGAGATCCAGATTCCCTCTGACATCAAGCCCGCGGACGGACGTTTCGGCGCGGGACCCTCCAAGGTGCGGACGGAGGCGCTGGACGCCCTCGCCGCCACCGGCACCTCCCTCTTGGGCACCTCCCACCGCCAGGCCCCCGTCAAGAACCTGGTCGGCCAGGTCCGCGAGGGCATCAGCGAGCTGTTCCAGCTCCCCGACGGCTACGAGGTGATCCTCGGCAACGGCGGCTCCACCGCGTTCTGGGACATCGCGACGCACGGCCTGATCGAGAACAAGTCGCAGCACCTCAGCTTCGGCGAGTTCTCCTCCAAGTTCGCCAAGGCCGCCAAGCTCGCCCCGTGGCTGGCCGACCCGGACGTCATCGCCGCCGACCCGGGCACGCACCCCGAGGCCGTCGCCCAGTCCGGCGTGGACGTCTACGCGTTCACCCACAACGAGACCTCCACCGGTGTCGCCATGCCGATCAAGCGCGTGGCGGGCGCCGACGAGGGCGCTCTGGTGCTCGTGGACGCCACCTCCGGCGCCGGCGGCCTGCCCGTCGACGTCAGCGAGACGGACGTCTACTACTTCGCCCCGCAGAAGTCCTTCGCCTCCGACGGCGGCCTGTGGATCGGCGTGTTCTCCCCGGCCGCGATCGAGCGCGCCGAGCGGATCCACGCCTCCGGCCGCCACGTCCCGGAGTTCTTCAGCCTGCCCACGGCGATCGACAACTCCCGCAAGAACCAGACGTACAACACCCCGGCGCTGTCCACCCTCTTCCTGCTGAACCAGCAGCTGGAGTGGATCAACGGCCAGGGCGGCCTGGACTGGGCGGTGCGCCGCACGGCCACCTCGGCGCGAACGCTGTACGGCTGGGCCGAGGACGTGAAGTTCGCGAACCCGTTCGTCACCGACCCGGCCAAGCGCTCGCAGGTCATCGGCACGATCGACTTCACCGACGAGGTCGACGCCGCCGCCGTCGCCAAGGTGCTGCGCGCCAACGGCATCGTGGACACCGAGCCGTACCGCAAGCTCGGCCGCAACCAGCTGCGGGTCGCGATGTTCCCGGCGATCGAGCCGGCGGACGTCGAGGCGCTCACCCAGTGCGTCGACTACGTGATCGACAAGCTCTGACCGCCGCGCGGACATGAGTGAGGGCGCCCCGCGTGTGCGGGGCGCCCTCGCCCGTCCCCGGCCCGGCTCCCGACCCCGCCGGCGGCCCGGCGGCTCCTAGGAGCGGCGCCTCAGTCGCCGCAGGGCGAAGACCACGACCAGGGCCGCGCCCGCGGCGATCGCGCCCGTCCTGAGGGTGCCGTCGAACCCCTCACCACCGTCGGACGCGGCCGAACTCCCCTTGTCCGAGGACGAGCCGGAGCCCCCGCCCCCGGGTGCGTCCTGCGGCTCCACCGGGCTGTCGGCGCCCTCGGCCCCGTACATGAGTTTCGTGCCGTCGGCGGTGTAGGTGACCGACTCCCCCTGCCCGAGGAACGGCACCCCGAGCCGCTCCTTGCGCTTGATCCTCCCGCCGTTCCAGTCGTACGCGATCGACCCGAAGTAGCTGCGCACGACCAGGTGTTCGCCGTCCGGGGAGAGCGTGGCGTCGGTGGCCTCCAGGTCCGGGACGGCGGCGACGGGGCGGAAGGTGTTGGACCCGGAGGCGGAGAGCCGGGCCGGGCCCTCGTAGAGGTGGCCGCCCTTCTCGTTCTTGTCGACGATGTAGACCCGGCCGGTCTTCGGGTGCACGACCAGGGACTCCGCGTCGCGGGGACCGTCGGAGTACTTCACGACGTACTGCGTGGCCCGGATCGTCCGGTCCGTCAGCTCCTTCGGCTCGGGCAGCCGGTAGATCCAGACGTACGGCCAGGTGCCGCCGAGGTTGTCGCCGATGTCGCCCACGTAGAGGTGACCGTCCGGCCCGACGGAGATGGCCTCCACGTCGCGCGGGCTGCCCACGCCGGACATCGTGATCGTCGCCACCGTCTCGCCCGTGGAGCCGTCCACGGCGTACAGGTACGCCCCGTCGTCGCTGTCGTTGTGCGTCCAGTAGATGCCCGGGTGCTGCCGGGAGGCCGCCAGGCCGCTGGACTCGGTGATGCGCGGATCCCTGATCGTGAACTTCCCGTCCCCGTCCCCGTCGGCGGCGGCGGAGGCGGGCGCGGCGAGCGCGCCCGTGACGAGGGCCGCGGCGACGAGGGCGAGAGATCTGCGCATGCCCCAAGCCTGCCATCCCGCCCGGCCGTTCAGCGGGCCGGGACCGGAAGCCGGGGCGGTGGGCGGGGGTTCCGGGACCGGGGCGCGTGGCCCGACTCACACCCCGCCGGGCGGGCCGATCGTCCATGATGAGCGGATGCTCAGGTTCATGCCCGTCGGTGACTCCATGACGATCGGGAGCGCGGGCGAACACACGTGGCGCTACCGCATGTGGCAGCACCTGTGCCGCAGCCACGGCGGCCCGTTCACCCTCGTCGGCCCGCGCGAGACCCTCCACGACAAGCTCGCCGGCACCCCGACCTCCCTCGCGTACGCCGAGCCCGGCTTCCCGCGCGCCCACCTGGCCGGCTGGGGCGAGGGCTGGCTGCACATGGCGCCCCTGATCGGCGAGGCGGTGCGGGCCGGCCGCGCGGACGTCCTGCTGGTCTCCCTCGGCCTCATCGACCTCGGCTTCTACACGAACGCCGAGCAGACCTCCGAGAACGTCCGGGCCTTCGTCCGCGAGGCACGGGCGGCCAACCGGCGGGTGCGGATGGTGTGGCTGCCGGTCACCCCGAACATCCGGGCGCGGACGGACGAGGCCTTCGCCGCCGAGGTCGCCCGCTTCAACGAACTCCTCGCCAAGACGGCGGCCGACCTCGACGAGCCCGGCTCCCCCATCCTCCTGGCCTCCTCCCCGCCCTCGTACGACGTCTCCGCCGACACCTACGACGGCACGCACCCCAACGCGAGCGGCGAGCACAAGATCGCGGCCGCCTTCGCGGAGGCCCTGCACCAGGGATGGGGCCTGGGCGGGCCCTACCGGCCGTAGCCCCCCTGCGGTGCTTGCCTGGAGCGCACTCCAGGACGTTGGCTTGGGCACCATGGAGTACACGCAGCTCGGACGCACGGGACTCAAGGTCAGCCGGCTCGTCCTCGGCACCATGAACTTCGGTCCGCAGACCGACGAGGCCGACAGCCACGCCATCATGGACGCGGCTCTGGACGCCGGCATCAACTTCTACGACACCGCCAACGTGTACGGCTGGGGCGAGAACAAGGGCCGTACCGAGAGCATCATCGGCACGTGGTTCGCCCAGGGCGGGGGCCGGCGCGAGAAGGTCGTCCTCGCCACGAAGGTCTACGGCAACATGGGTGCCGACGGCCCGGCCTGGCCGAACCACGACAAGCTCTCCGCCGTCAACATCCGCCGGGCCGTGGACGCCTCCCTCAAGCGGCTGCAGACGGACTACATCGACCTCTACCAGTTCCACCACATCGACCGGGACACCCCGTTCGAGGAGATCTGGCAGGCCATCGACGTCCTGATCCAGCAGGGCAAGATCCTCTACGTCGGCTCGTCCAACTTCCCCGGCTACAAGATCGCCCAGGCCAACGAGATCGCCGCCCGGCGCGGCGGGACCATCGGCCTGGTCAGCGAGCAGTGCCTGTACAACCTCGCCGAGCGGCGCGCCGAGATGGAGGTCGTGCCGGCCGCGCAGGACTACGGCCTCGGGGTGATCCCCTGGTCGCCGCTGCACGGCGGCCTGCTGGGCGGTGTGCTGAAGAAGGAGGTCCAGGGCGGCCGCCGCGCCTCGGGCCGCGCCGCCGACGCGCTCGCCGACCCCGCGCAGCGGTCCCGCATCCAGGCCTACGAGGACCTGCTCGACAAGCACGGTGTGGAGCCCGGTGAGGCCGCCCTGGCCTGGCTGCTCACCCGCCCGGGTGTGACCGGCCCGATCGTCGGCCCGCGCACCGCCGAGCAGCTCGCCTCCGCGGTCCGCGCGGTCGAGCTGGAGCTGTCGGAGGAACTGCTGTCCGGGCTGGACGAGATCTTCCCGGGCCCGGGACCGTCCCCGGAGGCCTTCGCCTGGTAGGCCCGCCCCGGCAGCACTCCACGGGGAACCGCGCGACACACCACCCACCGGCCCACCGCCGCAGGGCAGGCGTCCGCGGTTCCCCGCGGTCTACTTCCCGAGCACGGAGGCCAGGGCGACGACGAGGAACATCAGCACGAGCACACCGGCCATGATCCGGTTGCGGGTCTTCGGGTCCACGCCACCGAGCCTAACCGGCACCGCCGAGCGCCCAGCGCCCGACCGCCTCGTAACGGGGCTGCTCGCCCGGCACTCCCGACACCGGCAGCCGGCTGCGCACCAGCGCCAGCTCCTCCACGGTCCAGGTCCGGCCGCCGAACGCCGCCAGGGCGTCCACGTAGGGCCGCACGTCCCTCGCCTCCCGGCTGCGCGCCACGGTCAGGTGGGCCTTGTACCGCCGGTGCTCCCCCATCGGCACTCCCGCCTTCCGCGCCGCCGCCTCGGCCCGTTCGGCCAGCAGGCGCAGGGCGGCCACGTCCTCCCCGGCCCCGGCCCACAGGGCCCTGCCGTGCCCGAACTGGCCCCCGCCCCGCACGGCCAGCGGGAAGGGGGCGGTCCGCTGCGCGGCCCGCTCCAGCCGGGCCGACAGCTCCGGCACGAGCGCGTCGTCGACCTCGCCGTAGAAGGCGAGAGTGAAGTGCCAGCCGGGGCGGCCGGTCCAGCGCATCCGGTCGGCACCGGGGAGGAGCCGCAACCCGTCGACCACGGAACCCAGTTCACGCACCACGTCGTCGGGAGGCAGCACGGCCGCGAAGAGTCTCATGGGTCCACGATGGCACCCGGGCCCGCGGGCCCGGGCGTGTCCCGGTCACCGTGCGTATCGTTGTACCGCGCGGCCGGTCCGACCACGGGTGCGGCCGGGGAGGAGCGCCACGATGACCGTCCTTGACGACAGGATCGAGATGGCCGACAGCAGCGGCGAACTCACCCTCGACATGATGTTCGAGTGGGTGGAGACGATGCCCGTCCCCGAGGGTTACAAGGTCGAGATCGTCGGGGGGAACATCTTCATGGCGCCTCAGCGGGACACCCACTGGGACATCATCCTGGACATCGTCGAGCAGCTGCGGACGACGTATCCGCGCAGGCGCGTGAAGTCCGACGTCCGGGTCGACTACCCGGGTCACCTCAACGGCTTCGCCTCGGACGTGACCCTGATGGCGGAGGGCGCGGCGAAGAACGGCAAAGGGCTGTGGCGTTACGAGGACGTCGAGTTCGTCGCCGAGGTGATCTCGCGGAAGACCGCGGCGAACGACTACGGGCCGAAGAAGGACGCCTACGCGGCGGCCGGCGTGCCGGTGTACCTGATCGTGGACCCGTACACCGGCCGCTGGCATCTGCACACCAAGCCCAAGGACGGCGAGTACCGGGGCGAGCTGAGTCTCGACTTCGGGGACGAGATCGACCTGACGGGCACCGTGGTCGGGCTCGTGCTGGAGACCGGCGAGTTCCCCCGGGACTGACCAGCCCTACGCCGCCGGGGCCAGCTCCTCCCGCCGCTCCCGGGGGACGAAGCGGACCGTCGGGTGGCCGCGGTGCCAGCCGACCGACAGGCGGAGGTCGCCGACGCGGGCCAGGACCAGGCCGATGACGGCCGCGGCGAGGGCGGCCACCGCGCCTCCGGCCGCCAGGCCGACCCGGGCACCGTAGGTGTCGGTGACCCAGCCGACGATCGGCGCGCCGACCGGGGAACCGCCGAGGAAGATCATCATGTAGAGGGCCATCACCCGGCCGCGCATGGCCGGGTCGGTGGACATCTGGATCGCGGTGTTCGTCGTGACGTTGACCGTCATGCCGAACAGCCCCAGCGGGATCATGAGCAGGGCGAACATCCACAGCGCCGGGGTCGTCGCCGCGAGCATCTCCAGCGCGCCGAAGGCCATCGCGGCCACGATCAGCAGCCGCAGCCGGGCCGTGCCCCGCCGGGCCGCGAGCAGGGCGCCCACGACCGAGCCGACGGCCATCAGCGTGTTGAACATGCTGTAGGCGCCCGCGCCGGCGTGGAAGACGTCGTCCGCGAAGGCGGAGAGGTAGACGGGGAAGTTGAAGGCGAACGTGCCGACGAAGCCGACCAGGACGATCGGCCAGATCAGCTCCGGCCGGCCGGTGACGTAGCGGACGCCCTCCCGCAGCTGTCCCTTGCCACGCGGGGCGCGCTCGGCGACGTGCAGGTCGCGGGCGCGCATCAGCAGCAGCCCGGCGAGGGGCGCCACGAAGGACAGGCCGTTGAACAGGAAGGCGTACCCGGTGCCGACGCCGGTGATCAGCAGGCCCGCCACGGCGGGGCCGACCAGGCGGGCGGACTGGAAGTTCGCCGAGTTCAGGCTGACGGCGTTCTGCAACTGGCCGGGGCCGACCAGCTCGGAGACGAAGGACTGCCGGGCGGGGTTGTCGACGACCGTGGCCAGGCCGACCGCGAAGGCGGCGAGGTACACGTGCCACACCTGGACGTGGCCGGTGAGGGTGAGGACGGCCAGGGCGATCGCCGTGAGCCCCATCGCCGTCTGGGTGACGAGCAGCGTGGGCCGCTTGCGCAGCCGGTCGACGAGGACGCCGCCGTACAGGCCGAAGAGCAGCATCGGCAGGAACTGCAGCGCGGTCGTGATGCCGACCGCGGCGGAGGAGCCGGTGAGGCTGAGCACCAGCCAGTCCTGGGCGATGCGCTGCATCCAGGTGCCGATGTTGGAGACGACCTGCCCCAGGAAGAACAGGCGGTAGTTGCGCACCCGAAGGGAGGAGAACATCGAGGACGTGCGGGCGGGCCGGGAGACGGGGGATCGGCGTGCGGGCGGGGAGTCGTGGGGTTCAGGTGCGGGGGCGGAAGGTGTTCCGGGTCCCGAACTCAAAAGGTTCGCCTCCTTGGCGCATACGGCTTACAGGTGCGCGAGCTTCTCCAGCACGGGGGCGGCGGCGCGCAGTTTCGCCCACTCGTCCTCGTCGAGGTTCTCCGCGAGCGAGGCCAGGAACGCGTTGCGCTTGGCGCGGCTCTCCGCGAGCATCGCCTCGGCCTGCTCGGTGCGGGTGACGACCTTCTGGCGCCGGTCCTCGGGGTGCGGCTCCAGCCGGACCAGGCCCTTGGCCTCCAGCAGCGCCACGATGCGGGTCATCGACGGCGGCTGGACGTGCTCCTTGCGGGCGAGCTCGCCCGGCGTCGCCCGGCCGCACAGGGACAGGGTGCCCAGCACCGACATCTCGGTGGGGCTGAGCGACTCGTCGACCCGCTGGTGCTTGAGACGACGGGACAGCCGCATCACGGCGGAGCGGAGGGAGTTCACGGCGGCTACGTCGTCGCCATGGCTGAGGTCCGGCATGTTCGTTAGTCTAACTCATTACTCTCGCTAAGGACCACCGGTAACACACCTCTCCGGCCGTGACCCCCGCCACTGCCCCGCGAGATCACTCGTTCGAGTGACGCGGGGGCGGAACGGGACACACCGCCCCGAACGGTGCCGCGACCCTCGTGGGCATGGGGACCAGTGTGCTCAGCCTGCGAATAGACCACGACCTGCTCGAACGGCTCCGGCACCATGCCGCGAAAAGGGGAATGAGCGTCCAGGACTATGTCGTCCGGACGCTCATTCGGGATGACTTCGACCAGCGGTTCCAGGCCGCGGTCGAGGAGACGGAGCGGTTCTACGGCTCACCCGGCTCCGAGGACGGCGATCAGGTCAGGCCCAGCGCCGGCATCAGGTAGTAGAAGGCGAAGACCGCCGCCACCGCGTACATGGCCGCCGGCACCTCACGGCCCCGGCCCACCGCGAGCCGCAGCACCACGAAGGTGATGAAGCCCATGCCGATGCCGTTGGTGATCGAGTAGGTGAACGGCATCATCACCATCGTCACGAAGGCCGGCGCGGCGATCGTGTAGTCCGCCCAGTCGATCTCCTTCACCGACCCGGCCAGGATCAGGAAGCCCACCGCGACCAGGGCGGGGGTGGCCGCCTGCGACGGGACCATCGTGGCGACCGGCGTCAGGAACAGCGCGACGGCGAACAGGGAGCCGGTGACGACGTTGGCCAGGCCCGTCCGGGCGCCCTCGCCGACCCCGGCCGTGGACTCGACGAAGGCGGTCGTCGCCGAGGAGGAGCTGGCACCGCCCGCGGCGACCGCGAGACCGTCGACGAACAGCACCTTGTTGATGCCGGGCATCTGCCCCTCGCCGTCGGTCAGCTTCGCCTCGTCGGAGACGCCCATGATCGTGCCCATCGCGTCGAAGAAGCACGACAGCAGCACGGTGAAGACGAACAGCACACCGGTCAGCACACCGACCTTGTCGAAGCCGCCGAACAGGCTGACCTGGCCGATCAGCCCGAAATCGGGGCTGGCGACGGGGTTGCCGGGCCACTTGGGCGTGGTCAGGCCCCAGCTCGGCACCTTCGCGACCGCGTTGATGACGACCGCGAGGACCGTCATGGCGACGATCGAGATCAGGATCGCGCCCGAGACCTTGCGCACGATCAGCGCCAGGGTCAGCAGGACGCCCAACACGAAGACCAGGACAGGCCACCCGTCCAGGTGCCCGGTGGCGCCCAGCTGCAGCGGGACGGTGGTCTGGGCGGCGTCGGGGATCCGGGAGACGAAGCCTGCGTCCACCAGGCCGATCAGCAGGATGAACAGGCCGATGCCGATGGAGATCGCCTTGCGCAGCCCGTGCGGGACGGCGTTCATCACGCGCTCGCGCAGACCCGTGGCGACCAGCAGCATCACGACGAAGCCGGCCAGGACGACCATGCCCATCGCGTCCGGCCAGGACATGCGCGGGGCGAGCTGGAGGGCGACGACCGAGTTCACGCCGAGACCGGCGGCGAGCGCGATCGGGACGTTGCCGACGACACCCATGAGCAGCGTGGTGAACGCGGCGGTCAGGGCCGTGGCGGTGACCAGCTGGCCGTTGTCCAGCTGGTGGCCGTACATGTCCTTCGCGCTGCCGAGGATGATCGGGTTCAGCACGATGATGTAGGCCATCGCGAAGAAGGTGGCGAGACCGCCACGGACCTCGCGGGGCAGGGTGCTGCCCCGCTCGGAGATCCGGAAGAAGCGGTCGAGTGCGCCGTACGTGGGCCCGGCTCCCGGCTGCTGATCAGGGGCGGGGACCTTGGCGGGAGCCGAGGAGGACATGTATTCGGTGTTTCCTACGAAGAGAAGTGGTCAAACGCAAACCGTTTCAGTATGAACATATGAGGCCCGGGTCGGCCATCTCCGCGCGTAGACCTGATCGCCTCGTAAGCTGTCCCCCATGGCGAAGTGGACCCCCCGACACGAGGCGCCGGAGCCCCTGGAGGGCCCCGTGGTCGCCACCATCACCGGCGGCACGATCCTGTGGTTCGTCCTCTTCCTGGTGCAGCTCCCCTTCTACGGCTGGTTCGACGACCACGGCCACACCTGGTGGGTGTGGACCTGCCTGGCCGGCGGCGGGCTCGGCCTCATCGGCATCTGGTACGTCCGCAGGCGGGACGCCGCCATCAAGCGGTCGGCGTCCGGCGGGCAGACCCCGGCGCCCCCGGCCGGATAGCGCCTTCCCGCCCCGCTCCCCGGGGAGACACTCCCCCGGCTCGTCCCTACGCTCGAAGGAGGCGGCCGGGTGCGCCCGGGACCGTCGGTGCGACACCGCCGCCCGACCGGTGAGGAGCGCAGCCATGACCACGCAGAACAGCACGGCCGACGTCGACCGGGCGCTGAAGGCCAAGCACCGCGCGATGTGGGCCCAGGGCGACTACCCCTCCCTGGCCGCCGAGGTCATCCCCGAACTGGGGGCGATCCTGGTCGAGGCGTGCGGGGTGGGCCCCGGGCAGCGGGTGCTGGACGTCGGGGCCGGGTCCGGCAACGCCGCGATCCCGGCGGCCCTGGCCGGCGCGGACGTGGTCGCCTCCGACCTGACCCCCGAGCTCTTCGAGGCCGGGCGGCGCGCGGCCGAGGGGCAGGGCGCGCGGCTCACCTGGCAGGAGGCCGACGCCGAGGCCCTGCCGTTCGGCGACGCGGAGTTCGACACCGTGCTGTCCTGCGTCGGCGTGATGTTCGCCCCGCACCACGAGCGGGCCGCCGGCGAACTCGTCCGGGTCTGCCGCCCCGGCGGCACCATCGGCGTGCTGAGCTGGACGCCTCAGGGGTTCATCGGGCGGATGTTCGCCGCGATGAAGCCCTACGCGCCGCCGCCCCCGCCCGGCGCGCAGCCGCCCCCGCTGTGGGGCGACGAGGAGCATGTGCGCGGCCTCCTCGGCGACCGGGTCACGGACGTGCGCGCCGAGCGCCGGACGGTCCGGGTCGACCGCTTCGCCACACCGGAGGCCTTCCGCGACTACTTCAAGGAGCGCTACGGCCCCACCATCACCGTCTACAAGAACCTCGCCGGCGAGCCCGGCCGCGCCGCCGCCCTCGACCGGGACCTGGTCGCCCTGGCCCGCGACGGCGGCCTCGCGGCGGGGCAGGACGGGACGGCTCTGGAGTGGGAGTACCTGCTGCTCACCGCCCGCCGGGCCGGCTGAGACCCGGCGGCGGCACCGCGGTCGGACGGGATGCAACCGCCGTACGACCACGGCACGAAGCCGGTCCTTCCCAGGTCGGATCTTCGCCGCATTCGGCGGGTGAAGCGACACGACCGCACGTACCGTCGAAGGCATGACGCATCTCGACGCGGGTGCCCGGACCGGCTCCGCACCGCCGGGGACGATCACCGCACGCGAGACGGGGCTGACCGGCGCCCAAGTCGCCGAGCGGGTGCGGCGCGGGCAGGTCAACGACGTGCCGGTGCGCAGCAGCCGGTCGGTCGCCGAGATCGTCCGGGCGAACGTCTTCACCCGCTTCAACGCGATCATCGGCGTGCTGTGGCTGATCATGCTGGTCGTCGCACCGATCCAGGACAGCCTGTTCGGGTTCGTGATCCTCGCCAACACCGGCATCGGCATCGTGCAGGAGTGGCGGGCGAAGAAGACCCTGGACTCGCTCGCGGTGATCGGTGAGGTGCGCCCGACCGTGCGCCGCGACGGGGCTTCCGCGCAGGTCCACACCTCCGAGATCGTCCTCGACGACCTGATCGAGATCGGCCCGGGCGACAAGGTCGTCGTGGACGGGGTGTGCGCCGAGGCCGACGGGCTGGAGATCGACGAGTCGCTGCTCACCGGCGAGGCCGACCCGGTCGTCAAGCAGCCCGGCGACCCGGTGATGTCCGGCAGTTTCGTGGTGGCGGGCGGCGGGGCGTTCCAGGCCACGAAGGTCGGCCGGGAGGCGTACGCGGCGCAGCTCGCCGAGGAGGCCTCCCGGTTCACGCTCGTCCAGTCCGAGCTGCGCTCGGGCATCTCCACCATCCTGAAGTACGTCACCTGGATGATGGTCCCGACCGCGATCGGCCTGATCGTCAGCCAGCTGTTCGTGAAGGAGAACGCCTTCGACGACTCCGTCGCCCGCACGGTCGGCGGCATCGTCCCGATGGTCCCCGAGGGTCTGGTCCTGCTCACCTCGGTCGCCTTCGCCATCGGCGTGATCCGGCTGGGCCGCAAGCAGTGCCTGGTCCAGGAGCTGCCCGCGATCGAGGGCCTGGCCCGGGTCGACACCGTCTGCCTGGACAAGACCGGCACCCTCACCGAGGGCGGCATGGACGTCACGGGGACGCACCCGCTCCGGGGCGCGGACGAGACGTACGTGCGGAAGGTGCTCGGCGCCCTCGGCGCGTCGGACCCGCGGCCCAACGCCTCGCTGAAGGCGATCATCGACGCGTACCCGGCCGTGGCGGACTGGCCCTGCACCGAGGCGCTGCCGTTCTCCTCGGCCCGCAAGTACAGCGGTGCCGCCTTCGACGAGGGCGGCGGGCGGACCTCGCGGTGGCTGCTGGGCGCGCCGGACGTGCTGCTGGCGGACGACGACGAGGCGCTCGCGGAGACCGGCCGGCTCAACGAGCAGGGTCTGCGGGTGCTGCTGCTCGTCCGGGTCGCGCGGGACCTCGGCGATCCCCGGGTGACCGAGGGCGCCGAGCCCACCGCCCTGGTCGTGCTGGAGCAGCGGCTGCGGCCGGACGCGGCCGACACCCTGCGCTACTTCGCCGACCAGGACGTACGGGCCAAGGTCATCTCGGGCGACAACGCGGTCTCGGTCGGTGCGGTCGCCGCCAAGCTGGGGCTGTCCGGGACCACCGTGGACGCGCGGCGGCTGCCCGACGATCAGGACGGCATGGCGGACGCGGTCGACGACGGCACGGTGTTCGGCCGGGTCACCCCGCAGCAGAAGCGGAACATGGTCGGGGCGTTGCAGTCGCGCGGGCACACCGTCGCGATGACGGGGGACGGCGTCAACGACGTGCTCGCCCTCAAGGACGCCGACATCGGTGTGGCGATGGGCTCCGGCTCGGAGGCGACCCGGGCGGTCGCGCAGATCGTGCTGCTGAACAACAGTTTCGCGACCCTGCCGTCGGTGGTCGCCGAGGGCCGCCGGGTGATCGGCAACATCACGCGCGTGGCGACGCTGTTCCTCGTCAAGACGGTGTACTCGGTACTGCTGGCCGTCCTGGTGGTGTGCTCGCAGGTGGAGTACCCGTTCCTGCCCCGCCATCTGACCCTGCTGTCGACGCTGACGATCGGGGTCCCGGCGTTCTTCCTGGCGCTCGCGCCCAACAAGGAGCGCGCGAGGCCGCACTTCGTCCGGCGGGTCATGCGGTACGCGATCCCCGGCGGGGTGGTCGCGGCGGTGGCCACCTTCGCCACGTACCTCCTCGCGCGGGGGCACTACGCGGGGCCGGGCGCGCTGGACGCGGAGACCAGCGCGGCGACGCTGACGCTGTTCCTCGTGTCGATGTGGGTGCTGGCGATCATCGCCCGGCCCTACACCTGGTGGCGGATCGCGCTGGTCGCCGCGATGGGAGGGGCGTTCCTGCTGGTGCTGGTGGTCCCGTGGTTGCAGCACTTCTTCGCGCTGAAGCTGGTGGGGATGACGATGCCGTGGACCGCCGTCGGCATCGCGGCGGTGGCGGCGGCCGCCCTGGAACTCCTGTGGAGAGGGGTGGACCGCCGCTTCCCCGCGTAGCCGGGGCTACTGCACGTCGACGAAGTCGCCCGTGGCGTTGACGGCCGGGGTGGTCGTCGTGCCGGCGAACGAGTACCGGAAGTAGCCGTCCGTGGAGGCCGTGACGGTGGTCTTCAGCTCACCCGTGCTGTTCGACTTGATGGTCTTCAGCGTGGTGTAGGTGCTGGAGCCCTTCTTCCGGAACTGAAGCTTCACGGACTGGTTGGTGTAGCCCGCGTACTTGAGCGTCTCCCAGTTGGCCCGCGACAGCTTGCCGGTGACCGTGATGGTCCTGCCCTTCTTGACCGGCTCGGGCGAGGCGTTGACCGTCAGCCTGGAGGCACGCTGGAACTGGAAGGAGGCGGCCTTCTCCTTCCAGTTCCAGTCGCCGTCCTCGGCGTCGACCCAGGCGCCCACGTACCAGGTGCCGGCGTTGGCGTTGCTGAAGTAGTCGACCTTGGGGTCGACCAGGACCGAGGCGGTGCAGGTCGAGGTGGTCGAGCTCGCCGCCTTGCAGGTGGGCCTGCCGGTGGAGAGGTACCCGTAGTCGGGGCCCTCGAGCGAGAACTCGTCGGCGCTCGCGATGCCGGAGTCGTCGGTGGCGGTCACACTGACCTTGATCGTCTTCGGTTCCGAGATGCCGAGGGACACCTTGTTGTCGCCGTCGACGACGACCTTGGTGATCCGGGTGTCGCCGTCACCGCCGTCGGCCTGGGCGGCCGGGACGGCGAGGGCGGAGAGGGCCAGGGCGCCGGTGACGGCGGCCACGGTGGCTCGAATGCGCATGCGTTCCCCAGGTGGAGAGGGGCCCCGGTGCTCGTCGTCGGCTCCCGGGGCCCAGGTGATCGTGGAGTCTGCTGACTCACGCGATCAGATCCGCAAGGCGGGGGAAAGGTTGTATGGAGGGTGAAGAATTCGTGAGCGCCGGCTCTCCCTCAGTCGAACCACCGGTCCCGGGCCAGTTCCCGGGTGCGGGACGGGTCCTCCAGGAGGGCCGCCACCTCGAAGCGGCGGGGCCACTGACCCGCCGCCCAGGCGAGTCCGGCGGCGACGCCCTCCAGGGTGGCCGCGTGCAGCACACCGTCGTCGGTCAGCCGCCAGTCGATCTCCACCCCGTCCACGACGAGTTCCTCGTGCTCGACGTAGGAGGCCGGGGTCCGCGCCCCGAGCAGCGTCCGCACCGCCTCCGGCACCTCGTGCCCGGTGCCCTCGGAGGTGACCTCGCCGGTGACGGACTCGCTGAGCCGCCGCACCTGGAACAGCTCCGCCAGCTCCGCGGCCCGGGCCGGGCGTACGGGCAGCAGGGGCACACCCCGGGTGAACGGCAGCAGGTCGGGCGAGTCGCAGACCACCGCGTCGGCCGCGTCCACGACCTCCACCCGGCCGTCGACGACCGCGCGCAGATCGTCCGGCAATGTCACCTGGTCCGGGTCCAGGTCGGCCAGCGCCCCGTACAGCGCGTGCAGTTGCGCGGCCGTCACCTCCCGCTCCGGGTCGGCCAGCCGGTCGAGCAGTTCGGCGGCGCCGCCGGGCTCGTCCAGCAGCGCGGCGACGGACGTGCGCACGCCCAGCGCCCGCAGCACCTGCTCGTCGTCGAAGCCGGTGGCGTCGGCCTCGTCGTACAGGCCCCGCAGCAGCCGGTCCCCTCCGGCCGAGCGCAGACCCGCCGGGCGGCGGCCGTCCAGCACGGGGTTCCCGCGCAGCCACCAGGCGGTGTACGGCCGGACGACCTCGTGCGTCCCGTCGTGCAGCAGGATCCGCACGGGCTGCACCAGGGCGTCCCGCAGCGGCGGCCGGGACAGCAGCGCCAGCGCCTGCGGCCACTTGTCCTCGTCGACCAGGTCCAGGTCCCGCACCGCGACGATCTCGGTCGCCACCGGCGGCACCGGGCTGTCGGGGAACCGGTCGAGCACGTCCTCGCACCACACGTCGACGGCGTCCAGCAGCCCCGGATCGTCCGGCTCCGCGAAGTCGCCCTCGCGCGGCTCCAGTTCGTCCGGGTCGAGGACGACGTCGGTGGCGCGCACCAGCGCGAAGTCCACCAGCACCCCGCACGCGGCCAGCGGCTGCTCCCCCCAGCGCGACGCCAGCTCCGCGTCCACGAAGGCCAGTTCGCCCTCCCGCATGACCCCGGCGAACGGCCCGCCCGGGTAGACCAGTTCGCACGCCGGGGCCGGTTCGCCGTCCTCGTCGGGCAGGGCGAGCGCGCCGAGCCAGGGCTCCTCGCCGGGCTCCAGACCGGCGTCCCGGACCAGGCCCAGCACGGTGTCGGCCAGCTCCTCGGCGTCGAGGACGTCGTCCTCCCAGTTCAGCCCGCCCTCGTCGTCCAGGGAGGCGGCGACGGCGGCCCTCACCTGCGGAGTGGTGAGGACGGCCCGCGGGGTGGCGGGCAAGGCCCCCAGCTTCTCCAGGATCGGGTGGACGGCGTCCGGGTGGGCGACCTTCAGCCCCAGCCGGGCCAGGACCTCCGGGTCGATGCGGGCGGTCTCCGGCCCGGGCAGCAGCACCTGCCGCGGCCCGATCGTCGTACGTCCCGCTCCGCTGCCGGACGTCTCGGGCCCGCCCCCGGCCAGCGGCACGGGCAGTCCCGACAGCCGGTCCGGGTCGACCCCGGCGAGAGCGTCGTAGAGCCGCCGCCACCAGCCCGGCTCCTTCTCCAGCCCGGCCAGCCGGTCGATCGCGTCGGTCAGGGGGACCCGGGCGACCCCGAGGGTGCGCAGCTCGGGGCGGCGTTCCAGTCCGGCGGGCAGCAGCGTGGGCAGCACCTCGGCGAGGACCCGCACGGCGTCCGCGCCCGCGCCCTCGACGAGTTCGGCGTCCCGCGGCCGCAGGGACTCGGGCAGGTCGTCGTCCTCCTGCGGCGGGAGGGCGGGCGGGAGGAACGCGGTGCGCGGCAGCCGCTGGAGGACGGCGTGCCGCAGGGCGCCGTCCAGTTCGCCCTTGCCGAGCGGGCCGGGCACCAGGTCGATGATGCCGGTGGACACCGGGCGCCAGGCGGCGAGGAGTTCGGCGTAGGCGTCGGCGGCACGCTCGACCAGGAAGTCGGTCAGCGGGCCCGGGGCGGCGTGGCGGCGCGTGGAGTCCAGCGGGAAGGACGCGATGAGCAGCGCGGGGACACCGAGCGGCTCGTCGCTGGGCGTGGGGGCGTGCACCACGGGGCTAGTGCGCGGCCGGGCCGGGCCGCCGTCGCCGTCCACGGGCACGGCCCAGGTGACCGACCAGTGCGGCCGCAGCCGTTCCTCGACGGGCCGGTCGGCGAGCAGGCCCGGGTCGAGGGGGCCGTGGGCGGCGGCGATGCGCCAGTGGGTGACGCCGTCGCGGGAGTCGTCGACGACGGTGAAGGGACCGTCGGTGCGGCGGGTGAGGGTGCGCGGGCTCTCGTCGCCGATCTCGACGACGACCTCCTCCAGCCCGGGCAGGGCGAGCAGCAGCGCGTCGTCGACGGACCGCAGCAGCCGCTCGGCGAGATCGGCGGCGGCCGCGTCGCGCAGCGGCAGGATGACGGCCGTGTCGTACGGGGCGGGCGCGGTGCCCTCGGCGGCGAACGGCAGCCGCAGCAGCGGGACGTGGCCGTCGCGCCGGCGCACCTCGTCACCGAGACCGGGGCTGTGCCGCGCCGTGTCGGCGGCCAGGTCCCTGGCCTCGGCGAGGGACCAGCGCACCCCGCCGTGCCGGCCGACGACGGCGGGCTCGTCGGTGACGGACAGCACGGCGGCGAAGCCGACGCCGAACCGCCCGACGGAGGGCGTGTCGCGTTTGGCGGACGCCCGCAGCGTGGACAGCGACTCGACACCGGCCGCGTCCAGCGGGGCACCGGTGTTGGCGGCGACGAGCACCCCGTCGCGCAGCGTCAGCCGCAGCCGCCCGGCGGCCCCGGAGCGGGCCGCGGCGTCGGCGGCGTTCTGGGCCAGTTCGACGACGAGCCGGTCCCGGTAGCCGCCCAGGACCAGGTCCTCCTCGGCGTTGGCGTCCTCACGGAACCGGGCCGGGCTGGTGGCCCAGGCGTCGAGGACACCGCGCCGCAGCCGGGCCGTGCCGAAGGGGTCGGCACCCTCGGCGGCGGGGCGCACGAACTTGCTGCTCACGTTGACTCTCCTCATCGGCCCTGATCGGCGTGAGGTCGAAGGTACCGCTCCCCGGCGGGGCGGCGAGACGGCCGTGAGCGGCGCGGGCCCGGTGCGCCGGGCGTCAGACCCGGGAGGCGTACGGCACGAACGCCGCCCAGGTGCCCGGGGTGAAGCCGATGCGGGGGCCGTCGGCGTCCTTGGAGTCGCGGACGAGGACGGCGCCGGGGGTGAGGGCGAGTTCGACGCAGGAGTTGCCGTCGTTGCCACCGCTGTAGCTGCTCTTGAACCACGCCGGCTCGGAAGCGTCCCCGCCGTTGGTCTTGCGGATCATGTTTCTCCCAGCAGTTCGTCGATGAGGGCCGTTGACTCGCGTGGAGAGAGTGCCTGAGCCCGGATCGTGCCATACCTCAGCTCAAGGATGCGCAGGTGCCTCGGATCGGAGGTCGGCCGACCGCTGAAGGCGCCGTCGGAGCGCCCTACCGCCGTCCCGTCCGCGAACTTCATCAATTCGATCCTGCCGTCCATCCCGGAGTGGGTGTCACAGTTCATCGGCATCACCTGCAACACGACGTTGTGCAACTTCCCCACCTCCAACAGGCGTTCGAGCTGCCGACGCCAAGCCATCCTCCCCCCGATAGGGCGTCGTAGAACCCCCTCTTCCAGGACGAAGCTGAGGGCCGGGGCCGGGTCACGCTCGAAGACCGCCTGCCGAGCCAGGCGAGCGGCCACCATGCGTTCCACGTCGTCCGGCGAGTACGGAGGCTGTGCGGCTCCGATCACGGCTCGCGCGTGCTCCGGCGTCTGCAACAGCCCGGCGACGATGTTGCACTCGTACAACCCGATCTCGACCGCCTTCGCCTCCAGCTTCCCCAGCTCCCGGACCCGTTTGGGATACCGGACCTTCTTCACGTCCTCCCAGGCCGCCGCGAGGAGTCCACCCGCGTCCAGGACCTCGTCCGCCCGGTCGAGGAACTCCTGGCGGGGGATCCGCTTGCCGCCCTCGATCTTGTAGACCATGTCCTCGCCGTAGCCGACCGCCCGGCCGAACTCGGCGGCCCGCATCCCCGCCGCCTCGCGCCGCAGCTTGAGCTGCCTGCCGACGGTGGTGATGACCGCGACACCCCACTCGTCGTCCGGGTCCACCTCCCAACCCGGCTCGTCCGCCTCGCTCTTGAGCCGACCCGCCCCCGCCTCGACCGCCGTCATGCCGCACCTCTCCCTCGGAACGAACACCCGAAGTGACCATAGACGTACACGGGGTGACGGCACGCCGGTTGCCGGAACCCGCGTTCCCGGGCTTCGGTGCCGTCGGTGCCCTCCAGAGAAAAGAACCGCGGGAGAAAGGACCCCGCCAAGCCCCACCCTTTCCCGCCCGGCGGCGCGCGCTCACTCGGGAGGGTGAACATCACCGGCTGAGCTGGATTTTCGGGGGCCCGGCACCTCTACGCTCAGCGCACACAACCGAAAAAGACTTCGGCCCCCGCCGGGACGGCAATCCCAGTGCGAGGGCCTGACCACCAAGGAAGAAACGACCTTCCCCGATGGATACCCAAAACCCTAGCGCGCCCTCGCGCGCCCGGTCAGCCGCCGACCGCAATTCGACCCGTTCGCGTCACCGCTCGGGCGGCGTCGTCCACGAGAACACCCGCCACACCACCCGCTTCGTGGTGATCGGCAACCACCTCGCCCAGCACGAGGAGTTGTCGCTCCTCGCGATCGGCCTGGGCTGCCACATCCAGTCGCTGCCCGCCGGGACTCCCGTGGACATCAAGAGCCTCGCCGCGCGGTTCACGGAGGGCACCACGCGGATCGCCGGCGCCCTGCGCGAACTGGAAGCCCACGGCTACCTCCGCCGTGAACGCGTCCGCACCCCCACCGGCCGTATCGTCACCCGGACCATCTCCTGCAACCAACCGGGCCACCGGCGAGAGCCGGCCGGCTCCGACTGCCCCGACCCGCGGCCCCGGCCGGAACCGGCGCGAAGGCCCCGGCCCCCCAAGGCCCTCCCCGCCGTCCCCCGGCCGACCCCCGCCGCAGCCACCGCGCTGCACCAGCAGGCGACCGATCTCCTCACCGGCCTGCGCCAGTCCGACCCCCGCCTGCTGCTGTCCGCGACGGACACCGCGCATCTGGCCCCCGGCGTGGCGGCCTGGCTGGAGCGCGACGTCGCACCCGCCGCCGTACGCCACGCCCTGACCACCGGTCTCCCCGACGGGCCCCTGCGCCGCCCCGCGGCGCTGCTCGCCCACCGCCTCACGGCCCGGCTGCCGGACCCGCCCCCGTACGCCGCCCCGATCCCCCCACCCGCGCCACGCCACCCGCTGCGCTCCTGCGAGACCTGCGACCGCGCCTTCCGCGCCCCGGCGACCGAGAGCCACTGCCGCGGCTGCCTCACGCACCCGGGGCTCTGAGAGGAGGCCGGCGCACCACCGCCGGCCCCCCGGGGCACGCTACGAGTGGCCGAGATCGGCCGAGGTGTCGTCGTCCGTGACCGGCACCGAGCCGGAGTCCGGGGCCGGGCGGAGCGGGAAGGGGTCCACACGCGTCTCGTCCACGACCGGCGGGGCCGGCTGCGGCGGGCGGGGCATGACGGCCGCCTCGGAGTGGCCGCCGCAGCCGTAGGCCAGGGAGACCAGCCGGCCGTCGGCCGGGGAGAACTCGTTGGCGCAGGCGCCGAAGGCCTGGCCGAGGGAGCCGCCGATCGGCACCAGGAAGCCGCAGCTGACACAGGACGCGGGGGCCGACTGGGCCATGGGGGTCTTGGCGCCGAACGCCTCCTCCCAGCGGTCGGCCGCGGTGTGCAGCCCGTAACGGGACAGCACCCGGGCGCGGCGCATGCCCAGCTCCTCCGCGACGGCGGCGATGGAGCCGCGCGACGGGGTGAGCGGGAGGCGGGCGGGGCCGTCCCCGGTGACGTCGGCGTCCTCCGCCTCCACCAGGTCGGCCATCTCGTGGGAGACCGCGGAGTTGGGCGGCGGCTCCTCCTCACCGGAGAAGCCGGGCTCCAGGCGCAGGTCCTCGGCGTCCGTGGGGAGCAGGTCGCCCGGGCCCATGTCGCCCGGCCGCAGCCGCTCGCTCCACGGCACCCACTCGGGCGCCAGCACCGCGTCCGGCCCGGGCAGCAGGACCGCCTCGTCGACCGTGACCACCTTCGCACGGGACGCCCGGGCCACGGTCACGGCCCAGCGCCAGCCCCGGTAGCCCAGTTCCCGGCACGCGAAGAAGTGCGTGACAACGCGGTCCCCCTCGGAGACCGCCCCCACGTGCTCGCCGACGATCCCCGGCGCGGCGGCCTCCTCGGCGGCGGCGCGTGCGAGGTCGACGGCCTCGGCGCACAGGCGGTCAGGGGTGCGGCTTCGCGTTGTCGCTGCGCTCACAGGTATCGCTTCTCTCCATACGCCGTCTCACGAGTGCGCCACTCCCGGCGCGGGGACGGACGGAGCGGACCGGGGGACCGCGTCGACGTCCTTCATCCATTCTGCGGGATGGCTGAGATACGCACGCTACCCTTCCGCCCCACTTCGCGTACACCGACGGTCCTGATACCCACCGGACCGGTCATCACCGATCGCCCCCGGACAGTCACCCCAGAGGCCCTATACAAGCGGTAATGGCACTAGCCACAGCCTTATCGGGGCACTATGACGACGTGGCAGCCGCGAAGACGCCCCAGGGCGCCACCGGGACCGGTGGGTCGAAAGGGGTCAAGGGAACCAGCCGACCGCACACGCCGGGCCGTCGGGGCCCCTTCCGCGCGTTCGGGCGCGCCCTGCACTTCCCGTTCACCGGAACCGCCCGCGGCATCCGCAAGGCCACCCACGCGCACGGCGCCGGCGAGTCCGGCCTCGGCAAGCTGATCGAACTGCACGCGGTCAACGGCGCCGGCGACGTCATGATCACCGTGGCCCTCGCCTCCACGGTGTTCTTCTCCGTGCCGACCGACGAGGCGCGCGGGCGCGTCGCGCTCTACCTCGCCATCACGATGGCGCCCTTCACCCTCCTCGCCCCCGTCATCGGCCCCCTCCTCGACCGCATCCCGCACGGCCGCCGCGCCGCGATGGCCGGAGCGATGTTCGCCCGGGCGCTGCTCGCGATCGTGCTGTCCGGCGCCGTCGCCAGCGGCAGCCTGCAGCTCTACCCGGCGGCGCTCGGCGTCCTCGTCGCCTCGAAGGCGTACGGCGTGGTCAGAAGCGCCGTGGTGCCGCGGCTGCTGCCCCCGCGCTTCTCCCTGGTCAAGGCCAACTCGCGGGTCACCCTGGGCGGCCTCCTCGCCACCGGCATCGCCGCCCCCATCGGCGCGGGGCTCCAGCAGATCGGCCCGCGCTGGCCGCTCTACGGCGCCTTCCTGATCTTCATCGCGGGAACGTTCCTGTCGTTCACCCTGCCGCCGAAGGTCGACTCGGCCAAGGGTGAGGACCGCGCCCTGCTGGCCGCGGACGAGCAGCACCTGCACGGGCCCCACCGCCGGCCGGTCAAACGCCCCGGGCTGCGGACGGTCGGGCCGGCCGTCACCCACGCACTGGCCGTCAACGCCTCCATCCGCTGCCTCACCGGCTTCCTGATCTTCTTCCTCGCGTTCCTGCTGCGCGAGCACCCGATCTCCGGCCAGAGCGCCGCCGTGTCCCTGGGGATAGTGGGCGTCGCCGCGGGGGCCGGCAACGCGCTCGGCACGGCCGTCGGGGCGTGGCTGCGCTCCCGGGCCCCGGAGATCATCATCGTGACGGTCGTGGCGTGCGTGCTGGGCGCGGCGATCACGGCCGCGGTGTTCTTCGGGGCGATCCTCGTCGCCGTGCTGGCCGCGATCGCGGGCTTCGCCCAGGCGCTGGCCAAGCTGTCGCTGGACGCGCTGATCCAGCGCGACGTGCCCGAACTGGTCCGCACCTCGGCCTTCGCCCGCTCCGAGACACTGCTGCAGATGTCCTGGGTGCTGGGCGGGGCGATCGGCATCGTCATGCCGCTCAACGGCACGGCGGGGCTCGCGGTCGGCGCCGCGATCGTCGGCACCGGCTGGCTGGCGAACGCCCGCGGCCTGATCGACTCGGCCCGGCGCGGAGGCACGGGCCGGGCCCGTGTGGCCTAGGAGCCCCGGCCGCCCGGGCCCCGGCCGCCCGGACCCCGCCCGGTGAGACACCACGCGGGCACCCGAGCCGGACCCGGACAAGGGTGGCACGGGCGCGCCGGACCCCGCGTGGGCGGTGTGACCCGCGGGCCCGATAGCCTTCGCCCATGAACACGTTGCAATCCGCTGTGCGACGCCGCCGCGCCGTCGCCGCCGCCGGCGTCGTATCCGCCGGACTGCTCGTCCTGTCGGCCTGTGACAAGCCGACGTCGATGGCCACGCTGACCGTGGGCAGCGACTCGGTGAGCTCCGAGGCCACCTGCGGCGGCGAGGGCAAGTCCCTGAAGACCTCCGCGCTCAGCCAGTGCCTGAAGGACAAGGGCATCAAGAGCATCTCCGTCGACCCCGACGAGACCGTCCGGTTCGGTGTCGACCCGGAGATCGCCGACGAGGGCTGGACGATCCTGATGAACGGTCAGCCGCTGACCGAGGCCAGCAAGAAGACCTACCGCACGATCCCGGGCAGCGTGTTCTTCAACGCCCAGTACGGCGCGCAGGGCAACTCCACGCTGGTGTCCATCAAGGCCGGCGAGAAGGACACCCAGGGCCTCTGGAACTTCAAGCTCAAGAAGGACGCCTGATCGCTGCCGCCGAGCCCCACCGGGTGCTGGTCGCCACCGCGGTTCCCGTGGAGCGGGACGCGGTGGCCGCGGGCCTGCGCGGCAGCAACAGCGGCGGCGGCGGCACGGACGTGATCGCCGCCGGGGTCGGACCCGCGCTCGCCGCGGCCTCGACCGCCTCCGCCCTCACCACCGCCGCCCTGCGCGGCACCCCCTACGACCTCGTCGTCTCCGCCGGCATCGGCGGCGGGTTCCTGCCCGCGGCACCCCCGGGATCACTCGTGATCGCCGACGAGATCGTCGCGGCCGACCTCGGCGCGCAGACCGAGGACGGGTTCCTGTCGGTCACCGAGCTGGGCTTCGGCACGGTCCGGCACGAGCCGCCCGCCGCCCTGGTGCGCCGGGCCGCCGACGCCACCGGCGCCCCGGCCGGCGCCGTACTGACCGTGTCGACCGTGACCGGCACCGCCGCCCGTGCCGCGGCACTGGCCGAGCGGCACCCCACCGCCCTCGCCGAGGCGATGGAGGGCTTCGGCGTCGCCGAGGCCGCCGCCGCGCAGGGGGTGCCCGTACTGGAGATCCGGGCGATCTCCAATCCCGTCGGACCGCGCGACCGCGCCGCCTGGCGCATCCCCGACGCCCTGACGGCCCTCACCGAGGCGTTCGGGAAGCTCGCGCCCGTCCTGGAGAGTTGGAACCGGCATGACCGCTGAGCAGCTGCAGATCGCGTACTCCCCCTGCCCGAACGACACCTTCGTCTTCGACGCCCTGGCCCACGGCCGCGTCCCCGGTGCCCCCGCGCTGGACGTGACCTTCGCCGACATCGACATCACCAACGGCATGGCCGAACGCGGCGAGCACGACGTGCTCAAGGTGTCGTACGCCGTCCTGCCCTACGTACTGGACGACTACGCCCTGCTGCCCTGCGGCGGCGCGCTGGGACGCGGCTGCGGGCCGCTCGTGCTGACCCGGGAGGCGGGTGCCGACCTCACGGGGCGGACCGTCGCGGTGCCGAGCGAGACGTCGACCGCCTACCTGCTGTTCCGGCTGTGGGCCGCGGACACCCTGGACGGCGGGGTCGGCGAGATCGTCGTCATGCCGTTCCACGAGATCATGCCGGCCGTGCGCGACGGGAAGGTCGACGCGGGACTCGTGATCCACGAGGCGCGCTTCACCTACCGGAACTACGGGCTGCACAAGCTCGCCGACATGGGCGAGCACTGGGAGCGCACCACCGGCCTGCCGATCCCGCTCGGCGCGATCATCGCCAGGCGGTCGCTGGGCGAGGAGCGGCTGCGGCTGCTCGCCGACGCGGTCCGGGCGTCCGTGCGGGCCGCGTGGGACGACCCGGAGGCGTCCCGGCCGTACGTCATGGAGCACGCCCAGGAGATGGACCCGGCCGTCGCCGACCAGCACATCGGGCTGTACGTCAACGAGTTCACCGCCGACCTCGGCGAGGACGGCTACGCCGCCGTGCGCGGGCTGCTGACCCGCGCGGCGGCCGAGGGACTCGTCCCGCCCCTCGGCCCGGACGCGCTGCGGTTCCCCTGAGCCCGGTGGGCCCGCACGGCGGTCGGCCGGCCGGTCAGACGTCCAGCTGGTCGGCGACCGCGCGCAGCAGCCCGGCGATCTTCTTGCCGGCGGTCTTCTCGGGGTAGCGGCCCCGCTCCAGCATCGGCGTGATGTTCTCCAGAAGCGTGGTCAGGTCCTGGACGATCGAGGCCAGCTCGTCCGGCTTCTTGCGTGTCGCCGCCGCGACGGACGGGGTCGGGTCCAGGATCGTCAACGACAGCGCCTGGTCGCCGCGCTGCCCGGCCACGACGCCGAACTCCACGCGCTGGCCCGGCTTGAGCGTCTCGACTCCGGCGGGGAGGACCGAGGAATGGACGAAGACGTCACCGCCGTCGTCACGGGAGAGAAAGCCGAAGCCCTTCTCACTGTTGAACCACTTGACCTTGCCAGTCGGCAAAGCACACGCTCCCTCGATCGGTCCCGGACGGGGCCGGACGCCACTGAACTGCCGTTGACCACCTTACTGGGGCTCTCCCCAGGGACACACGGCCTTAATCCCGCCCCGGACCCGGAGCCCCCGCCCAGGTAAGGCAGAGTCCGGGAGGGGCTGTTGGGGGACCCGGCCAGGGTGCCGGTGCAGGGTGGCGCGGGAGTCCGGGCCCCCGAGAGCCTCGGCGGCTCGGGACCGGAGCGGGCACGCCCATCATCAAAGTGTCATCAAGCGAACCCCAACACCTTCCGTCGGTATCCCTCGGTGACGTTGTGACTGATCACCGTTCTTGCCATCTGGCTCCGATTTTCAGGGTGGGACAGAGCAAACTCGTTCGCCATGGCTTGGATGTCTCCCAGGTCCATCACCATCCCTCTCCTCCTTTCGTCCGCCCCCTTGTCCCACGCCCAGATCTTCACGCCGTAGGTGCGGAGAAATTCTCTACGGTCCTCCTGATCCTTGGACTCCCAGACCTCCCCGTACTTCTTGCCCGTCACTCTCGGCGCCGGGTTGATCCTCTCCTCTTCCCACTTCGCCAGGAAAGCCACCTTCGCCGACAACCCTTTGTGCATGCGCCGGTACGACTCTTCCTGCCCCTCTGCGTCGTACTCACCTGCCAGGAAGTCGGCCTCCAGTTTTTCCAGGCGCGCCCTGGACGACTGAAGTTTCCCGGCCTGCGAAGGTCCCTTACCGACCCGCTCGTACATCTCCCACGTACCTACGCTCCCGCGGATTTCCTGATCGACCCATGCATCGAGCACATCAGCACGGACGTAGAGACCAGTAGTGCAGTTGCCGCCCTTGAACTTGTTGGAGCAGCGGTAATACCTGTGGCCGGGAACCCTCGTGCCGTCTTTCCTGGTGTGCCCAGAGTTCAGAAGAGAAGTGACAGGAGCTCCACAGCTGCCGCAGCGAGCGATACCGGCAAGCAGACTCTTGCCACCGGTACGGCTTTCCGCCCCTACGGGCTTGGGAGTCGGTTTGATCCTGTCGACCAGGTCTGCCCATTCATCCATGGACGCCAGGGGCTTCTCAGGCAGAACAACAGGGTTCCCCTCGGCATCCAGAACAGCCTCCCCTTTGTATGTGTAGATACCGGGCACCCAAGAGGAGCGGAGAAACTTGTTGATAATGGTCGATTGCCATTGCGTTCCCTTGGTTTGCTCCCCCTTCAACTTCCTGAGGTGGTCCCCCCAGGTGAGCACGCCACGACTGTTGAAGTCTCGGGCAATCCTGTGCGTGGACTGCCCCTCACGCACACGGGTGAAAATCTCTTCCACGTAGGGGTGGAAGTCCTGATCAATCTCCAGGACCTTCCTCATGCCTCCCTCCACGCTTTTGATGCGGTAGCCGGTAGGTGGAGCGCCCGTAAGCCATGAGCGGTTCTCCAGGCGGCTCTGGACTCCGTTGAGAATGCGCGCCTGGATGGTGTCCCACTCAGCCTCAGCGAAAACGGCTGTCATACGAGCCATCATCTTGCCTTGAGGGGTGCTCAGGTCGAACCCCTCCTCCACGCAGACGATGAACTTCCCGTTTTCCTGCGCCCACTCCATCAGTTCGCTGAAGTGCACTGAGCGACGCGTGAGCCTGTCCATCCTGGCTGCGATGAGCACGTCGAACTCATCAGCCCTGGCCGTGAGCCAACGTCCGAGCCTGGGACGCTTGAAGGGGGACAAGGAGCCGGATACGTCCGTGTCCTCCGCCTCCCCCACCAGGACGCCGGACAGGTGCGGGGAGCTGACGTGGTGTCGGATCACGCCGCGCTGCCACTCGATGGACGTGGAGCCGTCCGAGTCGGCAGAGAGGCGGAGACAGGCGAGGTAGCGCAGGGCGGGCTGCATGAGGGGAGGCTAGCGAAGGGTGTGTGCTTTGGTGATCAGCTTGCGATTACCGGGAGGCACACTTCATCGCCTCGCGCTCGTCCTCTACAGCCGGGTGACAACGGGGGCACCGGCTGCTCCGTCATGCTGGGAACTACCCTGGACGGGTGCGTGACAACACCCGACCGAATTCCGCCGCTCCCGGTGACCGTCTGGTCCGTACCGGAGCCGTCGTCTTCTTCGTCGGCGCCGTGGCCACTCTGGTCACGGTCGCCCCGTTGCTCCTCGGGACGACGCCCTTTCCGACGTACATGTTCGGGTTGAGCATGCTCATGGCCGTAGGTTTCCTGCTGGCCGGAGCGGGAGTGCTGCGTTCCGTGGCGGCCGGGCGGCGTCAGGCGCGCGCGGGGCGGTAGTCCGCCATCCACCGCGGGAATTCGGTCAGGTCACCGAGCACCACGTCCGCGCCCGCCGCGCGCAGTTCCTCCGGGGAGCACGGGCCGGTGGCCACCGCGACGGAGAGCGCGCCGGCCGTGCGGGCCCCGCGGACGTCCCCGACGTGGTCGCCGACGTAGACGCCCGCCTCGTGCTCGCGCAGGGCCTCCGCCTTCTGCTCGGCCCACAGGTCGCCGATGACGGCGTCGGGTTCGATGCCCAGGTGGGCGAGGTGCAGCTTTGCGTTGGGCTCGTACTTGGCGGTCACGACGATCGCCCGTCCCCCGGCCTCGCGCACGGCGGCCATGGCCTCGCGGGCGCCGGGCAGCGCGGGGGTCGCCTCGACGGCGTACGCCGGGTACATCTCCCGGTACAGGTCCGCCATCGCCGGCACCTCCTCGGCCGGGAACCAGTTGATCAGCTCCTCGGCCAGGGGCGGTCCGAGCCGGGTGACCGCCAGGTCGGCGTCGATGTGCACGCCCGTCCGCTCCGACAGCGCCAGGTAGCAGGCGCGGATGCCGGGGCGGGAGTCGATGAGGGTCATGTCGAGGTCGAAGCCGACGGTGAGCGCGGGCGAGGTGGTGTCAGCCATATGGGCCATTGTGCCCGGGCGCCGTCGACGCCGGCCGGGACCCCCTGACGGCCCGGCCCTCGCCCTGCGCATGCCGGCCGCCGCCTGCGAACGGGTGGCGGCCCCGCCCCTACGGGCGCTGACCAGGGCCCCGGACACCCCGACGGCCGTCGGCCCCTGTGGAGGGCGGTCGTCGCTGCGGACGGTGGCAGGTGCTGGGCTGCGGCCAGGGTCTGCGGTCGGTGAGCAGCGGTCCGGCGGGCGCGGGTGGCGGACCGTCGTCCGGGTGGGGGCGGCGGTGGTTGCGCGGGGGTGTCGGCCCGTCGTCGGCTATGCGCGGCGCTGGGAGCGCCAGACGAGGAACAGGGCCGAGGTGATCGCCGCCGCGCGTACCACCCACGGCCAGGTCTCCGACACCGCGTCGTTCAGGTGGCCCTCGGCGACGGGGTCGCCCCAGCGGTCGTTCATCCGGCCCCAGAGCCAGACCAGTCCCCCTGCCACGCACAGGCCGGGCAGGACGGCGACCGTCCACTTGGTCTCCGCCGGGGTGAGGCGGCGCGAGGCGTAGGCCAGGAGCCAGCCGAGGAGCAGGACGAACCAGTTGCCGAGGACGGCGCCCGTGACCAGGAGGCCGGCGGCGACCAGCAGGAAGGGGTTGCTCCAGCCCGGCGAGGGCAGGCCCGGGAAGCGGCGGCGGCCGCCGGGCTCCGGGGTCGCGGGGGCCGTCTCGACCGCCGGGGCGGTCCCGGCGGCGGGCTCGTCCGGTCCCTCGTTCTCCGGCTTGCGCTGCGGCGGCGGCTTGAGCAGGTCGGGCAGCTCCACCCCGCCCACGAACCCGGGCACCTCGTCGCCCACGCCGAACGGGCTGCTGTCCACCCGCCACCAGTCCGGCTCCACCGCGCTGCCGCCGAGTTCGTGCGCCGCGGCCAGGTGCGGCGGGGCCGCTCCCTCCGCGGGGGCCGGCCGGGCCTGTTCGGCGGCCCGGGACCGGCGGGGGCGCGGGACGATGCGCCGGACGCCTCCCTCGGGCCCTTCGTCCCGTCCCCGGGGCTCGCGCTCGCGCTGCACGGGCACGGCGGCGGGCGCGGTGCCCGGCGCGGCACCGGCGGTGTCCGGGCCGCCGCCGTCGGCCGCCGCCGCCACGACCTCGTCGGGGCTGCCCAGCCGGGTCAGGATGCGGCGCACGGCGGCGGGCGAGTCGACGGTGGCCTTGGCGCGGCGCCGGTCGATCTCGTTGCGCAGGTCGGCGACCAGGCGCATCCGGGTGGCCGAGGACAACTGCTGCTGCTGGGCCACGTCGCCGACGCGGCTCAGATACTCGTAAACGACCTGGTCGCTCTCAATCCCCACGAAGTCCCCTCCGGGGCGCATCCGTTGCGTGACGCCGTCGGACGACGGTACCGCGCGGGGCGGTGACCCGGCCAAATGCCCGTCCGCCGTCCGGGAGCGGGGCCCCGCACGGTCGGCCCGGGCGCCCGAGGCGACCCGCTACCGTGGACCGGATGAGCCCCGAGGACACGCCTTCGGCCCCCCGCTCCCTGGCGGAAGCGCTCCGCGCGCGGGGCGACGCTTCGCTGGGCGCGCTCCTGCGCAGCCGCCCGGACCTCATCACGCCCGTCCCCACCGACCTGACGCAGCTGGCGACGCGGGCGGGCACGCGTGCCTCGGTCGTCCGGGCCCTGGAGCGGCTGGACCGGTTCGCCCTGCAGACGGCGGAGGCGCTGGCGGTGGCCGGGGACCCGGCGGAGTACGGGGAGCTGCTCGGGCTCATGGCCGGGGACGAGGCGGACCCGGCCGTCGTCGCGGCGCTGCCGCACGCCCTGGACGTGCTGCGCGAGCAGGCCCTGGTGTGGGGTGGCGACGACCGGCTGCGGCTGGTGCGCACCGCGCGCGAGTTGCTGTCGCCCTCGCCGCAGCACCCCTCGCCGACGGGTCTGGGTCCGACGGTGCGGGAGGCCACCTCGGGGATGTCGCCGGGGCGGATCCAGGAGATCGTCACGGCG
This sequence comes from Streptomyces sp. NPDC053665, assembly GCF_055585285.1. Taxonomy (NCBI): domain Bacteria; kingdom Bacillati; phylum Actinomycetota; class Actinomycetes; order Kitasatosporales; family Streptomycetaceae; genus Streptomyces; species Streptomyces sp. NPDC053665. The sequence continues at coordinate 332,628 of NZ_JBVJKK010000007.1, forward strand.
GCCGGGCTGCCCTCCACGCATGACTCGGTCTCCGCGGTGACCGCGCTGTCGGCGCTGTTCGGGGACCGGGAGCGGATGGCCGCCCTGCTCGACGGCGCCCCGGCCGACTCCCTGGAGGTGCTGGAGCGCCTGGTGTGGGGGCCGCCGTACGGGCAGGTCACGGCCGATCCGGCGCCCCGGTTGCGCTGGCTGCTGGACCGCGGGTTGCTGCTGCCGACCGCGCCCGGGACGGTCGTCCTGCCGCGTGAGGTCGCCCTGCACCTGCGGGGTGGTCGGGCCCATCGGGCGCCCGAGCCGGTGCCGCCGGCCGTCGAGGCCGCCGCCGCGTACCGTCCACAGGTTGTGGACAGCACCGCGGCCGGCCAGGCGTACACCGCGCTCGCGACCGTCGAGGAGCTGCTGAAGGACTGGGACGAGGGCGGTCCGGCGGTGCTGCGGGCCGGGGGTCTGAGCGTGCGGGACCTGAAGCGGACGGCGGTCGCGCTGGACGTGCCGGAGCCGGTCGCCGCGTTCTGGGTGGAACTGGCGTACGCGGCGGGCCTGATCGCCTCGGACGGGGAGGCCGACGAGCGCTACGCGGTGACCCCCGCCCACGACGAGTGGCGCGAGCAGCCCGCCGCCGAGCGCTGGGCGCGGCTGGTCACGGCCTGGCTGGCGGCGACCCGCACGGCGGGCCTGGTGGGCGGGCGCGACGCCAAGGACCGGACGCTGTCCGCGCTCGGGCCCGGACTCGACCGGTCGGCCGCGCCGGAGGTGCGGCACCGGGTGCTGACCCTGCTGGCCGGGCTGCCCGAGGGCGCCGCGCCGCCCGCCGCGTCGGTGCTCGCCCGGCTGCGCTGGGAGCGGCCCCTGCGTGGGGACCGGGGCGAGGACGATCTGCGCGGGCGGCTCGCCGAGTGGGCGCTGTCGGAGGCGGAACTGCTCGGTGTGACGGGCCGGGGCGCGCTGTCGGGCCACGGCCGGGCGCTGCTGGGCCTGCCGCCGGTCCCGGCGAAGGAGACCGGGGCACAGCCGTCCGGGCCGGGCGACAAGCTGCCCGTCCACCATCACCACCGTCCCGCTCCGCCCGCCCCGCTGAACGCGGCCGAGCAGGCCGTCGCCGCCGCGGCCGCGGCCCGGCTGCTCGCCCCGCTGCTGCCCGAGCCGCTGGACCACGTGCTGTTGCAGGCCGACCTGACGGCCGTGGCGCCCGGGCCCTTGCAGCGGCCGCTGGCCGACATGCTCGGGGTGCTCGCGGACGTCGAGTCCAAGGGCGGGGCCACCGTCTACCGGTTCACGCCCGGTTCGGTGCGCCGGGCGCTGGACGCCGGGCAGAGCGCCTCGGACCTGCACGCCTTCCTCGCCGCGCACTCCCGTACGCCGGTGCCGCAGCCGCTCGCCTACCTGATCGACGACGTGGCCCGCCGGCACGGGCACCTGCGCGTCGGCGCCGCGTCGTCGTACGTGCGCTGCGACGACGAGGCGGTGCTCAACGAGATCCTCGCCGACAAGCGGGCGGGCGGCCTGGGGCTGCGCCGGCTCGCCCCGACGGTGCTGGCCGCGCAGGCCGACCCGGCCGGGCTGCTGGAGGGGTTGCGGGCGATGGGCTTCGCGCCGGCCGCCGAGTCCGCCGAGGGCGATGTGCTGATCACGCGCGCGCTCGCCCACCGCACCCCGCCCCGGGGCGCGCCCGAGCCGGTTCCCGACGGCCCGCCGGTGCCCGACGACACCCTCCTGTCGGCCGCGCTGCGCGCGATCCGCGCGGGTGACCTCGCCTCCACCGCTCCGCGCAAGCCCGGTACGGCCCCGGCCGCGGACGGTGAACTGCCGCGCACCGGTCCGGCGGAGACGCTGGCCACCATGCAGGCCGCCGTCCTCACCGGCGAGGCCCTGTGGATCGGCTACGTCAACGCCGAGGGGGCCGCCAGCCAGCGGGTCATCGCCCCGATCCGGGTGGAGGGCGGTTTCGTCACGGCGTACGACCACACCGCCGACGAGGTCCGCACGTATCCGCTGCACCGGATCACCGGTGTCGCGGAGCTCGCGGACGACGCCGGCTGAGACCGCCCGGCGTCTCACCCGTACGGGTGCACGCCGGCGTTCATGCGCGCCACGCCGGGGAGTTCCCACCCTCGGGCGACCTTGCCGGGTGCGCCGCATCACGGGCCGGGCGCGGGGGCAGCCACCGGGTGTCCTGATGCGGCCCGGTCCCGGGAGGGGGCCCGGGCCGGTCGCCACCCGAAAGGAAGTGTCCCCATGCGCGCTGTCCGCCGTATCGCCGCCGTCCTGGCCACCGCCGTGCTGATGACGTGCGGTTCGCTCGCCACTCCGGCGGCCGCGGTGAGCATCGACATCGCCGGTCTCGTCCTGGAGACGCCGCAGATCTGATCCGTTCCGCACCGCCGGCAGGGAAGGGGTCCCGTCGTCCTCATGCGTGAGAAGTCCGCCGCCGCCGTCCTGTTCGCCGTCGCCCTGCTGGTCGGGGCCGCGCCCGCCGCCACAGCGGGGCCCGCGCTGCCGCTGCCCCTGCCGGTCGCCGGGGTGGAGCCCCTGATCACCGAGGGGGTGAGCGTCGAGGGCCCACTAGTGAACAACATCACCCTGCCCGCACAGAGGTGACAGCGCCCGGGTGTCCGGGTGTACGGGCGCCGGGCGCCCGTGTGTGGGCGGGGGGCGGCGGCGCCGGCAGGGCCCGGGGGCCAGGGCGCCGGACAGCCCGGGGTCAGGACGCCGGGGGGCCGGGGCGCCGGGGCGCCGGGGCGCCGGGGGGCCAGGGCGCCGGGGGCCAGGGCGCCGGACGGCCGGAGGGTCGGAGGGCCATAGGGCCGGGACACCGGACAGCCGGAGGATCCCGGAGGGCCGGGGCACCGGACAGCCGGGGGCCGAGGGGGCCCGCCGGGCAGCCGGGGGGCCGGGGGCCAGGGCGCCGGGCGGCCCCCGGGGGCGCCAGAGCGCCGGGGTACCGGAGGGCCCGCGGGCCGGGGCACCGGACGGCCCCGGGAGCCAGGGCACCGGACAACTGGGGGGCCGGGGCGCTGGACGGCCGGGGGTCCCGGGAGGCCGGGACGCCGGAGGACCGAGAGGCCGGACAACCGGAGGGCCGGAGAGCCGAGGCACCGGAGGGCCGGGGCATCGGGGGGCCAGGGCATCGGAGGGCCAGGGCGCCGGGGCGCTGGACGGCCCGGGTGCCAGGGCGCCGGACAGCCGGAGGGCCGGGACACCGAAGAGCCGGGGCGCCGGACGGACGGAGGGCCGGACGGCCATGGGCCAGGGCGCCGGACAGCCGGAGGGCCGGGACACCGAAGAGCCGGGGCGCCGGACGGACGGACGACCGGGGGGCCGGGGGCCGGAGGGCCGGAGAGCTGGGGCGCCGGAGGGCCCGGGTGCCGGGGCGTCGGGCGGTCGGAGGGCTGGGCGGCGCCGGGGAGCCGGGGGGCGGGCGCGCGTCACAGCGTGCGGTGGGGTGGATCAGGCACACTGGACGTTTGGCCGAGGCGTCGTGCTGTCGAGCCGTCCGAGCCCTCCGGCCGCAGAAAGGTGCCGCGCGTGAATGGTCCGCTGATCGTCCAGTCCGACAAGACCCTGCTCCTGGAAGTCGACCACGAGCAGGCCGGCGACTGCCGTCGGGCCATCGCCCCGTTCGCCGAGCTGGAGCGGGCCCCGGAGCACATCCACACCTACCGGGTGACCCCGCTGGGCCTGTGGAACGCGCGCGCCGCCGGCCACGACGCCGAGCAGGTCGTCGACGCGCTGGTGCAGTACAGCCGCTACCCGGTGCCGCACGCGCTGCTCGTGGACATCGCCGAGACGATGGACCGCTACGGCCGCCTCACCCTCTCCAAGCACCCCGCGCACGGACTGGTCCTGACGACCACCGACCGTCCGGTGCTGGAGGAGGTCCTGAAGTCCAAGCGGATCACCCCGCTGGTCGGCGCGCGGATCGACCCCGACACGGTGGCCGTGCACCCCTCGGAGCGCGGCCAGATCAAGCAGACGCTGCTGAAGCTGGGCTGGCCGGCGGAGGACCTCGCCGGGTACGTCGACGGCGAGGCGCACGCGATCGACCTGGCCGAGGACGGCTGGGCGCTGCGGCCGTACCAGCAGCAGGCCGTGGAGAACTTCTGGCACGGCGGTTCGGGCGTCGTCGTCCTGCCCTGCGGCGCCGGTAAGACGCTGGTCGGCGCGGGTGCGATGGCCCAGGCGAAGTCGACGACGCTGATCCTCGTCACCAACACCGTCTCCGCGCGGCAGTGGAAGCACGAGCTGGTGAAGCGGACCTCGCTGACCGAGGAGGAGATCGGCGAGTACAGCGGGACCCGCAAGGAGATCCGGCCCGTCACGATCGCCACCTACCAGGTGCTGACGACCCGGCGGAAGGGCGTCTACCCGCACCTGGAGCTGTTCGACTCCCGGGACTGGGGGCTGATCGTCTACGACGAGGTGCACCTGCTGCCCGCGCCGGTCTTCAAGTTCACCGCCGACCTCCAGGCCCGCCGACGGCTCGGGCTGACGGCGACCCTGGTCCGGGAGGACGGCCGGGAGTCGGACGTCTTCTCCCTGATCGGTCCCAAGCGGTTCGACGCGCCGTGGAAGGAGATCGAGGCGCAGGGCTACATCGCGCCCGCCGACTGCGTCGAGGTCCGCGTCAACCTCACCGACTCCGAGCGCCTGGCGTACGCCACGGCCGAGGCGGAGGAGAAGTACCGCTTCTGTGCGACGACCGCGACCAAGCGGAAGGTCACGGAGGCGATCGTGCGCCGGTTCGCCGGGCAGCAGATCCTGGTCATCGGCCAGTACATCGACCAGCTCGACGAGCTGGGCGAGCACCTCGGGGCGCCCGTGATCAAGGGCGAGACGTCCAACGCGCAGCGGGAGAAGCTCTTCGACGCCTTCCGCGAGGGCGAGATCAGCGTGCTCGTGGTGTCCAAGGTCGCGAACTTCTCGATCGACCTGCCGGAGGCGACGGTCGCGATCCAGGTGTCGGGCACCTTCGGCTCCCGGCAGGAGGAGGCCCAGCGCCTCGGCCGGGTGCTGCGGCCCAAGTCGGACGGCCACCAGGCGCACTTCTACTCCGTGGTCGCCCGGGACACCATCGACCAGGACTTCGCCGCCCACCGCCAGCGCTTCCTGGCGGAGCAGGGCTACGCGTACCGGATCATGGACGCGGACGAGCTGCTGGCGGGGAGCTGAGGTACGCGGGGCCCGCTCACCGAGGGCGGCGGACCACGCCGACCTCCTCCCCGTACTGACCGAGGACGATCACGTCGAAGGCGGCGCCCGCGAAGACCTTGACGGCGCGCAGGGCATCGCCGAGACGGTGGCGGTGGCTGCCCGCCACGGCGGTGGCGCCGGGCGGGCGGCCCGGTGCCGGGGCAGGGTGGATGGTGGCTGCGCTCATGTCTCCATGGTGCGTTTCGCCCCGTAAAGCCCGCGTCGGTCTCGGGACGGAACCTGCGGGCCGTGCGGGTACGCCCGTGGGCCGACCGGTCCCCCCGGGAAGGAGGGCTTGCGCCCGGTCGGTCCCCTAGGGGACGGAAAACGGTTCGCGGGCGGTGGTGCCGCTCCTCTAAGATCTCCGCTCTTGCCCGCCTCCCTCTCGGAGCGCCGCCGACCGGACGGAAACCGGTCGGCCTCACCGCCCTTCCCCCAGCAGGTCCCTCCGGAGGCACCCCCTTGTCCACGCCCGTCGACGATCCGCTCTCCCGTGAGCGCTCCCACCTCGCCGCGTCCCGTTCCGCCCTGCGCGCCATGCGTGAGGACGTCGAGGCCCTCGACATCACCGACGTCACCGCGAACTGGGTCAACGCCGAGGTGCTGGCCCGCCAGATCGAGGAGCGCGTCAAAGCCCTGGCCGACCTCAGCGACACCCCGCTGTTCTTCGGCCGGCTCGACTACCTGCACGCCCCGGGCGGCGACCGGGCCGAGGGAGCGGAGGGGGAACGCTTCTACATCGGGCGCCGCCATGTGCACGACCATGACGGCGACCCCATGGTCATCGACTGGCGGGCACCGGTCTCGCAGCCGTTCTACCGGGCGTCCAAGAAGGACCCGATGGACGTCGCGCTGCGCCGCCGCTTCGGCTACACCCGCGGCGACATCACGGCGTACGAGGACGAGCACCTCTCCGACCCGGCCGAGGCGGCCCGCACCAGCAAGCTGCTCCAGCAGGAGATCGAACGGCCCCGCGTCGGCCCGATGCGGGACATCGTCGCTACCATCCAGCCCGAGCAGGACGAGATCGTCCGGTCCGGGCTGGCCGGCTCGGTGTGCGTGCAGGGGGGCCCGGGCACCGGGAAGACCGCCGTCGGCCTGCACCGGGTCGCCTACCTGCTCTACGCGCACCGCGAGCGCCTGGCCCGCACGGGCACGCTGGTCATCGGGCCGAACCGGTCCTTCCTGCACTACATCGAGCAGGTGCTGCCCGCGCTCGGCGAACTGACCGTGCAGCAGGCCACCGTCGAGGACCTGGTGGCCCATGTGGAGATCAGGGGCACGGACGAGGCGGCGGCCGCGACCGTCAAGGGCGACGCCCGCATGGCCGAGGTGCTGCGCCGGGCGTTGTACTCGCACGTCACGATGCCCGCCGAGCCGGTCGTGGTGGTGCGCGGCTCCCGCCGCTGGCGGGTGCCGGCGTACGAACTGGAGGACATCGTCCGCGAGTTGCTCGAGCGGGACATCCGCTACGGCGCCGCGCGGGAGGCCCTGCCGCAGCGCATCGCGCACGCCGTGCTGGTGCAGATGGAGCGTTCGGGCGAGGCCCCGGACGACCGCGTGCAGGACGCGGTGGCCCGCAACACCGCGGTGAAGGCGGCCGTGAAGACGATCTGGCCGGCCGTCGACCCGGCGAAACTGGTGCTGCGGCTGCTGTCGGACGCGGAGTTCCTCGCCGAGCACGCGGAGGGGATCCTCGACGCGGACGAGCGGAAGGCGATCCTGTGGGCGAAGCCTGCCCGCAGTGTGAAGTCGGCCAGGTGGTCGGCCGCCGACGCCGTCCTGGTCGACGAGGCCACCGACCTGGTCCGGCGCACGCACTCCCTCGGGCACGTCGTCCTGGACGAGGCACAGGACCTGTCCCCCATGCAGTACCGGGCGGTCGGCCGCCGCTGCACCACCGGCAGCGCCACCGTTCTGGGCGACCTGGCCCAGGGCACGACGCCCTGGGCGACGCGCAGCTGGCAGGAGGCGCTGCGCCACCTCGGCAAGCAGGACGCGGTGATCGAGGAGCTGACGGCCGGTTTCCGCGTGCCGACGGACGTCATCACCTACGCCTCCCGGCTGCTGCCGGACATCGCCCCCGGCCTCACCCCGGTGGTGTCGATCCGGGAGAACCCGGGCCGCTTCGAGATCCGGCCGGTATCCGGCGCGGCGGACGTGGTCGACGCCTGCCGTGACGCGCTGCGGCACGAGGGCTCGACGGGCCTGATCGCGGCGGACGCGCGGATCCCGGAGCTGGCCGGGGCGCTGGAGCGGGCCGGGATCCCGTATCTGGGCCCCGGCGAGGAGACCACCCGCGAGACCCGGCTCACCCTGGTCCCGGCGTCCCTGGCCAAGGGCCTGGAGTACGACCACGTCGTCCTGGACGAGCCGCGCGCGGTGGTCGACGGCGAACCGGACGAGCGAACCGGCCTGCGCCGCCTGTACGTGGCCCTCACCCGGGCGGTGTCGGGCCTGACGGTCACGCACACGGCCCCGCTGCCCCCGCAACTCGCCCAGGGCCCGGGGGTGTCGGGCTAGGTCGCCGCCAGGGGGGCGGCGGGCGCGTGCCGGGCGGCGTCCACCGCGGCGCGCCACTCGGCCACCGCCTCCACCGACACCGGCGCGTCCCAGCCGCCCGGGCGGGCCGCGCCGCCGATGTGGAAGCCGTCGACGCCGGCCGCGCGCAGCACCGGCACGTGGTCGAGCCGCAGCCCGCCGCCCACCAGCACCTGCTGCTCGTAGCCCGGCTCACCGGCCCGTGCGGCCTCCGCGAGCAGCACGGGCAGCCCGTCGTCGACCCCGCCAGGGGATCCGGCCGTCAGGTACGTGTCGAGCCCGGGCAGCCCGTCCAGCTGCTTGCGCGCGGCGTCCCGGTCGGCGGCCCGGTCGATGGCCCGGTGGAAGGTCCAGGGGCATCCGTCCAGTGCGGCCACCACCCGCTCCACGGCCGGCAGGTCCACCGCGCCCCCGGCGTCGAGGAAGCCCAGCACGAACTCGCGCGCCCCGGCCTCCCGCAGCTCCGCGGCCGTACCGGCGAGCCGGTCGACGTCCCCCGCGGCGAAGCCGTCCGCGAGGCGGACCATCACCCGCAGGGGGATGTCGACGGCGCGCCGGATCCCGGCGACGGTGGCGGGCGACGGGGTGAGCCCGTCGGCCGCCATGTCGGTGACCAGCTCGAGGCGGTCCGCGCCTCCCTCCTGGGCGGCGACCGCGTCCTCGACGCCGAGGGCGATCACCTCCAGGACTGCACGCTTGCTCATGGGGCCCCTTCGTCGGCATGGCGGCGTTCGATGACAGGTCTAGTCCAATCACAGACTACGCTGCCCATTCCCACCGCCTCCCACGCCCCGGGGAGCGCCTCACCTGTAGATGTCGAGCTCCTCGGCCTCCACCCCGGCGAGTTCGAACACGGCGCCGCCGGCCGGCCGTCCCGTGTACAGCCGGACCAGGGTCGGCCCGTCGCCGATGAACCGGCCCGGGGGCCGCTCCCCGCCGCTCTCCCCCAGCCGCAGCGGCTCGTCCAGGTCGTCGAGGTCGGCGTGCAGCGGCACGTGGCCGCGCTCACGGGTGAGGCGGGCGAGCAGCGCCAGCGCGTCGGGCAGCCCGGCCCCGCCGTACGCCCCCGGTTCGCCCAGGGCGTCCCGCACGTCCCCGGCGTGCACCCACTCCCCCAGGGCGAGGCCGTCCAGCTTCCCGCCGGCCCGGGCGATCACCGGCCCGGCCGCGGTCATCCCGCGCTCCAGTTCGTCCACGACCTCGGCGTCGCTCCAGCCGGACCGCGCGGCGATGTCCCGGTCGTTGGACTCGGGCGAGAACACGTCCGGCCCCAGTGCGCCCTCCACCGCCCGGGTCAGCGCGGCCGAGCAGTGGGCCAGCACGTCCCGCACCGTCCAGCCCGGGCACGCGGCCACCGGCCGGGCGAAGTCCTCCGGGGCCCGGCCCCGCAGCAGCGGGATCAGCGCGTCCCGTTCCGTCGCGAGCAACCGCCCGGGCTGCTCGGGGTCCCGTACGTCGTGCACATCGGCAGGAGTCGTCATGACCCCCACGCTAGGTGCCCGGGCCGCCCCGGCGGGAGAATGCCCCCATGGCCGATCCCGAGATGCTGCGCACCCGCTTCGTCCGCGCCCTGGAGGGGGCCCGGGGCCCGGCGGGCGGGCCCGACCCGGTGCCCTACGCCGAGAACCTGCTGGCCCGCTGGCAGGAGCCCCAGCGCCGCTACCACACCGCCGAGCACCTCACCGCGGTCCTGGACCGCGTCGACGAGCTCCAGCGGTACGCCCGGGACCCGGACGTGGTGCGGCTGGCCGCCTGGTTCCACGACGCGGTGTACCTGCCCGACCGCTCCGAGAACGAGGAGCGCTCCGCCCGGCTGGCCGAGCGGGCCCTGCCGGAGGCGGGCGTCCCGGACGGCACGGTGGCCGAGGTGGCCCGGCTGGTCCGGCTCACCGTCACCCACGACCCGGCCGACGACGACCCCGACGGCCAGGTCCTGTGCGACGCGGACCTGGCCGTCCTCGCCGCCCCGCCCTCGGCGTACGCCGCGTACACCGCCGCCGTGCGCGCGGAGTACCACTTCGTGCCGAACGAGGCCTTCCGCACGGGCCGCGCCGCGATCCTGCGCCAACTGCTGGACCTGCCGCGGCTGTTCCGGACGCCGCACGGCGCGGCCGAGTGGGAGGCCACGGCCCGGTACAACCTGGCCTCCGAGCTGGAAATGCTGTCGCTGCCGGGCGTGGATCCCTCGTAGCCTGCCCGCCATGTGGACAACGGGTGCGGAACAGGTGGAGCAGGCCGTCGCCGAGTGCGTGGAGCTGCTGGGGGCGGTCACCGGCCGGGACTGGGAGGGCGTGCGGGCCGGGAGGCTGGAGTGGAGCTGCCGGCGGACGGCCGTGCACATCGCGGAGGACCTCATCGCCTACGCGGGCCAGTTGGCCGGACGGGAGCAGGAGTCGTACGCACCGTTCGAACTCGTGCTGGAGGAGGGCGCCGGCAACGCGGACGCGCTGCGGGTGATCGGCACGACGGGGGCGCTGCTGGCCGCCGCGGTCCGCACCACCCCGCGCGAGGTGCGGGCCTTCCACCCCTACCCGTTCCGCAGCGCGAACCGCGAGGGCTTCGCCGCGATGGGCGTGGCCGAGGTGCTGCTGCACACCCACGACGTCGCCGAGGGCCTGGGACTGGCCTACGAACCGGCCCCCGGGCTGTGTGATTTCGTGCTCACCCGGATCTTCCCGCACGTCCGGCCCGGCGAGAGCCCCTGGCGGACGCTGCTGTGGGCCACGGGACGCGGCGAGCTGCCCGGCCGGCCCCCGGTCGCCGGCTGGCGCTGGAGCAACAACCTGGTCCTCGGCACCGAGCGGCTCACCCTCCAGGGCGTCACCCCGGCGGCTGCCGCGGATCTCGCCGCGGTGGGCGACGGCGGCTTCGCGTGGATCGAGGGCGGCCCGGTCGAGGGCACCCGGGTGGGCGCCGGGCTGGTGCGCATGCAGTACGAGGACGGCGTCCACCTGCCGGAGTGGGGCATGTACGTGCTGGTCCGCCGCGAGGACGGCCGGGCGATCGGCGCGATGGGATTCCACGGCGTGCCGGACGCGCAGGGGCGGGTCGAGGTCGGCTACGACCTGGTCGAGGGCGCCCGGGGCCGCGGCCACGCGACCGAGGCGCTGGTCGCGCTGTCGCGGTGGGCACTGGACCGGCCGCAGGTGCGGACCGTCGTCGCGAACGTCGAGCGGGGCAACACGCCGTCGCAGAACGTGCTCGCGCGCGCCGGCTTCGCCCGGGTCGCCGAGGACCCCGAGCACCTGGCCTACGAGCTGCGCGAACCCGGCGACGGGTAGCGGCCCTTGGGCCGGCGCAGCCCCGCCGCGTGCAGCAGCCGCACCACCTCGCGGCTGCGCACCTCCACGGCACCGGCGGCCACCGCGTCCGCGTACCGCTGGGCGGGGATGTCGTAGTGGTCGCGCTCGAAGGCGCGGCGGGGCACGCCCAGGCGCTCGGCGAAGGCGTGGAGTTCGTCGTAGGAGACGTCGCTGACCAGGTGGGACCACATGCGGCCGTGGCCGGGCCAGGTCGGCGGGTCTATGTAGATCGTCACCCCGACCTCACGAGGACGCCGGATCGCCGAGGGCCTCGCCCAGCGACCCCACCGCGGCGACCTTCACCCCCGCCTCGCTGCACACCCAGTGCGGGTCGGGCCCCAACTCCGGCTCCACGTCCAGCGCGTGGGGCTGGCCCGTGCCGCACACCGGGCACAGGGGCCAGCGGCCGTACCGCTCCAGCAGGGCGTCCTGCACGTCCTGCGCGACCAGCCCGGCCACGTACCGCGCGCCCTCCGGCCACTGCTCGACCCACCAGCGCCGCTGCACGACGGACTCCTCGACCAGCGACACGACGTCCGCCTCGGCGACGCGTCCCGCGACGAGGTCGGCCAGCACGAGGGCGCGCGCGGCGTGCAGCGCCTGCTCCAGGGGGCTGATGGGTTCCATGCACCCATTGTGCGCACTCTTGACCCGCACGCCGCCCCGAAAATATCTTTCAGGGGTGACCCGCGACGTGAAGGAAATTTTCGCCCGGGACCGCGGCGGCCCCGGCGGCACGGTGGGCGCACCGCCCGCCCCCGCGGCCCTCGCGGCCAAGGTCCGCACGCTGGGCCCGTCGATGACACGCTCCATGCAGCGCGTCGCCGAGGCCGTCGCCGGCGACCCGGCCGGCTGCGCGGCGCTCACGGTCACCGGCCTCGCCGAGCTCACCGGCACCAGCGAGGCGACGGTCGTGCGCACCGCGCGGCTGCTGGGCTATCCGGGTTACCGGGACCTGCGGCTGGCCCTGGCCGGGCTCGCCGCGCAGCAGCAGTCGGGCCGGGCCCCGGCCATCACCACGGACATCGCCGTCGACGACCCCATCGCCGACGTCGTCGCCAAACTCGCCTACGACGAGCAGCAGACCCTCGCCGACACCGCGGCGGGCCTGGACACGGTGCAGCTGGGAGCGGCCGTCACCGCGCTGGCCGCGGCCCGGCGCACCGACGTGTACGGCGTGGGAGCGTCCGGGCTGGTGGCCCAGGACCTCACGCAGAAGCTGCTGCGCATAGGGCTGATGGCGCACGCGCACAGCGATCCGCACCTGGCCGTCACCAACGCCGTGCAGTTGCGCGCGGGCGACGTCGCGATCGCCGTCACCCACTCCGGGTCGACGGGGGACGTCATCGAACCGCTGCGGGTTGCCTTCGAGCGCGGCGCGACGACCGTGGCCATCACCGGCCGTCCGCACGGCCCCGTCGCCCAGTACGCCGACCATGTCCTGACCACGTCCACCGCCCGGGAGAGCGAGCTGCGCCCGGCGGCCATGTCGTCGCGGACCGGGCAGCTCCTCGTGGTGGACTGCCTGTTCGTGGGGGTGGCGCAGCGGACGTACGAGTCGGCGGCGCCGGCGCTCTCGGCGTCGTACGAGGCGCTGGCCCACCGGCACCGCTCCTGAGCCGGCCGCCCCGCCCGGCACCTCACGCACACGGAAAGAGCCGTCCATGACCTCCGCCTCCCGACCCCGTGACGTCCGCGCCGAGTTGGCGACCCTGACCACCGAGGCCTTCCGGCCGGAGCTCGCCGAGGTCGACCGGCTGCCCACGCTCGACCTCGCGCGGCTGATGAACGGGGAGGACGCGAGCGTGGCCGGGGCGGTCGCGGCGCGGCTGCCCGAGATCGCCGCCGCGATCGACGCCGTCGCCGCACGCATGGCCCGCGGCGGCCGGCTCGTCTACGCGGGCGCGGGCACCGCGGGCCGGCTGGGCGTCCTGGACGCCTCCGAGTGCCCGCCGACGTTCAACACCGACCCCTCGCGGGTCGTCGGCCTGATCGCGGGCGGCCCGCAGGCCCTGGTCACCTCGGTCGAGGGCGCGGAGGACTCCCCGGAACTGGCCCGGGCCGCCCTGGAGCCGCTCCGCCTGACCGCCGACGACACGGTGGTCGGCGTCTCGGCCTCCGGCCGCACCCCGTACGCGATCGGCGCGGTCGGGTACGCCCGGGAGCGGGGCGCCCTCACCGTCGGCCTGTCGTGCAACGCGGGCAGCCCCCTGGCGGCCGCCGCCGACCACGGCATCGAGGTCGTCGTCGGCCCCGAACTGCTCACCGGCTCCACCCGCCTGAAGGCCGGCACCGCGCAGAAGCTCGTCCTGAACATGCTCTCGACGATCACGATGATCCGCCTGGGCAAGACCTACGGGAACCTGATGGTCGACGTCCGCGCCTCCAACGACAAGCTCCGCGCCCGCTCCCACCGCATCGTCGCCCTCGCCACGGGCGCCGAGGACAAGGAGATCGAGGAGGCGCTGACCGCCACCGACGGCGAGGTGAAGAACGCGATCCTCACGATCCTGGCCGACGTGGACGCCCCGACGGCGGCGCGCCTGCTCCAGGAGTCCGGAGGGCACCTGCGGGCGGCCCTGGGCGCCCACGGGCAGGGCGGACCGGAGGACGGCCCCGCCTGAGGGCCCCGCCCCCGCGGCCCCGTGACGGCCCGGCGGTACTGCCGGGCCGTCACCGCCGGGAGCTCACGTGAGCAGCACCGTCGGACCGGACACCACCACCGCGACGCGCCGCTCCTCCTCCTGCCGCTGGTCCCGCTCCGCCTCCGCCTTGGCGGCGAGGGCCTCCACCGCCGCGTTGAACCGCTGCATCGACGTCGGGCGGTCCGGACCCAGCACGTACTCCTTGAGGACGCGGCGCTCGGCGGCCATCGGGTCGTGCCGGGGCTCGCGGACCGAGCGGAGGATCTCCGGCAGCCGGGTGCAGTCCCGGTCGAGGAGGTAGGCGCCCCCGGCCGTGGTGTAGGCGGCCCGGAACTCCGCGTCGGGCAGGTCGTTCGCGTTGGTCAGGACGTACGGCTTGAGGCTGGCCACGAAGTCCGCGACGACGGACGACACGTCGCTGACGAGCATGTCGGCCTCGTCGAAGCACGCGTACAGCGTCGGCAGCTGACCGGTGACCACCTCGTGCCGCAGGGGCCCCCGGCTCGCCCAGAACAGGCGGTGCCACTCGGCGCGCAGCTCGTGCCACTCGGCCTCGCCGTCCGGGCCCGGGACGCGGGCCTCGCGCGTCTGCTCGGCGTCGTCGCCGCGCAGCCGCCCGGACAGCTCGGCGAGCCGGTCGCGGATCTCGTCCATGCGCGGCCGGGCCTCGGCGATCGCGGACTGCGCCCGCTCGGCGTCCCGCCGCTCGTTGTCGGCGTTCAGCAGCTCCCGCACGGCCCGGTCCGCCTCGGCCGCAGCGGGCGAGCGCTTGCCGGTGAGGGGGTGCGGCTTGTAGAGGACCCGCACGTTCTCCGCGAGCAGCTTCTCGACCAGCGTCACACCCATCGGGATCAGGGACGTGTGGCAGTCGTCGTCGCTCCACCCCTCCCAGGTGGGCGCGTACAGCACGGTCGGCAGCGGCCCCGGCACGTGGTCGGCGTGCAGCCGGATCGACGACAACTGCGGGCGGCCCACCTCGACGATCGCGGAGTCGCTGATGGCGTGGCGCACCCGCTGGTAGCGGTCGCGTCCGGCCCGGCCGGCCACCCAGATCTCGTCGTAGACCTTGCTCACGCGGTTGCTGCTGGCGAGCTTGTCGCTGTCGCCGTGCCCGATGAACACGTGCTTGGCCTCGGCGACGCGCAGCATGTGCACGTTCTTGCCCGCGTTGCCCGGGTAGAGGACGACCCGCAGCTCGGGCAGTTCCAACAGCGCCACGTCGTCCGCCTTCGGCACGCACAGCACGGGGATCCGCGTCCGGCTCAGGAAGCGGAACGAGGCCCGCTCGCGCAGGATGATCAGCGGCCGGCGGTCGAGCTGCTCCAGCGTCTCGATCCACATGTTGACCTGGTACATGAAGTCGCGGGAGACGGACGCGAAGCTGAAGTACAG
Organism: Streptomyces sp. NPDC053665; assembly: GCF_055585285.1. Classification (NCBI taxonomy): domain Bacteria; kingdom Bacillati; phylum Actinomycetota; class Actinomycetes; order Kitasatosporales; family Streptomycetaceae; genus Streptomyces; species Streptomyces sp. NPDC053665. The sequence goes on from NZ_JBVJKK010000007.1 coordinate 347,698, forward strand.
GGCCACCTCGGGGCGGTACCCGGCCAGCTGCCGGTTCACCTCGGCGATCACCTCGTCCCGGCCGGGCATCCGGCGGGCCCGGCGCAGCTGACCGAGCAGCGCCACCACGGCTGCCGCCGTCAGTCCGGCCGTCAGCGCGTACCCGGTCCCGGCGGCCTGCCACGCGCCCGCGGCCAGCGCCACGAGCAGCCCCGCGTGCGCGGGCAGGTCGAGGTGCAGCAGCTTGCGCAGGAAGCGCCGGTACAGGAAGGCGGGCGGGGACTGCGGGATGCCCGCCCCGCTCATGTCGAGGTTGCGCACCACCACGGGCAGCACGCGGCGCCGCCGGATCGCGTGGTGCACGGCCGAGTAAAGGATCACCAGGGTGAAGTGCAGACTGAACACGGCCAGCGCGCCGACCAGCACGGTGTCGGGGGCGCCCAGGCGCTCCGCCAGGGCGAGCAGCATCACCGTCCGCACGGCGAACCGCAGGGTGCGGGTCAGCTGCAGCGCGGCCAGCCGCCGCACGAAGGCGGGGGCACGGGTGTGCAGCACCTCGTCGGCCACGTAGGTCACCAGCGAGGCCGCGGCGAAGCCCCACAGCGACGGCAGCAGCGCGAAGACGGGCAGTGCGGCGAAGCCGGCGGCGAACAGGAACACGAGCAGAAGGTCGGTCTTCCCGCGCACACGCAGGACACCGCACAGCCAACGGAACGTCATGGACAGGCTTTCTCTCGGGCAGACGTGCATTCCGGGCGGCGTGCGGTGGGGCGGACGCCGGGGTGTACGCGCGATACGCCTGTTAGACGGTGATCAGGGCCGTTTGGTTGTACACCCTTCGATCATCCGTACGTCACCGCGACGTCACCTCCCGATCGGTCCGCCGGCCGGCGGAGGACAATGGGGGGCATGAACCACGCCCAGCTGACCGCACTCGGCCGTGCCCTCCGTCTGCTCGGTGAGCACGGCGAGGCCCTGACCAGCGACACGCCGGACGCCAAGCTGCACGAGGTCAGGGCGGATCTGCGGCGGGCCCTGGACCTGCTGGAGGAGAGCGTCTCGAACGCCGCGCCCAGCACCCGCTGCCCCGAGCACCCGAACGGGCCGGTCGACGAGGCCGCCCCGGACCGGTGCCTGCTGTGCGAGACCCGGCGCAGGGCGGCCCGCCGGGCGGAGTTCAACGGCCCCGCCCCGCACCAGCCGCAGAGCGAGCCGGTCCAGACCCGCTACGGCGTGCGCGGCGACCGCCCCCAGCCCCAGCAGCGCTGGCTGCCGGAGCTGTGGAACGGCCAGAGCTGGCAGCTGTGCGGCACCCCGCGCCGCGACCGCCGCGAGGCCGAGCTGTACATCGCGGCCCAGCGCCGCGCACCCCGGGCGGCCATGGCGTACCGGCTGGTGCACGAGTTCACCGACTACGAGGTGCTGCGCGTGTGGGGCACCCCCGTACGCGTCGACATCGAGCCGATGGGCAACCTCTAGCCGCCCGCCCGTACGGCCCTCCCCTGCGCGCCCCTGACATCTGTCAGTACCGGCACCACCCGCCCCTTCCCTAGGTTCTCCAGCGTCCGCACGACCAGGACAGGACCAGAAGGAGAAAACGGTGGCGAAGTGGCGGTCTTTGCAGGCGCTCGCCGTGGCGTCGGCGGCGGTGGCGGCGGTTCTCGCGTCGTCCGGCAACGCCGGTGCGACGGACGGCGCGGGATGCCCCAGCGACGAAGTGATGTGCTACGGCTGGAGCGGCAACTGGAACAAGGACGGGGGAGCGATCAGCTACTTCCGTGGTAACGCGTGGGACCTCAACCTCGACCGGTACGTGGGCAGCGGCACCGGCTCCGGCCAGGCCATCGGCAACAACGACGGCTCCCTCTTCGTGAACGCGCTCGACCGGACCCGCACGATCTACTACAACCCGTCCGTCGGCGGTGCCCGTCCCTCGGGTTACAACATCACCTACGGCTTCGGTGTCCGTACCTGCAACAACCACACCGGCACGACCAACTGGGGTGTCCTGCCCTGGTACATCTGCAACAACGCCCGTTCCCACTTCGTCAACTGACCGGACGGCGGTGGGCGTTCGAGGCCGCTCAGCGGCCCGGCGCCCACCGCGCACCGGACGCAGCCGCACACGAGGGAGAACCAGGCCGATGGGCGAGACAGGGCGTTCGACACGAAGGACCGGCGCGTGGGCGCTGTGCGGTCTGCTGCCGCTGCTGACCGCGCTCGGGTGCGCCGCGCCCGACGGGGGCGGTCCGCCGAAGGACGGGCCCCCGCCGATCAGGGTGACCCGGATCAGCGACCCCGCGAACGTGGAGCAGCCGCTGAACCGGTACATCATGACGCAGCGCCAGACGCAGCTGATGTTCGCGGCGGAGCAGCGGCTGCGGACGGAGTGTGCGCAGCGCTTCGGACTGAGCTGGGAGCCGCCTCCGGTCGACCTCGACGTCCCGGACACCTTCCGCTACGGAGCCGACGCGTACATCCGCTACGACGAGGCCGCCGCCCGCCGGCACGGGTACCACGCCCCTGCCGGGAACGGTGAGCGGAGCACCGCGGAGGGGACCACGACCGGCACCGCCGCCGAGCAGCCGTCCGGCCCCCGGGTGTCACCGCGGCTGCGCACGGTCCTCACCGGTCAGGGCAGCGGCACCGTCGGCGGCAGGAAGGTGCCGGACGGCGGCTGCGTCGAGGAGGCCCGCCGCACCCTGCGCGAGGGCACCGACCCGAAGTGGGACGAGAACTATCCCAACGGCCTCGCCATCAACCTCCAGGGCAGGATCGGCGAGGACCCCCGGGTGGTCGAGGTCCTGGCCGACTGGAGCGCCTGCATGAAGCGGGCCGGCTTCGACTACGGCAAGCCCCAGGACGCCTGGGCCGACCCGCGGTGGGAGGCCTCGGACACCCCCACCGCCCACGAGAGGGCGGTGGCGGTCGCCGAGGTCCGCTGCGGCCGCACGGCACGCGTCGCCGAGACCATGGCCGCCGTCGAACGGGCCTACCAGGAGCGCGTCGCCGACGACCGGAGCCAGGAGCTCGCGGAGTACGACCGGGGCAAGGAGGCCGTCATGCGGCGGGTCGCCGAACTCCTGGGCCGCTAGCCCACACACGCCGAGAGGAATGAGGAGCGTGCCCAAGAACACCCTGCGCGGCAGGCGCCGGGCGCTCACCGGCAGCACGGTCGCCGCGGCGGCCCTGATCGCCGTCGGTTTCGCCGCGGGCTCGGCCATCCGCTCCCCGCAGCAGGTGGCGGCGGACGCGGCGGGCCCCGGGCTCACCACACTGACGACGCCCGTCGAACGGCGCGTCCTGACGTCCACCGTCCTCCTGCGCGGCGACGTCACCGCCTCCCGGACCGTCGACGTCACGCCCTCCTCCAAGGAGGCCCAGGCCATCGTCACCGCCGTCAAGGCCGAGCAGGGGCAGGACGTCCGCCCCGGCAGGGTCCTCCTCGAGGTCTCCGGCCGGCCGCTGTTCGCCCTGCCGGGCGGCAAGCCCGCCTACCGCGACCTCCGGCCCGGCGCCGAGGGCGCGGACGTCGCCCAGTTGCAGGCGGCCCTGAAGAAACTGGGACACGACCCGGGCGAGTACGGCGGCGCGTTCGGCGCCGGCACCAAGGACGCCCTGCGGGAGCTGTACGACGCCATCGGCTACGAGGTGCCCACCACCGGCGACGACCAGGCGGTCTCCGCCGCCCAGGACCGGGTGAGCGAGGCCGAGGACGCGCTGGCCGCCGCCCGGGGCACCGGCACCCGGCGGGAAGGACCGCCGGCGACGGCCACCGGGCGGGCCGAGGAGCGGCTGGAACGGGCCCGGCACGACCTGGCACGGGCGCGGGCCCGGTCCGGCCCGATGCTGCCCGCCAGCGAGTTCGTCTTCCTGCCGGCCTTCCCCGCCCGGGTCGCCTCCAGTCACGCGGTGCTCGGGGCTCCGGTCAAGGCCCCGCTGATCACCCTGTCCTCGGGGCGGCTGCAGATCGACGGCCGGCTCAACCCCGGACAGCGCGACCTCGTGCGCAAGGGACAGCCGGTCCGCATCCTGTCCGAGACCACGGGCAGGTCCGCCGAGGGCACGGTCACCTCCGTGGGCGCGCTCGTGCAGGACGAGGACACCGGGGCGTCGAGCCATCCGCTGACCGTGACGCCGGACCGGGCGCTGGACGCGGAGTTCGCGGGCACCAACGTCCAGTTGCGGATCGAGGCCGCGGCCAGCGACGGCGAGGTACTGGTCGTGCCGGTGTCGGCCCTGTTCGCCGCCGCGGACGGCACCACCAACGTCGTACGGATGCTTCCCTCCGGTGAGCAGCGGGCCGTGCCCGTCACGGTCGGCATGTCCGCCGGCGGCATGGTCGCCGTCACGCCCGAGCGGGGTGGCGCCCTGCGCGAGGGCGCACGGGTGCTGATCTCCCGCCCGGAGGACGACGAGCTGTCACCCGCCGACGGGCCGGCCGCCGCGGAAGGGGCCGCACGGTGACGCCCGCCCCGCCCGCCCCGCCCGTCGTCGAACTGGAGGGCCTCGACCTCACCTACCCCGTCGAGCCGCCGGTCGCCGCGGTGCGGTCCTGCGACCTGACGGTGCGCCCCGGGGAGTACGTCGCCGTCGTCGGCGCGTCCGGCTCCGGCAAGTCGTCACTGCTCAACGTCATCGGCCTGCTCGACCGCCCCACCCGCGGCCGCTACGCGCTCGACGGCATCGACACCACGGGCCTGTCCGACGCCGAGCGCACCGCGCTGCGCGCCCACCGCATCGGGTTCGTCTTCCAGGCGTTCCACCTCCTGCCGTACCGCACGGCGGTCGAGAACGTCGCGCTGGGCCTGATGTACTCGGGCCTCCCCCGGCGCCGCCGGCCGGCCGTCGCCGCCGAGGCGCTGGAGCGGGTCGGGATGGCGCACCGGCTGCACTCCGAACCCACCACCCTCTCCGGCGGCGAGCGGCAGCGCGTGGCGATCGCCCGCGCCCTCGCCGTCCAGCCCTCCCTGCTGCTGTGCGACGAGCCCACCGGCAACCTGGACTCCGCCACCGCCCGGACCGTGCTCGACCTCATCGCGGCACTGCACGAGGAGGGCGTCACGATCGTCGTGATCACGCACGACACCTCCGTCGCCGACGGCGCCGGACGGGTCGTGCGCATGAGGGACGGCGTCCTCACCGAGGACCGCACCGCGAGGACGAGCCGCCCATGAGCCTTCCCCCCACCTCCGGTTCCGGGCGGGCCGCCCCCGGTCCGTCGTCCACCCTGTCCGGCGCGGACCTGCTGGCCGAGGCGCTCGCCGGTGTCCTGCAACGTCCGGTGCGCACGATGCTCACGATGCTCGGCGTCGTCCTCGGCGTCGGCACCGTCGTGGCCGTGCTGGGCCTGACCGCCAGTGCCTCCGGGCAGATCTCGGAGCGCTTCGACGCCCTCACGGCGACCGAGGTGACGGTCCGCCCGTCGGCGGACGGCCTGTCCGGCCAGGACGTCACCCCGGCCGGCTCCGCCTTCCCCGCCGACGCCGACGCCCGGGCGGCCCGGATCAGGGGCGTGCGCAGCGCGGGGACGTACTACGCCCTCGCCTCCGAACGCGTCGGTGACGTCACCGGCGCGCCCCTGCCCGGCGCCTCCTCGCGGCAGCTGCCCGTCATCGCGGCCTCGGCGGGAACACTCCCCGCGCTGCGCGCCACCCTGGACGGCGGGCGGCTCTTCGACGCCGGCCTGGACCGCCGGGCGGAGCCGGTCGCCGTCCTCGGTTCGGGCGCCGCACGGCGGCTGGGCATCAGCCGGCTCGACCGGCAGCCGGTCGTCTTCGTCGGCGGGACGCCGCTGACCGTGATCGGCATCGTCGGCGACGTCGACCGCAAGGCGGAGGTCCTCGCCGCGGTCATCGTGCCGCGCGGCACGGCGGAACACATGTGGGGACCGCCCGGCAAGCGCGACGAGCCGGCCCGGATGATCGTCGACACGGAGCTGGGCGCGGCCGCCGACGTGGCCGCGCAGCTCCCCCTCGCGCTGCGCCCGGACCGGCCCGGCACCCTCCAGGCCGCCGCGCCGCCGGACCCCCGTTCCCTGAAGGACGACGTCACCACCGACCTGGACAGCCTCTTCCTGCTGCTGTCCGGGGTCAGCCTCGCGATCGGCACCGTCGGCATCGCCAACACCACGCTGATCGCCGTGCTGGAACGCACCGGCGAGATCGGCCTGCGCCGGGCGCTGGGCGCCCGCCGCCGGCACGTCACCGCGCAGTTCCTCACCGAGAGCGCCCTCATCGGCAGCGTCGGCGGTCTCATCGGCGCCGCCGCGGGTGTGCTCGCGGTCGTGACCGTCGCGCTCCTCCAGCAGTGGACCCCGGTGCTGCCGACGGCCGTCGCGTTCCTCGCCCCTCTGCTCGGGACGCTGACCGGTCTCCTCGCGGGTGCCTATCCGGCGCTGCGTGCCTCACGCGTGGAGCCGGTGGACGCCTTCCGTCACTGAGACCGCAGCAGCGGCAGCGGCCGGAACTCGTGGTCCTCCCACAGCCGCCGGGCCGTCTCCTCGGGGTATGGCACGACCACCGGCTCCGCGTCCAGCACCTGCACCAGCCGCTGTTCGTCGTAGACCGGCCAGCCCGGGTCGCCCGTGCGCGCGAACGCCGACCAGGACGAGCGGAAGCGCGCCGACAGCGCCCGGGCCTCGGCGGACGGCTCGGCGCCCGCGAACAGCAGGGCCCCCAGGTCCGCGCCGTACGTGCCGAACAGCAGCGGGATGTCCAGGCCGTGGCAGGCGCCGAACGCGCCGCCGCTGCCGGGAGCGGGCCAGGTCAGTTCGTAGACGTGCGCGGTGCCGCCGCCCGCGCGCTGCGCCTCGGCCAGGTGCAGGGAGGGCATGGAGAACAGCCACTCCGTCTGGACGCGTTCGTACAGCTCGCCCGCACCGGCACCGGGGAAGGCGTCCCGGTAGGACTGCTCGCCGCCGGGGGCGAACAGGCGCAGGGCCGAGGCGGCCCGCTCCTCGCCGACACCGCCGAGGTGCCCGGCCATGGCGAGGAAGAGGCGGTACTCCTCGCGGTTGTGGCCGACGATCAGCCCCACGTCCCGGGCGCTTCCGGCCGCCAGGGCCCGCCACGGCGCCTGCGGCAGGATCTCGCCGTCGACGACCGGGGCGAACGGCGTGACCGTGGGCGCCGCCTGGCCCCAGCGGTCGACGTACTGGGTCATCTTGGCGCTCAGCGTCTCGCCCGCGGTGGGCAGCCGCCGCGGGTCCACCGCCGACAGATCGGCGACGGTCGGGCGCAGGCCCAGCTCGGCGGCGAGGGCGCGGCCCATGTCGGCGGCGAGTTCGGCGGAGAAGAACGTGCCCGGCACGCTCTGCGCTATCGCCCGGCGGAACAGGCCGGCGGCCCGGTCCATGGCGAGCAGCGAGGCGATCGACCCCGCACCGGCGGACTCGCCGAACAGCGTGACCAGGCCCGGATCGCCGCCGAACGCCTCGATGTTGTCGCGCACCCACTCCAGGGCCGCCACCTGGTCGAGCAGGCCCCGGTTGGCGGGGGCGCCCTCGACGGCGGCGAAACCCTCCATGCCGACGCGGTAGTTGAAGGTGACGACCACGACGTCGCCCTCGGCCGCGAGATGCCGGGCGTCGTAGCCGGGACTGCCGCCGTGGCCGAGCTTGTAGGCGCCGCCGTAGATCCACACCATGACCGGGCGGCGGGCGGCCGGATCCGGCTCGGGCGTCCAGACGTTGACCGTGAGCCACTCGTCGCCCTGGGGCACGTCGATCAGGCCGGGGCCGCCCATCAGGCCGAGGTCCTGCGGGGGCGGCGGGCCGAAGGCGTGGGCCTCCCGCACGCCGTCCCAGGGCACGGCGGGCCGGGGCGCCATGAAACGGGCCTCGCCGACCGGGGGCGCGGCGAAGGGGACACCCCGGAAGACGGCGAGCCCCTCCTCCCTGCGGCCGCGGACCGCGCCGGCGGTGGTGCGCACCACCGGTCCGGGCCGCGGGCCGTCCGTCGAGAAGCGGGGCTCGGACGTCGTCATCTGGGTCTCCTCACGAAGTGCCGTCGGACTGGCGCCCGTTCAGTGTCCTCCGGCCGTCGCGAGCGGATGCGGGCACCCCGTGCCCGGCCGGCTCAGCTGAGGGTCTTCAGGGCGGACGGGTCGTAGGGGGCCAGCTCGTCGAAGCGGCCGGAGAGCACCTTGCGGGCCCACTCGGGGTCCTGGAGCAGTGCGCGGCCGACGGCGACCATGTCGAACTCGTCGCGCTCGAGGCGGTCGAGGAGGTTGTCGAGGTCGCCGACCTCCGCGCCCCGGCCCTGGAAGGACTTGAGGAAGTCGACGCCGTCGAGGCCGACCGAGCCGACCGTGATGGCGGGCTTGCCGGTGATCTTCTTGGTCCAGCCGGCGAGGTTGAGGTCGGAGCCGTCGAACTCGGGGACCCAGTGGCGGCGCGTGGAGGCGTGGAAGGCGTCGACGCCGGCGGCCGCGAGCGGGGTCAGGATCGACTCCAGCTCCTCGGGCGTCTCGGCGAGGCGGGCGCGGTAGGCCTCCTGCTTCCACTGGGAGTAGCGGAAGACGACGGGGAAGTCGGCGGAGACGGCCTCGCGGACGGCCGCGACGATCTCCGCGGCGAACCGGACCCGGGCGACCCGGTCGCCGCCGTAGGCGTCGGTGCGGCGGTTGGTGCCCTCCCACAGGAACTGGTCGAGCAGGTAACCGTGGGCGCCGTGCAGCTCCACGCCGTCGAAGCCGATGCGCTCGGCGGCCGCGGCGGCCTCGGCGAAGGCGCCGATGACGGCGTCGATGTCGGCCTGGGTCATGGCCTTGCCGGTGGGCTCGTCGGCGCCGATGCGCAGCCCGGAGGGGCCGACGGCGGGGGCGTCGGCGACGGGGGGCTCGCCCTGGTTCCGGACCATGCCGATGTGCCACAGCTGCGGCACGATCGTGCCGCCCGCGGCGTGCACCGCCTCGGCGACCTTCGCCCAGCCGGCGAGCTGCTCCTCGCCGTGGAACCGCGGCACGCTGTCGCTCTGCCCGGCCGACTCGTGCCCGACGTAGGTGCCCTCGGTGACGATCAGGCCGACCCCCGCGGCGGCGCGGCGCGCGTAGTAGGAGACGACGTCCTCGCCGGGCACGCCGCCCGGGGAGAACATGCGGGTCATCGGGGCCATCGCGATCCGGTTGGGGACGGTCAGGCCGTTCAGGGTCACGGGCCGGGACAGGATGTCGGCTGCGCGGGAGGCGGCGTCGCTCACGTGGGGGCTCCTTCGGATACCGGACAGGATGCGCATACCGGTCAGTATGTGCATGCGCATAGGGCCTACGGTTCAACCAAGTGGCCCCGGCGCGCCATCCCCCGTCCCCTGTGATCCCGCACACGCCCGAGGGCGGCACCCCCTGCCGGAACAGGAGGTGCCGCCCTCGGAAAGAACGTGATCGACCGGGTCGATCAGAAGTCCATGTCACCGCCCGGCATGCCGCCGCCGGCCGGCGCGGCGGCCTTCTCCGGCTTGTCGGCGATGACGGCCTCGGTGGTGAGGAACAGCGCGGCGATGGAGGCGGCGTTCTGCAGCGCGGAACGGGTCACCTTCGCCGGGTCGATGATGCCCTCGGCGATCATGTCGACGTACTCACCGGTCGCGGCGTTCAGGCCGTGGCCGACCTGGAGGTTGCGGACCTTCTCCACGACGACGCCGCCCTCGAGACCACCGTTGACGGCGATCTGCTTCAGCGGGGCCTCCAACGCGAGCTTCACGGCGTTGGCGCCGGTCGCCTCGTCACCGTCGAGCTCCAGCTTCTCGAAGACCTGGGAGGCCTGGAGCAGGGCCACGCCACCACCGGCGACGATGCCCTCCTCGACGGCCGCCTTGGCGTTGCGCACGGCGTCCTCGATGCGGTGCTTGCGCTCCTTGAGCTCCACCTCGGTGGCGGCACCGGCCTTGATGACCGCGACACCGCCGGCGAGCTTCGCCAGGCGCTCCTGCAGCTTCTCGCGGTCGTAGTCCGAGTCGCTGTTCTCGATCTCGGCGCGGATCTGGTTCACGCGACCCTGGACCTGGTCGGCGGAGCCGGCACCGTCGACGATGGTGGTCTCGTCCTTGGTGATGACGACCTTGCGGGCCTTGCCCAGCAGGTCGAGCGTGGCGTTCTCCAGCTTGAGGCCGACCTCCTCGGAGATCACCTCGCCGCCGGTGAGGATGCCGATGTCCTGCAGCATCGCCTTGCGGCGGTCGCCGAAGCCCGGCGCCTTGACGGCGACGGACTTGAAGGTGCCGCGGATCTTGTTGACGACCAGGGTCGACAGGGCCTCGCCCTCGACGTCCTCGGCGATGATCAGCAGCGGCTTGCCCGACTGCATGACCTTCTCCAGGAGCGGGAGCAGGTCCTTGACGTTGGAGATCTTCGAGTTGGCGATCAGGATGTACGGGTCGTCGAGGACGGCCTCCATACGCTCCATGTCGGTGGCGAAGTACGCCGAGATGTAGCCCTTGTCGAAGCGCATACCCTCGGTGAGCTCCAGCTCCAGACCGAAGGTCTGGGACTCCTCGACGGTGATGACGCCTTCCTTGCCGACCTTGTCCATCGCCTCGGCGATGAGCTCGCCGATCTGGGTGTCGGCGGCGGAGATCGAGGCCGTGGAGGCGATCTGCTCCTTGGTCTCGACGTCCTTGGCCTGCTCGAGCAGGGCGGCGGAGACGGCCTCGACGGCCTTCTCGATACCGCGCTTCAGGGCCATCGGGTTGGCACCGGCGGCCACGTTGCGCAGACCCTCGCGCACCAGGGCCTGGGCGAGGACGGTCGCCGTGGTCGTACCGTCACCGGCGACGTCGTCCGTCTTCTTGGCGACTTCCTTGACCAGCTCGGCGCCGATCTTCTCGTACGGGTCCTCGAGCTCGATCTCCTTGGCGATGGACACACCATCGTTGGTGATCGTGGGCGCGCCCCACTTCTTCTCGAGGACGACGTTGCGGCCCTTGGGGCCGAGCGTCACCTTCACGGCGTCCGCGAGCTGGTTCATGCCGCGCTCGAGGCCGCGCCGCGCCTCCTCGTCGAACGCGATGATCTTGGCCATGTGAAGTGGTCCCTCCAGGACTGGGGGTGATGACTCCGGACCGCGCCCGCGCCCGCGACGGACGGCTCGCCGGCCTCGTGGTTCCTTCCCACTTCGGCCTGCGGGCCTCACCGACCCGGTCCTTACGTTGTCACTCTCACCTTCAGAGTGCTAACGCCAATGATTAGCACTCGACCCCTGCGAGTGCAAGCGCCTCCCCGGATCGGGTGGGGCGCTCAGCCGCCCGCGAACACGCCCCCGCGCGCCCCCCGGGCACGCGGAAGGGCCCGCACCCCCGGAGGGTGCGGGCCCTTCTGCGAAGACCGGTCGCGTGAGCTTGTGGTCGTGGTGCGCGTTCAGGCAGAGACGCGAACCATGTCGGCCTGCGGCCCCTTCTGGCCCTGCGAGATCTCGAACTCGACCCGCTGGCCCTCTTCCAGGGTGCGGTAGCCGTCCATCTGGATCGCGCTGTAGTGGACGAAAACATCCGCACCACCGTCGACCGCGATGAAGCCGTACCCCTTCTCCGCGTTGAACCACTTGACGGTGCCCTGAGCCATGCCTAACTCCCCTATTACTGGCCCTTGCACAGATCCACACTTCGCGGATCCGGGTCAGACCTCACCCCCCACGGTTGGGGGCGTGCGCCGGAACGCGTCGACCGCGGCTGAATGTATCTGTCCAACTGCCGTCTGCAACAGGTCAATCGGACGAGAATTCTGGACGCACAGGGTCCGGAATGCGGGGAGAGTTCGCCCGAATTCAGGGCAAGTCGGGCCGCACAAAAAGAACAAAAGCCGCGAAAGACGCGCACACTTTGGCTACATCTTGTCGGGCTCGCGGCAGGAATTCAGGGTTCCGGTCAGTGGATCCGGAACGCGTTCCCCAACTGTACCGCGCTCAATCACGCAGAATTGCCCCCTCCGCTTCTCTCACGGTGAGGGCAATTCGATGCACGCTCGGTGACCGGCATTACTCAAGGTAACAATCAAGCCGGTCGGCCGGATTCAGCCGCCGGCGACGGCCGGGATGATCGACACTCCGGCACCGTCCGGCGTGGCCGTCTCCAGACCCTGCTCGAACCGCACGTCGTCGTCGTTGACGTACACGTTGACGAACCGCCGGAGCTTGCCCTGGTCGTCCAGCACCCGGGCGGCGATCCCGGTGTGGTTCTTCTCCAGGTCGGCGATGACCTCCCCGAGGTTCGCGCCCTCGGCGGCGACCTCGGCCTGCCCGCCGGTGTAGGTGCGCAGGATGGTGGGGATGCGGACGGTGACGCTCATGACTTCAGAACCTCCGGTTGGGCGAGATACCTAGGGGCGCGGGGCTGTGTCGATCTGCGGCTCCGCCGCGCGGGCGCGATCAGCCCCCACGGCCCGCAGCCGACTCGATCAGACCAGCCCGGCCTCACGGAACGAGTCCAGGCTGGGCCGGATGGTCGCGGTCAGCCCGGTCCCGGCCACCGCGTCCAGCGTCTTCAGACCGTCCCCGGTGTTGAGCACCACGGTGGTCTTCGTCGGGTCGAGAACACCGTTCTCGATCAACTTCCGCGTCACACCCACGGTCACCCCGCCGGCGGTCTCCGCGAAGATCCCCTCGGTCCTGGCGAGGACCTTGATCGCGTCGACGACCTGCTCGTCCGTCACGTCCTCCACCGCGCCACCGGTGCGCCGCGCGATGTCCAGCACGTACGGCCCGTCCGCCGGGTTGCCGATCGCCAGGGACTTGGCGATCGTGTCCGGCTTCTGCGGACGCACCACGTCGTGCCCGGCCTTGAACGCCGTCGACACCGGCGAGCACCCGAGCGCCTGCGCGCCGAAGATCTTGTACGGCTTGTCCTCGACGAGGCCGAGCTTGATCAGCTCCTGCAGCCCCTTGTCGATCTTCGTCAGCTGCGAGCCGGAGGCGATCGGCACGACCAGCTGGTCCGGCAGCCGCCAGCCGAGCTGTTCGCAGATCTCGTAGGCGAGGGTCTTGGAGCCCTCCGCGTAGTAGGGGCGCAGGTTGACGTTGACGAAGCCCCAGCCCTCGCCGGCCGGGTCGCCGATCAGCTCCGAGCAGAAGCGGTTCACGTCGTCGTAGTTGCCCTCGATGCCGACGAGCTCGCCGCCGTAGACCGCGGCCATGACGACCTTGCCCTGCTCCAGGTCGTGCGGGATGAACACGCACGAGCGGAAGCCGGCGCGGGCCGCGGCGGCGCCCACCGCACCGGCGAGGTTGCCGGTGGAGGAGCAGGAGAGCGTGGTGAAGCCGAAGGCGCGGGCGGCCTCCAGGGCCTGGGCGACGACGCGGTCCTTGAAGGAGTGCGTCGGGTTGCCCGAGTCGTCCTTCACGAACAGCTTGCCGGCGTCGACGCCCAGCTCGCGCGCGAGGTTGTCGGCCTGGACGAGCTTGGTCCAGCCGGGGTTGATGTTCGGCTTGTCCGCCACGTCGGCCGGGACCGGCAGCAGCGGGGCGTAGCGCCAGATGTTCGCGGGTCCCGCTTCGATGCGCTTGCGGAGCTCTTCGGTGTCGTAGGCCGAGAAGTCGTAGGCGATCTCCAGCGGGCCGAAACACTCCTCGCAGGCGAAGACCGGGCCGAGGGGGACGCGGTGACCGCACTCGCGGCAGCTGAGGGCCGCGGCGGGACCGAGGTCCACGGTGGAGTCGGTGGTGCTTGCAACAGTCTGCACAGCCATGTGAGGCGAGGCCCTTTCTCCTCATCTTCCTCACGACGCATCTCGCCGTGAGACGGATTTGGCACCTTCCCTAGCCGGGAGCCTCGCCGAGTGGTCAGCAGTGACCTACGAGTACCGACTGGAGGGTTGCCGGGGCTTCATCGGGCCGTTTCCCTCTGCCCCTCTGGATGAGCTGTATGTGGTTGTAGGCGGCGGGCGACCCCGGACATGCGAGGGTCATCCGCGTTGTTCAAGACTGTAACCGACGACCAGGACAGTTGAGATAGTCGTCCGAACCGCGAGACGCGTCACATTCGTCCCGCCGAGAGAACGCAAGGAGCAGCACGGTGCTGGAAGAAGTCGATCGCTGGCTGAGCGCCCGTTCCTGGTCCGTGCACGACCGTCCGCTCCACAGCGTCCTGGCGGCCAAGCAGCGCACGGGCCGCACGGTGAGCGTGGTGCTGCCCGCCCTGAACGAGGAGGAGACCGTCGGCGACATAGCCGCCGCGATCCGCCACGACCTGATGCTGCAGGTGCCGCTCGTCGACGAGCTGGTGGTGCTCGACTCGGGGTCGGCCGACCGCACGTCCGAGGTGGCCGCCGCCGCGGGCGCGACGGTGGTGCACCGGGACGCGATCCTGCCCCGCCTGCCCGCCCTGCCCGGCAAGGGCGAGGTGCTGTGGCGCTCGCTGCTCGTCACCCGTGGCGACATCGTCTGCTTCGTCGACGCGGACCTGCGGGAGTTCTCGTCCGACTTCGTCTCCGGCATCGTGGGCCCGCTGCTGACCGACCCGGAGGTCGAGCTGGTCAAGGCCATGTACGACCGTCCCCTCGGCGCGGCCGCCGGGCAGGGCGGCCGGGTCACCGAGCTGATGGCGCGCCCGCTGCTCAACATGCACTGGCCGCGGCTCGCCGGGTTCGTGCAGCCGCTGGGCGGCGAGTACGCGGCCCGCCGCTCCCTGCTGGAGCAGCTGCCCTTCCCCGTCGGGTACGGCGTGGAGCTGGGCGTGCTGGTAGACGCGCTGCACCTGGCCGGCCTCGACGCGCTCGCCCAGGTCGACGTCGGCGTGCGCAAGCACCGGCACCAGGACGGGCAGGCACTCGGGCGGATGGCCGCCGAGATCTACCGCACGGCCCAGCTGCGGCTGGCCCGGGGGCATCTGATCCGGCCGTCCCTGACCCAGTTCGAGCGGACCGGGGACGGCTTCGAACCGCGCACGTACTCCGTGGACACCGAGGAACGCCCGCCGATGGTGGAGATCGCCGAGTACCAGGCGCGGCGGGCCGCCTGACCCGGGATGTTTTTCGGCCGGGCGCGGCAGGTCCGTACGTTTGAGCGTTTACAGGCCGGGCTAGGTTGAGGCCTATGGGTTCGACGTACGGTTCTGCACGGGTATTGGTGGCCTCCAACCGCGGCCCGGTCTCCTACACGGTCGGTGACGACGGTTCGCTGAACGCCAGACGGGGCGGCGGCGGTCTGGTCTCGGGGCTGTCGGCGATCGGCTCCGACGCGGACGCCCTGTGGGTCTGCTCGGCGCTGTCCGACGGCGACCGGGAGGCCGTGCGGCGCGGGGTCGGCGAGGACGGCGTGCGGATGCTGGACATCCCGGCCGACGTGCACGCCGACGCCTACAACGGCATCGCCAACTCGGTGCTGTGGTTCGTCCACCACATGCTCTACCAGACCCCCCTGGAGCCGGTCTTCGACGCGGAGTTCCGCCGCCAGTGGGCGTCCTACGAGACGTACAACCGGGCGTTCGCCGAGGCGCTGGCCGAGGAGGCGGCGCAGGGCGCGGCGGTCGTGGTGCAGGACTACCACCTGACGCTGGTGCCGGGCATGCTGCGCGAGCTGCGCCCGGACCTCAGGATCGGCCACTTCTCGCACACGCCGTGGGCGCCGCCCGAGTACTTCCGGATGCTGCCGGACGACGTGGCCGGGCAGGTGCTGCGCGGCATGCTCGGCGCGGACCGGCTCGGCTTCCTCACCCAGCGCTGGGCGGACGCGTTCACCGACTGCGCCGAGCGGTTCGCGGGCGGGCTCGGCGGCACGCGGATCGGCGTGCACGGCCTCGGCGCCGACGCGGACTTCCTGCGCGAGCGGGCCCACGAGCCGGACGTCGAGGAGCGGATCACCGCGCTGCGGCAGGAGATCGGCGAGGGCCGCCGCACCATCGTCCGGGTCGACCGCACCGAGCTGTCGAAGAACATCGTGCGCGGCCTGCTGGCCTACCGGCGGCTGCTCCAGGCCCACGGCGAGTGGCGCGAGCGCGTGGTGCACGTGGCCTTCGCCTACCCCTCCCGGCAGGACCTCGCGGTGTACCGGGACTACACGGCCGAGGTGCAGCGCCTGGCCGACGAGATCAACGCCGAGTTCGCCACGCCGGGCTGGACGCCGGTCGTGCTGCACGTCAAGGACGACTTCGCCCGCTCCCTGGCCGCGTACCGGCTGGCCGACGTGGCCCTGGTCAACCCCATCCGCGACGGGATGAATCTGGTGGCCAAGGAGGTCCCGGTCGTCTCGGACGCGGGCTGCGCGCTGGTGCTGTCCCGGGAGGCGGGGGCGCACGAGGAACTGGGCGAGGACGCGATCACCGTCAACCCGTACGACGTCACCGGCACGGCCGAGGCCCTGCACGAGGCCCTGTCGATGCGCCCGGAGGAGCGGACCGAGCGCAGCAAGCGCCTGGCGGCGGCGGCCACGGCACTGCCGCCCGCGCGCTGGTTCGTCGAGCAGCTCGACGCGCTGAGGGGCTGAGCGGCCGATGAGCACCACGCCCGCGTCCCAGCCGCTGCCCGCCCCCGTCACCGAGGCCGGTGAGGAGGGCCTGGACGCCCTGCTCGCCGGTCCGGGCAAGGCCCTGATCGGCCTCGACTTCGACGGGACGCTCGCGCCGATCGTGGCCGACCCCGAGCGGGCCCGGGCCCACCCGGAGGCCCTGTCCGCGCTCGCGGCGCTCGCGCCGAAGGTGGCCGCCGTCGCGGTGATCACGGGCCGGCCGGCCGAGGTCGCCGTCCGCAACGGCGCCTTCGCGGACGCGCCCGGCCTGGAGCACCTGGTCGTCCTCGGGCACTACGGCGCCGAGCGCTGGGACGCCCGGACGGGTGAGGTCACCGCCCCGCCGGCGCACCCCGGGGTCGACGCCGTGCGCGCCGAGCTGCCCGGGCTGCTGGGGGGTACCGGGACCCACGTGGAGGACAAGGGCCGGGCCGTGGCCGTGCACACCCGGCGGGCGGCCGATCCGCAGGGCACCCTCGAGGCCCTGCGCGAGCCGCTCACCGCGCTGGCGGCCCGCCACGGCCTGATCGTCGAGCCCGGCCGCATGGTCCTGGAGCTGCGCCCGCCCGGCATGGACAAGGGGGTCGCCCTGACCGGCTTCGCCCGCGAGATCGGCGCGGGCTGCGTCCTGTACGCCGGCGACGACCTGGGCGACCTGCCCGCCTACACCGCCGTGGACACCCTCCGCGCGGAGGGCACCCCGGGCCTGCTGGTGTGCAGCGGCAGCGACGAGGTGACCGAACTGCGCGCCCGCGCAGACGTAGTGGTCCCCGGCCCCGAGGGCATCGTCCACCTACTCCAAGCCCTGGCAGACCACATCCCCTGAGAAACCACCCCTCCAGGGGCGCGGGGAACTGCGCGAACAACCACGACGCAGCCGCAGACGACGGACAACCCGGGGTCCCCCGGAGGGCCGGGGACCCACGACCGACGTCACCGCTCCGCCCGCCGCCGCTCCCGCACCCGCCGCAACCGATTGACCGTCACCGGCGCATGGGCGAGAGCCCGAGGGTCGTCCAGCAGGGCGTTCAGGAGCTGGTAGTAGCGGACCGGCGCGAGACCCAGCTCCTCACGTATGGCCCGCTCCTTCGCGCCCGGGCCGGGAAAGCCACGCCCCTCCAGCGCCAGGATGTCCCGCTCCCTGCGCCCGAGCCCCGTCCCGCCGCCGCTCTCCTCGTCCATGCCCGGCACCGTAACCCCTGCCACCGACAGCCGCGCTCCCGCGCACGCCTCCGCGCTACTCCGCGCTCTCCGCCCGGCTCGCCGACGCCTGGAGGTGGCCGAGGACGCCCGAGACGCTGCCCCCGGGGGCCACGGCCTTGCCGATCTGCTGCTTGACCTGCGCGCTGACCTCGGCCCAGGAGGTCTTGCCCACCGGGTAGATCTCGGAGGCGGGCAGCTCCTCCAGGAACGGCCCGAGGTGCTTGTCCCGGTCGGCGGCGGCCATGGTCGCGGACGCCGAGTTCGTCACCGGCAGCAGGTCGTACTCGCGGGAGAAGGCCAGCACGTTCTTCTCGCTGTAGACGAAGTCGAGGAAGTCCCCGGCCTCGTCGCGGTGGCCGTTCTTGCGGAAGGCCATCATCCAGTCGGCGACACCGAGGGTGGAGCGGCTCCTGCCGTCCTTGCCCGGCAGCGGCACCATCCCGTAGTCGACGCCCTTCTTCTCCGCCATCCCCATCAGCGAGGGATGGCCCGTCAGCATGCCGACCTCCCCGTCGGCGAACGCGGAGAACGCGGCGGCCCGGTTGAGCTTCCCCGGCGCGACCGGCCCGGTCAGGCCCTTGCCGACCAGTTCGTCCTTCAGCCAGGTGAACGTGCCGATGTTGTCCGGGGAGTCGATGGCGTAGCTGCCGGAGGTGTCGGTGTAGCCGCCCCCGCCGCCGAGCATCCACTGCATCGTCTCGGCCTGCGCCTCCTCCGGCCCGAGGGGCAGGGCGTAGGGGTACTTCACGCCCTTCGCCTTGAGCTTCTCCGCGTCCTCGGCCAGCTCGTCCCAGGTCTCGGGCGGGGTGATGCCGGCCTTGGCGAAGAGGGACTTGTTGTAGAAGAGGACCCGCGTGGAGGAGGCGAACGGCATGCCGTACTGGACGCCGTTCACCTGCCCGGCGGTGGCCAACTGCCCGAGGAAGTCGGCCTGTACGGGGATGGAGAGCAGTTCGTCGGCCTTGTAGAGCCGGCCGCGCGCCGCGTAGTCGGCGTACGCGCCGATCTGCGCCAGGTCCGGCGGGTCACCGGCCGCGACCATCTCCTTGACCTTGCGGTCGACGTCGTTCCAGGAGTAGACGCTGACGTCCACGTTCACGCCGGGGTGGTCGGCCTCGTACTCCGCGGCCAGCTTCTCCCAGTACTTCTCCGAGCTGTTGGCGGCGCTGTCGCCGTAGTCGGCGGCGACCAGCTTCAGCGTGACGTCGGCCGAGTCGCCCGTATCCCCGCAGCCCCCGAGAACCGCCGTCATGCCCAGTGCGGACACCACCGCGACCGTTCCTGCCATCCGCCGCCGCTGCACCGCTGTCTTCCCCACCCCTGGCGTCACCGCCGTTCGAAACTTTTCGATATCCGGAACAAGGTCTACACCACGTGAGTGGACTAGACCTCTTGCGGGTCCCCGGGTCACACTGTCCCCGTGAGACATGTCATCGCCCTCGACGTGGGCGGCACCGGGATGAAGGCCGCCCTGGCCGGACCCGGGGGCGAGGTACTGCACCGGGCCCGCCGGGCGACCGGCCGCGCGCACGGCCCGGACGCGGTCGTCGCGGCCATCGTCGACTTCGCCGCCGAGCTGCACGCGTACGGCACCGAGCGGTTCGGCACGCCCGCCTCCGCCGCCGGCGTGGCCGTCCCCGGCATCGTCGACGAGGCCCGGGGTGTCGCCGCCTACGCGGCGAACCTCGGCTGGCGCGACGTCCCGCTGCGCGACCTGCTCACCGAGCGGCTGGGCGTCCCCGTCGCCCTCGGCCACGACGTGCGCACCGGCGGCCTCGCCGAGGGCCGGGTCGGGGCGGGCCGGGGCGCGGACCGGTTCCTTTTCGTGGCGCTCGGCACCGGCATCGCGGGCGCCATCGGCGTCGACGGCCGGGTCGAGGCGGGTGCGCACGGCTTCGCGGGCGAGATCGGCCACGTCGTCGTCCGCCCCGGCGGCGCCCCCTGCCCGTGCGGGCAGCGCGGCTGCCTGGAGCGGTTCGCCTCGGCGGCGGCCGTCAGCGAGACCTGGGCAGCGGCCTCCGGCACCCCGGGCGCGGACGCGGCGGACTGCGCCAAGGCGGTGGACGCGGGCGACCCCAGGGCGTGCGCGGTGTGGCAGGAGGCCGTGGACGCCCTGGCCGACGGACTGGTCACGGCCCTGACCCTGCTGGACCCGCGCGTCCTGATCGTCGGCGGCGGCCTGGCGGAGGCCGGGGACACCCTCTTCACGCCCCTGCGTGAGGCGATCCGCAGCCGCATCACCTTCCAGAAGGAGCCGTCGATCGTCCCGGCGGCCCTGGGCGACGCCGCCGGATGCCTGGGCGCCGGGCTCCTGGCCTGGGATCTCCTCGACCGAACCGACCGCATGGAGGTAACTCCCTGATGGCCCTTGCCCCCGCCCCGGCCGGACGCCCCACGGTCCTCACCGGCGCGACCGTGGTCCTGCCCACGGGAACCGTCGAGAACGGCCGGCTGACCGTCGACGGCACCCACATCGCCGCCACCCCGCCGGAGAACGCCCAGGTCATCGACGTGACCGGCCACTACGTCATCCCCGGCTTCGTCGACATCCACAACCACGGCGGTGGCGGAGCCTCCTTCACCTCCGGCTCGGTCGACGACATCCTCAAGGGCATCCACACCCACCGCCTGCACGGCACGACCACCCTGGTCGCCTCCACCGTCACCGGCGACATGGACTTCCTCACCCGGCGCGCGGGCCTGCTGAGCGAGCTCGCCGAGCAGGGCGAGATCGCCGGCCTCCACTTCGAGGGCCCGTTCATCTCCCCCTGCCGCAAGGGCGCCCACTCCGAGGAGTTGCTGCGCGACCCGGACCCGGCGGAGGTCCGCAAGCTGATCGACGCGGCCCGGGGCCGGGCCAGGATGGTCACCCTCGCCACCGAACTGCCCGGCGGCCTGGACTCCGTGCGCCTCCTGGCCGAGCACGGCGTCATCGCGGCGATCGGCCACACGGACGCCTCCTACGAGCAGACCGTCGAGGCCATCGACGCCGGCGCCACGGTCGCCACACACCTGTTCAACGCCATGCCCCCGCTCGGCCATCGCGCCCCCGGCCCGATCACCGCCCTGCTGGAGGACGAGCGGATCACCGTCGAGCTGATCAACGACGGCACGCATCTCCACCCCGCAGCCCTCCAGTTGGCGTTCCATCACGCGGGCGCCCGGCGGGTCGCGTTCATCACCGACGCGATGGACGCGGCCGGTTTCGGCGACGGCCGCTACTGGCTCGGCCCGCTGGAGGTGGAGGTCGCCGACGGCGTGGCCCGCCTGGTGGAGGACGGCACGATCGCCGGTTCCACCCTCACCCAGGACCGCGCCTTCAAGCGGGCCGTCACGGTCGACGGGCTGTCCGTCGATGACGCGGTGACGGCGCTGTCCGCCACCCCGGCCCGGCTGCTCGGCATGGACGACACGATCGGCTCCCTGGAGCCCGGCAAGTCCGCCGACCTGCTGGTCCTGGACTCCGCCTTCGACCTCAAGGGCGTGATGCGCCGGGGTGAATGGGTGGTCGGTCCCCAACTGGGCTGATCCGTCCCGCAGTCGGAAGACGGTGGCCGAGTCCGGGACTGGGCCGGCCGCCGTCTCTTTGGCATGATCAGGCTTCACCAGGTCCACGGCGACAAGCGCGTTTCCCGGGGGAGGTCGGCCGAGGTGATCCTCACAGTCACGCTGAACACCGCTCTCGACATCACCTATCGCGTGCGGTCCCTCCGGCCGCACACCTCCCACCGCGTCACCGACGTGACCGAACGCCCCGGCGGCAAGGGCCTCAACGTGGCCCGGGTCCTCGCGGCCCTCGGCCACGAGGTCACGGTGACCGGCTTCACCGGCGGCCCGACCGGCCGCGTGGTCCGGGAGGGGCTCGCGGCAGTGCCGGGGGTGGTGGACGCGCTGGTCCCCGTCTCCGGCGCCACCCGCCGCACCATCGCCGTGGTCGACGAGCGCGCCGGCGACACCACCCAGCTGAACGAGCCGGGCCCGCACGTCCTGCCCGCCGAGTGGTCGGCCTTCCAGGAGGCCTACGCCGGCCTGCTGCCCGGCGCCTCGGCGGTGGCGCTGTGCGGCAGCCTGCCGCCGGGTGTGCCGGTGGGCGCGTACGCGGGCCTGGTCCGCACGGCCCGGGCCGCCGGGGTGCCGGCCCTGCTCGACACCAGTGGTGAACCGCTGCGGCGGGGGGTGGCGGCCCGCCCCGACATCATCAAGCCGAACGCCGACGAACTGGCCGAACTGACCGGCTCCCACGAGCCGTTGCGCGCCACGCAGGACGCCCGGCGCCGGGGCGCGGGCGCGGTGGTCGCCTCCCTCGGCCCGGCGGGCCTGCTCGCGGTCACCCCGGAGGGCCGCTGGCGCGCCACACCGCCGTCCGCGATCCGCGGCAACCCGACGGGCGCGGGCGACGCGGTGGTGGCGGGCCTGCTGTCGGGCCTGCTGGAGGGCCTCCCCTGGCCGGACCGCCTGACCCGGGCCGCGGCCCTGGCGGCGGCAGCGGTCACCTCACCGGTGGCCGGCGAGTACGACCCCCGGACCTACGAGACCCTGCTGACCACCGTCTCGGTGACACCGGAGGCCAGCGCGGCGTGATCCGGGTGCGGGGCCGCGGCTAGTCCTTGACCTGGCCCGCCTTCAGCCACAGCTGGTCCAGCAGGACGTTGCACTTGTCGCCGTCTCCGCAGGAGACCGTGATCGTGTTGGTGCCCTTGCTGAGGGTCGGATAGGCGTAGGTCTTGGTCCAGCCCTTGGCGAAGTCGCCGTCCTTGACATGGGTGAAGTTGCCCATGTTCAGCTTGGTGCCGAACGGCTTGCCGTTGACGGTGAGCGTCATCTTCTGGTCCTCGTCCACCGTGCTGTAACGGACGAAGACGGTGTACGCGCCGTCCTCCGGGATGCCGTCGACGGTCCAGGTCACCGAGGAACCGGGCTGGTTGAGGTTGGAGACGTAGATCCCGCCGTCCGACTGGGCGCCCTTGACGTCCTGGGCGAGGGTCGCGCCGCCGCCGAGCCGCAGGGCCTTCGCGTCGATCGTCGGGAGTTCCGCCTCGCCGTCGTCGCCCTTGCTCGCGGACGGGCTCGGCTTGGAGTCCTCCGTCTGCGTCGGCGCCGGGTCGGCCTGGCTGCCCTCGTCGCCCTTGTCGTCGTCGCCGCCGAGCATGGCCACGCCGATGCCGATGACGACCGCGGCGACCACCGCGATCGCGCCGATCAGCAGCCCCTTGGTGTTGGGCCCGCGGCCACCCCGGCCGCCGTGCCCCCCGTGCCCGCCCGAGTGCAGCGCCGTCTGGGCGGTGGGAGCACCTCCGGGCAGCGTCTCCGGCGCGGCGTAGTGCGCGTTCGGCTGGCCGTAGGCGCCCTGCTGCTGCGGGGGCTGCCCGTAGGGCGCCTGGGCCGGCGCCTGCTGCTGGCCGTAGGGGCGGGTGCCGACCGTCCGCACCCGGTTGACCGAGTTCGGGTAGCCGTAGCCCCCGGACGGCGGCTGGGCTCCGTTGGCCTGCCCGTCGGCGTAGAGGTAGCCGAACGGGTCGTCGTCCTCGGGCGTGCTCGCGCCGTTGTTGCCGGGCGTCATCCCTTGGTCTCCTCAGTCAAAAGCGGTGCGTACGTTCCGGTCGTAAGACAGCGAGCCTACCCGCTCCCAGGGACCCGAACGGGTGACTCAGACCGCACCGACTCGCTGACCTGGGATCACCCCGCGCGTCTGTGTTGTTTGGGACGAGATCGTTTCTCGACGTACATCCGCTCGTCAGCGGATTTCAACACTTCGTCCGCCGTCATTCCACAGTGTGCCCATCCGATGCCGAAACTGGCGCCCACGCGGACGGCCCGCCCCTCGGCGCGGATGGGCTGGATGATCTCGTTGCGCAGCCGGACCGCGAGGTCCTGCGCGTCGGCGCGGCCGAGCCCGTCGGCGAGGATGACGAATTCGTCACCTCCGAGCCGGGCGACGGTGTCGCCGTCGCGCACGCCGTTGCTCAATCTCCGCGCGACCTCGATGAGCACCGCGTCGCCCGCGTTGTGCCCGAACCGGTCGTTGATCGACTTGAAGCCGTCCAGGTCGCAGAAGAGGACGGCGAGCCCCTTGGTGCCGTCGTCATGGTCCCCGTCCGGCGCGACGGTGTGCACGTGGTGGTCGAACGCGTCGTACGGCTCGCCCCCCGCCGGGAAGTCGAAGCCGGTGCCGACCGCGTCGAACGCGGGGTGGCCGTAGGCGGCGTCGTGGGACTCGGCGACGGCGGCGTACGGGGGCGTGGCGCGCCGGCACAGGCGGGCCGACAGCCGGGAGCGCAGCTCGGCGGAGTTCGGCAGGCCGGTGAGGGAGTCGTGCGAGGCGCGGTGGGCGAGCTGGAGCTCGCGGCGCTTGCGCTCCTCTATGTCCTCGACGTGGGTGAGCAGGAAGCGCGGCCCGTCGGCGGCGTCCGCGACGACGCTGTTGCGCAGGCTGACCCAGACGTACGTGCCGTCCCGGCGGCCGAGGCGGAGCTCGGCGCGACCGCCCTCCGCGGAGGTCCGCAGCAGGGTGCCGATGTCCTCGGGGTGGACCAGGTCGGAGAAGGAGTAGCGGCGCATCGCGGAGGCGGGGCGGCCCAGCAGCCGGCACAGCGCGTCGTTGGTGCGCAGGATCCGGCCGTGCTGGTCGCCGCCCATCTCGGCGATGGCCATGCCGGACGGGGCGTACTCGAAGGCCTGCCGGAAGCTCTCCTCGCTCGCCCGCAGGGCCTGCTGCTCGCGCTCCAGGCGGACCAGGGCGCGCTGCATGTTGGCACGCAGACGCGCGTTGCTGATGGCGATGGCGGCCTGGAAGGCGTACATCTGGAGCGCCTCGCGGCCCCAGGCACCGGGCCGGCGGCCGTTGCGCGGGCGGTCCACGGACAGGACCCCGATCAGCTCGCCGCAGGCCGCGTTGCCCTGCGGGCCGGGCGCGTACATCGGAGCGAAGAGGCGGTCGGCCGGGTGCCACTCGTCCTCGAATCGGGGGGCGGGGCCGTCGGTGTACCACTGGGGGACGTCGTCGTCGTCGAGGACCCAGCCCTCGGTGTGGGGTATGAACACCAGGTCGCCCCAGTGCTCGCCCATGCCGAGGCGGCGGTCCCAGGAGTCGCGCGAGCCGACGCGGCCGGTGATGAGCGCCTCGGCGGCCGGGTTCCCGGCGAAGGCGGCGACGACGAGGTCGCCGTCGGGCCGGACGAGGTTCACGCACGCCAGCTCGTACCCGAGGGCGGCGACGACGCCTTCCGCGACGGTCTGCAGGGTGTCCGCCAGGCTGCGGGCCGTGTTCATGTCGGCCATGACCTGGTGCAGTTGCCGCAGGGACGCAAGACGGACATACGGCTCCGACTCGGTCTCCATGCTCGCCCTCCCCCCGAGTACCTCGCAGCAAATCAAGAATCAAGGGTCTTCATCGGCGTACGGTCCTGGCAGCTTCCTTCGCCACTGAATCACAGCGCGCTGCCCACTCGGTACACAGGGTCAACAATTCCTGCCCCTTGTGACTCAAGTCACAGGCAAACCTGAACAATTGAGTGGAGTTTCTGCGTTTTTCACGTGCGTCTACCGAGCACAAAGTTCATCTCGTTGCACACATCTATTCATGAGGCCGTTGCGCAGATGGGGTTGCCCACCGTCCGTGACGTCCGCCGGGAGTCCTAGGACCGTGATCGGGCGGGAGCCCGATGCGCGGCGCCGAGGGCGGCGATTAGCGTTCCGGATGTGCCGAACACTCCCGCCGCCCCGTCCCCGATCATGCCGCCGCCCGCCTCCGGGCATCCTGAGGGGGTGAGCAACGACGAGTTCCGCGCCGCCATGTCCCGGCTGGCCTCCGGCGTGGTCCTGGTGACCGCCCAGGAGCCGCCGCTGGACCCGGACGACCCCACGGCCCCGGGCGGCGAGGACGTGGGCATGACCGCCACGGCCTTCATGTCGGTGTCCCTCGACCCGCCCCTGGTGCTGGTGAGCCTGCGCGAGGGCTCCCGCATGGACGAGCTGCTGGAGGAGCAGGACCTGTGGGCGGTGTCGGTCCTCTCCGAGAGCCAGCGGCACATCGCGGGCCGGTTCGCGATGAAGGGCCGGGTCAGCGACCGCCTGCTGTTCGCCGACATCCCGTACACCCGCGGCGAGTACACCGGGTCGCCGCTGGTGGGCGGTGCCCTGGCGGTCCTGGAGTGCCGCACCGAGCAGCGCGTGCCGGCCGGTGACCACACCCTGGTCATCGGCCGCGTCCTGACGGCCCGGACCCCGAGCGCGGACGGCGGCCCCCTGGCGTACTTCCGCGGCCGGTACCGGCAGTTGGACCGATGACCGGCTCCCCGCGACCGATCGTCTCCCCGCGACCGGACCACCCGCCCCGGGGCGCGTGCAGGAACCCCGGCGGCGGCCGGAGCGCGGGCGGGCCGGACCCGGCCTGACGCGGCGTGGCCCCGCTAGCCCCAGTTCTGCCCGGAGCGGCCGCGCTTGGTGTCGGAGCGCTGCTTCTTCTCGCGCAGCCGTCGTTCGTTGATGCCGCGCGGGACGCGGGTCGGCCTGCGGGGCTTGGGCGGCGGTGCGCTGGCCTCGGCCAGCAGCGCGGCCAGGCGCACGGCGGCGGCCTCGCGGTTGCGCCACTGCGAGCGGTGCTCGGAGGCCCGGACGGTGACGACACCGTCGACCAGGCGGCCGGCCAGCCGCTCCAGGGCCCGCCGCTTCCACACCTCCGGCAGGGCCTCGGTGCGCGCCAGGTCGAAACTCAGCTCGACCTTGGAGTCGCTGGTGTTGACGTGCTGTCCGCCCGGCCCCGACGAGCGCGAGAAACGCCACATGAGCTCGGCCTCGGGCAGGGAGACGGAGCCGCGGATGACATGGGGACCGGACATGCCGTCCATGTTCCCGCTCCTGTCCCGTCCACGTCACCCGAATAATCCCGGGTAAAGAAAGTAAAGGACCTGGAACCTCGCGTACCCCTCTCCGCGTTCATGGGGGTAGCTGTAGCTTCTTTGCCGTACGTACACGAGGGAAGGGACTCCCAACAATGGCTGTAAGCCTGTCCAAGGGTGGCAACGTCTCGCTCACCAAGGAGGCTCCGGGCCTGACCGCCGTCACCGTGGGCCTCGGCTGGGACGTCCGCACCACCACCGGCACGGACTTCGACCTCGACGCCTCCGCGATCGCGGTCAACACGCAGGGCAAGGTCTACTCGGACGCCCACTTCGTCTTCTTCAACAACAAGCAGACGCCGGACAACTCGATCGTCCACACCGGTGACAACCGCACCGGCGAGGGCGCCGGCGACGACGAGGCGATCAACGTCAACCTCGCCGCCCTCCCGGCCGACATCGACAAGATCGTCTTCCCGGTCTCGATCTACGACGCCGAGAACCGCAGCCAGAACTTCGGTCAGGTGCGCAACGCCTACATCCGCATCGTCAACCAGGCCGGCGGCGCCGAGATCGCGCGCTACGACCTGTCGGAGGACGCGGCGACGGAGACCGCCATGGTCTTCGGCGAGCTGTACCGCAACGGCGCGGAGTGGAAGTTCCGCGCCGTCGGCCAGGGCTACGCCTCGGGCCTGGTCGGCATCGCCCAGGACTTCGGCGTGAACGTCTGACGGACGCCCGAACCCGGTGAGCGGAGTTCCCCCGGGCCGACGACAACCGGCCCGGGGGGCTTTCCCCCAAGGGCGCGGGGAACTGCGCGACAAGCCACCGTCCCCCCGCAGGGACGAAACACCCGAGCCCCTACGGCCACGCGAAGCCCTCCCCTGCGCGGGATACGTTCCCCGGGTGATCCTCGCCCCCCTCCCCCCGGTTCCCCCGAGCGGTTCCCTCCTCGCGGAGCTGACCGCCCTCTACGCCTCCAACACCGCGTTCCACACCCTCAGCGGCGACTTCCCCGACCCCCACGACATCCGCCCCGAGCAGGTCGCGGCCGCGCTGGCCGCCGAGTGGGAACAGCCCGGCACGGAGGTCCTGCTCGCCCGCGGCGCCGGCCGCCTCGTCGGCATCGCCGTCACCCTCGCCCACCACCCCGACCCGGCCGACCCCGACCCGTGGATCGGTCTGCTGATGGTGGACGCCGCCCTGCACGGCCAGGGGCACGGCCGCCGCCTGGCGTCCCTCGTCGAGGACCGCTTCCGCGCGGCGGGCCGCACCGCCGTACGCCTCGCCGTCCTCACCGGCAACGCCGGGGCCCTGACCTTCTGGACCTCCCTCGGCTACGGGACGATCGGCCACCGCGAGGACCGGCAGCTGGGCCGCCCCTGCACCGTCCTGCGCAAGGTCCTCAGCACTCCCTAGGGGGTGCCGTCCGGCTTCCCCTCGCCGTACAGCCAGTCCCGCCAGACGGGGTCGAGGTCCTTCCCGGGCGCCTGCCGCTCGACGTAGGCGGTGAAGTCGGCCGTGCCGGCGTTCCCGTAGCGGTACGCGGCGGCCCAGCCGCGCAGGATCCGCCCGAAGGCCGCGTCGCCGACGGTCCGGCGGACCTGCTGGAGCACCATCGCGCCCCGCCAGTACACCGCCGGGTCGGAGATCCGCGCGGCGTCCGGCGGCTCGGCCGGCGGAAAGGCCCACACCTCCTCGGCCTCCTCCTCGGTGGTGAAGTAGCTGCCGGAGTACAGCGCGTCGAACGTCTGCTGCGCACTCCTCCCGCCGTGCTCCTCCTCCCACAGCCACTCCGCGTACGTCGCGAACCCCTCGTTGAGCCACATGTCCCGCCAGCTCTCCGGCGAGACGGAGTCGCCGTACCACTGGTGGGCCAGCTCGTGGACGAGGAGCGTCAGGTCGGGGGCGCCGGGGAAGACCGGCCGGGTCTGCGTCTCCAGGGCGTAGCCGAGCTCGGGCGCCCGGTCGACGATCGCACCCGTCGAGGAGAAGGGGTACGGCCCGAACCGCCGCTCCGCCCAGGCCAGCACCTCCGGGAGCCGCCGCAGCACCGGCCGGCTCGCCTCCGCCTCCGCCGGGTCCACGGCCGTGTACACGGGCAGGCCGGCCGGGGTGCGGGAGCGGTCGACCTCGAAACGGCCGATCGCCAGCGTGGCCAGGTAGCTCGCCATCGGCCGCCCCATGTGCCACTCCGTCGTCGTGCGGCCGCCGGCGGTGCGTTCGCCGCGCAACTCCCCGTTGGACACGGCCCGCAGGCCCTCCGGCACGGTCACGGTCAGGTCGTAGGCGGCCTTGTCGGAGGGATGGTGGTTGCCGGGGAACCAGGCCATCGACCCCGTCGGCTCCCCCAGGGCGAGCACCCCGTCCGCGGTGCGCAGCCAGCCCTCCTGCGAGCCGTCCGGGTCGGTGACGGTCTGCGGGACCCCCGAGTAGCGGACGGTGACGCGGAAGGTCGCGCCCCGGCGGATGTCGTCGCGCGGCCTGACGGTGAGTTCCTGGCCCGCGCGGTTGAAGCGGGCCAGGCGGCCGCCCACGGTGACCTCGCCGACCTCCAGACCGAGCAGGTCCAGGTTGAAGGCGGAGAGGTCCTCGTCCGCGCGGGCGGTGAGGGTGGCCGTGCCGGTCAGGCGGTGCGCGTCCGGCTCGTAGGCGAGGCGCAGGCCGTAGTGGCGCACGTCGTACCCGCCGTTGCCCGCCTTCGGGAAGTACGGGTCGCGCACGCCGGAGCCGCCCGGGGTGCCGTGCACCCCACCGCCGCATCCGGTGAGGGCGAGGACGCAGGCGAGCAGGACGGGGACACCACGTGCAGAACGGGCCACGATCGCGATCCTATGGCGGCGTGACACCATCACCTGCGTGCTCGACATCGGCTACGCCCTCTCCAACCGCTTCCCCGACCCGCCGCAGACCGACTACCGCCGCGCGGACGTCCGTGCGCTGCGCCACGACCTGTTCTGCGGTGACGTCTACCTGGCGGACACCAGGACCGACCACGAGGTCTCCACGTCCTGGGGGTGGGTGCCGGTGCTCGACTTCGCGTGGGCCCTGTGCGACATCGTCGAGCGCGTCGACCGGGACCCGGCCGGTTCCCGCGCCTCCCGGCCACAGCGCGCGGAGCTGGACTTCACGGAGTCGACGGACCGGATGCTCTTCGAGCGGCGCTTCGGCTGGGTCGACATCGAGGCCGACTGGATGCGCCCGGAGGAACCGCCGCTCACCGTCTCCCACAGCGAACTGCGCCGCGAGGCACGGGACTTCCTGCACGACCTGATCGCCGACCTCAGCGACCTCCACGACGACCTGGCCGAGAACCCGGCGATCTGGACCCTCCAGTCCCGCTTCCCCCGGGTGTCGTGAGGCCGGCGGCGCGAGTCGCCGAGGCCGTCGGGCTCCGAGCCGTCAGCCCTCCACCCTGATCCCCCACTGCGCCGCCAGGGCCGGAGCCAGGTCCAGCAGTTGGGCCGGGCTGATCACCGCGCCCGACAGACGGTCCAGGCCGCTGCTGATCTCCACCGACGCGGCCCTGCGCAGATCGACGTCGACGAGGGTCGCCGCGTGCAGGTCGGCGCCCTTCAGGACGCAGTCGACGAACTCCACCCGCTCCAGACGCGCCCCGCCGAAGTCCGGCTCGACCAGCACGCAGCCCTCGAAGACGACGTCCCTCAGCCGGGCCGTCCGCAGATTCGCGAAGTCGATCTTCCCGCCGCGGACCAGCACCCGCTCCAGCACCGCCCCGTGCAGCTGCGGCCCGCCCAGACGGGCGTCCGTCAGCTCCACGTCCCGCAGGGTCGCCTCGGCCAGGTCCGTGCCGACCCCGCGCACACCGCTCAGCACCGAGTCCAGCAGGCGGGCGTGGCGCAGCCGCGTCTCGTCCAGCGCGCACCCCGTCAGCGCGCAGTCCATGAACCGCGCGCCGGACCCGTCCTGCCCGCCGAGATCCAGCCCGTCGAACCCCAGCCCGTCGTAGTCCCCGTCCGGCTCCAGGCCGCCGCCCCCGAACGGCTCCGGCGACGGCAGCCGCACCTCCGGCCGCCGCGCGCCCTTCACCCCGCCCGCCGCTCTCCTCGCCATGCCCCCCATGCTGCACCCCGGCACTGACAACCCGCCCCCACCTGCGCGGACACCGGTCGTGTCACATCCCGGTACCCCCGGCCCGTCGTACTCCCGAAGGCCCGGCCCGCCCCGCGGGGCCCCGGCCAGGAAGGCCCCGGCCAGGAGGGCCACCGCGACCCGAGGGAGAGCCCCAGCCATGCACCGCATCACCGTCGTCGGCGGCGGCTTCGCCGGACTGACCGCCGCCATCACCGCCGCCGAGGCGGGCGCCCAGGTCACCGTCCACGAGGCCCATCACACCCTCGGCGGCCGGGCCCGCACCGCCGAGGGCCCGTACCGCACCAACGAGGGACCGCACGCCCTGTACAACGGCGGCCCGCACTGGGCCTGGCTCCGGCAGCGCGATCTCATCGGCCCCCTCGCCCCGATCCCGCCCCTGGAGGCGGCCCGGCTCCGGCTGCGGCACCAGGGCGCGCTGCGCCGCACCCCTCCCTTCGCGATGCTCAAGCTGCTGCGCCGCACCGGCCGGCAGGCACCCGTCGACGCCGACTTCCTGACCTGGGCGACCGGCATCGCGGGCGAGGAGGGCGCCCGGGCCGCCGCGCACTACTCCGCGGTCGCCCTCTTCCACCACGACCCCGGCTCCCTGTCCGCCGCGTTCGTGCAGGAGCGGCTGCGGCGCGCCACCCGGCTGCCGCCCGAGGCGCACTACCCGCGCGGCGGCTGGGCGAGCGTCATCGACCGGATGGCCGCCCGCGCCTGGAACCTGGGGGTGCGCATCGAGACCCTCTCCCGCGTCGACACGCTCCCCACCGGCACCCCCGTCGTGGTCGCCACCTCCCTGCCCGCCGCGCGCCGCCTGCTCGGCGACGACTCGCTGACCTGGCCGAGCGGCCGGACGGCCCTGGTCGACCTGGCGGTGCGCACCCGCCGCGGCGACGCCTTCGCCGTGTCCGACCTCGACGCCCCGGGCTGGATCGAGCGGTTCACCGCCCAGGACCGCAGCCTCGCCCCGGCCGGGGAGCAGCTGATCCAGGGGCAGATCCCGCTCGCGCCGCACGAGGCGAAGGCGGACGGCACCGCCCGCGCCGAGCAGCTGCTCGACCTGGCCTTCCCCGGCTGGCGCGACCGGGTCACCTGGCGGCGCACGTCGGTGGCCGACGGCCGGACGGGCGCCGTCGACCCGCCCGGCACCAGCTGGCGCGACCGGCCTGCCGTGGACCGGGGCGACGGTGTCTACCTCGCCGGCGACCAGGTCGCCGCCCCCGGCGTGCTCTCGGAGGTCTCCTTCAACAGCGCCCTCACGGCGGTGTCCCTGGCCCTCGGCCGGCACGAGCTTGACCTCGAGCAAGCTTGAGGTCGCAGGCTGGGGCCGCAGTCCGCGACGACACGAGGAGCCCCGTATGCACGCCGTACGCCTGCACGCCTTCGGCCCCGCCGAGAACCTCACCTACGAGCAGGTGGAGGACCCCAGTCCCGGCCCCGGCCAGGTCCGGATCGCCGTCCGCGCGGCCGGGGTCCACCTGCTGGACACCGCCCTGCGCCAGGGCATGCGCGGCGGCCCGGCCGGCGAACCGTCGCCGCTGCCCACGATCCCCGGCCGCGAGGTCGCCGGGGTCGTCGAGTCGCTGGGCGAGGGGGTCGCCCGACTGTGGCTGGGCAAGCGGGTCGTCGCCCACCTCGGCTTCGTCCCCGGTGGATACGCCGAACTCGCCGTCACCGAGGCGGAGCGCCTGCACGAGATCCCCGAGCGCCTGGACTTCGCGGCGGCCGTCGCCATGATCGGCACGGGGCGTACGGCGATGGGCATCGTGCAGTTCGCCGAACTCGGCCCGGACTCGGTGGTCGTCGTCCCGGCCGCGGCCGGCGGCATCGGCACCCTGCTCGTGCAGTACGCCAGGAACGCCGGGGCGACCGTCGTCGGACTCGCGGGCGGGCCGGAGAAGACCGCCCGCGTCCGGGAGGCCGGCGCCGACATGGCCGTCGACTACACGGAAGCGGCCTGGCCGGCGAAGGTACGCGCCCACCTGGGCGGCCGCCCCGCGACCGTGGTCTTCGACGGGGTCGGTGGCGACGTCGCCCGCGAGGCCGTCGCCCTGCTCGGGCCCGGCGGCCGGCACCTCGTCTTCGGCTGGTCCGGGGAGGGCGTCCTGGGCGGCGGCCCCTACCTGGTCGACGGGGTGTCCGAGCAGGTCCTCGGCCCGGTGATGCTGGGGCGGGCGGGCGGCCCCGACCCCCTGCGCACCCTGGAGCTGCGCGCCCTCGCCGAGGCCGCGCACGGCCGCCTCGTCCCGGCGGTCCAGCGCTTCCCCCTCGCGGAGGCGGCGACGGCCCACCGCGCGCTGGAGAACCGCGGGACGACGGGCAAGGTGGTCCTGGAGCCGTGAGCCGACGCGGGAACGGCGGGGGCTGCCCGGCCGGGGGGCGGAAAACCGCATGCCCCGCCCCGCCACCCCCACTACCGTGCCGGGCGTGACGATCGAGATCCCCCGGGAACTGGCGGCCGCACAGGCGGAGTACAACGGCGAGTCCGGCCGTGCCTTCATCGCCGCCCTGCCCGGCCTGGCGGACCGCTTCCTCACCCGGTGGGACCTGGAACCGGAACCCGGCGGCAGGCCCATGCACGGCGTCTCCGCCCTGGTCCTGCCGGTGGTGCGCCGCGGCGACGGCACCCCCGCCGTCCTCAAGCTCCAGCTCCTCGACGAGGAGAGCGAGGGCGAGCCCGTCGCCCTGCGCGTGTGGGACGGCGCCGGGGCGGTCCGGCTGCTCGACTACGACGCACCCACCGGCACCCTGCTGCTGGAACGCCTCGACGAGACCCGGATGCTCGCCCACGAGCCGGACACCCGCCGGGCCGTCCTCACCATCGCCGAACTGCTGGCCCACCTGACGTCCTTCCCGGCCCCGCCCGGCCTGCGCCGGCTCGGCGACATCGCCCGCGCGATGCTCGACGCCACGCCCCGGGCCCTCGACCGCGTCCCCGACCCGTGGGCGCGCCGCCTCGTCGCCGACTGCGCGGCCGCGGTGCGCGAGGTCGCCGACGAGCCGGGCGACCGCCTCCTGCACTGGGACCTGCACGACGAGAACGTCCTGGCCTCCCGCCGCGCCCCCTGGCTCGCGATCGACCCCAAGCCCCTCGCGGGCGACCCGGGCTTCGACCTCTGGCCCGCCCTCGACAACCGCTTCGACCCCGCCGAGATCCTCTGGCGCTTCGACGCCCTGACGGACGTCCTGTCCCTGGACCGCGCCCGGGCCCGCGCCTGGACCCTGGGCCGCGTCCTGCAGAACGCCCTGTGGGACATCGAGGACGGCCGCCCCCTCGACCCGGCCCACCTGGAGACCGCCCACCGCCTGCGCACGCAGGGGGCCTGACCAGCCCGTCGGACACCTGCCTACCGGGCGAGGACCGCTTCGAGCTTGACAGCGAATTCCTGCAGGCCGGGGGGCACGTGCTTCGCCCGGTCGAGTACGTCGTTCACTGTGTCGAGGGTCCGCGTGAAGCACGTACGGCTTTTCTCGGCCTCCGGCTGATTGAGGGCTGTCAACTGGGCAGCGCTCTGCAGGACCTCGTCCGACCACAGAGTCACGTTCGAAACGGCCGCGTCAGGGATCGAGACGGAAGCAGAGTCGATGCCCAGGTCCAGGGAGACGCCATAGAGCCAGGATTCCGAGACGCTGTCCCCCGTCGGCCCCAGGGAGAAGGCCAACGCCTCACCTTTACCCGGACGCACTTGGAAGAACGTCGCCTTCTTGACCGTGTCCCCCGGCTTGACATCGGGCGGAACCCCGACCCCGAACGTCACGTAGTCGATGTTCCCGCCTCCGATGCGGGAGCACCGGTGCATGTCCTGCGCCGCGAAGAAGGTGAACGTCGCGGATTTCACGTAGGACGTCTCATTCCCCTCGTTCGACAGCAGGACGTCGAGCACGGGCGCCTCGAACGTGCGCTTCGTCTTCTTGTAGCCAGGCACCTCCGTCTCGCCGTGCAGCTCCTTGATGCCCCCTACGGCGACGTTCTGGATCTTGACGGCCGATTTGCTCTCCGGCTTCGGCTGCAGATCGGGGAAGAACGTGAAGAACAGACCGACGGCCGCCGCGACAAGGCCGATCACCGCCGTCGCTCCCACGATCAGCACCCCAAGGCGGTGGGCCTGGAAGGCTGTCTGCACGCGTTCCCAGAAGGACTGCCCCTCCGGGCGGGAGCGATCCTGTCCCTCGTGCGCCTCGCCGCTCCGGCCACCCTCGGCAGTGCCTGTCGATGCCTGCCGTGTGTCCCGGGATCTAGGCATGTCCATCCCGCCCTAACACGTGGTCACGTCGAGTCTCGACGGCGCCCGGCCCGAAAGCTTCCCGTCTTCCACCCTGAAGATCTGGACGTACTTGCGGCGCGGGCACGCCTTGGCGTCCATGTAGCGCCACTGATCGGCGACGACCGTGACCAGGTCCTTCCTGACCGTGATCTTCCGGACCTTCGCCCCCGTTTCCACGGCCCGCCGGTAATCCTTGGTTCTCGGCATGGACACCAACGTGCCGAGCACCGTCGGCTCCTCGGCCGCCGACGCCCCGTCCAAGGCGACCACGTGACTGAACGAACTCGCGTCCCCGGTCACGCATTCCAGGGAGACGATGACATCGTCCTTGCCGTCGCCACTGACATCGGATCTCACGGGCGCGAGAGGCATCTCCACCCCCAGTCCGGGGACGGAACAGTCGATGATTCCTTCGCCCCACTTCGACAGCTCCGCTGTGCTCATGTCGCGGGTGAGATCCTCAGCGGCGCCACCGCTGCAGGCCACTCCCAGGAGAAGGAAGGCCGAGACGGCCAGCGTCGGCATACCGGCGAGACGGCCGGCACGGCCCCGTCGGCCCCATGACGTTCTGGCACACACGCCGATCAAGCCCCCCCGAGACCAGATGCGTGCAACGACCTTAGAGGCGCGCGCAGTGACCGCGCCACCCGGTTCGGTGACCACAGGGGAACGGCTCCGAAAGCGAAGCCCGGCTCGGAGGACCTCCGGGCCGGGCTTCGACGCACAGAGCCCCCTGTCGGATTCGAACCGACGACCTACGCATTACAAGTGCGTTGCTCTGGCCAGCTGAGCTAAGGAGGCGGGTGCGGGGTGGGGCCCCGCGCGTGCCCGAGCAGTGTACCCAGGTCCGTCCCGGGCCCCGTCGAAAATTTCCGCGAAGTTCACAGCCGCCGAAGTACTGACAGACCAGGTGAACGGCAGGTACCGTCCTGAGCCAGTTCACACGCGTGGACTACACCACAACGGAACACCGTCGTGGCACCACCTTCCTACTCGGATCGTCCGGCACGTTCCTGCCGGTAGAAGGGGTCCATTCACCATGGCCACTGTGCAGTTCGACAAGGCGACCCGGATCTACCCGGGTTCCACCAAGCCCGCCGTCGACGCGCTCGACATCGACATCGAGGACGGCGAGTTCCTCGTCCTCGTCGGCCCGTCCGGTTGCGGCAAGTCCACCTCGCTCCGCATGCTCGCGGGGCTCGAAGACGTCAACGGCGGCGCCATCCGCATCGGCGACCGCGACGTGACCCACCTGCCGCCGAAGGACCGGGACATCGCCATGGTGTTCCAGAACTACGCGCTGTACCCGCACATGACCGTCGCCGACAACATGGGCTTCGCGCTCAAGATCGCCGGCGTCAACAAGGCGGAGATCCGGCAGAAGGTCGAGGAGGCCGCGAAGATCCTCGACCTCACGGAGTACCTGGACCGCAAGCCGAAGGCGCTCTCCGGCGGTCAGCGCCAGCGTGTCGCCATGGGCCGCGCCATCGTGCGCGAGCCGCAGGTCTTCCTCATGGACGAGCCGCTGTCCAACCTGGACGCCAAGCTCCGCGTGTCCACCCGTACGCAGATCGCCTCGCTCCAGCGTCGCCTGGGCATCACCACCGTCTACGTCACCCACGACCAGGTCGAGGCCATGACGATGGGCGACCGCGTGGCGGTCCTCAAGGACGGCCTGCTCCAGCAGATCGACACCCCGCGCAACATGTACGACAAGCCCGCCAACCTCTTCGTGGCCGGCTTCATCGGCTCCCCGGCGATGAACCTCGTCGAGGTGCCGGTCACCGACGGCGGCGTGAAGTTCGGCAAGTCGGTCGTGCCGGTCCAGCGCGACGCGATCTCCGCCACCACCGACAAGACCGTCACGGTCGGCGTCCGCCCCGAGCACTTCGACGTGGCCGGCCCCGACGCCGAGCTGGGCCTCGCCGTGACCGTCAACGTCGTCGAGGAGCTCGGCGCCGACGCCTACGTCTACGGCACCGCCCAGGTCGGTGACGAGGCCAAGGACCTCGTCGTCCGCGTCAGCGGCCGCGAGGTGCCGGAGAAGGGCAGCCAGCTGCACATCGTCCCGCGCTCCGGCGAGACCCACGTGTTCTCGACCTCCACGGGCGAGCGCCTCTCCGACTGACCCCTGGCGAACGCACGACTCCGGGTGATTCACCCGGGTTGACGAAGAGGGCCCCGCAGACCGCTGCGGGGCCCTCTCACGTTGTCGACAAATACCCCGGCAGAACGGACGTTTCGAGCGCCGTGCGTCAACCCACTACCCACGAAGGGGCACTTCCTCATCCCCCGAACCGGTGACTAAATGTCTACAAACCACTACCGGGCGCTACCCTCACACGCGTGAAGCACTCCAGCACCCCTCAGACGCGACGCGGCCGGGGCCCCGCCCGCCGGATCGGCCGCACCCTCGCATTCGTCCTGCCCGTCGTCCTGGTTCTCTCCGGGACCCTCGCGGTCACCCGAGTCAACTGGTCGGGGAACACCACCGACCCGGTGCTCACCGCCGCGGACACCTCCGTCGGGACGCCCCGCACCGTCAAGCGCGCCCCGCAGGACGTCCTGCGCGACCGGCTGCTGACGGAACTGCAGGAGAAGGACCCGGGCGTCGCGCTCACCCACCTCCAGCAGGCCGTCAACGGCCGGCCGTCCCTGGCGAAGCACTGCGCCTCGATCGCCCGCGCCCTCGGCCAGGCCGCCGTGCGGGTCTACGGCCCGACCCGCGCCCAGTCCTACGCACGGCCGGTCTGCGACACCGCCTTCGCCACCGGCGTCGCGGCCGCGCACCGCTGAGCACACCGCCCTGCCACCGGGTGGGAAGTCCGTCACGGCTGACGGGAACGGTCGTCAGCCGCTTTCCCGGGCGGGACGCCACGTACAGTTCGGTTCCATGAGCGATCCGAACGCCGCGTCCCGCCCCGTTCAAGCCGTCGTTCTGGCCGGCGGCCAGGGCTCCCGGCTGCGTCCGTACACCGACGACCGGCCCAAGCCGATGGTCGAGATCCCCGGTACGGGGACGCCGATCATCGGCCATCAGCTGTCCTGGCTCGCCGAGGAGGGCGTGACGGACGTGGTGGTCTCCTGCGGCCACCTCGCCGAGGTCCTGCAGAAGTGGCTGGAGACGGCCGAGCTGCCCGTCTCCGTGACGACGGTCGTCGAACCGGAGCCCCTCGGGCGCGGCGGCGGCCTCAAGTACGCCGCGGCCCACCTCCCCCACCCCGACCAGCCGTGGTACGCCACGAACGGGGACATCTGGACGCGGTTCTCGCTCCGGGACATGGCCGACTTCCACACCGAGCGGGACGCCGTCGCCACGCTGGCGCTCGCGCGGCCCCGCCTGCCGTGGGGAGCCGTGCAGACGGACGGGTTCGGCCGCATCACCGACTTCATCGAGGCACCGCCGTCGACCTTCGAGATCAACGCCGGTGTCTACGTCTTCTCCCCCGAGTTCGCCGAGTTGCTGCCGCACCGGGGAGACCACGAGCGGACCACGTTCCCGCACCTCGCCCGTGACCGGCGCCTGGCCGGCTTCACGATCCCCCAGGGCTCCTACTGGCGGGCCATCGACACGGCGAAGGACCTGACGGAAGCAGCGAAGGAACTGGCCGCCCTCAGCCGCTGACCCACCCGGAGCCACGCCGCTGGAGCCACGCCGCCGGAGCCACGCCCCCGGAGCCCAGCCCCGGCGTCCGCCCCGGCCCGGTCAGGCCAGGCCCGGCCCGCCACCACCCCTGCCGGCCCCGTCGCCGAGCGATGCACGAGAAGGCCCCGCACCTCCCGGTGCGGGGCCTCGTCGTCGGGCGCGCGGGGGTCAGCCGAGGAGGCCGCCCACCAGGCCCGGGCGGCCGGTGGAGCCACCGCCGTCGCTGCCGGAGCCGCCGGTCGAGCCGGCGCCGCCCGTGGCCGTGCCGCCGCCGGAGGTCGGGCCCGTCGTGGTGCTCGGCGCCTGGTTCTGCGGGGAGGACTGCTGGGGCGGGGCCTGGCCCCCGGTGCCCTGGGTCTGGCTCGGCGAGCCGCCCGTGACCGTGCCGGTGTCGCGCGTGGCGCCCGGCCGCGTCGTCGTGCCCGCGCTGGGGCTGGCCGAACCGGCCGTCGCGCCCTGCGTGGGGGAGACGGACGCCGACGGGGTGCGCTTCTTCTCCTGCCGCTTGCCGCCGGGCTCACCGGGCAGCGGGGAACCGGGCAGCTCGTTGCGCGGGGCCTCGCCCGGGCCCGGGACGACGACCCGGTCGGCGTCGCGGACGGCGCCGCCGAGCAGGGAGCCGACGAGCAGCGTGAGCCCCGTGGCGACCGCGGTGACGAGCGCGCCGCGGCGCAGCACGTAGCGCCGCAGGTCCCAGATGTCGGCGCGGGGGCCGAGCCGGCGCCAGGCGCTGCCGGCCAGGCGGCCGTCGACGGAGTAGACGGGCGCGCCGGCGATGATCAGCGGCGACCAGGCGGCGAGGTAGATGATGTCGGGCGTCTCGTAGGCCGGGACGCTCTTCCAGCTGACGGTGACCAGCAGGGCCGCCGAGAGCAGGGCGCCCAGGCAGGCGGCGACGCGCTGCCAGCAGCCCAGCACCGTCAGGACGCCGACGACGACCTGCGCGAAGGCGATGACCAGGCCGGAGCCGACCGGGTGCTCCAGGGCGAACTGGCGCAGCGGCTCGGCGACTTCCCAGGGGTGCAGGGTGTTGAGCCACTTGACCATGGAGCCGCGCTTGCCGCCGTCGAAGTAGACGGGGTCGCACAGCTTGCCCATGCCGGCGTAGATGGAGATGAAGCCGAGGAAGACGCGCAGCGGGAGCAGGACGACGCCGAGGTTCATCCGGCGGCCCGGGTAGTAGGCGTGCCGGGCCGGGTCGTCGCCGTGGCGCCTGCCGCGCCGGCCGGTCCCGTCGTCGGCGGAGTCCTCGAACTCCGCGTCCTCGTAGCCGTGCTCGTCGTAACCGCGCTCGTCGTAGCCGTGCTCGTCGTAGCCGTGCTCGTCGTAACCGGGCTGGTCGTAGCCGGGTTCGTCGTAGGCGCTTCCGACGGTGCGCATGGCGGGCAGCAGCCGCGTGCCGTCGGCCTGGTCGTGGGTGCGCTGGGGGCCGACGACCGGGGTCTCGACGGTCTGGACGAGGTCGTCCTGGTAGCCGTCGCCCGGGTAGCCGGTGCCGGCGTAACCGGCGCCCTGGTACCCGGGGGTGCCGTAGTCCGGGCCGACGCGGTCGATGACCTGCGTGGCCCCGGCGTCCGCCACGGGCTCGTCGGCGTGGGGGACGCTCCCGTGCCGCACCGCCTGGAGCAGGCGGTGGGCGCCGGTGTCGTCGGGCGCGGATCTGCCGCTCCAGACGACCGGCCGGCGGCGGGCGGCGGCCCCGTCCGCCGCGCCCCCGGCGGTGGCGGCGGGGATGCGGGCGGTGTCCTCGGTGGCGTTCAGGAGCCGTGCGACCCGGGGGGACTGGACGCGACGCGTCGAGACGCCCAACTGCACGCGGAACGACGCGTGATTGACGATGACCTGCGCCGGGTCGCTCGGCACCTTCACCATGCTCAGCGCGGGAGCGTCGTCGAGTCCCGACGAGCGGTCCCCCGTGGGAGTGCGGGGTGTTCTGGTGTCCACACTCATCTAACCGAGTGACGTCGGGTTAGGACACTGCTTTGACCCGCCGGATCTGTCCGGACCCCGTCAAGCTTGTCCTCGTCGCCCCGATGACCCGGGAATTGCCCCGCACGGGTGAAGTGGCGGACGCCTGTTCAGGCGCGTCGGCGAGCCGCCT
Organism: Streptomyces sp. NPDC053665; assembly: GCF_055585285.1. Lineage (NCBI taxonomy): Bacteria > Bacillati > Actinomycetota > Actinomycetes > Kitasatosporales > Streptomycetaceae > Streptomyces > Streptomyces sp. NPDC053665. Next base: position 388,259 of record NZ_JBVJKK010000007.1, read on the forward strand.
CGTAGAGCACGATGCCCGCCGCCACACCGGCGTTGAGCGACTCGGCGCCACCCGGCATGGGGATCCGCACCCGGAAGTCACAGGTCTCCCCGACGAGCCGGGACAGGCCCTTGCCCTCGCTGCCGACGACGATCGCGACCGGGCCCTCCAGCGCCTCCAGCTCGGTCAGCTCGACGTCACCGTCGGCGGCGAGTCCGACGACCACGACACCGGCCTTCTTGTACGCCTCCAGCGCGCGCGTCAGGTTGGTGGCGCGGGCCACGGGCGTCCGGGCGGCCGTACCGGCGGACGTCTTCCACGCACCGGCCGTCATCCCGGCGGCCCGGCGCTCGGGCACCACCACGCCGTGCCCGCCGAACGCGGAGACGGACCGCACGACCGCGCCCAGGTTGCGCGGGTCGGTCACGCCGTCCAGCGCGACGATCAGCGGGTCGGCGCCCTCGTCGGCGGCCGCGTCGAGCAGGTCCTCGGGGTGGGCGTACTCGTACGGCGGGACCTGGAGGACCAGGCCCTGGTGGTTGAGGCCGTTGGTCATCCGGTCGAGCTCGGGGCGGGGGGCCTCCATGAGGTTGATCCCGCCGCGCTCGGCGGCCAGTTGCAGGGCCTCGCGCACGCGCTCGTCGTTGTCGATGAACTGCTGGACGTACAGCGTCGAGGCGGGCACGCCCTCGCGCAGGGCCTCGTAGACCGGGTTGCGGCCGACGACCAGCTCGGAGGCCGACTTGCCGCCACGGCCGCGGGGCGCGGGGCGGCGGGTCGTCTGCCGCGCCTTGGCGTTGGCGATCCGGTTCTTCTTGTGGCCCTTGCGCATCTCGGCGGGCGGGGTCGGGCCCTTGCCCTCCAGGCCCCTGCGCCGCTGGCCGCCACTGCCGACCTGCGCGCCCTTCTTGCCGGACATGCGGCGGTTGTTGGCTGCCATGACCTACCTGTCTCTGCTGTCGCCGTGAGGCGGTGAACTGCGTACGTCTATGAAGTGTGCCGCCCGGAGGCCCGGGCGGCACAATCGATCTTCCGGCCGCGGCCGGTCTAGCGCGGGCCGAGGCTCCAGCGCGGGCCCTGCGGGCTGTCCTCGATGACCAGGCCGGACTGGCCCAGCTGGTCGCGGATGGCGTCCGCGGTCGGCCAGTCCTTGCGGGCCCGGGCGGCCTCGCGCTGGTCGAGGACCATGCGCACGAGGGTGTCGACCACGCCGTGCAGGTCGTCGCCGCGGTCGCCCTCGCCGGCCCACTGGGGGTCCAGCGGGTCGAGGCCGAGCACCCCGAGCATCGCGCGGACCTCGGCGAGCCGGGCCACGGCGGCTTCCTTGTCGTCGGCGGCCAGGGCGCTGTTGCCCTGGCGGACCGTGGTGTGCACGACGGCGAGGGCCTGCGGCACGCCCAGGTCGTCGTCCATGGCCTCGGCGAAGGCGAGCGGCACCTCGCGCGCGGGCTCGACGGCGCCAGCCTTCTCCACCACGCGCTGCACGAAGCCCTCGATCCGCGCGAACGCCGACTCGGCCTCGCGCAGGGCCTCCTCGCTGTACTCGATCATCGAGCGGTAGTGCGGGGTGCCGAGGTAGTAGCGCAGCACGATGGGCCGCCAGCGCTTGACCATCTCGCTGACCAGGACCGAGTTGCCGAGCGACTTGGACATCTTCTCGCCGCTCATGGTGACCCAGGCGTTGTGCACCCAGTACCGGGCGAACTCGTCGCCGTAGGCCTTGGCCTGCGCGATCTCGTTCTCGTGGTGCGGGAAGACCAGGTCGAGGCCGCCGCCGTGGATGTCGAAGGCGGAGCCCAGGTACTTGTGGGCCATCGCCGAGCACTCCAGGTGCCAGCCGGGGCGGCCGCGGCCCCAGGGCGTCTCCCAGTCGGGCTCGCCCGGCTTGGTGGCCTTCCACATGGCGAAGTCGCGCGGGTCTCGCTTGCCCGAGACGCCCTCGTCGGGCTGGCGCAGGTCGTCGATGTCCTGGTTCGACAGCGCCAGGTAGTCGGGAAAGGAGCGGACGTCGAAGTAGACGCTGCCGTCGGCGACGTAGGCGTGCCCGCGCTCGATGAGGCCCCGCATCATCTCGACCATCTCGGTGATGTGGCCGGTGGCGCGCGGCTCGTAGGTCGGGGGCAGGCAGCCGAGGGCGCGGTAGCCGTCGTTGAACGCCCGCTCGTTCTCGTAGCCGATGGCCCACCAGGGGCGGTCCTGGTCGGCCGACTTGGCGATGATCTTGTCGTCGATGTCGGTCACGTTCCGCACGAACGTCACGTCGTAGCCGCGGTACGCGAACCAGCGGCGCATGATGTCGAAGTTCAGGCCGGAGCGGATGTGCCCGATGTGCGGGGCCGCCTGCACGGTGGCGCCACACAGGTAGATCGAGACGCAACCCGGTGTGAGCGGGGAGAAGTCACGGATCTGCCGGGCGCTGGTGTCGTACAGGCGAATAGTCACGCCTCCAGGGTAGTGGGCCGCGCGGTGTGCCTCAGGACCTTCCCCGCGGGGCGGACGATTCGTGACCTGGGCAACGGGCCCGGCCCCGGCCCTCGGGGCCACCGGCCGGCCCCTCGGCCGCACGAGGTCGGCCCCTCGACCGCACGAGGTCGGCCCCTCGACCGCACGAGGTCGGCCCCTCGACCGCACGAGGTCGGCCCCTCGGCCACACGGGGTCGGCCCCTCGGCCACACGGGGTCGGCCCCTCGACCGCACGAGGTCGGCCCCTCGACCGCACGGGGCGGGCCCTTCAGCCCGGCCCGGCTGGCCCTCGGCCCGGCCCGGCTGGCCCGCGCCCCCGCCCGGCTGGCCCGCGCCCCCGCCCGGCGGGTCCGCGGCCCGGCCCGGCGGGTCCGCGGCCCGGCCGGTTCCGGCTCCCCGGCCTCAGCCGGAGCGCACCACCAGTGCCGTGGCCACCGCCATCAGCCCTTCCTCCCGCCCCGGGAAGCCGAGCCCGTCCGTGGTCGCGCCCGAGACCGACACCGGTGCACCGGCCGCCTCGGACAGCAGCTTCTGCGCCTCGTCGCGGCGCTTGCCGATCTTCGGGCGGGGGCCCACCACCTGCACGGCGACGTTGCCGATCCGGAAGCCGGCCGCGCGGACGATGCGGGCGGCCTCCGTCAGCAGCGTGACGCCGGAGGCGCCGGACCACTCGGGGCGGCCCGTGCCGAAGTGCTGCCCGAGGTCACCGAGTCCGGCCGCGGAGAACAGGGCGTTGCAGGCGGCGTGGGCGACGACGTCCGCGTCGGAGTGGCCCGCCAGCCCGGGGCCCTCGCCCTCCCACTTCAGGCCGGCGCACCACAGCTCGCGGCCCTCCTCGAAGGCGTGGATGTCGGTGCCGATGCCGACCTGCGGCAGCGGGACGTGCTCAGAAGCCATCGTTGAGCCTCCTGCGGGCCAGGACCGCCTCGGCGAGGACCAGGTCGAGGGGGCGGGTGACCTTGAAGGCCTCCTCGTGCCCGGGCACGGCGACGACGGTGAGGCCGAGCTGCTCGACCATGCCCGCGTCGTCGGTGACCTCGCCGGTCACCGTCTCGTGGGCCCGCAGGAGGGTGTCGCGGTCGAAGCCCTGCGGGGTCTGCACCGCCCGCAGCCGTGCGCGCTCCGGCGTGGCGACGACCGGCTCCGGCTCGCCGGGCACGGCGGCCGGCTCGACCTGCTTGACGGTGTCGGCCAGGGGCAGCGCCGGGACCACGGCCGGGGCGCCGTCGCGTACGGCCTCGATCACGGCGTCGACTGTGTCCACCGGCACCAGCGGCCGGGCCGCGTCGTGCACCAGGACGATGTCGAGGCCGGGGGGAAGGGCGTCCAGGCCGAGCCTGACCGATTCCTGGCGGGTGGCGCCGCCGGGGACGACGAGGAAGTCCGTCCGCTCGGGCAGGGCGTGCGCGTCGAGCAGCGACTTGACCTCGGCGGCGCCCTCGGGCGGGGCCACGACGACGACCAGGGAGACGGCGCGGGAGGCGGCCATGGCCCGGACGGCGTGGATCAGCATGGGCGTCCCGCCCAGCGCCCGCAGCGCCTTGGGGGCGCCCGGGCCGAGCCGTACACCGCGGCCGGCGGCCGGGATCACGGCCGCCGTTCGGCCCGCGGCGGGGGCGACGGGCGGTGTGGGTCGCGAATCGTCAGACATCGGTTCCTGTCAGGTTTGTGTGCCGGCCCGGCGTGGGTATGGCCTGGAACAGTGCCGGGCGCGACGCGCTCGACCGGACCCTTCCGTGACGCTGGTCGAGCCGGCTGCCCGGGCCCGGCACACCGAGTACCGGATCGTGAGTGATAACACATTCCGGGGCCGCGGCGCATCGCCGCCGGGGTACGAACATGCCGCAGCGCCCGGCGACAGGAAATTCGTCATCGGGCACCGCGGCAGTTCGATGTACAGCCTGATCAGCCGTGATCGGCTGTGCAGCCTCGATCAGCTCAGTGCTGAGCGAAGGCTTCGCCTCAGGAGGCGAGCACCTCGTCGAGCAGGGCCTCGGCCTTGTCCTCGTTGGTGTTCTCCGCGAGAGCGAGTTCGCTCACCAGGATCTGGCGGGCCTTGGCGAGCATGCGCTTCTCACCGGCGGAGAGTCCACGCTCGCGCTCACGACGCCACAGGTCACGCACCACTTCCGCGACCTTGATGACATCGCCCGAGGCGAGCTTCTCCAGGTTTGCCTTGTATCGACGGGACCAGTTCGTGGGCTCCTCGGCGTACGGCGCGCGCAGCACCTCGAAGACCCGGTCCAGCCCGTCCTGACCGACCACATCACGCACGCCGACGAACTCCGCATTGTCCGCTGGCACACGTACCGTCAGGTCACCCTGGGCGACCTTCAGCACCAAGTAGGTCTTGTCCACGCCTTTGATCTGGCGAGTTTCGATAGCCTCGATCAGCGCGGCCCCGTGATGGGGATAGACCACGGTGTCGCCAACCTTGAACGTCATGTGACAGGTACCCCTTCCGTGGCTATCCAGGGTAACACGGATACGGCGTCTACTGAATGGCGTTTTCGCAGGTCAGGGCATATCTCGGGGCTTGACAACTCCGACACGAACGTGCTTCGGACAGCGAGCGGAAGAAGGTATTCGCAGGTGGGAGCGGCTGTCCGGGGTGAGCGAAACGCGTACGTTACACGCATCCGGAGCGCCCCCCAGACGGCCGAACATCCCCATATGTCCGGTTCCGCGTGATCGACTTCCGCTACTCCGTTCGGCGGCCCGCGCGGGGTTCCGGCCGATTCCCCAATTGATCACCGGGTCACCCGGTCGGCCCCCGGTGATCAATTCCCGGGCGGTTCCGCATTCCTTCACGGAAAATCCGTGCGGCTGCCGGCGGCTTCTTATGTGAATGCCGGACGAGCACCCGCCAAAGCACCCGCGGAGTCGCTTGTGACGCAGGAGACGGATGTGACAACCGGGTGGGATCACGGGTGCCGGGGGGTCGGGTGCGGCCTGACGGGAACGTCTCGGTAACCTAAGGCCCGCTGACAGACCCTTAGGGCGGCTTCACCGGCCGCTCCGCTCGAGATCAAGGAGTTGCCGCCGCCGTGAGCAGCAGCCTTCGACGCGGCGCCCTCGCCGCTGCCGCCATCGCGTTCTCGATCGCCTCGCTCGCCGCGTGCGGAGCCGGCAACAACGCCCAGACCCTGGAGATCAAGCCGGACAACGCGGCCACGAGCGTGGGTGACATCAAGATCCAGAACGCGGTCGTGATCACGCAGCCCGACCTCGAGTCCACCGGCCCGGCCGCCATCTCCGCGACCTTCTTCAACGAGGGCAGCACCGCCCAGACGCTGGAGTCCATCACCCTGCCCGGCACCGGCAAGACCGCCGAGCTCAAGCCGGCCAAGGGCGGCAGCCTCAGCATCCCGCCCGGCGGTTCCCTGATCGTGGGCGGCAAGGACAACGCCACGGCGATGCTCCCGAGCAGCCGCGAGGCCGTGCAGGACGGCAACGCCCAGAAGATCACCTTCACCTTCAGCAAGACGGGCGAGGTCAGCCTGAGCGCCTTCGTCGTCCCCGCCGAGCACTACTTCAAGGAGTGGGGCCCGGACGAGGTCCCGGCCGGCCCTGCCGGTTCGGCCGCTCCCTCCGACTCGCCGTCCGCGAGCGCCTCGGGCTCGCCGGCCGGCAGCGAGAGCCCGGCCGCCGGTGACGAGCCGGGCGGCGACGACGCCTCCGGCACGCCGACCGACGCGGCCTCGGCGAGCGCCGGCGCCGGTCACTGAGCCGGGCGGCACAGCCGCAGCACGCGACAGGGCGGGACCTCTTCCGAAGAGGTCCCGCCCTGTCGCATACCGGCCCGGGGCCGGTCTACGGCTCGAACTTGTAGCCCAGGCCGCGCACCGTCACCAGGTAGCGCGGGGCGCCCGGGTCCGGCTCGATCTTGGCGCGCAGCCGCTTGACGTGGACGTCCAGGGTCTTGGTGTCACCGACGTAGTCGGCACCCCAGACGCGGTCGATGAGCTGCATGCGGGTCAGCACCCGGCCGGCGTTGCGCAGCAGCATCTCCAGGAGGTCGAACTCCTTCAGCGGCAGGTCGATCTTGGTGCCGCCGACGGTGACCACGTGCCGGTCGACGTCCATGCGGACCGGGCCCGCCTCCAGGGCGGCCGGGGTGACCTCCTCCGGCTCGCCGCGGCGGCGCAGGACGGCCCGGATGCGGGCGACCAGCTCGCGCGAGGAGAAGGGCTTGGTGACGTAGTCGTCGGCTCCTATCTCCAGGCCGACCACCTTGTCGATCTCGCTGTCCTTGGCCGTCACCATGATGACGGGGACGTTGGAGCGGCCGCGCAGCTGGCGGCAGACCTCGGTGCCCGGCAGGCCGGGCAGCATCAGGTCGAGGAGGACGAGGTCGGCGCCGTTGCGCTCGAACTCGTCGAGTCCGTCGGGCCCGGTGGTCGCGACGGCGACCTCGAAACCCTCCTTGCGGAGCATGTACGACAGGGCGTCGGAGAAGGACTCCTCGTCCTCGACGACGAGCACACGGGTCACGGAAGGACCTCCGGGGCGGGAAGCGTTTCGTACGCGGTTGATTCGGGGGATGTGGGGGTGGACCGCCCGGCCTCCTCGTCGAGGCCCGCGCTTCCTGCGCGTTCGTCCCGGGCGGGCTGCTGATGTGCGCGGTCGCGGGCCGCAGCGGCCTCCGGCAGCCGCAGGGTGAAGGTGGAGCCCTGGCCTTCGGCGCTCCACACCGAGACCTCCCCGCCGTGCGACGCGGCCACGTGCTTCACGATGGCCAGCCCGAGCCCCGTGCCGCCGGTGGCACGGGAGCGGGCCGGGTCGACGCGGTAGAAGCGCTCGAAGATGCGCTCCTTGTCCTTGTCGGAGATGCCGATGCCCTGGTCGGTGACGGCGATCTCGATCTGCTCCCCACCGGGTGCCTGCACCCTGCGGGCCGCTATGCCGACGCGGGTGCGGGCGGGCGAGTAGTTCACGGCGTTCTCGACGAGGTTGCCGAGGGCGGCGGCGAGCTGGCCGCGGTTGCCCCAGACACGCAGGTCGTGGCCGCCCTCGGCCGCGAGCCCGTCCGGCGCCCAGACGTTCGAGGCCATGGTGATCTGCTTGGTGCCGGCCTGGTGGCGGCAGCGGTCGACGGCCTCGGCGACCAGTTCCTCGACCCGGACCGGCTCGGCGTCCTCCAGCGGATCGTCGTTCTGCACGCGCGACAGGTCGATGAGCTCCTGCACCAGGTTGGTGAGCCGGGTGGCCTCGATCTGCATGCGCCCGGCGAACCGCTGGACGGCCTCGGGATCGTCGGAGGCGTCCATGACGGCCTCGGAGAGCAGGGACAGGGCACCCACCGGCGTCTTCAGCTCGTGACTGACGTTGGCGACGAAGTCGCGCCGGACCGCCTCGATGCGGCGGGCCTCGGTCAGGTCCTCCACGAGCAGCAGCACCAGCCGGGACCCGAGCGGCGCGACCCGCGCGGAGACGGCCAGGGCCTCTCCGCGTCCGGTGCCGCGCCGTGGCAGGTCCAGCTCGACCTGGCGTATCTCTCCGTCCCGCCGGGTGTCCCGCGCCATCTGCAGCATCGGCTCCACGGCGAGCCTGCCGCCGCGGACCAGACCGAGGGCGTACGCCGCCGAGCTGGCCTTGACGACGGCGTCGGCCTCGTCGAGCACCACGGCCGAGGACCTGAGGACCGACAGGACCGTGTCCACGCCGGGCGGAAGCACCGCGTCCGTGTGCAGGGAGGTACGGGTGTGGCGCTTCTGCTCGCGCTCGCTCCAGCGGAACGCCAGCATGGCGATGACACCGGTGAGCACACCGGCGATCGCTGCCGCTGCGGCGACCGCCGCGTTCACGTCCATGCCCCCAGGTTAGGCATGGGTCGGGTGCCCTCCACAGCCGTCGGGCTGCGAGCTCGAACACTCGTCGCCCAGAGTTCACCTCGGAGCCAGTACCGGTTCACATGGGATGACGGAAACGGACGCGTACGGGACGGAACGTGGGAGCGTGGGGTTCGGATCGTCGGTCGAACGGCGGTCGTACCGCCGGCCGTCCGGTGGGGCCCCGGCCCTTGGACCCCCGACACAGACGCACGAGAGGGAACCTGATGCGGGACGCGTACCACGAGGAACTGGACTCGATAAGCGACAGTCTGGTGGAGATGGCCCGGCTGGTCGGGTCGGCGATCGGGCGCGCCACGACCGCGATGCTCGACGGCGACCTGAAGCTCGCCGAGAACGTCATCGAGGCCGACCAGCGGGTCGACGAGCTCCAGCACGACCTGGAGGCCCGGGCCATCGCCCTGCTGGCCCGGCAGCAGCCGGTGGCGACCGACCTGCGCATCGTCGTCACGTCGCTGCGGATGTCGGCCGACCTGGAGCGCTCGGGCGACCTGGCCCAGCACGTGGCGAAGCTCGCCCGGCTGCGCTACCCGGAGCGCGCGGTCCCGAGCGACCTGCACGCCACCATCCTGGAGATGGGCCAGCTCGCCCAGCGCCTGATGGCGAAGGCCGCCGAGGTCATCATCACCAAGGACGTCGACCTGGCGCTCCAGCTGGAGCAGGACGACGACGCGATGGACCTGCTGCACCGCACGCTCTTCCAGCACCTGATGGACGACCGCTGGAAGCACGGCATCGAGACGGCCGTGGACGTCACGCTGCTCGGCCGCTACTACGAGCGGTTCGCCGACCACGCGGTGTCGGTCGCGAAGCGGGTGGTGTACCTGGTGACGGGTGAGCACGCGGACGAGATCCAGACCGACGTGCAGCCGGAGATCCAGTCGGTGCCGCCGGCGGAGAGCGCCTGAGGCCGCCGCCCCACCGCCACCCCACTGCTGCGCCACTGCCGCGCCACTGCCGCGCCACTGCTGCGGCGGCGGCTCGGCGGCGGCCCGGCGAGGGCTCGGCCGGGGGGCGTGAACGGGGTGGAAGGGGTTCGGGCGGGCGGTGCGGGCGCCTCCGTGCGCCGTTGATGCGCCCAGCGGAACGGGCATCCAATGGGCACAGGCACCAGCCTCGAGGAGGGACTCATGGCCGATACCCCCGGCACCACGCCCGACCCCACGCAGCAGCGCGAGACCGAGCAGCCCGCCGAGCTGAGGAAGCTGCCGCTGATCGCCGCGTGCGGCTGCGGCTCGGGCTGTGGCTGCGGCTGCCAGTCGGGCAGCCCCTGCCAGTGCGGCTGACGCCGGCGCCGGTGACTCCCGACACCTCGTACGCCGCATCGGCGGAAGGGCCCCGGCCACGCACCGGGGCCCTTCGGCTGTGCGGGTCGCCGCCGGGAGCGGACGGGCGGAGCATGGAGGGGGACGCGGACGCCGCTCGGGGGGTCACGGGAAGGGAGGCCGGGCCATGGCCAAGTTCATGGACGTCCACCACAGCATGAAGGGCATCACCGCGGACCAGCTCCGCGAGGCCCACAACGCGGACCTCGCCATCGAGGGCGAGGAACGGGTGCACTTCGAGGCGGCCTGGGCGGACCCGGAGTCGGGACTCGTCTACTGCCTGTCGGACGCCCCCTCGGCGGAGGCGGTCCAGCGCATCCACGAGCGGGCGGGCCACAAGGCGGACGAGATCCATCCGGTGCCGTTGCGCGTGGAGTGAGGCCGGGACCGCGGGGTCACCGGGGGCTCCGCGCCGCGGCGGACGATGCCCGCCCGCCACAGCGAGGAGCCCCCCGGGGCACCCGGATCACCCGGCGCCGACCTCCGGCTGGGGACGCAGCCCCGGCACGGGCTCCACGACCGTCGCCGTCTTCTCCTGAGGCAGACGTCGCATCAGCACGCCGTACCCGACCCCGGCCGCCGTGCCCACCAGGGCGCACAGGGCCCAGAGCCACTCCGGCCCGAAGCGGTCGATGACGTACCCCGACATCAGCGGGGCGACGAGGGCCGCGACGGACCAGGACATCGTGTACATGCCCTGGTAGCGGCCCCGGCCGTGCGCCGGGGAGAGCCGTACGACGAGGCCGGTCTGGGTCGGCGCGTTGATGATCTCGGCGAGCGTCCACACGCACACCGTCAGCGCGATGACGCCGACCGACCCCGCGAAGGCGGTGAGCGCGAAGCCGTACCCGGCGAGGATCGAGGAGACCACCAGCAGCCGGCGCGGGTCGCGGTGCTCGATGAGCCGGGTGACCGGGATCTGGAGCACGACGATGAGCAGGCCGTTGACCGCGATGGCCGTTCCGTACTCGGCCGGGGTGAAGCCCGCCTGCCCCATCGCCACGGGCAGCCCCACCGCCCCCTGCTGGAAGACCAGCGCGACCAGGAAGGACAGCCCGACGACGCTCATGAAGCGTCCGTCGCGCAGCACGGTGGCGAGGCTGACGGAGGAGTCGTGGCCGGCCGCGGCCGTCTCCGCCGTCGCTTCCGGCCGGGACTCGGGCAGCCGGAGGAAGACCAGGATCGCGCAGGCCATCGTCATCCCGGCCTCGATCAGGAAGCCGGCCAGGTAGCTGACCTCCGCGATGAACCCGGCGGCCATCGAGGAGACCGCGAAACCGAGGTTCACCGCCCAGTAGTTGAGGGAGAAGGCACGGATGCGGTCCTCGGGCCGGACGATGTCGGCCATCATCGCCTGGACGGCGGGGCGGGACGCGTTGCTCGCCATGCCGACCAGGAAGGCCACGCCCGCGATCGCCACCGGGTCGCGCACGAACCCGAGCAGGGCGACCGACAGGGCAGTCGAGGCCTGGGCGATGAGCAGGGTGGGCCGCCGGCCCAGCCGGTCGGTCATCACGCCGGCGCCCAGCGAGGAGACGACCCCGCCGAGCCCGTGCAGCGCGACGACCAGACCCGCGTAGGTGGCGGAGTAGCCGCGGTCGAGGGTCAGGTACAGCGCCATGAACGTGGCGACGAACGCGCCGAGCCGGTTGACGAGCGTGGCCGTCCACAGCCACCAGAAGGCGCGGGGCAGTCCCGAGACCGTCTCCCGTACGGCACGTCGGGCCCGCATGGCGTACGGCATGGTCTCCCCCGGTGTAAGTGGCGCTCGCAGTAGCGGCACGTTACAAGCGGCCGTTCTCCGGCAGCCACCGAATTAACAGATCCCGTCAAGCGTCCGCACGGGCGTCCGCCTGCCGGGCAGCCGGGCGAACGGGCGAAACCGTGGATTACGCTCTGGGGCATGGCCGACGCACCGTACAAGCTGATCCTCCTCCGCCACGGCGAGAGCGAGTGGAACGCGAAGAACCTGTTCACCGGCTGGGTGGACGTGAACCTCAACGAGAAGGGCGAGAAGGAGGCGGTCCGCGGCGGTGAGCTGCTGAAGGACGCCGGCCTGCTGCCCGACGTGGTCCACACGTCCCTCCAGAAGCGTGCGATCCGCACGGCCCAGCTGGCCCTGGAGGCCGCGGACCGTCACTGGATCCCGGTCCACCGCTCCTGGCGCCTGAACGAGCGCCACTACGGCGCCCTACAGGGCAAGGACAAGGCGCAGACCCTCGCCGAGTTCGGCGAGGAGCAGTTCATGCTGTGGCGCCGCTCCTACGACACCCCGCCGCCGCCGCTGGACGTCGACGCGGAGTACTCCCAGTTCGCCGACCCGCGCTACGCGACGCTGCCGCCGGAGCTGCGCCCGCGCACGGAGTGCCTGAAGGACGTCGTCGTCCGGATGCTGCCGTACTGGTTCGACGCGATCGTCCCCGACCTGCTGACCGGCCGCACGGTCCTGGTCGCCGCCCACGGCAACTCGCTGCGGGCCCTGGTCAAGCACCTGGACGGCATCTCCGACGCGGACATCGCGGGCCTGAACATCCCGACGGGCATCCCGCTGTCCTACGAACTGGACGCCGACTTCAAGCCGCTGAACCCGGGCGGCACGTACCTGGACCCGGAGGCGGCCGCGGCAGCGATCGAGGCGGTCAAGAACCAGGGCAAGAAGAAGTAACCAGCGCTGAACAAGCCCCCTACCTGCGGGTTGTCCGCTGGTAGGGGGCTTTGCGCTGCCGCTGGGCGGCCTCCGGGCCGTCAACCCGTTGATCGGGCCGTGCTCAGTCTTGCGGAAGGTCTGGCTCCGGCCTCTCTCTCGTCTCCGCCCGGGCTCCCGCATCACGCAGGGCCGAGGCGGCTGCCGCTGCGTCTTCTTCGGGCACGCCGGCGAGAAGGACCGCGGGAACCTGCGTTGCCAGGACCTTGCTGCGCCAGAGGCTCAGTCCCGTCAACCGACGCACGACCTGGACGACGTCCATCACGCGGACGCCGGGGTCGGTGAGCACCACGTCGTGGGGCACGTCGTCGCACACCAGCCAGAAGTACTCGTCCGCCATGCCTGTCCCCGCCCTTCTCCGATCCGGAGACTACGAGCCCGGCAGCCGCCTTGTCGCATGGTTTGGACAACGTCGAAAAGAGCGAACACGGCTTTGTGGGGCCGCTCCTGACTGGACGGCATCAGGTGCGCGTACACGCGGAAACACTGGAGTGGCGGAAGGCAGAGGGAAGCATGTCGGCGCCCGCAACGGGAACGTGGACGAATCGCGCACCCCCGGGCCGAAGTTCGGTCGGGCGTGTAGAGCGCATGCACATCTCTTGGATAACCTGTGCCGCCCGACTTCCCGTGCACGATCAAGGTGCCAGTCGGGGTGGGGGTGACCGTGAAACGGGTCCGGTACCGGTGGCGGGATGAGTACGAGAACGACCCGGAGTACCAGCGCATCCTGGCGAAGCTGGAGAGGCCTTGGTGGAGGAGGCCTATGTCCATGGCGGCAGGCGTCGTAGCCATTGCTGCGGGTTCATTCTTCCTGGGCGGAGCGATCCTGGGCTCCCACGGTGGCTCGGGTTCCTCCTCCCCGGAACCATGGGTGCAGGGGCACACGGGCAATCAGCCGCAGAACAGCAGGCAGCAGGACAACCAGCCTGCTGGGGTATCTGCCGCGCAGAAGAGTCGACTCCTGTTCAAATTCTGCACTCAACAGGCCGGCGGTCCGTTCAATGTGTCGGAGGCTGCGTTTTTGGAGTGCGAGCACAACTACTACGTGACGGACCAGGGACAGGCCCTGCCGAAGTAGGCCGTGCCGGGAGCGTCGTGGCCTTGACCCAAGTGGCCTTTGCAACCCGGGCCGAGAAAATACAGCTCGCCAAAATAGCCGGCACGCCCCATGGGTAGAAGTAGGAGGACGCCATGGGCCCCCCGGCCCGGAATTCGCGGGGCGGGAGCTGGTCGGTGGGGCGGGGCTTCGGCCTGTGGGCTGGCTTGGCGTAATTCGGTGGCGGGGGCTGTGGCCGGGCGGTCACCATGCCGGGATGGAGACGGGTGAGCAGGGGCAGGGCGGGGCTGCGGGGCGGTGGACTCGGGCGACCGTCTATCCCGACATGTGGGTGGATCCGGACGACGATCCCCGGGAGAGCGGTGCGGAGCCGGTCGACGAGCGCGGGATCCTGCTCGACTACCTGCGGTCCTACCGCCTCACCCTGGAGATGAAGTGCGCGGGGCTGGACGCCGAGCAGATGGCCTCGCGTTCCGCGCCGCCGTCGACCATGTCCCTGCTCGGGCTGGTGCGGCACCTCACCGAGGGGGAACGGCACTTCCGGCGGGTCATGGCCGGTGAGGACGCGCCCCGGCTGTACCGCACCGACCAGGACCGCGACGGCGACTTCAACGGGGCGGCGCCCGACCAGGAGACCGTCGACGCCGCCTGGGAGCAGTGGCGTACGGAGGTGGCACGCACCGACCGCTACCTCGCCGGTGCCACCGACCTCTCCGCCTGCAACGCCGGCCACTCCGACCTCGGTCCCGAGCCCGGGGGCCGGCACCAGCTCCGCGACCTCCTCGTGGCCCAGATCGCGGAGTACGCCCGGCACTGCGGCCACGCCGACCTGCTGCGCGAACGCATCGACGGCCGGGTCGGGCAGTGAGGGCACGGTGCGGGCCGCATTACCTCCGGCGTCATCGACCCGCCGGGCCCGTCCGCTGCACGCTGTCCCCATGACGACGCACACCGGCACCACCGAAACCGCAGACGCCACCCGTACCGTCGTGCAGCGCTTCCTCGCGTTGCGGCTCGCCGGGGACACCGCGGGCCTGACCGCCCTGTTCGCCGACGAGGTGGACTGGGTGCTGGCCGAGAACCCCGCCGTGCCGTGGATCCGGCCCCGGTCGACCGCCGCCGAATGTGCCGCTCAGGGCGAGGAACTGGCCCGGTACACGGTGCCCGAGGACGCCCGGGCCTCCGTCGACACGCTGCTCGTGGACGGGCCGGACGCCGTACTGACGGGGCATCTGTCGGGGACCGTGCGGGCGACGGGCAAGTCGTTCTCGGGCCCGTTCGCCCTGCGGCTCACCGTGGAGGACGGGCGGATCACCCGGCACCACCTGTACGAGAACAGCCTGTCGATCGCCGCCGCCTGTACGCCCTAGTCGGCCGGCGGCCGTCGCGCGGGTGCGTCCGGAACTTCACGGGTGCATCCGCGCTCCCTTCAGCACCTTGTCCACCGCGTTCTTCGGGCCGTACACCGCCAGCCCGACCGGATCGAGTTCCGCCGTGGGGACCGCCCGGACGGCCGCGCGGTTGTCCCGGTCGTTGCCCGTGCCGAAGAGGTCGGAGGTGAAGACCGCGCGGGGCAGGGCGCGGGCCAGGGCCCGGGCGTGGGCGGCGGTCAGGGTCTCCTTGGTGGCCTCGAAGACCAGGACGGGCTGGCGGAACATCGGCAGGTAGGGCACGCCGTCCGCGTCCTCGTACGGTTCGCCGATCACCTCGGGCAGGTGCGTCCCCAGTCCGCTGACCAGGAAGGACGTGACGTTCAGCCGCTGCCAGGGCTCCAGGTCGTCGCGCAGCAGCACGGCGATCTTCGTGTCGAAGCGGATCGGGGCGGGCGCGATGTCCGGTGCGGTGTCCGGTGCGGTGATCGGTGCGGTGTCCATGGTCCGAGCGTGCCCGGCGGGTCCGGCCGGGGTCTTGTACGTTCTTTGCATGGCCTCCGAGTCCTCCAGGATCGTCTCCGCCTGGCGGCCCCCCGTCAGCGGTGTCGTCGAGGTCTTCCACGCCCGGTTCACCGAGTACGCCTACCCGATGCACGTCCACGACGCGTGGACGCTGCTGATCGTCGACACCGGTGCCGTGCGCTACGACCTCGACCGGCACGAGCACGGCACGCCGCACGACACCGTGTCGCTGCTGCCGCCGCACGTGCCGCACAACGGCTCCCCCGTCAGCCCGGAGGGCTTCCGCAAGCGGGTGCTGTACCTGGACGGGACGTACCTGGGCGACGAGTTGATCGGCGCCGCCGTCGACCGACCCGATCTGCGCGATCCTCTGCTGCGGCGGCGCGTGGGGCAGGTGCACGGCGCGCTGCTGCGGTCCGGTGACGAACTGGAGGCCGAGAGCAGGCTGTTGTTCGTCGGGGAGCGGCTGCGCGCGCATCTGCGGGGCGGGGACGGAGGGTCCCGCCCGGCCGACCCCGCCCTCGCCCGCCGGCTGCGCGAGTTGCTGGACGAGCGAGTCGTCGAGGGCATCGCCCTGCGGGAGGCCGCCGACCTGACGGGCAGCCACCCGGCCCACCTCGTACGGGCGTTCAGCGCCGCGTACGGCATCGCTCCGCACCAGTATCTGACGTCGCTGCGGGTGGGTCGCGCGCGGCGGCTGCTGCTGGAGGGGCGTTCCCCGGGCGAGGTGGCGGTGGCGGCCGGGTTCTACGACCAGTCGCACCTCACCCGGCACTTCCGCAGGCTGGTGGGTGTGCCGCCCGGGCGGTACCGCCAGGGGTCCCGGGGCCGGTCGTTCGGGTCCTAGCTCCGCGGGTCCGGCTCCGCGGGCCCTAGCCCTGCGGGCGCCCTAGCGCTACGGACCCTAGCGCTGCGGACTCTAGCGCTGCGGACTCTAGCGCTGCGGGCGCTGCGTCAGGTGCGTGAAGGCGTCCAGGTTCCGGGTGGACTCGCCCCGCGACACCCGCCAGTCGTACTCCTTGCGGATCGCCGAGGCGAAGCCCAGCTCCAGCAGGGTGTTGAAGCTGCCGTCCGAGGCCTCCAGGACCTGGCCGAGCAGACGGTCGATCTCCTCGGCGGTGACGGCGTCCAGGGAGAGACGGCCGGTGACGTAGACGTCGCCGTGCTGGTCGACGGCGTAACTCACCCCGTACAGCTTGAGGTTGCGCTCCAGGAGCCAGCGGTGGACGCCCTGCTCGTTCTCGTCGGGGTGGCGGATGACGAAGGCGTTGAGCGACAGGGAGTGACGGCCGACGATCAGGGAGACCGTCGTCTTCAGCTTTCGGCTGCCGGGGAGCTGGGCCACGTAGGTCCCGGGCTCGGGGCTCTCCCACTCCAGCTCGGCGTCCTTGAACGCCGCCTCGATGACCTGCGCCGCACGCTGTTCCCGATCGGTTTCACCCATGCAGCGAGCGTACGCGACGGCGATGGGACTGCATCGCGGCCGTGTAGACGTCGGCCGTGGCGGCGGCCGCGGTGTCCCAGCCGAAGGACCGGGCGTGCCGGGCCGCCTGGTCGCCGAGCCGGGACGCCAGGTGCGGGTCGTCGGCGAAGGCGCGCAGCACGCGCGCGTAGTCGGCCGGGTTGTGGCCCTGCACGAGGAAGCCGGTGTGGCCGTCGCGCACGGCGACCGGCAGGCCGCCGACCGCGGCCGCGAGCACGGGGGTGCCCGCCGCCTGGGCCTCTATGGCGACCAGGCCGAAGGACTCGCTGTAGGAGGGCATGACCAATACGGACGCGGCACGGAACCAGTCCGCCAGCTGTTCCTGGCCGACCGGCGGGCGGAACCGCACGACGTCGGCGACGCCGAGGCGCGCGGCGAGCTTCTGCAGCCCCTCGGGCTTGGCGAGGCCGCTGCCGCTGGGGCCGCCGACGACCGGCACGAGGATGCGGGAGCGCAGCTCGGGACGCTCGTCGAGGAGCACGGCCACGGCGCGCAGCAGCACGTCGGGGGCCTTGAGGGGCTGGATGCGGCCCGCGAAGAGCGGGATCAGGGCGTCCTGGGGCAGGCCCAGCCGGGCCCGGGCCGCGGCGCGGCCGTCGGCGGGTGTGAAGCGCCCGAGGTTCACACCGGGGTGGACGACGGCGACCTTGGCGGTGTCGGCGTCGTAGTGCCGGACCAGTTCGCCGGCCTCCTCCTCGGTGTTGGCGATGAGGCGGTCGGCGGCCGCGACGATCTGTGTCTCGCCGATGACCCGTGCGGCGGGCTCGGGGCTGTCGCCGTCGGCCAGGTTGGCGTTCTTGACCTTGGCCATGGTGTGCATGGCGTGCACCAGGGGCACGCCCCAGCGCTGGGCGGCGAGCCAGCCGACGTGGCCGGAGAGCCAGTAGTGGGAGTGGACCAGGTCGTAGTAGCCGGGCCGGTGGCCGGCCCAGGCCTGCATCACGCCGTGCGTGAAGGCGCACAGCTGGGCGGGCAGGTCCTCCTTGTTGAGGCCCTCGTAGGGACCCGCGTCGATGTGCCGGACCAGGACGCCGGGGGCCAGGTCGACGGTGGGCGGGAGGGCGGCGGCGGTGGCGCGCGTGAAGATCTCCACGTCGATGCCCAGGGCCGCCAGGCGCTGGGCGAGCTCGACGATGTAGACGTTCATGCCGCCGGCGTCGCCGGTGCCGGGCTGGTGGAGCGGGGAGGTGTGCACGGAGAGCATGGCGACCCGGCGGGGCCTGCGGTGCAGCCGCAGGCGCCCGGGCGCGGAGCGCCGCCCGAGCCTGCCGATGTACTGGCTCACGGGGCGATCCTCCTTGGCTGCGGGCATACCGGCCGGAGGGTGCGCTCTTCCCTCCAAGCGGGTGCAACACGGGAGCGAGTGATTCCCATTCCTGCCGCGCCGTATTTTGCCGATCCATTACCGATCTCGCTCAACCGTTCGAGCGGTTGCGGCGTCACCGGCCCTGGAGCAACCAGCCCCCCCTCCGCGCCGCACCACCGGGCGGTCCGGGCGACGCACGGGCCACCGCGGGCAGCCGCATACCCTCGTAGCCATGACTGCCCGTACGGGCGCCCGCCCCGTGGGAACGGTGACGCGCGGGACGACCAACCCCAACCGGCTGCGCCGCATGGACCGCTGGATCGCGGCCGCGCACGGCGCGGAACTGCGGCGCGCCGCCGACCCCGTGGCCGTCGACCTCGGGTACGGGGCCGCGCCCTGGACGGCGGTCGAACTGCTCCAGCGGCTGCGCACGGCCGCGCCCCGCACCCGGGTCGTGGGCGTGGAGATCGAGCCCGCCCGGGTCGCCGCGGCCCGGCCCTACGAGCGGCCGGGGCTGGTCTTCCGGCACGGCGGGTTCGAGGTCCCGCTGCCGCAGCGGCCCCTGCTCATCCGCGCGGCGAACGTGCTGCGGCAGTACGAGGAGGCCGAGGTCGCGGGCGTGTGGGAGCGGCTGTGCGGGCGGCTCGCCCCGGCCGACCCGGTGACCGGTTCGCGCGGCGGGCTGCTGGTGGAGGGGACCTGCGACGAGATCGGGCGCCGGCACGTCTGGGTCGCGCTCGGCCCCGAGGGCCCGCGCACGGTCACCTTCGCCACCCGGCTGGGCTCGCTGCAACGCCCCTCCGACCTGGCGGAACGCCTGCCGAAGGCGCTCATCCACCGCAACGTCCCGGGCGAGCCGGTGCACGCCTTCCTGGGCGACTTCGACCGCGCCTGGGCCGCCGCCGCGCCGTACGCGTCGTACGGGGCCCGCCAGCGCTGGATCCGCACGGTCCGGGACCTCACGGCCGACTGGCCGGTGACCGACGGCCCGGCACGCTGGCGGCAGGGCGAAGTGACCGTGCGCTGGGAGGCGTTGGCACCCCGCGCGTGATCCGGCCCCGGTGGAACGATCCCGGTGAGTCGTTCGTCACACAGGCGGGGAGATCGCCATGCCGGGGGCATGGCGGCGCGGGGGCGGCGGGAAGTACTGCCTCTGTCGTTTCACGCCAGGACGTGGCAGCATCCCCAGGCGGACCGGTTGTTACTGACGGTTAATCAGTTTGGGGGCTGGAGTATGGGTACGGGCAGGCGTGGCCTGATCGCGACGGCCGTGGCCGTGGTCTGCGCGGTCACCGTGCTGGCGGCACCGGGCACGGCGTTCGCCGCTCCGGAACCCCCGGCGCCCACCGCGAGCGCGGCCCCCACACCCGCGCCCGCGCCCAGCAGGGACCTCGAGGCCGTGCGCGAGAGGCTCGACCGGCTCTACCGCGCCGCCGCGCGCGCCACCGACGAGTACAACGCCGCCGAGGAGAAGGCCGACAAGCAGTCCGAAGAGGTCGTCAAGCTGGCCAGGAAGATCGTCGAGGGCAAGGAGCGGCTCCGGCAGCTCAAGGCCCGTGCCGGAGCGGCGGCGGCCGCCCAGTACCGCGGTGGCGGGCTGCCTCCCGAGGCGCATCTCGTCCTGAGCGACGACCCGCAGGACTTCCTCGACGGCGCGGGCCGGGTCCGCCAGGGCCACCACGCGACCAAGGGACTGCTCGGCGAACTGTCCCGCACCCAGCAGGATTTGGAGCAGTACGCGAAGGACGCCTCCGCCCAGTGGAAGAAGCTGGAAGCGGGCCGCAAGGCCAAGGCCGCCGCCCAGAAGAAGATCGAGAAGCAGATCGCGCAGGCGGAGCAGCTCGAATCGGAGTTGCAGGAGGAGGAGCGGGAGCGCCTCGCGGAGCTGGAGAAGGCGGCCGCGAAGAAGGCGCAGACCGCCTGGCTCGACTCCGGTGCCCTGTCCGAGATCAGCGCCAAGGCCTCCGCACAGGGCAAGAAGGCCGTCGCCTACGCCACGGCCCAGATCGGCAAGCCCTACCAGTGGGGCGCCGAGGGTCCCAGGAGCTACGACTGCTCGGGGCTGACGTCCCAGGCCTGGATCTCCGCCGGCCGCGGCATCCCGCGCACCTCGCAGGAGCAGTGGAAGCGGCTGCGGCACGTCGCCGTCGCGGACATGCGCCCCGGCGACCTCGTCATCTACTTCGGTGACGCGAGCCATGTCGGGATGTACATCGGCGACGGGGCGATCGTGCACGCCCCCCGGCCCGGTCGGGACATCACCGTCGCGGGGGCCGGGACCATGCCGATCCTCGGAGTGGTCCGCCCCGACGCGGGCTGACACCGCACGGGCACGGGGCACGGGCGCGGACATGGAAGCACCAGGCACCAAGCACCAAGCACCAAGCACCAAGCACCAAGCACCAAGGCACCGGATATCGGACACCGGTGCACCGCCCGTGACCTGGCCCACGTGACCCACCGCACCCCGAACACCCCACCCGACCAAGCGCCGACGTGACGTTCGTCATTGCCGCAGCATTCCAGGGCTGTCCAACTGCGGTACATATCGCGGCATATGACACCGGCCGATCACCCAGGGCCGTGGCTCGCACCATTCCACTGCGGCGCCGACACCCGCTATGGTCCCCGTCGGTGGGTCGAGGTCCCTCGCCCCGCCATGCCCTCGGGGGGAGGGAAGGAACCCAAGACGATGCCCGTACCCATACCGCGGCAGAGAGCGATCCCGGCCGCGGAGAGTGGTCAGGCGCAGGCCGCGTCCCCGCGCGGCGGATCCGCCGAGGAGTCCGTCACGGACACCCCGGGCGCGGCCCGCACGCCGGACACCGCCGGGAACACCACGAAAAGGGTGGAGCACACCGCCCACACCAATCTGACGCTGCTGCTGATCGAGGACGATCCGGCCGGTTCGCCGATCGTGCCGGACATGCTCGACGAGGCCGGCAAGCCGATCCGCGTCCGCACGGCCCGCAACCTCACCGAGGCCGCGCGGCTGCTGACCGACGACGTCCACTGCATCCTGCTGGACCTCGCGCTGCCCGCGCCCGGCCGCAGCGACTCCGATGACGAGCTCGCCGTGCTCAAGCACGTGCTGGAGCTCGCGCCCCGGCACGCCGTACTGGCGCTGACCGCCTCGGGCGACGCCGAGCGCGGCGCGGAGGCGGTGCGGGTGGGCGCCCAGGACTACCTCTTCCGCGACGAGCTGGACAGCAGGCTGCTCAGCCGCGCGATCCGCTACGCCGTGGAGCGCAAGCGGTCGGAGTCGGCCGAGCGCCGGCTCGCCGAGGGCAAGCTGCGGGCCCAGGAGAACCGCCGTCTGGAGCGCGGCCTGCTGCCGACGCCCCTGCTGGAGGGCTCCCCGCTGCGGTTCGCCGCGCGGTACCGCCCGGGCCGCTCACGGGCCCTGCTCGGTGGCGACTTCTACGACGTCGTCCGCACCCCCGACGGCACGGTGCACGCCATGATCGGCGACGTCTGCGGTCACGGCCCGGACGAGGCCGCCCTCGGGGTCGAGCTGCGCATCGCGTGGCGCGCGCTGACGCTGGCCGGACTGTGCGGTGACCAGCTGCTGGGCACGCTCCAGCAGGTGCTGGAGCACGAGCGGGCCGACGACGAGATCTTCGCGACCCTGTGCACGGTGGACATCGCGCCCGACGGCCGTCGCGCGGGCCTGTGCCTGGCGGGCCACCCCTCCCCGCTGCTCGCGGGCCCGGGCCGGCCGGCCCGGCTGCTGCCGTACGACAACAACGGCCCGGCCCTCGGCCTGCTGCCCCGGGCCCGCTGGCCGCGGATGCAGGTGGAGCTGGGGGCCGAGTGGAGCCTGATGCTCTACACCGACGGCCTGATCGAGGGCCGCATCGGTGAGGGTCGCGAGCGGCTCGGCCAGGAGGGCATGACGGAGATGGTCCGCCGCCAGTTCGCCGAGGGGCTGCGGGGCGAGCAGCTGCTTCAGGCGGCGGTGAACGAGGTCCGGGACCTCAACGGCGGCGAGCTGACGGACGACGTAGCGGTGCTCCTGCTGGACCGGGTGCCGTAGGGCGTACGGCCGGGCCGCCCGCGTGCGGGCCGCGGCGCGAGCCGCGTGCCGCTACCGGCCGCCGTTGTACGGGCCGTACGGGCCGTCGCTGCTGGAGCCGCGGTGGCTGCGGCCGCCGCCGGGCAGCGCGCGGATCGCCGGCCGGACGTCGACCATGTACACGATCGTCGCGATGAGGCCGATGATCGGCAGGAACGACAGGATCGGGAAGAGCAGGTTCACGACGAGGGCGAGCCCGAGGATGATCAGCCAGAACGGCTTGGTCTTCTTGTCGGCCGCGCGGTAGGCGTCCTCCCGGCGCACCGCGGCGTCGATCAGCGCGAAGGCGCTGAACACGGTCAACGCCACGTTCAGAAGCCACAGAAACCCTTGGAAGCCCTGCATCAGCACAACGTCCACCACCCGGCTCGGCTCGTCCCTACGCGGTCACCGTACCCGCACAACGGGCCGGACACCCCCAGGGTGCCCGGCCCGCGTCGGCGGCTGCGGCTCACTTGGCCGGCGGCGTCGTCTTCTTCGCCGTGGCGGGCTTGCGCACCGGGGTCTTCTTGGCGGCGGGCGTCTTCTTCGCCGCGGCGGCCTTGGCCTCGGAGGCGATGACCTGCGCGGGCTTGGCCGGCTCCTCCTTGACCTCGACCGGCTCGCGCTTCGGCTCGACCGCGATCGCCAGCTCCTCGACGCCCTCGGCGACGTCCTCGATGCTGTCGGCGGCCTCCCCGCGCCAGGTGCGCACGGCCTGCTCGCCGTGCTCGGCGACCTTCTCGTAGGTCTCGCGGGCCTTGACGGCGTACTCGGCGGCCACGCCGACACCGCGCAGCGCGAGGTCCTGGGCGCTCTCGCCGAGCTTCTTCAGGTCCGCGTCCAGGTTGCTGCCGAGCTTCTTGATGTCGACGGAGCCGAGGAACCCGGTGACCTTGCTCTGCAGGCTCTCCTGCGTCTCCTTGACGCGGGCGGAGGCCTTCTCCTGGACGGCCCTGGTGTCGGTGTTGCGTACGGCCTCGAACCGCGCGGGGGCCTCGGAGCGCAGCTGGTCCACCAGGGCGGGCACCTTCTTGGCCTGCTGGAAGGCGAGGTCGGCGGTGCCCGCGGCGAAGTAGAGCGGGGTCGGGTCGCTGAGGGTCTTGCGCAGGTCGTCGGTGATGGCCATGGTGATGGTCCTCCCGGATTCTGTGTCGCTTCGAGGGTTCGCTGAGGGTGTGATCCGCAGGGGGCGGCCGGTGCCCTGGTCCGGCTCAGCCGGCCGTCTGCTGCGGGTCGGTGTCGCTGCCGGCGGTCGTACCGCCGTCGGTGCTGCGGGGGCGGCGGGCGCGTGCGCCGCCGGTCGTACGGGCGGAGGCACCGCTGTCGTCGGCGCGTCTGCGCCGCCCCGGGGAACGGCCGCCACCGCCCGCCGGTATGTCGCCGTCGCCGTCGCCGCGGGGCGGGTCCGCCTCCGTCGCCGCCTCGGCCGGGCCGTCGCCGTCCACGACGCCGAGCACCGCGGACCCGCCGGGCACGGTGCCGCCGTCGCCACCCGTGAACCCGTTCTCCTTGCGGAAGGACTCGTAGATCTGCAGCAGCACCTGCTTCTGCCGTTCGTTCAGCGTCGGGTCGGCGAGGATGACGGCACGCGTCTCCACCTCGTCCCGGTCGCGCTCGGCGTCGAGGATGCCGGCCCGGACGTACAGCGTCTCGGCGGAGATGCGCAGGGCCTTGGCGACCTGCTGGAGCACCTCCGCGCTCGGCTTGCGCAGGCCGCGCTCGATCTGGCTCAGGTACGGGTTGGACACCCCGGCGGCATCGGCGAGCTGCCGCAGCGACAGCTGCGCGTTGCGCCGCTGCTCGCGCAGATAGTCACCGAGATTGCCGACGTTGAGCGTTGCCATGCCCTCACAGTGCCCCACCTCGCTAACTATTGCAAGCACCTGCTTGCAAAAGTGCGCCACACCACGCCGGGGCCTCAGCATGGCCCTGCCACGGCCACCACGCGTCCGCGTGCTCAGCCCTCCGGCCGGTGCGCCAGGAACGTGCCCGTCCTTCGGGTCGACGGGCCCTCCGCGACAGGTCGACGCCGAACACCGTGACGCCGAGGGCGGCCAGGTGGGCCGTCACCTTTCCCGGGCCGCAGCCCAGGTCGGCGACCGGGCCCCGGGCCCGCACCAGATCGGCGAAGGCCGCCGGCATCGCACGGGACACCGGGTCCAGGGACTGCGGCCGCGGCACCCGCTCGGCGTAGGCCCGGGCGACGGTGTCGTAGGAGTGCCGGACGGCGGCGAGGTAGGAGGGCTCGGTCATGCCGTGACGGTAGGGGACGGCGCGCGCGGCGCGTACGCCGATCCCGGTATGCCGGGATACTCCCGCCGCCGGACGCCCCCGGCGGCGGCGCACGGCAGCGTGGTTCGCATGGACACCGCCCCGAAGCCGGCCCGCAGGCCCAGCCCGGCGCCGACACTTTCCCGTCCCGCCCGCCGGGCCCTGCTCTGCGTGCACGTCGTCGCCTCCGCCGGCTGGCTCGGCCTGACGCTCGGGCTGCTCGCGCTCGGGGCCACCGCGGCCACCACCGGCTCGTCCGCGACCGTGGAGGCCTGCGTGCGGACCATGAAGCTCTTCGCGGACTGGCTGCTGCTGCCCGCCGCGCTGCTCACCCTGCTGAGCGGACTGGTGCTGTCGCTGGGCACGAAGTGGGGCCTGGCCCGGTACCGGTGGGTGTACACGAAGTTCTGGCTGACCCTCGGCACGGTCACCGCCACGGTCCTCGCGCTGCGCCCCGGCATGGACTCCGCGGTCGCCGCCGTCACCGCGGGCGGACCGCTGCCGGACGCCGGTGACGTGCTGTTCGGCCCGGTCGTGTCGCTGTCCGCCTACGTCTTCATGACGGTGGTCTCCGTCCTCAAGCCCTGGGGGAAGACCCGCCGCGGCGGCCGAGAGCAGAAGCCATTTGCCTAAAAGCTTTAGGCAGGGGCACACTCTCTTCAGGTAGAGAGGAGAGCGCTGATGGTGCGTGTGGGACTGACGCCGGAGCGGCTGACCGAGGCGGGCGCCGAGCTGGCCGACGAGGTCGGCTTCGAGCAGGTCACCGTCTCGGCACTGGCCCGGCGGTTCGACGTCAAGGTCGCGAGCCTGTACTCGCACGTGCGCAACTCCCAGGACCTGAAGACCCGGATCGCCCTGCTCGCCCTGACGGAACTGGCCGACCGGGCCGCCGAGGCCCTGGCCGGACGCTCCGGCAAGGACGCCCTGACCGCCCTCGCCGACGTCTACCGCGACTACGCCCGGGAGCACCCCGGCCGCTACGCGGCGGCCCAGCTGCGACTGGACCCGCAGACGGCGGCCGCGAGCGCCGGCGTCCGGCACGCCCGGATGACCCGGGCGCTGCTGCGCGGCTACGACCTGACGGAACCGGACCAGACCCACGCGGTCCGGCTCCTGGGCAGCGTCTTCCACGGCTACGTGAGCCTGGAACTGGGCGGCGGGTTCAGCCACAGCGCCCCCGACACCGACGCGACCTGGGCCCGGATCCTCGACGCCCTCGACACGCTGCTGCGCAACTGGCCCGCGCCCCCTACGGATCCCCGAGGCTGACACGATGCACACCGAGCACGACTGGATCACCACGCCGATCACCGCCGCCCTGCTGCGCGGCGCCCTCGACCTGGAGCGCACCGAGCACGGCCTGCTGCCGCACCGGCTGCCCGCCCGGGCCCGCGCCCAGAACACCGACGCCCAGCTGGCGATGGCCGAGGCCCAGCCCTCCGGCGTACGGCTGGCGTTCCGTACCTCCGCGACCGCCGTCGAGCTGGACACGCTGCGCACCAAGCGCGACTACACCGGCTTCCCCGACCGCCCGGACGGCCGGTACGACCTGCTGGTCGACGGCCGCCCGGCCGGCCAGGCCTGCGGGAGCGGCGGCAACCGCCTCCTGGTCGACCTGGAGACCGGGCGGAGCGAGGTCACGCACGGCCCGGTCGGCACGGTCCGTTTCGACGGACTGCGCGAGGGCGAGAAGGACGTCGAGATCTGGCTGCCGCACAACGAGACCACCGAACTCGTCGCCCTGCGCACCGACGCGCCCGTGGAGCCGCTGCCGGACCGGGGCCGCCGGGTGTGGCTGCACCACGGCAGCTCGATCAGCCACGGGTCCGACGCGGCCGGCCCCACGGCCATCTGGCCGGCGATCGCCGCGTCGCTCGGCGGGGTGGAGCTGATCAACCTCGGCCTGGGCGGCAGCGCGATGCTCGACCCGTTCACGGCACGCGCCATGCGGGACACCCCGGCCGACCTCATCAGCGTCAAGATCGGGATCAACATCGTCAACCACGACGTGATGCGGCGGCGCGCCTTCGGCCCGGCCGTGCACGGGTTCCTGGACACCATCCGCGAGGGGCACCCGGACACCCCGCTGCTGCTGGTCTCCCCCATCCACTGCGCCCTCCACGAGGACACCCCCGGCCCGACCGCCCCGGACGTCGAGGAGCTCGGCAAGGGCCGCATGGCGTTCGCCGCCATGGGCGACCCGGCCGAGACGGCGATGGGCAAGCTGACCCTCTCCGCGATCCGCGAGGAGCTGTCCCGCATCGCCGCCCGGCGCGCCGCCGAGGACCCCCACCTGCACTACCTGGACGGCCTCACCCTCTACGGCGCCTCCGACGCGGCCGAGCTGCCCCTGCCCGACCACGTCCACCCCGACGCGGCCACCCACCGGCGCATCGGCGAACGCTTCGCCGAAGCGGCCTTCGGGCCGAAGGGCGCGTTCGCGGAGCAGGACTGACGGCACAGCGCCGAGCGGAGCGGAGCGTCCGTCACGACCCGAACGGCAGCGGCCTGCTGCGCACCACCTCCAGGCGCGACACCGCCCGGGTCAGCACCACGTACAGGCGGTGCAGACCGCGCTCCTCCGCCTCGGCGACGGCCGCCGGTTCGACCGCCACGACGTGGTCGTACTCCAGGCCCTTGACCAGCCGCGCGGGCACCAGGGAGACCCGTGCGCCGAGTGCGTCCGGGCCGGCCGCCGCGACCCCGGCCGCCTCCAGGGCCGCCCGCACGCGGGGCAGGTCCGCGTCCGCAGCGACGATCCCGACCGACCCCTCCCGCCCCAGTGCGTCCCGCACCGCGTCCACGACGGCCCCGGGCACGCCGTCCGCGGTGGTCCGCCGCTCCGTCAGCTCCCCGTCACCGCGCAGGGAACGCGCCGCCGGCACGTCCACGTCCAGCCGCTCCAGCAGCCGGTTGGTGAGCCCGACGACCGCCTTCGGCACCCGGAACCCGGTCGTCAGCTCGATCACCGGCGCTTCCGGTTTCCCGAGGTGCGCGAGGACCGTCCGCCAGGACCGCGCGGCCCACGGCGTCGTGCCCTGCGCCAGGTCGCCCAGCACCGTCAGGGACCCGAAGCGGGCCCGGCGGGCGATGGCCCGGCACTCCATCGGCGACAGGTCCTGCGCCTCGTCCACGACGACGTGCCCGTAACCCTCGGGGTGACCGATCAGCCCGGCCACCTCGTCGAGCAGCACCAGGTCGGCCTCCGACCAGCGGGCCGACTTCCACGACCGGGGCGGCCGGGCCCACAGCAGCGCCCGCTGCTCACCGGCGTCGAGCAGCCCGTCGGCGGCGGCCGCCAGCGCGTCCGGGTCACCGAGCAGTCCGGCCAGCACCTCCTCGGGGCGCACCCGCGGCCAGACGGCGTCGACGTACGCGGACACCGGCCGGGCCCGTTCCACGCGGCGCACCCAGGCGTTGGTGGGCGGCCCGGCCCGCCGCTCGGCCTGCTCCCGCAGCGACCGCACGATCCTGGCCCGGACCCGCTCCCGTCCGACCTCGTAGGGCGGTTCCTCCGCGCGCACCCCGGCCACGATCCGTGCCAGCTCCGCCTCCGGCACCCGCCACCGGTAGGAGCCGTCCGGCACGGCCAGCGGCCCGGCCCCCTCGGGACGCACGCGCGCGTACAGCGCCCGCCGCAGCACCTCGGCCGTGCGGGCGTCGTGCTTGACCGCGGCCGCGGCGGCGTCGTCGGTGCCGCGCACGGGGCAGCGCGCGATCTCCTCGGTCAGGGTCGACTGCCGCACCCCGCTCTCCCCGAGGGCGGGGAGCACCTCCGCGATGTACGACAGGAACGTGCGGTTGGGCCCGAGGATCAGCAGGCCGCCCCGCCGGATGCGCTGCGGGTGGGTGTAGAGCAGATACGCGGCCCGGTGCAGTCCGACGGCGGTCTTGCCGGTGCCGGGAGCCCCCTGGACGCACACCGACACCGCCAGGCCGGCGCGGACGAGGTCGTCCTGCTCGGGCTGGATGGTGGCGGCGATGTCCCGCATGGGGCCGACGCGGGGCCGTTCGATCTCGCGGGCGACGATCTCGCTGGACCGGGTCTCCCCCCGCGCCAGGTGCTCGTCCTCCAGGCCGGTCAGGTCGCCGGAGTCGCCCCGGCTGCCCGGCGCCCAGCCGAACCGGCGGCGCACGGCGACGCCCTGGGGGTCGCGGGCCGAGGCCTGGTAGAAGGCGCGCGAGACGGGTGCGCGCCAGTCGACCACCAGGGGCGGCTCGGCCGGGTGCTCGGAGATCCGCAGCCGCCCGATGTGCAGCCGCCCCTCCTCGCCGTGCAGCGCACCGAAGAACAGCGGCCCCTCGGGCAACTCCCGCAGGGCCTTGGCCCGGCTGCGCAGCCGGTACCCGAGGACCTCGGCGTCGGCCCCGGACGCGGAGACGTCCTCTCCGGCGACGACCTGCTCGCCGGCGCCCTCGACCATGGCCGCCAGGGCGGCACGGCAGCGTTCGTGGTGGGCGCGTTCGCGGTCGAGGACGTGCTGCAGGGCGGGCTCGGTCGACGTCATGCCGCCGAGCCTACGCCAAAAACGTAACCGAGTTAAATAAGTTACCTGGTATCGGCCATGACGCGGTCCCGGAGGTGGGGCGGCATGGCCTCGGCCAGCCGCCCGAACGCGCGCCGCGCCGCCGCCACCGCGTCCGGGCGCACCTGCGCCACGGACTCGCCGGCCGCGATCCGCCGCCAGTTCTCCAGCGCGAGCACCCGCAGCACGGCCATGATCTGCCCGGCCGCGAGCCGCGCGTCGAGGTCACCGCCCAGCGCGTCGGCGAGCGCCGCCTCCGACCGCTCCTGGTGGCCGTGGGCGCGGGCGACGAGGGAGGGCGTGCCGTACAGCAGCGCGTGGAAGGCCAGCACGTCCGGGTGGCCGTTGAGCCCGGTCACCGGGTCCTCCCGGTCCAGTCCCTCGAGGAAGTGCCGCCGCAGCGCCGCCACGGGCGGCTCCTGCGCCGCCCGCACCACGCGCGCGGCCTCGCCCTCGTGGTCGGCGATCCGGTGCAGCACCAGATCCTCCTTGGCGGGGAAGTACCGGAACAGCGTCGGCTTGGAGATCTCCGCCGCGGCGGCCACCTCGGCGACGGACACCGCGTCGAACCCCTTCTCCAGGAAGAGCCGGACGGCGATGTCCGACACGACGCGGTACATCCGCTGCTTCTTGCGCTCACGCAGGCCGGGCTCGCTCATGGGAGGGAGCCTATGCACTCCGCGTCAGTACACGTCCGGCGCGGCCGGCAGGGAGTGTTCGCCCGGCGCGGCCCGCCCGTCCTCGTGCCAGCGGACCAGGGCCGCCGCGATCCGGGCACGGCTCGGCACCTGCGTCAGCCCCAGCGGTGGCGCGGCGGCGGTCAGGATCCTCCGCAGCCGTCCGGCCGCGTCGGGCAGCGCCACCCGGTCGAATCCGCCCGCCTCCCGCAAGGACAGTGCCACCCGGATCACGTCGGTGAACACGGACTGCGCCCGCTTGAAGTCCAGCAGCAGCGGCAGGTCCTCCTCCCAGCCGTTCGAGGCGCCCGGCGCGCACCGCTCGACGACCCGCCGCCAGCCGGCGACGATGCGACGCTCCTGGTCGGCGGGGTAGCGCATCAGGTACAGGTGGGTGGCCAGGTCGTACAGAGGATCGCCCGGCATCGCCAGTTCCCAGTCGATGGCCCAGAGCCGCCCCGCGGGGTCGAGGATCAGGTTCTCCCGGTGCAGGTCGGCGTGGAGCAGGCAGAAGCCCCGCCGCCGCAGCCCGAGCACGTGCTTCCTGAGCCGGCTGAACGATTCGTCCGAGAGACCGAGCGCGTGGAAGAGCCCGGCGAAGGCCGGTGCGTTCCTCGCGTACACCCGCTCCTCGACGAAGACGATCAAGCGCTCCAGGAAGCCGTCGCTGTCCCCGTCCTCGGCCCGGTCGTCGTCCTCGCACCGTCGCTCGACGTCGAGCATGTCCGGGGTGACCCGGACCAGGTCGCCGAAGAGGTCCAGGATCTGCTCGCACGCGGACCCGGGGACGCGTCGCCCCGGACGGCGCAGTTCCCCGAGCGTGCGTCCCTCGATGAAGGCCTGGAGGGGCATGCCGCCCACGTCGACGACGTCCGGGACGCGGCTGACGTGCGGGCGCAGGGCCGTGAGCAGCTCCTCCTCCGACCGGAAGCACCTCCGGTCGAACCAAAGGATCTCGGCCCGCGGCTCACGGAACTTCACGGCGCGCGTCCCGCCCGGCGGAGCGAGCACGTAGGTCTCGTGGTGGTAGCCCTTGAGCGGGCCCCGGACCAGGCTCGGGTCGCCGCTCATCCCCTCTGCTCGTCGTCGAGCACCGGTGACCGACGGGGATGTCATGTGCTGGTTCAGCCTGTTCCGGTGGTGCCGACGGGGTGGGAGGGGACGCAATCTACTCCCGCGGGCCGCGCCCGCGAGGGAGAACCGGGCAGGTGGGACCGGGTTCCCCCGGTGTGAGCTAACCGGCGCACACCTGAACGGCGGTGGAGGCGGCGGCGCGAGGCACCGCCCGGCTCAGCCGCGCAGCAGGCGCAGCAGCGTCTCCAGGGTTCCCACCACCGTCCCGGCCCCGGCCGCCCTCAGCTTCTTGGCCTTCTCCTCGGTGCGCGCGTAGCCCAGGAACGGCACGCCCGCCCGTCGCGCCGCCAGGTGGTCGGAGGGGGTGTCACCGATCATCAGGGCGTCCGCCGGGGCCGCCCCCATCGCGTTCAGCGCCCGGTTCAGGCAGTGCGGGTCGGGCTTGAGGTGCCGCAGTTCCTCGGTCCGGCCGTAGAGGTGCGGGGCGAAGCAGTCGGCCAGGCCGCGGCTCTCCAGGTAGGTGCGGGCCGCTCGGGGCGAGTTGTTCGTGGTGACCGCCGGCCGGGACCCGATCGCCGTCCAGGTGCGGATCAGTGGGTCGGCGTACGCGGTGGGCATCGCCGAGGCCGTCGCCCGCAGTTCCTCCTGGGTCAGGCGCTCCTCCAGCTCGGCGACGAGGTCGCTGCCGGGGTGCCTGCGGTCCACGGCGCGCAGCACCACCTGGGGGTCGAGGGAGGCGCGCTCGGCGTCGGTGAGAAGGCCGTGCAGCCCCCGGCCCTCCAGCCAGGAGACGAGATCGCCGGCGACGCGTTCCGCCGAATGCCCGGCGAACAGACGGCAGATGGGCCCGTCGAAGTCCCACAGCACCACACGGGCGCGTGCGATCAGCCTACGGAGCACGTCCGGATCGTTCCCGGTCTCGATCGTCACCGAACCAGTCTGCTGCGTATCGGAAGTCACTAGGAGAGTGTCAGGTCCGTGGTGATGGTTTCCCAGAGGGCGTCGAACCACTTCTGGGATTCCTCCACGAACGCCGCGTCCCGCCGGCCGGCCCGCCGGGCGAAGGAGAACAGCAGGGACCTCGACCCGAGGACGTCGTACATGTCCAGCGTCCGGCTCCCCCACTCCTCCTCGCGCCTGGTCAGCATGTAGTAGCCCATCAGGGCCTCCTCCCCGTTGAGGAGGTACAGCTTCACCGGCGGGGTGAACGGCAGTGCCCGGAAGCGGACATGGACGTCCATGCCGTGCGTGGAGCGCAGGGAAAGCAGGTTGTGCTGCAGCACCTGGCCCTGGGCGTTGCGCATGGCCAGCCAGCGCTGATGGACGGAGTCGTCCTCGCCGTGCGACTCGACCGGGACCGGGAAGGCCAGTTCGATGTCCCGGGACGGGACCAGGATGCGCACGTCGATCGACTCGGGGCGGATCCGGCCCTCGTGGATCAGGCGGAGCGGCTCACCGAGGGCGACCATCAGCGTCTCCGCGGTGTGGCAGACGACGTCCACGCGGACGGTCCGCGCCGAGAACGCCTCGGTCAGCCGCGGGGCCAGTCCCACCATGGTCGGCTGGGGCTCGTCGCGGTCCGGGGCCGGCTCGGCGATCCTCGGCGGACTGCCCTTGCTGACGTTGGTGAGCAGTCCGTCCTCCTGGAGCGCCCGCAGGGCCTGGCGCACGGTTCCCCGCTCCACGCCGAACTCCTCGGCGAGTTCGGCCTGGGTGGGGAGCCGGTCCCCCGCCCTCAGCTCCCCGGCGCGGATGCGTTCCCGCAGGATGCCGGCGATCTCCTGCGGCGAGGCCCGCCTGCTGCTGCCGTTCACTGCGACGTTCTCCTGGGTCACGACCAAACGCTACAACCCTGATCCATCTGACGGGAGTTGTCGGGAAGTTGTTTATATCCGGTCACCAAGTGGGGACAACTTCAGCATAGTTGGTTGCCAACTTGAGCGAGTTGGCGGAAGTTTTGCTTCCGACGTTCGCCCGCACCGCCTGGTACCGCCCCGCACCACCCGGCACCACCCGGTACCGCCCGCACCCTCTCGCCTCCCACCCTCCCGCCCCGGAAGCCCGAAGGGGGAAAGAACATGCCTGCCCTCGCCCTCCTCTCCGCGGTCCTCGTCGTGACCTTCGAGCAACTCGTCCAGTGGAAGTACGGACCGGCGGGCATCGTCGGCCTCCTCCTGCTCACCGTCGGCATCAAGGCCAAGAGCCCGGCGGTCAGCTCCGCGGGAGCCGTCGTGCTCGCACTGCTCATGACGGGACCCGCCCTGTGAACCAGCGCACCGCGCACGGCACCACCGGGGGAGACGTCAGCCGCCGAGCGCCAGCTCCGAACTGATCGTCTCCCACAGCGCGTCGAACCACAGGTGCGACTGCTCCACGAACGTCGTGTCGCGCGGCCCGGCCCCCTGCCGGAACGAGAACAGCATCGACCGGGTGCCCTGGGCGTCGTACATCTCCAACTGCTCCCGGCCGATCTCGGCCTCCCGGCGCGTCAGCGTGTAGTAGGCGAACAGCGCCTCCCTGCCGTTGAGCAGGTACAGCTTCACCGGCGGCGTGAACGGCAGCGCGCGGAAGGTGACGCGGACGTCGATGCCGTGCGTGGAGCGCAGGGCCAGCAGGTTGTGCCGCAGGACCTGGCCCTGGGCGTTGCGCATGGTCAGCCACCGGTCGTGCACCAGGTCGTCGCCGCGCGGCCCGGCGACCGGCACCGGGAAGGCGAGGTCGATGTCCCGGCTCGGCAGCAGCACCCGGACGTCGACCCTGGCCGGTTTCAGCCGGCCGGCGTGGATCT
Source organism: Streptomyces sp. NPDC053665 (assembly GCF_055585285.1). Classification (NCBI taxonomy): domain Bacteria; kingdom Bacillati; phylum Actinomycetota; class Actinomycetes; order Kitasatosporales; family Streptomycetaceae; genus Streptomyces; species Streptomyces sp. NPDC053665. The sequence goes on from NZ_JBVJKK010000007.1 coordinate 421,716, forward strand.
CCCGCAGTGGCTCACCGATGGCGAGCGTGAGGGAGACGGAGGTCAGGCACACCGCGTCGATCTCCACGTGCTCGGCGGCGAAGGCGCGCGCGATCCGGGGCGCGAGCGTCACCGTCGTGGGCAGCGGCGGGGCCTCGGGCCCGCCGGTCAGGGCCCGGGCGGGATCGGGAGCCACCCTCGCCGGGCTGCCCTTGGAGACATGGGTGAGCAACTGCTCGGACTGGAGCACGCGCAGCGCCTGGCGCACCACCCCGCGCTCGACGCCGAACTCCTCGGCCAGCCGCGCCTGGGTGGGCATGCGCGCACCCGGCGTCAACGCCCCCGACCTGATGCGGGCGCGCAACGCGTCGGCCACCTCGTGATGTGTCCGCTGTGGCCGTTGCGACCTCTTCCGCCCAGTGGCGGAGTCGTGTTCCGGGTCCACAACTGCACCGTACAACTTCCCGCCATCTTGCGGCAGTTCACGGAAAGGTGGTTATGAGCCGCTTCCAGGCGGAGATAAGTACAGTGAAGTTGGCAGCCAACTTCCGCGACCTGGTCGGACCTTGAGACGGTTGGCCGGCGCGACATCGCCGCGGGACTCCCCTCCGGAGGGGAGCCGGGAGCCCCGGACGGCCGGAGGAAGACACGGCACGACCACCACAACCGAACAGCTCGCTACGGATGCGGGTCCTGTCCGCCGGCAGAAGGGAGCGGCTCAGAACATGTCCGGGCACCACGGCCGCCTGGACGTACGCAGCAGGGCGTCGGCCTTCCGGGCGGCGCCCGCTCGTTCTTCCCCGACCCGCCCCAGAGCCGCCAGCCGCACCGCCGACTCGTCCCCGAGCCACAGCGCCGCCAACTCCCCCAGACCCAGCGCCAGATCGGCGCTCTCGGTGGTCGGCGTGCAGGACGCCCCGCCGGTACCGGCCTCCAGCCGGTAGCGCCCGCCGGTCAGCCCGTCCACCCCGGCGACCTCCAGCACCAGCGCGCCCTCGCCCTCGTACGTCCGCGCCTCCAGGGCCCGTTCGACGTCGAGGATGCGCACCCACAACCAGTCGGACTGCGTCGTGAGGGCGGCCGCCCGCGGGTTGGGCAGCAGCAGCGGAAGCAGGTCGTCCGGGGCGCGCCAGCCGCTCTTGACCGTGACGACCCAGTCGATGGAGCACAGGTAGTGCCACAGGGCCCGCTCCGCCCGCGGGGTCACGCCGGTCAGCCAGTCCACGCTCGCCGTGTTCAACGGCTGCTTGGCGTCACCCCAGTGGTCGTCCACCCGGTAGACGGCGATGCCCTCCACCTCGCCCGACGCCGAGCGGTACACGGCGTAGAAGGGCGTCTTCCACGACGGGTCGGCGCGCAGGGCGCCCGTGTTCACCTTCCACCAGTGCTCGTCGCGGTCGATGGCGCCGGGCCGGGTGCGGCACAGCCGCTCGTGGAGCTCCGGTCCGAGCTTGCGCACATCCTCGCCGTCCACCAGGTCGATCCGGCCGCCGTCCGCCGGGCCCGCCCATCGGGCGTCCACCCCGGCCCGCGGCACGTCGACGGTCCACTCGGCCGTCCAGGTCGCCGGGCCGAAACCGAACCGGCCGTAGATCGGGTACTCGGCGGCGATCAGGGTCGCGACGACGTCCCCCCGCTCCTTCGCGGCCGCCAGGTCCTGCGCCATCATCCGGGAGAGCAGACCCCGCCGCCGGTGGGTCGCCGTCACGGTGACGCCCGAGACGGCGTCGGCCGGGACGCTCGCCCCGCCGACGGCCGTGAGCCGCTGGTCGAAGGAGCGGAAGGTCGCCACGCACCGGTCCCGGTCGAAGGCCCCCAGGTACCGCCCGGGGACGAACACCCGGCGCCGCGCCTCCACCTCCTCCTCCGACAGAGCCTGCGCCCGCAGGAAGCCGGTGCCCACGGCGCGCTGCCAGGCGGTGAACTCGGTCTCCGTGATCGGGCGTACGTCGATGCCGTCGGCGCGGTCGAGGGAGGTCATGGACCCACGCTAGGCGGCGGGCCGGCCGGTGTCGTGCGAATATCCGACCGGCCCTCCCGGTCACTCCCCCGAAGCTCAGGCCAGCAGGTCGTCCACGTGTGCCTCGCCCTCGCGGTACCGGCGGGCGATCTCCGTGCTGCACTCGTCGGCGGTGCGCTGCAGCCGGCGGCGGCGGCGCGACACCTGCTGCTCGTAGCGCTCCAGGCGCCCGATGCCCGTGGTCAGCTCCGGGTCGGTGCGCGCACCCAGGTCGGACAGCTCGACCTCGCCGAGCATCTCGGCGGCCAGCCGCCGGTACTCCTCGCCCTGCGGCGCGCCCACCGTCAGGTGCCGGGCCGAGGAACGGCTGGAGGCCGGGGCGTCGCGCAGGATCTCCGCGAGCCGCTCGACGACGGAGGCCTCCGGGGGCGCGGCGACACACGCCGCGCCCTCCGGCGCACGCCGGTCCAGCTCCGCGCGCAGGATGTCGATCCGGCCCTGGAGCAGCCGCCGCACGTAACTGAGGTCGGCCTCGTCGCGCTGGGCCTCGCGGCGCAGCGCGCGCAGCTCGGCCAGGCTCAGCGCGGTCAGGTCGCGCGCGGGGGTGTCCGAAGGCAGCCGCGGGCTGTCCGTGCGCTGGACGGGCGGCCGGTGGTACTCCGGCGCCCCGACCCCCGTGTACGTCGACCAGGCAGCGCCCGGGTACTGCCCGGTGCTCGATGTGCTCATGTGCCTCGACCGTCCCCTCGACCGGATGTGAATGCATCGTGCCACCCCGACTGGCCGCTATGGGAACGAGTGCCCCCGATAGACCCCAGATGGGCGGTTAAGCAGCAAAATACGTCCGTGCGCTGCCTGTTGGCGCCCGCGCAAACCACTCTTTCGAGCCATGCGCCAACCGCGTGAGGCGGGAAAGTCACCGCCCTGCATGATGGACGCATGCGAGCAGTGGTGCAGAGGGTGGACGGCGCGAGCGTCGTCGTGGACGGCGAGAGCGTGGGCGCGATCGAGGGCGAGGGACTGTGCGTCCTGGTCGGCGTCACGCACGAGGACACCAAGGAGAAGGCCGCGCAGCTGGCCCGCAAGCTGTGGTCGATCCGCCTGCTGCACGACGAGAAGTCGTGCAGCGACACGGGCGCCCCCCTGCTGGTGATCAGCCAGTTCACCCTCTACGGGGACGCCCGCAAGGGCCGCCGCCCCACGTGGAACGCGGCCGCCCCGGGCGATGTCGCCGAGCCCCTCGTCGACGAGGTGGTGGCGCAGTTGCGCTCCCTCGGGGCGACGGTGGAGACGGGCCGGTTCGGGGCGGCGATGCGTGTATCACTGACCAACGACGGCCCGTTCACCGTGCTGATCGAAATCTGACCCGAAAGATCTACAAGTCCTACGGCTCGACGACGACTTCCTGGGCGGCCGCCGTGTCCCCCGCGACCAGCGGGGCGTCCACCGCCACGTTTCGCTTCACCAGGGCCAGGGCCACCGGACCGAGCTCGTGGTGACGCGCGGAGGTCGTGATGAAGCCGATCTTCCGGCCGTCGGGGGTGTCCTCGGCGAGCCGCAGCTCGGTGCCGGCCGGCGGCAGGTGCACCTCGCTGCCGTCCAGGTGCAGGAAGACCAGGCGGCGCGGCGGCTTGCCCAGGTTCTGCACCCGGGCGACCGTCTCCTGGCCCCGGTAGCAGCCCTTCTGCAGGTGCACGGCCGAGCCGATCCAGCCCAGCTCGTGCGGGATCGTGCGGTGGTCGGTCTCGAAGCCGAGCCGGGGCCGGTGCTGCTCCACGCGCAGGGCCTCGTGGGCGAGGATCCCGGCGGGCGGCCCGGACCGCTCGGCGTAGGCCTCCAGGTCGGCGCGCGGCAGGAACAGGTCCCGGCCGTAGGGGGTCTCCCGGACGACCGCGCCCTCGGGCACCTCGGCGATGGAGCCGGCCGGGAGGTGCACGACCGCGATGTCACCGGTGCGGTCGGCGACCTCGACGCGGTAGAAGAACTTCATCGACTCCAGGTAGGCGATCAGCGCCTCCTGGGTGCCCGGCTCCACGTGGGCCCAGACCGTCGTGCCGTCGTCGACGAGGTACAGGGCGTGCTCGATGTGGCCGTTCGCCGAGAGGATCAGCGCCTCGGTCGCCCGGCCCGCCGGGAGGTCGCTGACGTGCTGGGTGAGCAGCAGGTGCAGCCACGCCAGCCGGTCGTCGCCGGTGACGGTGACGACCCCGCGGTGCGAGAGATCGACGAAGCCGGTGCCGTCGGCGAGGGCGCGCTGCTCGCGGAACAGGTCGCCGTAGTGGGCGGCGACGCCTTCGTCCACGCCCTCGGCGGGGACGGCGCCGGGCAGGGTCAGCAGAGGGCTCTTCATGTCCGTAAGCCTACGACTCGGTAGTTGAAGCCTTGAGGGTGCAGTCCTCGCAGCGGCCGAAGATCGCGAAGTGCTTCAGGTCGGTGTCGAACCCGAAGGTCTGCCGCAGCTGCGCCGTGAACTCCGCCGCGACGGACACGTCCGCCTCGATCACGTTCTGGCAGTCCCGGCAGACCAGGTGGAGATGGTGGTGCCGGTCGGCCAGGTGGTAGGTCGGCGCCCCGTGGCCCAGGTGGGCGTGGCTGACCAGGCCCAGTTCCTCCAGGAGCTCCAGCGTCCGGTAGACGGTCGAGATGTTGACCCCCGACGCCGTCTTCCGCACTTCCACGAGGATGTCGTCGGGGGTCGCGTGCTCCAGGGTGTCCACGGCTTCGAGCACGAGTTGCCGCTGCGGGGTCAGCCGGTAGCCGCGCTGCCGCAGATCACTCTTCCAGTCGGTGCTCACCACACCCCAGAGTCTAGGCGGACTCGCACCGGACCGGACGGGGAAGCCGTCCGGCCGCTCGGCGAGGCGCCTACTTGAAGAAGGCGATGCCGTCGTCCGGCATGTCGTCGGGCAGGGCCTTCGCCCAGCGCTCGACCTCCTCCGGCGTGACGACCTTCTTCAGGTGCGCCGACATGTAGGGGCGCAGCTCGACCTCGGGGGTCTGCTTCTCGCCGACCCACATCAGGTCGCTCTTGACGTAGCCGTACAGCCGCTTGCCGCCGGTGTAGGGCTGGGCGGAGGCCGTGCGGGCCACCGCGTCCGTGACGAGGTCGATCTGCGGCTTCTTGTCGGCCAGCTCGCCGTACCAGATCTCGATGACGCCGTCGTCGCGGGTCATCGTGACCTCGACCTTGCGGTCGGCGTCGATGCGCCAGTAGCCGTGCTCGGACTCCAGGGGGCGGACCTTGTTGCCGTCGTTGTCCAGCACCCAGGTGTGCGAGCGGTACTCCAGGAAGTCCCGGCCGTCGTGGGTGAAGGCGACCTCCTGACCGAAGTTGCACTTCTCGGAGCCGGGGAAGTCGTGCACGCCGGCGCCCGCCCAGTTGCCGAGCAGGAAGGCGAGCGGGACGAGGTCCTTGTGGAGGTCGGACGGGATCTCGATCATGGGAACTTCCTAGACGGGGGTCAGCGCTGGCCCTGGTACAGCTTCTTCACGGTCAGTCCGGCGAAGGCGAGGACGCCGACGGCGACCAGGACCAACAGGATTTCGAAGAAAAGCTCCACGGGGTGCTCCTTGAGCGGGGGTGCGAACGGTTGCACAGGGCCGAGGCCAGCTTACGCGGGCCCTGTGCGCACTACGATTCCGGCTATGGCGAACAAGCTGGTGATCAAGGTGACGGCGGGGGCCGACGCCCCCGAGCGGTGCTCCCAGGCGTTCACGGTGGCGGCGGTGGCCGTCGCCAGCGGCGTCGAGGTCTCCCTGTGGCTGACCGGGGAGTCCGCCTGGTTCGCCCTGCCCGGCCGGGCCGCCGAGTTCGAGCTGCCGCACGCCGCCCCGCTGCCGGACCTGCTGGACTCGATCCTCGCGGCCGGCCGCGTCACCCTGTGCACGCAGTGCGCCGCCCGCCGGGACATCACGGAGAAGGACGTGCTGGAGGGCGTACGGATCGCGGGCGCGCAGGTCTTCGTCCAGGAGGCGATGGCCGACGGCACGCAGGCCCTCGTCTACTGAGAGACGCCCGTGGCCCCGGCGCGGAGCCGCAGGGGCGCGGGTCGCTCACCTCGGGCGCTTCCTGCCGTCCAGTTCGTCCCACCAGTCGTCGGACTGCGGGTCGCCCGAGGGGTCGTCCCACCAGCGGTCCTCCGGGCCGCGCCGGTTCGCGACCATGGCCGCCACGGGCGGGATGACCATCGCGACGACGCACATCCCGACGGCCACGGGGACGGACCACAGCCGCACGACACCCCAGGCCAGGACGAAGAGGCCGATGCACAGGCCCATCATCGCGAAGTACGTCCGCCGCCTCCGTGCGTACATGACTCCAGCGTAGGTCCGGGCGCGCCGAAGGGCCGCACCCCAGGCGTCCAACCCGGTGGGTGCGGCCCCTCGTGAGGGCTCTCGCCCTCCCGCCGTCAGACGGCGATCGCGACCTCGGCCAGGCCGCCCTGCTGGGCGACGACCGTGCGGTCGGCGCTGGCGCCGGGCACGAGGGCACGGACGGTCCAGGTGCCCTCGGCCGCGTAGAAGCGGAACTGTCCGGTCGCCGAGGTCGGCACCTCGGCCGTGAACTCGCCGGTCGAGTCCAGCAGGCGGACGTAGCCCACCACGGGCTCGCCGTCCTTGGTCACCTGACCCTGGATGGTGGTCTCACCGGGCTTGATCGTCGAGGCGTCGGGGCCGCCGGCCTTCGCACCGCACATGTCGTACTCCTGAAGGGGGTCTGGAAAGGTCGGTCGGGTTCGCTTACTTCGCAGCGCCGAGCTCGATCGGCACGCCCACGAGGGAGCCGTACTCGGTCCAGGAGCCGTCGTAGTTCTTGACGTTCTGGACGCCGAGCAGCTCGTGCAGCACGAACCAGGTCAGCGCGGAGCGCTCACCGATGCGGCAGTAGGCGATGGTGTCCTTGGCCAGGTCGACGCTCTCCGCCTCGTAGAGGGCCTTGAGCTCCTCGTCCGACTTGAAGGTGCCGTCGTCGTTGGCGTTCTTCGACCACGGGATGTTCCGGGCGCTCGGCACGTGGCCGGGGCGCTGGGACTGCTCCTGCGGCAGGTGGGCCGGGGCGAGCAGCTTGCCGGAGAACTCGTCGGGCGAGCGCACGTCGACCAGGTTCTGCGCGCCGATCGCGGCGACGACGTCGTCGCGGAAGGCGCGGATGGAGGTGTCCTGGGCCTTGGCCTTGTAGTCCGTCTTCGGACGCTCCGGCACCTCGTCGCCGGGGACCAGCTCGCGGGCGTCGAGCTCCCACTTCTTGCGGCCGCCGTCGAGAAGCTTCACGTTCTCGTGGCCGTACAGCTTGAAGTACCAGTACGCGTAGGAGGCGAACCAGTTGTTGTTGCCGCCGTAGAGGACGACGGTGTGGTCGTTGGCGATGCCCTTCTCCGACAGGAGCTTCTCGAAGCCCTCCTGGTCGACGAAGTCACGGCGGACCGGGTCCTGGAGGTCCTGGGTCCAGTCGATGCGGATCGCGTTCTTGATGTGGTTCTTGTCGTACGCGGACGTGTCCTCGTCCACCTCGACGATCGCGATGTCCGTGTCGTCCAGGTGCTCCTGAAGCCAGTCGGCGTCTACCAGGACGTCGCTGCGGCTCATGCTCTTTCTCCTCCGGGGCAGTTACGGCGGGGCGTGCGAGGTCTGCGGGCGCGCGTCCGTGTCGGGGGCGGCGCACGGGTGCCCTTGATGCAGGGCGGCGGGGATGCGCGCACCGGCGAGCAGGCCGGCGCGGTCGCTCAGAAGGGGCGACAGAGCATGGCGGCGACGCGGCACAGGTCTACTGCCCGCCGCTTCGTGAGATCCGCCTGTCGCTTCATGGCCTCGATCGTAAGGACGGCAGGGCGGCCATGTCACCGGCGTGTCGCATGCTGAGACGGGATGATCCGCGATGTGGGATCAGTGAGCCGTCGAGCCGCTCGCCGCACCGGTTCCGCCCGGCCGGTCCGTCCGGCGCATCTGCGCTGCGGACGCCGCCGTCTCGCCCACCGGACAGCCCTGGTGGAAAGGGAGTGCCGGTCCCCTACCCGGCGAGCCGGACGTCGGAACCCTTCACCGAGATCTCCACGCCGTCGGGGGCGGCCTGGACCTTGTCGAGCTCGATGTCGCCGGGGAGGCCGTCGATCTTCTGCTGGAAGTCGGTGATGGTGCGCACCCGGTTCTCCGCGAGGTTCACCCCGGCGAACTTCGGCAGGCCGTCGGCCTTCACGCGCACGGTCCCGTCCACCACCGTCACCGTGCTGAGCACGGCGACCGGCTCGGGCAGCTTGGTGCCGAGGACGGTGGCCTCGACGGCCACCTTGATCTTGCCGTTGCCGCCGTCGGAGAGGCCGACGACGTTGGCGGTGACGCCCGGGGCGATCTGCGTGGGCTCGACCTTCGCGGTCTTCAGCAACTCGTCGTAGGCGATGGTCGCCGTGCCGGTGGCGGTGGCCGCGGTGGCGGAGCTGTAGTCGCCGGAGAACTCGACGCCCTTCATGTCGGCCTGGAGGTCGTCGATGCGGACGGTGCGGCCGCCGTCGCCCGCAGCGGCCTCGTAGTTCTCGATGCCCACCTCGACGTCGTCGAGGGAGCCGCCGACGACCTGTGTGAGGAACGGGAAGCCGTTGATGCTCACGTCCGGGGTCGAGGACAGGTTCTCGGACGACTTCAGACGGTCGGCGACCTCGTCCTCGGCGAAGTTGACCGCGAGGCGGTCGGCGATCACGAACAGGCCGCCCAGGACCACGACGAAGATCAGCAGTATTCGCAGTGCGCGCATGCGGTGTTTCCCCCACCTAGGCGGTTGTGACGGCGTCCCTCGACGACCGGGCGGCCGTCCCTGGCGTGAGCGTAACTCCGCGGGCAAGGGCGGCCGCCGAATTGTCGATCATCTGTGACAGGCCGGGCGGGGCCCGGTCCGGGCGGCGGGTGCCAGGGGGTACCCCCTAGCCCAGCGCCCGGCCCAGGACGTAGACCGCCGGGGCCGCCGCGGCGAGCGGCAGGGCCACGCCGGCCGTGAAGTGGACGAAGCGGGAGGGGTAGTCGTAGCTCGCGGCGCGGTGCCCGATCAGTGCGCACGCCGCCGCTCCCGCGCCCAGCACCGCACCGGAAGTGCCCAGGTCCGTCACCGCCCCGGCCGCCGCACCGCCGCCCGCGCCCGCGAGCAGCGCCACCACCACGGACGCCGGGGTCGGCAGCGGCAGCGCCCGCGCCAGGACGGCCACCGCCACGGCGACCGCGCCCACCGTCACCGCGTCCGCGTCGGCGGCGAGGTGGCCGCCGGCCACGATCGCCAGCGCCGAGGCCACGACCGTCGCCATCAGCCCGTACATCCGCTCGTCGGGATCGGCGTGCGAACGCAGCTGGAGCACCAGCGCGAGCAGCACCCACACCCCGAGCGCCCCGAGGAGGGCCGCCGGCGACCGGTCCGAGGCGAGCAGCGCGGCGTCCGCCGCCAGCGCCCCGGCGAACCCGAGCGCGATGCCCTGCCGCGCCGGCCACATGCCGTTGAGCCGGAACCAGCCCGCGGCGGTCACGGCCTGCAGCACGACCAGCGGCACGAGCAGCGCGTACGTGCCGACCGCCGCCGCACCGGCCAGCAGCAGCCCCAGCAGCGCGGTCAGCGCGGCGGGCTGCATCCCCGGCTCGATGATGGGCGAGCGTCCCTCCGCACGGGCCCGCTGGGCGTCCGTGAGGCGGGTGTTGCCGCCGACCGTGGCCGGGCCGTACGCGGGGGCGGCCTGCCCGGCGCCGTCGGGGGCTCCGGCGTCCGGCGGGCCGTCGGGCGCGGGATGTGCGGACGGCGCCGCGTACGCCGTCTCCGCCGGGGCCGGTGCGGACACCGACTGCTGCGTCTGCGTCTCCCAGGTCTGCCCCTGCCACTGCTGCGTGTACTGCTGCGCGGCCTGCGGGTCGTCGTACCCCGGGTACGCCTGACCCGGCCACGCCTGCTGCTGCGGCTGCTGGTGCGCCTGCGGCTGCGGCTGCTGTGGCTGGTGCTGCGGCTGGTGCCCGTACGAGTCGTAGGGGCGGTAGCCGTCGTACCCGTCGTACCCGTCGTGTCCGCCGTACGGCTGGTCGGTCATCGTCACCCTCCTGCGAACGGCGGGAGCACCTCGACCGTGCCACCGTCGGCCAGCCGTACCGTCTCGTGCCCGCGGGTGCCCACGGGGTCGCCGTCCACCAGGAACGAGCAGCGCAGCAGGACGCGCTCCAGCTCCCCGGGGTGCCGCTCGCGCACGCCGGCCAGCGCCTCGGCGAGCGTGGCGGCCTCGTACGGCTCCTCGGCCACTCCGGCCGCGGCCTTGGCGGCGGCCCAGTAGCGCACCGTGACCTTTGGCATCTGCTTCCTCAATCGCACAGTCGCAGCGGACTCACATCGACATTCGCACGGGTCCACCCGACGGTGAACCCCGACAGGCTAGCCCGCCCGCCGGACCACCCATGCCGCGATCCGGTCCAGGAGCTCCTCGCCCGCGGCGTTCTCGGCGTGCCCCATGCCGGGCTCCAGCCACAGTTCGCCCTGGTCACCGGCGGCGGCGGCCAGCATGCGCGGGTGGTCGAGCGGGAAGTAGCCGTCGGCGTCGCCGTGCACGATCAGCAGGGGCGTGGGGGCGATCCTCGGCACCGCCTCCACCGGCGACAGCGGCACCGGGTCCCAGTCGCGGTGGTGGATGCGGGTGCGCAGGCCGTAGCGGCTCACCACGCGGCCCTCGGGGCGGGTCACCAGCCAGTGCAGCCGCCGCATCGGGGCGGTCCCCCGGTAGTACCAGCGGGCCGGGGCGCTCACCGACACCACCGCGCGGCTGTCGCCGGGGTGCAGCGCCGCGTGCCGCAGCACCACCGAGCCGCCCATCGAGAACCCGACCGTCACGACCCGGCGGTAGCCCAGCTCCCCAGCCCAGCGCACCGCGGCCGCGAGGTCCAGCACCTCCCGGTCCCCGACCGTCGAGCGCCCGCCGGAGGCGCCGTGCCCCCGGAAGGAGAAGGTGACCACCGCCCCGTACCGCGCGAAGGCCCGGGCCACCCGCCGCACGTGCGGCCGGTCCACGGCCCCGGTGAAGCCGTGCGCCACGACGAACACCACGTGGCCGGAGGGCGTACCGGTGGTGCCGGACGCGGCGGCGCCCGGCTCGTGGAGGGCGTCGATCGTCACCCCGTCGGACGTCCGCAGAAACGTCCGCGACGACCCCCGAACGGGCGTTCCCGCGGCCGTCTCGGGATGCGGACGATCGGTGGAACGCGCCACATGACCTGCCGGACCAGAGCTCATGTGGGCTATTCTGCTGGGCAGAGGACTCGGGCAGCGAAGCCCCCGGGTCCTTTTGTGCTTTCGGAAGCGTTGTATACGACGCGGGAAACCGCGGGTGTACGGGGCCTTCGGGATCGCAGAGCCCGTGCTGTGCCAACCAGCGTCCTCGCAGGGACCGAGGAGGAACCAGACGTATGAGTTCTCTGCTGCTCCTGACCAACGCCCTCCAGCCGTCGACGGAGGTGCTCCCCGCACTCGGCCTGCTCCTGCACAACGTGCGGGTGGCCCCCGCGGAGGGCCCCGCCCTCGTCGACACCCCCGGCGCCGACGTCATCCTCGTCGACGGCCGGCGGGACCTGCCCCAGGTCCGCAGCCTGTGCCAGCTGCTGCGCTCCACCGGACCGGGCTGCCCCCTGGTCCTCGTCGTCACCGAGGGCGGTCTGGCCGCCGTCACCGCCGACTGGGGCATCGACGACGTCCTGCTCGACACCGCCGGACCCGCCGAGGTCGAGGCCCGGCTGCGGCTGGCCATGGGACGGCAGCAGATCGTCGGGGACGACTCCCCCATGGAGATCCGCAACGGCGACCTGTCGGTCGACGAGGCGACGTACTCCGCGAAGCTCAAGGGCCGGGTCCTGGACCTGACCTTCAAGGAGTTCGAGCTGCTGAAGTACCTCGCGCAGCACCCGGGCCGGGTCTTCACCCGCGCCCAGCTGCTCCAGGAGGTGTGGGGCTACGACTACTTCGGCGGCACGCGCACGGTCGACGTGCACGTACGGCGGCTGCGCGCCAAGCTCGGCCCCGAGCACGAGTCGCTGATCGGCACCGTGCGGAACGTGGGTTATCGATTCGTTACGCCGGAGAAGCCGGAGAAGATGGAGCGGGCCGCCGAGGAGGCGAAGACCGAAGCCGCCGCCGCAAAAACCGGCAAAGCGGACGAGTCGGCCGCGCTGGACGCCGTCGAGGCGCGCACCCGGGCGTGAGGAGCGCATCCCGCCGCCGACCTGGGTCCCGTCCCGCGCGAGGGCGTCGCCCGGACGGCGGTCGGGATATCGTACGGACCCTCCTTCACGCCCTGCCCGGAGCGGGTATATCCGCGTAGACTCCGCGCGTGGCCAAGGTGACTCGGGATGACGTGGCGCGGCTGGCAGGGACCTCCACTGCCGTGGTCAGCTATGTCATCAACAACGGACCCCGGCCGGTCGCCCCGGCCACGCGCGAGCGTGTCCTCGCCGCGATCAAGGAACTGGGGTACCGGCCCGACCGGGTGGCCCAGGCGATGGCGTCCCGGCGCACGGACCTCATAGGCCTGATCATCCCGGACGCCCGCCAGCCCTTCTTCGGGGAGATGGCGCACGCGGTCGAGCAGGCCGCCTCCGAGCGCGGGAAGATGGTCCTCGTCGGCAACACGGACTACGTGGCCGAGCGCGAGGTGCACTACCTGCGGGCCTTCCTGGGCATGCGGGTCTCCGGCCTCATCCTCGTCAGCCACGCGCTCAACGACCTGGCCGCCGCCGAGATCGACGCCTGGGACGCCCGGGTGGTGCTGCTGCACGAACGCCCCGAGGCCATCGACGACGTCGCCGTCACCACGGACGACCTCGGCGGCGCCGAGCTGGCCGTCCGGCACCTGCTGGAGCACGGCCACGCGTACGTCGCCTGCATGGGCGGCATAGCGGAGACGCCCGCGGTCGGCGACCCGGTCTCCGACCACGTCGAGGGCTGGCGCCGCGCGATGGACGACGCCGGGATCCCCACCGAGGGCCGCCTCTTCGAGGCCCTCTACAACCGCTACGACGCCTACCAGGCGGCTCTGAAGATCCTCTCCGGCCCGGACCGCCCGCCGGCGATCTTCTGCTCCACCGACGACCAGGCGATCGGCCTGCTGCGCGCGGCGCGCGAACTGCGCATCGACGTGCCCGGCGAGCTGGCGGTGGCCGGGTTCGACGACATCAAGGAGGCGGCCCTGACCGACCCGCCCCTGACGACGATCGCCTCGGACCGTCCGGCCATGGCCCGGGCCGCGGTGGACCTCGTCCTCGACGACGGACTGCGGGTGGCGGGATCCCGGCGCGAGCGCCTGAAGGTCTTCCCGTCACGGCTGGTGGTCCGCCACTCCTGCGGCTGCGCGTAACCCGCCGGCTCCCGCGCGCGGCCCTTTACATCGGGCATACGCACTTCTGTCGGGCTTCTCAGTGAGCACTCAGGAAGCTCTCATGGTCGGGCCGCACGCTCGATGCCATGACCGAGAGCTTCCACCGCAGCGGCGAGTACCCGAACCCCTACGAGGGTCAGCAGCAGGCCCCGGTGAACCCCGAGTGGCCGCCCCCGCCGGCGTACGCCCCGGCGCACGCTCCGCACAAGCGCACCCGCGGGCCCGTGGCCCTGCTCGCCGCCGTGGCGATCGTCGCGGCCGCGACAGGCGGCGGCACCGCCTACGGCATCCAGGAGCTGGCCGGCAACGACACCGTCGCCTCCAGCTCCACCAGCACCCACGTGGTCCCCTCCAGTCAGAAGGGCACGGTCGCCGGGGTCGCCAAGGCGGTCAGCCCCAGCATCGTCGAGATCAGCGCCGACTCCAACGCCGGGTCCTCCACCGGCTCCGGCGTGATCATCACTAGCGGCGGCGAGATCGTCACCAACAACCACGTCGTCTCCGGCGCCTCGAAGATCCAGGTGACGACCAGCGACGGCAAGACGTACTCCGCGAAGACCGTCGGCACCGACAGCAAGAAGGACCTGGCGCTGATCGAGGTGCAGGACGGCTCCGGCTTCAAGGCCGCCACGCTCGGCGACTCGGCCGGGGTGCAGGTCGGCGACCAGGTCGTGGCGATCGGCTCGCCCGAGGGGCTGTCCGGCACGGTGACCAGCGGCATCATCTCGGCCCTCGACCGCGACGTGACCGTCCCGACCGACGAGGGGCAGCAGCAGCCCCAGCAGGGCGGGGAACAGTGGCCGTTCGAGTTCGGCGGGCGTCAGTTCAACGGCGACACCGGCAGCGACACCACGACGTACAAGGCGCTCCAGACCGACGCGTCCCTCAACCCGGGCAACTCCGGCGGCGCGCTGATCGACATGAACGGCAACATCATCGGGATCAACTCCGCGATGTACTCGCCGGCGAGCCAGGCCTCCTCGTCCGCCGACGCGGGCAGCGTCGGCCTGGGCTTCGCCATCCCGATCGACACGGTGAAGGCCGACCTCGCGAAGCTGCGGGCGGGGTCGACGGACTGATTCCCCCCCTGCGGACGGAGGGCGCCCGGCCCCGCGCCGAGTCGTGCGACGCTGAGAACGTCAGAGCACCCCCGCCCCCACCACACCCGAGGACCGCCCGCCCATGAGCCCCGCAGACGGCGACCGTGACACCCAGCGCATCCTGATCGTCGACGACGAGCCGGCCGTACGCGAAGCGCTCCAGCGCAGCCTGGCCTTCGAGGGGTACGGCACGCAGGTCGCGGTCGACGGCGCGGACGCCCTGGAGATGGCCGCGGTCTACCGCCCCGACCTCGTCGTCCTCGACATCCAGATGCCGCGCATGGACGGGCTGACCGCCGCGCGCCGCATCCGCGCCGCCGGCGACACGACACCCATCCTGATGCTCACCGCCCGCGACACGGTCGGCGACCGCGTCACCGGCCTCGACGCGGGCGCCGACGACTACCTGGTCAAGCCGTTCGAACTGGACGAGCTCTTCGCCCGGATCCGCGCCCTGCTGCGCCGCAGCTCCTACGCGGCGGCCATGGGCGCGGCCGGCCCGGCCGACGAGGACGTGCTGGCCTTCGCCGACCTGCGCATGGACCTCGCCACGCGCGAGGTCACCCGGGGCGGGCGCCCGGTGGAGCTCACCCGCACGGAGTTCACGCTGCTGGAGATGTTCATGGCGCATCCGCGCCAGGTCCTCACCCGGGAGCAGATCCTCAAGGCCGTCTGGGGCTTCGACTTCGAGCCGTCGTCGAACTCCCTGGACGTGTACGTGATGTACCTGCGCCGCAAGACCGAGGCGGGCGGGGAGCCGCGCCTGGTCCACACGGTGCGCGGGGTCGGCTACGTGCTCCGCCAGGGCGGCGCCGAGTGAACAGGCTCGTCCGCCGCTTCCGCTCGCTGCCGATCCGCTCGCGACTGGCGCTGCTGGTGGCGGCGGCCGTGGCGTTCGCCGTGGCGGCGGTGTCGGTGACCTGCTGGTTCATCGTGCAGGGCAAGCTGTACGACGAGATCGACGAGGACCTGAAGTCGTCGGTGGGGCCGGTGCGCCCGGACGAGTTCCGCGACCTCGTGGCCGCCTGTCCCCAGACACCCTCCGACGCACTCGGCGTGGGGTCGCGGCCCAAGAGCTACGGGCAGTTGGTCAGGGTCGACGGCAAGGTGTGCCTCTTCCCCAGCTCCACGGCCCAGGTGCAGGTCAGCGGCGCCGACAAGACCGTGGCCAAGGCCCCCGACCCGAACGTGCAGCACTTCCGGGACGGTACCGACACCGACGGGAACAGGCTGCGCGTCATGACCACGGCGCTCGTCGTCAAGGACGACTCCCTGCGGCCGGGTGTGGCCGCGGACTACTCGCTGGTCGTCGCCCTGCCGCTGAAGGGCACCCAGTCCACGCTCAACGAACTGGCGCTGATCCTGCTGCTGGTGTCGGGCGTGGGGGTGCTCGGCGCCGGCGCGGCCGGGCTGGCCGTCGCCCGGGCCGGGCTACGGCCCGTCGACAAGCTGACCGACGCCGTCGAGCACGTGGCCCGCACCGAGGACCTGAACATCCGCATCCCCGTGGAGGACGACAGCGAGGACGAGATCGCCCGCCTGTCCCACTCCTTCAACTCGATGACCTCGGCGCTGGCCAGCTCCCGGGACCTCCAGCAGCAGCTGATCGCCGACGCCGGCCACGAGCTGCGCACCCCTCTGACCTCGCTGCGCACCAACATCGAGCTCCTCACCCGCAGCGAGGAGACCGGCCGCCCCCTCCCCGAGGCCGACCGCAAGGCCCTGCTGGCGTCGGTGAAGGCCCAGATGACGGAACTGGCCGCGCTCATCGGCGACTTGCAGGAGCTGTCCCGCCCGGACACTGGCCACCACGCCGGCCGGACCCAGATCGTCGCCTGGCACGACACGGTCGAGTCGGCGCTGCGGCGGGCCCGGCTGCGGGGCCCGGACCTGACGATCACGGCGGACGTCGAGCCGTGGTTCGTCCGGGCGGAGCCGTCCGCCCTGGAACGGGCGGTGGTCAACATCCTGGACAACGCGGTGAAGTTCAGCCCGGAGAGCGGCGTGATCGACGTACGTCTGGCCGACGGCACCCTCACGGTCCGCGACCACGGCCCGGGCATCCCCGCCGACGAACTCCCCCACGTCTTCGACCGCTTCTGGCGCTCCCCGAGCGCACGGTCCCTGCCGGGCTCGGGCCTGGGCCTGTCGATCGTGGCCCGCACGGTGCAGCAGGCGGGCGGCGAGGTGACCCTGGCCCCGGCCGAGGACGGAGGCACGGTGGCGACGGTCCGGCTCCCAGGAGCGACGGTCCCCCCGCCGGCGGACCTCCCTACCGACTGACGTACGCCACGAAGGATGCCCAAGGGCTCGAGCCGCGCGGCAGGGGTGCTCGAAGGCGCCAGGGCGGTACTGCGCGACGGCGAGGCCGGTGAACACGCCCTGGCGCCTCCACCGCGGCGACGAGTGAAGTGTCAGTGGAAGCCGAGCATGCCGGGGGAGCAGATGTCCACGGTGACCACGCCCGGCGGATACGCGTCCTCCTTACGACCCCACGGACAGCCCCGACCCCGACACCCGCACCCGGATGCCGTTCCGCTGCACGCGGACCTCCTGCAACCGCACGTTCCCCTGCTCCGGCTCCGGGAGTTCGAACGCCAGGGACAGCCGCTCGGCCAGGACCGGGCGGGTCAGGCCGGACAGGGCGTCGAGCAGGTTCGGGTCGAGGCCGAGCCGGCGCAGCACCTGCGGGTGGTCCAGGGCCAGGTCGACGAGGTTCAGGCGCTGGGCCTGGCGCGCGAAGCGCGGGGACCCGGTGAGCTCGGTGAGCCTGCCGTCGTCGGCCAGGGCCTCGCGCACGGTCGCCCCGGGCACCCCGAGCCGCCGCACGATGGCGGGGACGGACAGCAGGGCCTTCGCCTTGCGGGTCTGCCGGGCCAGGTCCGCGCTGCCCTCGGGCGTGAGGTGCAGGCCCTGCGCGGGACCGGTGCCCGGGCGGTAGGTGGCCAGGTCGCCGATGTCCAGGCGCATGCTGCCGATCTCGGTGGCGATGCCGTGCGCGCCCTGGCGGCGGATCCGGGCCTCGGCGTGCACCCGCAGGTCGTGCCCGGCGACCGGCAGGGTGCCCTCGGCCCGCACGCGGTCGCGGCCCTCGCCGGTGAACGCGACCTGGGAGGCGCCGAGTTCGCGGTTGAGGTCGGCGAAGGACAGCTGCACCTCCCCGTCGAAGCGGGGGACGCGGGCGCCGCGTACGGAGGTGAGGCCGTCGGCGTCCAGGCGGACGTCGTGGGCCGTGGCGGACACCTTCGCGAGGGAGACCCGGTCGGCGGCGACGTCCGGGACGATCACCTTCACCGACTCCAGCCGTTCAGCGGCGACTTGGGTGAGGAAGGGGAAGCCGCCGATCTCCACCTCGGGCGCTGCGGCCAGGTCGAGGCGGTCCCGGAGGGTGTCGGCGGCGCGGTGCTCGGCGTAGAGCAGGGCCCAGCGGTCGGCGAGGGCGGCGAAGGCGGCGACGACGACCAGGCCGACCACCGCCTTCAGCGCGAAGGGCAGTCCGGCGAAACGATTCTTCCGCCGCCTGCCACTCCGTCGACCGCCCCGCCTGCCGCCCCGCCGGTGGTCCGGCGGGGCCCAGGCGTCCTCGGCGCCCTCCTCGGGCGCCTCGGGGAGGAACTCCTCCAGAGGGGTCACCTCCAGAGGCCCGTCGTCGAGGGCGGCGAGCTCCTCGTACGGGTTGGGCCGGGGATGCGCAGCTGCGTGGTGGGGGGTACGCATCGAGCCATCCGACCACGCGCACCGGTCCCACCCGCAACTCGAACCCCGGGTATGCGACCTACTTCACGATCGTGATCCGGTCGGCCTTCGGAGGCGCGATCGGGCTGGTCGCCGAGGAGTTGGCCGTCAGGTACTGCTCCAGCGCGGTCAGGTCGTCGGCGCCCACGACGTCGCCGGTGCCCTGGCCCAGCGTCGGGAAGCCGTCGCCGCCGCCCGCGAGGAAGCTGTTCGTCGCGACGCGGTAGGTGGCCGACGGGTCGATGGCCGAGCCGTTCAGCTTGATGCTGTCGGTGACCACCCGGTCGGCACCGGACTTGGTGAGGTCCAGCGTGTACGTCAGACCGGACGAGACCTGGAGGATCTTCGGCGCGGCCGCGTTCGGGCCGGACACCTGCTCCTTGAGCGCCTGGATCACCTGCGCGCCCGTGAAGTCCTGGAGGTTCACGGTGTTGGCGAACGGCTGGACCGTGAAGCCCTCCGCGTAGGTGACGACACCGTCGCCCTCGGCGCCCTTGGCCGCGTAGGTCAGGGGCGCGCGGATGCCGCCGGGGTTCATCAGCGCCAGGTCGGTCTCCGGGTCGAGCTGCTTGCCGTGGGCGAGCTGGGCGTCGGCGATGAGGTCGCCGAGCGGGGACTCGGTGCCGGTGTTGCCGATGTCGCCGGAGATGTAACCGATCGGCCGGTTGCCGATGGGCGCGGCCAGGGTGTTCCACTTGCCGATCAGCTCGGTCATGTCGGGCGCCTTGGGGACGTCCCGGGTGACCACGCGGTTCGCGGACTTCACCGCCGTACGGGCGATGTCGCCGGTCCTGCGGTCGTAGGTCAGCGTCGTGTCGGTGTAGAGGCGGCCGAAGGACGCGGCCGAGGTGACCATGCGGGGCTTGCCCGCCGGGTCGGCGATGCTGCACACGTACGCGTTGTGGGTGTGGCCGGTGACCAGCGCGTCCACCTGCGGCGTGACGTTCTTGGCGATGTCGACGATCGGGCCGGAGATGCCGTCGCCCGCACCCGGGGAGTCGCAGTCGTAGTTGTACGACGTCGACGCCGGGAAGCCGCCCTCGTGGATGAGCGCGACGATCGACTTCACGCCCTGCTTCTGGAGCACCTTGGCGTACTTGTTGATCGTCTCGGTCTCGTCCTTGAAGGACAGGCCCTTGACGCCCTCGGCGGAGACGATGTCCGGGGTGCCCTCCAGGGTCACGCCGATGAAGCCGACCTTGACGCCGTTCTTCTTCCACACCCAGTAGGGCTTGAGGATCGGCTTCTTCGTCTTCTCGTCGAGGACGTTGGCCGCGAGGTACGGGAAGTCGGCGCCCTGGAACTTCTCGTCCGCGTAGCAGCCGTCCTTCGGGTGGCAGCCGCCGTTCTGGAGGCGGCCGAGCTCCTTGGCGCCCTCGTCGAACTCGTGGTTGCCGACGGAGGTGACGTCGAGGTCGAGCTTGTTCAGCGCCTCGATGGTCGGCTCGTCGTGGAACAGGCCGGACAGCAGCGGGGAGGCGCCGACCATGTCGCCGCCGGCCGCGGTGATGGAGTACTTCTCGCCCTCGCGGGCCTGCCGCAGATGCGTGGCGAGGTACTCGACACCACCGGCGTCGATGGTCTTCGTCGTGCCGTCGGGCTGCGTCTCGGTGACGCGGCCGGAGGAACCGGCCGGGGGCTCCAGGTTGCCGTGCAGGTCGTTGAAGGACAGCAGCTGCACGTCCTGGTAGCGGCCGTGCCCGTGGCCGCCCTCGCGGTGGTCCTCACCGGCGCTCGCGGAGCCGGGCAGCGCCGCGGCGGCCAGCGCGCCGACGGTGACGACACCGGCGGTGAGCGCGGCGAGACGGGTCGTACGGCGTTTCCGGCGCTCCGGATGCGCCGGTGAAGTGGCTGGCATTCGCCCCCCTGTGGGTCTGCGGTGACAGTGATGTCGTCGCGCGCAGCCTAAAGTCAACGCGCGTAGCGCGACAGGCCTTTCATGGTTACGAGTGGGTTGCTTCTTTGCCGCCGATTTGCCGGTGCCGCCCCGTACCCTCGTACGCATGACCAGCGACGACACCGTACGGCCCGGCCACCCCCGCTCGATCGAGACCCTTGCCGCCCTCTCCGCGGAGCAGACCGAGGCCGTGCTCGGACTGCTCGACGAGGCGGCCCGGACCGACGGTCAGCAGGCGGTGTCCGAACAGGGCCGGTTGCAGCTGCGGGGCGGGGAGCGCGAGGGCGTGTCCCACCTGCTCCTCACCGTGGACGGGCACCTCGTCGGATATGCCCAGTTGGAGGACACCGACGAGGTCGAGCCGCCCGCCGCCGAGCTGGTGGTGCATCCGGGGCATCGCGGACACGGGCACGGGCGGGCCCTCGGCTCGGCCCTGCTGGCCGCCTCCGGCAAGCGACTTCGCGTGTGGGCGCACGGCGGGCACTCCGCCGCCCGGCACCTCGCCCAGGTCCTCGGCCTCACGCTGTTCCGCGAACTCCGCCAGATGCGCCGCCCCTTGGCCGGCTTCGACGCCCCGGAGCCGGTGCTGCCCGAGGGCGTCACCGTACGCCCCTTCGAGCCCGGCCGGGACGACGCGGCCTGGCTCGCCGTCAACGCCGCCGCCTTCGCCCACCATCCCGAGCAGGGCTCGCTCACCCAGCGCGACCTGGACGACCGCAAGGCCGAGCCGTGGTTCGACCCGGCGGGCTTCTTCCTCGCGTTCCGCGGCGACGAGCTCGTCGGCTTCCACTGGACGAAGGTGCACGACCGCGAGCGCCTCGGCGAGGTGTACGTCCTCGGTGTCGCCCCGGGCGCGCAGGGCGGCGGCCTCGGCAGGTCCCTCACGACGATCGGCCTGCGCCACCTCGCGGACCGGGGCCTGCCGACCGCGATGCTGTACGTCGACGCCGACAACAAGGCGGCGGTGACGGTCTACGAACGCCTGGGCTTCACCACGCACGAGGTGGACCTCATGTACCGGACGGAGACCTGAGCCGTGTCCCGGGCGCCCGATCCACGCATCCGCCCGGCCGATGAGGGCGACCTGGCGGCCCTCGTCCGCCTGCGCGACGACGCGGCCCGCTGGATGCTGTCCCACGGCATCACCGGGCAGTGGCGCCCGGGCGAGCTGGGCCGGGAGCACTTCCGCCGGGCCATGACGGCCGGCGAGGTCTGGCTGGCCGAGTCCGAGGGGCGCCTGACCGGCGCCTGGGAGCTGTGGTGGCAGGACGAGGACGCCTGGGGCCCGCAGCCGCCGGTGGCCGGGTACGTGCACCGGCTGATGGTGGACCGGTCGGTCGCCCCGCCCGGGACGGGCCGGCTGCTGCTGAGGGCCGCCGAGCGCCGTGTGGCCGGGACGGGCCGGACCTCGGTGCGGCTGGACTGCCTGGCGGCCAACGCCCGGCTCAACGCCTACTACGAGGACGCCGGTTACCGGGTCGTTGGCCGCAAGGAGGGCAAGCCGCAGCCGGGCGGGGTGCCCAAGTCCTTCACGCTGAGGGAGAAGCGGCTCCCGTAGGGGTGGGCCGGGCCCAGGCCGGGCGCCAGGTCTGCCCCTGCGGCGGTGCGGGGCGGTTCGCCGTGAGGTGGTCCTGGAGCGCGGCCAGACCGGGGTGCCGGTTGTCCGTGCGCCGCAGCAGGGAGTGCGGGTAGACCGGGACCGGGTCGCGCAGCGGGACCAGCCGCAGGTCGTGGCCGGCCGGCCAGACGTGCGGGGTCCGTTCGCTCAGGACGGTCGCCACGGTCGGGGAACCGGCGACCGTGTCGAGCAGCGCCTCCAGACCGAAGTTGGGCCCGACGGTGTCGACGGCCGGCCCGAACTCCGCGGCGAACGCCTCGTAGTACGCGTGCCACTCGGTCCCCGGCACGTTCCCCGGCATCCAGATGCGGTGCCCGGCCAGTTGCGCGGGCGTCACCCAGGGCGCCTTCGCGAAGGCGTGCCCGGGGCCGACGCACAGGTGCAGCGGCTCGTCCAGGACCGGGACGGCCGCGACACCGTCGGGGAGCCGGTGCCCGGGCATCGTGACGGCGCGGAAGGTGGCGTCGACGGCCCCGTCCCGCACCGCCGCCGTCGCCGTGTCCGCGTCGAACAGCGTGACGACGTCCAGGGCGATCCCCGGATGCGCCCGGTGGAAGTCCTGCACGAGCCCCCCGACGGCGCTCCGGCGCCCCACCACGTCCACCCGCAGCGCCCGGTCCCCGGGCCGCACCGCGGCGGCGGCCCGCTCCTCCGCCCGCAGCAGGACCCGGGCGTGCGGCAGCAGCGCCTGGCCGTCGATGGTCAGCTCCGCACCCCGGGGAGTACGCACCAGCAGCCGCACCCCGAGGTCCTTCTCCAGCACCGCGATCCGCTTGGAGACGGCCTGCTGGGTGAGCCCGAGGTCGACGGCGGCCCGCTGGAACTGCCCGGAATCGGCGATCGCGACGAAGGCCCGCACGGCTTTGAGATCCACGCCGGGAGCTTAGCGGCACGCCAGGTGGTTGTGCAGGAAGGGGCTCCTCGGGTGCTCGTGCCGCTGACCCGGCCCGCTGCACAACTGCTGGTTGTGACAGGCGTCGGCACCCACCGCCGTCGACCGACGGCCTGCCGCGACCCGGCTTGACTTCCACCCGGACTTCCCACCACCCTTTCACTACTCAATTAGTGAAAGGGTGGTTAGGCAGTGGTCGAATACCGCATCGACCGGCGCAGCGGCGTGGCCACCTACGTCCAGATCGTCCAGCAGACCAAGCAGGCCCTGCGCCTGGGCCTGCTGCAACCGGGAGACCGGCTCCCCACGGCCCGCGAGGTCGTGGAGGCCACCGCCATCAACCCGAACACCGTGCTCAAGGCCTACCGGGAGCTGGAGCGCGAGGGCCTGGTCGAGGCCCGTCGCGGACTCGGCACCTTCGTACGCCGGTCCCTGGGCGCCGCCCCCGCCGACTCCCCGCTGCGCGCGGAGCTGGACGCCTGGGCGGCCCGGGCCCGCGAGGCCGGCCTGGAGCGCGAGGACGTGGCCGCCCTTTTCGCTTCCGTACTCGACGCGCAGTTCACACAGACCAAGGGGGACGCATGACCGACACCGCCATCGAGGCGGCCGGACTGGGCAGGAGGTACGGGCTCCGCCGCCGGCCGGCGCTGGACGGGTGCTCCTTCCGGCTCCCGGCAGGCCGCGTCTGCGCCCTCGTGGGCCCCAACGGCGCCGGCAAGTCCACCCTGCTGGCCCTCGCGGCCGGGCTGCTGCGCCCCACCGAGGGCACCGTCACCGTGCTCGGCACCACCCCGGCGGCGGCCCGTGAGCGCCTCGCGCACGTCGCCCAGAACAAGCCGCTGTACCCCCAGCTCACCGTCGCGGGCACGCTGCGGCTGGGCCGGGACCTCAACCCGAGGCGCTGGGACGCCCGGACCGCCGAGCGGATCGTGGCCGAGGGCGACCTCGACCCCGGTGCCCGCATCCGCTCCCTCTCCGGCGGCCAGCGCACCCGGGTCGCCCTCGCCCTGGCCCTCGGCAAGCGCCCCGAGCTGCTGCTCCTGGACGAGCCGATGGCCGACCTCGACCCGCTCGCGCGGCACCAGCTGATGGCCACGCTCATGGCCGACGCCGCCGACCACGGCACCACGGTTGTCATGTCCTCGCATGTCGTGGCGGAGCTGGAGGGCTCCTGCGACCACCTGCTGCTGCTCGGCCGCGGCCGGGTCCGGCTGGCCGGGCCGCTGGACGACCTGCTCGCCGCGCACACCCTGGTCACGGCCCGGGCGGGCGACTCCCTGGCCCCGCACACCGTGGTCGAGTCCCGCACCACCGGCCGCCAGCTGACCGCCCTGGTACGGCCCGCGGGCGCCCTCGGCGACGCACGGCACGGCGACCGCCCCTCCCTGGAGGAGGTCGTCCTGGCCCACCTGCGTGCCCCCGATGCCCCTTCGCTGCTGCTCGACCCGCAGGAGGCCGCCGTATGACCGCCGTGACGGACGCGACCCCGGTCGCCGCCCCCCGGTTCCCGGGGCCGCGCGGGCTGTTCCTCGCCGGACTGCGCGTGCACCGCTCGGCGCTGGTCTTCTGGATCGGGCTGGTCGCGGTGGCCGCGGGGGCACTGCTGTGGGCGCTGGGCCCGGGGGCGGACGCCGCGTGGGCCGAGTACCGGGAGATGGGCTGCACCGACGGCACCCCGGACCTGGGCTGCGACATTCCCGGACCCGCCATGTTCCGGTACGAGACCGTGGTGACGGTCGCCGAGGGCCTGCTCTCCCTCGTGCCGGTGCTCACCGGCGCGTGGGCGGGCGGGCTGGTCGGCCGCGAGCTGGAGGACGGCACCGCCCGACTGGCGTGGACCCAGTCGGTCACCCCGGCCCGCTGGCTCGCCGCCAAGCTGGCCGTCCCGGCCCTGCTGCTGGTGCCGGGCACCCTCGCGCTGACCCTGCTGCACCGCACCCTGTGGGCCTCGGACCACCACCTGTTCCGGGCCATCGGCTGGTCCGAGTGGCACGACGACAGCGTCTTCGAGGCCAACGGCGTCCTCGCCACCGTCCACCCCCTGGCCGCCCTCGCCCTGGGCGTCCTCGCGGGCGTGGTCCTGCGCCGCGCCCTGCCCGCCCTCGGTGCCGCCGTCCTGGCCGTGGCGGCTCTGATCTGGGCGCTCGACGAGGCGCGCCCGCATCTGTGGCCGACCCCGCCGGGGACGGCTCAGCTGATGCACGAGCACCCGGCGTCCCACTTCTGGCCCCTGCAACTGGTCGAGACGTCCCTGGTGCTGGCCGTCGCCGCCCTGGCCGCCACCGCCGCGTTCGCCCTGCTGGCCCGGCGCCTGCCCTGAGCCCGGTCCGCGCGTCCGTCCACGGGGGGACGGACGCGCGGACCGACACCCGACGCGCGGGCACGGCACCCCCGGGAAGGCCGGCCCCGTCCACAGCCTGTGCACGGCCGCCCCCCCGTCGGCGCCCGGCACCCCTCACGCCCCACGCGCCCCACCCGCCCCCCTCGCACCCCGGCGGGCCGCCCCCCGGTGTCCCGCACGTCATGTCTCCGTAACCGCCGATTCAGACGGGCTTGCGACGCTCGGCCAATGAATCCCGCCGTGCCAGAACCGTCGCCGCCCCCGATGGGGCCCACGGGGAACGGGAGCGCTCATGAGACTCCGCCGCTCGCGCCCGCGCCTTCCGACGCGCCCGTGATGCTCGCGGCGCGGAAGAATGGGTCCATGAGCCAGCCGAACACCCAGGCACAGGTCCAGCACCCGCAGCCCTCCGTGGGCTCCATCGCGGCCCATCGCCCGCACACGGTCGCCGCCGTCGTGTCCGATCTGGAACCCGACATCGACGCCGACCTCGACGCCTACGAGGAGTCGCCGTACGACGGGCCCCAGCTGCCCCAGGGCCGCTTCCTCGACCGGGAGCGCAGCTGGCTCGCGTTCAACGAGCGGGTGCTCGAACTCGCCGAGGACCCGAACACGCCCCTGCTGGAGCGGGCCAACTTCCTGGCGATCTTCGCCAGCAACCTGGACGAGTTCTTCATGGTCCGGGTCGCCGGCCTCAAGCGCCGCATCGCCACCGGCGTGGCCACCCGCTCCGCCTCCGGCCTCCAGCCCCGCGAGGTGCTGGAGATGATCTGGGCGCGCTCCCGGGAGCTCATGGCCCGGCACGCCGCCTGCTACCACGAGGACGTCGCCCCCGCACTCGCGGAGGAGGGCATCCACCTGGTCCGCTGGAACGAGCTCCAGGAGAAGGAGCAGGCCCGCCTGTTCACCCTGTTCCGGCACCAGATCTTCCCCGTGCTGACCCCGCTGGCGGTCGACCCGGCGCACCCCTTCCCGTACATCTCCGGCCTGTCGCTGAACCTGGCCGTCGTCGTGCGCAACCCGGTCACCGGCCACAAGCACTTCGCCCGGGTCAAGGTGCCGCCGCTGCTGTCCCGCTTCCTGGAGAGCTCCCCCGGCCGCTACGTCCCCATCGAGGACGTCATCGCCGCGCACCTGGAGGAGCTGTTCCCGGGCATGGAGGTGCTGGAGCACCACGCCTTCCGCCTCACCCGCAACGAGGACCTGGAGGTCGAGGAGGACGACACCGAGAACCTGCTCCAGGCCCTGGAGAAGGAACTCATGCGGCGCCGCTTCGGCCCGCCGGTGCGCCTGGAGGTCGAGGAGTCCATCGACCGCGACGTCCTGGACCTGCTGGTGCGCGAGCTGAAGATCAGCGAGGCCGAGGTCTACCCGCTGCCGGGCCCGCTGGACCTCACCGGCCTCTTCCGCATCGCCTCGCTGGACCGGCCGGAGCTGAAGTACCGCAAGTTCGTCGCCGGCACCCACCGCGACCTCGCCGAGGTCGAGTCGGCGTCCGCGCCCGACATCTTCGCCGCGCTCCGCGAACGGGACGTGCTGCTGCACCACCCGTACGACTCCTTCTCCACCTCCGTGCAGGCCTTCCTGGAGCAGGCCGCCGGCGACCCCGACGTCCTCGCCATCAAGCAGACCCTGTACCGGACCTCGGGCGACTCCCCCATAGTCGACGCGCTCATCGAGGCCGCCGAGTCCGGCAAGCAGGTCCTGGTGCTGGTCGAGATCAAGGCCCGCTTCGACGAGCACGCCAACATCAAGTGGGCCCGCAAGCTGGAGGAGTCCGGCTGCCACGTGGTCTACGGCCTGGTCGGGCTGAAGACCCACTGCAAGCTGTCGCTGGTGGTCCGCCAGGAGGGCGAGACGCTCCGCCGCTACAGCCACGTCGGCACCGGCAACTACCACCCGAAGACGGCCCGCCTCTACGAGGACCTCGGCCTGCTCACGGCCGACCCGCAGGTCGGGGCGGACCTGTCCGACCTGTTCAACCGGCTCTCCGGCTACTCCCGCCGCGAGACCTACCGCAGGCTGCTCGTCGCCCCCAAGTCCCTGCGCGACGGGCTGGTCTCGCGGATCACCAAGGAGATACAGCACCACCGCGCGGGGCGTCCCGCGTACGTCCGCATCAAGGTCAACTCGATGGTCGACGAGGCCGTCATCGACGCCTGCTACCGCGCCGCCCAGGCCGGGGTGCCGGTGGACATCTGGGTGCGCGGCATCTGCGCCGTGCGCCCGGGCGTCGCCGGCCTGTCGGAGAACATCCGGGTCCGCTCGATCCTGG
This sequence comes from Streptomyces sp. NPDC053665, assembly GCF_055585285.1. Lineage (NCBI taxonomy): Bacteria > Bacillati > Actinomycetota > Actinomycetes > Kitasatosporales > Streptomycetaceae > Streptomyces > Streptomyces sp. NPDC053665. The sequence goes on from NZ_JBVJKK010000007.1 coordinate 448,885, forward strand.
GCCGGTTCCTGGAGCACTCCCGGGTGTTCGCCTTCGGCAACGGCGGCGAGCCCGAGGTGTGGATCGGCAGCGCCGACATGATGCACCGCAACCTCGACCGCCGGATAGAGGCCCTGGTCCGGGTCACCGACCCGGCCCACCGGGCGGCCCTGAACCGGCTGCTGGAGACCGGCATGTCCGACTCCACCGCCTCCTGGCACCTCGGTCCGGACGGCGAGTGGACCCGGCACGCCACCGACGCGGACGGCCAGCCCCTGCGCAACGTCCAGGAGATGCTCATAGACGCCCGGAGGCGCCGGCGTGGCACAGCGACACCTTGACCCGACGGGCCCCCGGCCCGGGACCGCCGCGCCCCTGGCGGAAACCCGGCCGGGGACCGTCGCGACCGCCCCGACCGGTGACGCCCTCGCGGGCTATCTGCGGGCCCAGGCCACGGAGTTCCTCCGGGCCCTGCGCCTGCACCGCGAGACGGGGGTGGGGGCGGGCGGCTCGGAGAGTTCGGCGGAGGCGGCCCGCGCCCTGCGCCGCTCGGCCCGCCGGATCAGCGCGAGCCTGCACACCTTCCAGCCCCTGCTGGACGCCGACTGGTGCGAGGCGGTGCGCCCCGAACTGGCCTGGGTGTCGGGCACCCTGGCGATGGAGCACGCCTGCACGGCCCGCCTGGAACGCCTGCTGGCCGCCCTGCACCGCCTATCGGGTTCCACCGCCTTCCCGGGCGCGGCGGGTCCGCCCCCCGGCGGCCGGGCCGCCGGTGCGGCGCCCGTCCCGGCCGGGGCGGCTCCCCGGGGCGCCACCGCGGCCCCGGAGCGCGGCAACCTCACCGTCGGGGCGGCGAAGGCGGGCGCCCTGCTCGACCGCCAGCTCACCCTCGCCCGCACCCGCGCCCACTCCACCGCCCTTCAGGCCCTGGGCAGCAGCCGCTTCCACGCCGTCGCCGACAAGGTCGCCGTGCTGGCCAGCGAGGTCCCCCTCACCGGCCCCGCCGCCACCACCGACCTGCGCCCCCTCGCCGGGGCGGCCGAGGACCGGCTCACCGACGCCGTGACCGCCCTGCCCCTGGTCACCGCGGGCAGCCCCTACAACGCCGCGGCCCTCGTCCACGGCCTGTCCCCCGACACGGTCCCGCACCCGCAGGACGCCCCCTGGCACCAGGTCCGTCTGCTGCTGCGCCTGCACCGCTACGCCCGCGAGACGGTCAGCGGCCCCCGCGGCAACGCCGTCGTCGACCTGCGCCTGCTCGCCGCGGGCCAGGCGCTGAACCTGCACCGCGACGCCTCGGAGGCGGCAGCGGCGGCGGCCCAGGCGGCCCGTACCCCGCGGATCGCCCCGGCCACGGCGTACGCGCTCGGCGTGCTCCACGCCGACCAGCGGCACGAGGTGGAGGCGGCACGTTTCACGTTCCAGCAGGCCTGGCAGAAGGAGACCGTCGGCGCGTGAGGACCGGGCCGGGCGGCAGGAGGCGGTGAACGGCGTGAGCACTTCCGGGGACGGCACGGTCCTGGCGGCGGGCTGCGTGCTGTGGCGCCGCTCCCCCACCGGCGGCGAGCCGCGGCTCTGCCTGGTCCACCGGCCGAAATACGACGACTGGTCGTGGCCGAAGGGGAAGCTCGAGCCGGGCGAGGAGGCCCTCGCCGGCGCCCTGCGCGAGGTCGAGGAGGAGACGGGCTGCCGGGCCGTGCCGGGCCCGGAGCTGTCCACCCTGCACTACCTGGCCGGAGGCCGCCCCAAGCAGGTCCGCTACTGGGCCGCCGAGGCCGTGTCCGGCACGTTCACCCCGTCGGCCGAGGTCGACCGGGTGCTGTGGCTGACGCCCGCCGCGGCCCGCGACCGGCTCACCCGGCCCCAGGACCGGCCTCTGGTCGACGAGTTGCTCACCGCGCTGCGGCCGCCCGGGGCGCCTTCGTCGGCTCCCGACTGACCGACGGCCCCGGCCGGCCTCCCCGCCGTCCGGGACGACCGGCCGGCCGTGATCGCCACCTGACCGCTGTGTCCGCTTTCGTCCGCCGAAGCGGCATGCCGCCGTGTCCTCCCCGTGAGCATTCCGTGACCTCACCAGGCCTTAGACAGGGGTTCACCCCTCGTTCATGTGCGGCCATCGGCTCCTTCACCTGATCTGCCTAATTTCGGCCTTACCGACGCGAGCCGCGCCAAGCGAGCGGGTCCGCGTCCGCGTCACTCAGACTTCGCACGCCGCCGAATTCAGGACGGCGGCTCCCGGAAGGAACTCAAGTGAAGCTTCAGCGCATGAACCGGCGGGCCCTCGCTCTCGGTGCTCTCGCCGTCTCCGGCGCCCTGGCCCTCACGGCGTGCGGCTCCGACGACACCGGCGGCAACAGCGACGGCGGCGGCTCCTCCAACGCCGCGGCGCCGAGCAACGTCAAGTGCGACGACGCCAAGGGGCAGCTGCTCGCCGACGGCTCCTCCGCGCAGAAGAACGCCATCGACGCCTGGGTGAAGCAGTTCACCGCGGCCTGCCAGGGCCTCCAGATCAACTACAAGGGCGGCGGCTCCGGCGCCGGCGTCACCGCGTTCACCCAGGGCCAGGTGGCCTTCGCCGGTTCCGACTCGGCGCTGAAGCCCGACGAGGTCACCGCCTCCAAGAAGGTCTGCTCCGGCGGCCAGGGCATCGACCTGCCGATGGTCGGCGGCCCGATCGCGGTCGGCTACAACGTCAACGGCGTGGACAACCTCGTCCTGGACGCCCCGACCCTGGCGAAGATCTTCAACAACCAGATCACCAACTGGAACGACAAGCAGATCGCGAAGCTGAACCCCGACGCGAAGCTCCCGGACCTCAAGATCCAGGCGTTCCACCGCTCGGACGACTCCGGCACCACGGACAACTTCACCAAGTACCTGATCGCCACCGCCAAGGGCGACTGGCCCTACGACGGCGGCAAGACCTGGCAGGCCAAGGGCGGCCAGTCCGCCTCCGGCTCCTCCGGTGTCGCCCAGCAGGTGAAGCAGACCAACGGCGCCATCGGCTACTTCGAGCTGTCCTACGCCAAGGACGGCCTGAAGACCGTCGACCTCGACACGGGCGCCGCCCAGCCGGTGAAGGCCAGCGTCGAGAACGCCACCAAGGCCATCTCCGAGGCGAAGGTCGTCGGCACCGGCAAGGACCTCGCCCTGGAGCTGAACTACGCCACCAAGGCCGAGGGCGCCTACCCGATGGTCCTGGTCACCTACGAGATCGTCTGCGACAAGGGCAACAAGTCCGACACGCTGCCCGGCACCAAGGCGTTCCTGCGCTACATCGCCTCCGAGGACGGCCAGAAGATCCTCGCCGAGAACGACTACGCGCCGATCCCCGACGACATCATCGCCCAGGTCCGCACCACCATCGAGAGCCTGAGCTGACCCGCGTGCGGCCCGGCCCCCACCCCGGGACCGGGCCGCACCGTCCGGTGCACCGCCGCCAGTGGCCGTACCCCGCGTACGGCTCCGCAGACCGGAGAACCCGATGGGCACACCCACACAGATAACCGACGCACCTCCCCCCGCCTCACAGCCGGCGATCGACAAGCGCGCCGCGCGCGGCGCCACCCGGCCCGGAGACCGGATCTTCCTCGGCCTCTCCCGCGGTTCCGGCATCCTGCTCCTGGTGGTCATGGCCGCGATCGCGGTCTTCCTCACCTACCGGGCGTCCCTCGCCATCAGCAAGGACGAGGGCAACTTCCTCACCACCTTCCAGTGGGACACCAACCTCGTCCCGCCGGACTTCGGCATCGCCGTCCTGGCCTTCGGCACGGTGGTCTCCTCGATCATCGCCATGGTCATCGCGGTCCCGGTCGCCGTCGCCATCGCCCTGTTCCTCACCCACTACGCCCCCCGCCGGCTGCGCGGCCCGATCGCCTACGTGATCGACCTGCTCGCCGCCGTGCCGTCGATCGTCTACGGCCTGTGGGGCGCCCTGGTCCTCGTCCCGCACATGACCGGCCTGTTCGGCTGGCTGGACGACTACCTCGGCTGGACCGGCGTCTTCTCGTGGGAGGGCGGCGCCCCCCGCTCGATGCTGACCGTCGGCATCCTGCTCGCGATCATGATCCTGCCGATCATCACCAACGTGAGCCGCGAGGTCTTCCGCCAGGTCCCGCAGATGCACGAGGAGGCCGCGCTGGCGCTCGGCGCCACCCGCTGGGAGGTGATCCGCATGGCGGTCATCCCCTTCGGCCGCTCCGGCGTCATCTCCGCCTCGATGCTCGGCCTCGGCCGCGCCCTCGGCGAGACCATGGCCGTCGCGACGGTGCTCTCCCCGACCTTCGACATCCAGGCCAGCCTGCTGGACCCGGGCGGCGGCACGTTCGCCCAGAACATCGCCAGCAAGTTCGGCGAGGCCACCGAGTTCGGCCGCGACGCGCTGATCGCCTCCGGCCTGGTCCTGTTCGTCATCACCCTGCTGGTCAACGGCGCGGCCCGCGCGATCATCGCCCGCCGCAAGGAGTACTCGGGGGCCAACGCATGAGCACCGCAACCCTGACCCCCAAGGGCCCCAACAGCCTGCGCGGCGCCCGCCTGCCCAAGTGGTCCCCTTTCGCCATCGCCGGCGGCTCCATCGCCCTCGCGGCCGGCATCGGCCTCGCCGCCGGGCTGCACAGCCGCGTCCAGTGGGGCCTGATCGCCGCGATCCTCTACGTCGTCGGCACGTACGCCATCGCCGCGGCCGTCGAGGGCAAGCGGCAGGCCAAGGACCGCATCGCGACCTCCCTGGTCTGGGTCGCCTTCCTGCTCGCCGTCGTGCCGCTGGCCTCGCTGGTCTGGTCGACCGTCGCGCGCGGCGTGAAGGTCCTCGACGTCTACTTCCTGACGCACTCCATGGGCGTCGTCGCCGACACCGAACCCGGCGGCGGCATCTACCACGCCATCCTCGGCACCCTGCAGCAGGTCGGACTCGCCACCGTGATCGCCGCGCCGATCGGCGTGCTCACCGCGATCTACCTCGTCGAGTACGGCCGGGGCAACCTCTCCAAGGCCATCACGTTCTTCGTCGACGTCATGACCGGCATCCCGTCGATCGTCGCGGGCCTGTTCATCCTCAGCCTCATGCTGATGCTCGACATGCAGCCCTTCGGCTTCGCCGGCTCGCTGGCCCTGGCCATCCTGATGATGCCGGTGGTCGTCCGCTCCACGGAGGAGATGCTCAAGCTCGTGCCCAACGAGCTGCGCGAGGCCTCCCTGGCGCTCGGCGTCCCCAAGTGGCGCACCATCCTGAAGGTGGTCCTGCCCACCTCCATCGGCGGCATCACGACCGGCATCATGCTCGCGATCGCCCGCATCACCGGCGAGACCGCCCCGGTGCTGCTGCTGGTCTGGGGCAACGCGTTCATCAACGCCAACCCCTTCGAGGGCGCGCAGGCCTCCCTGCCGCTGTACATCTACCAGCAGTACGCGAACAGCGCGGGCTCCGGTGCGGCGTACGACCGCGCCTGGGCCGCCTCGCTGACCCTCATCGCCTTCGTGATGCTCCTGAACCTGGTGGCCCGCGGGATCGCCCGCTGGAAGGCCCCGAGCACCGGTCGCTGAAGCGTCAATCTGCGGCTACCGCCGCGCGGGGCCACACAGCGACCCCCCAACACTTGGAAGTGAAGAAGCAATGGCCAAGCGAATCGACGTGAGCGGGCTCACCGCCTACTACGGCTCCCACAAGGCGATCGAGGACATCTCGATGACCGTCGAGCCGCGCTCGGTGACGGCCTTCATCGGCCCCTCCGGCTGCGGCAAGTCGACGTTCCTGCGCACCCTGAACCGCATGCACGAGGTCACCTCGGGCGGCCGCGTCGAGGGCAAGGTGCTCCTGGACGACGAGGACCTCTACGGCACGGGCATCGACCCGGTGTCCGTGCGCCGGGAGGTCGGCATGGTCTTCCAGCGGCCCAACCCGTTCCCGACGATGTCGATCTTCGACAACGTGGCGGCGGGCCTGCGGCTGAACGGCTCCTACAAGAAGAGCGAGCTGTCCGACATCGTCGAGCGCTCCCTCAAGGGCGCGAACCTCTGGAACGAGGTCAAGGACCGGCTGAACAAGCCCGGCTCGGGCCTGTCCGGCGGCCAGCAGCAGCGCCTGTGCATCGCCCGCGCCATCGCGGTCGAGCCGAACGTCCTGCTCATGGACGAGCCCTGCTCGGCCCTGGACCCCATCTCCACGCTGGCGATCGAGGACCTGATCGGCGAGCTCAAGGAGCGCTTCACGATCGTCATCGTGACGCACAACATGCAGCAGGCGGCCCGCGTCTCGGACCGCACCGCGTTCTTCAACCTCGCGGCCGTCGGCCAGCCCGGCAGGCTCATCGAGATCGACGAGACGGAGCGCATCTTCTCCAACCCGTCGGTCCAGGCCACCGAGGACTACATCTCCGGCCGCTTCGGCTGACCGTCCCCCCGGTGCTCCTCGCGGTGCTGCATGGCGGTGCCACCGCGAGGCCGAAAAAGGGCCCGCCCCCGGATTCCCGGGGGCGGGCCCTCTCGCGTCGCACGGGCGGTGCGGGCGTCCCGTCCTACAGGAACGCCAGGTTCACGATCCCGAAGGACGCCGCGGCCACCAGGGCGGCAGCCGGCATTGTGATGAACCAGCCCAGGATGATGTTCTTCGCGACGCCCCAGCGCACCGCGTTCACGCGCTTGGTGGCGCCCACGCCCATGATGGCGGAGGTGATCACGTGGGTCGTGGAGATGGGCGCCTTGAACAGGAACGCCGTGGTGAACATGATCGAGGCACCGGTCGTCTCCGCGGCGAAGCCCTGCGGCGGGTCCAGCTCGATGATCTTGCGCCCCAGGGTCCGCATGATGCGCCAGCCGCCCGCGTAGGTGCCCAGCGACAGCATCACCGCACAGACGATCTTGACCCACACCGGGATCGGGTCGCCGTAGTCCTCGACGTCGGCGATGACCAGGGCCATCACCACGATGCCCATGGTCTTCTGCGCGTCCTGCAGACCGTGGCCGAGGGCCATGCCCGCCGCGGACACCGTCTGGGCTATGCGGAACCCGCGCTTGGCCTTGTGCGGGTTGGAGCGCCGGAACAGCCACAGGATGGCCGTCATCACGAGGTAACCGGCGATCAGGCCGACCACCGGCGAGATGAACATCGGGATGACGACCTTGTCCAGCACGCCGTGCCAGTAGACCGTCGTGCCACCGGCCAGCGCCGCGCCCACCATGCCGCCGAACAGCGCGTGCGAGGACGAGGACGGCAGGCCGAAGTACCAGGTGATGAGGTTCCAGGTGATCGCGCCGACGAGCGCGGCGAAGAGGATGCCCATCCCCTTCGAGCCCTCGGGCGTCTGGATCAGGCCCTCGCTGACGGTCTTGGCGACTCCCGAGCCCAGGAAGGCGCCGGCCAGGTTCATCACGGCGGCCATCGCCAGCGCGGCCTTCGGCGTCAGCGCCCGCGTGGACACGGACGTGGCGATGGCGTTCGCCGAGTCGTGGAAGCCGTTGGTGTACGTGAAGAAGAGCGCGACCCCGATGGTCGCGATCAGCGCGAAGGTGTCCATGAAGGGCTCAGGACTCCTTGACGGCGATGGTCTCCACCGTGTTCGCCACGTGCTCGAACGCGTCCGCCGCTTCCTCCAGCACGTCCACGATCTGCTTCAGCTTCAGCACGTCCATGGCGTCGTACTTGCCGTTGAAGAGGTGCGCGAGCAGCTTGCGGTGGATCTGGTCGGCCTGGTTCTCCAGACGGTTGACCTCGATCCAGTACTCGGTGAGGTTCTCCATCGTCCGCAGGTGCGGCATCGCCTCGGCGGTCAGCTCCGCCGCGCGCGCCAGCACCTCGATCTGCTGGTCGACGCCCTTGGGCAGTTCCTCGACGTTGTAGAGGACGACCAGGTCGACGGCCTCCTCCATGAAGTCCATGATGTCGTCGAGGGACGAGGCCAGGGAGTAGATGTCCTCGCGGTCGAACGGCGTGATGAACGAGGAGTTCAGCTGGTGGAAGATCGCATGCGTGGCGTCGTCACCTGCGTGTTCCGCGGCCCGCATACGCTCTGCGATCTCGGCCCGGGCGGAAGAGTCCGCCCCGAGCAGTTCCATCAGGAGCTTCGAGCCCGTGACGATGTTGTCCGCGGAGGCGGCGAACATGTCGTAGAAGCTCGTCTCCCTGGGGGTCAGACGAAAGCGCACGTGGGGTCCTCGGGGTGCTTCGGTTTCGGTCAGGCTGATGCTAGGCGCAACATCCGGCCACGGCTATCGGGCCGCCCACCAGTGTCGCCCATCGGGCACAGTGATGAGCACGGGGGCGGCCCCAGGCCCGTATACCCGGGAAACTTCGGTACCATATACCCAGTAGGGGTATATGTCGGCGCACTGCCCACCAGGAGGACGCGATGACCGACGTGACCGACACGACAGATGTCGCGCATGTCACCCACGGCACCGCCGACACCACCGGCGCGGACGCCGTGACCGACCACGACCACGGGGTGCACGGGTACCACAAGCAGAAGGACGAGCACCTCAAGCGGCTGCGCCGCATCGAGGGCCAGATCCGCGGCCTGCAACGCATGGTCGACGAGGACGTCTATTGCATCGACATACTCACGCAGGTCTCCGCCTCCACTAAGGCCCTGCAGTCCTTCGCCCTGCAACTGCTGGAGGAGCACCTCCGGCACTGCGTCGCCGACGCGGCCCTCAAGGGCGGTGACGAGATCGACGCCAAGGTGAAGGAGGCGACCCAGGCGATCGCCCGCATGCTGCGGACCTGACCCGGGCCCCGGCCGTTCAGCGCCCGGAGGCGGCGCGCTCCTCGGCCACGTTCAGCACCTCGTCGATGCTCTCCAGGCTGAGCCGCTCCTGCGCGGCCGAGGCGGCGATGATGAGCTCGCCGCACAGCTCGATCTCGGCGAGGGCCACGTGGTCCTGAACTGCCGTACCGCCGACCGGAGCCACGCGCGTCACCTCGTCTCTGCCGTTACCGACTTCCTAGAGTAGGGAGCGGCGCACACACCGCGCATGGCACGGACGGGCTAGTTCGCGCCGGTCACTCCTCGGCGATCCTGCCCGCGTAGATGTCGCCGCCCTCCGGCAGCCGGATGCGCGCCGGAGCCCCGAAATCGTAGAGCAGCGTGGTCGAGGCGACGGCCACCGGGTTCTTCTGCTGCCCGTTCAGGAAACTGAAGCGGTGGCGCACCTTGCGGATGCGCCCCTCGTCGTCGAGGTAGACGTCGAAGGGGACCTCCGCCGTGGCGAACCCCTTCCCGGCCGCGCGCAGCGAGCCCGCGCTGCCCTCGGAGGCCCGCCGGGCCGCGGCGCCGAGATCGGCCGTCCCCCGGTAGTGCCGCACCGCCGTGCCCGCCACCTCGGTCCGGCCCACGTACGTCGCCGTCCGCGTCCCGCGCAGGACCTCCGCCGCCGTGAACGGGTCGGTGGCACCGCCGGTGACGAGGTTGCCGTCGGTCAGGGTCCGGGTGTCCACCCGCACCCACTTGTCCGGCGGGACGCCGGCTCCCCGGTTCTTCATGTACAGCGCGCCCGGCGCGAGCAGCTCGGTGATGGGGCGGCTCTCGGCGGCCCCGGCCGGGTCCTGCGGCAGCAGCACCTCGAGCCGTCCCGTGTGGCGGCGGAAGTCGTACACCCCGGCGCCCCGGATCGTCACGCGCGTCCCGCCGGCCGCCATCTCCATCGACGTCCGGGCCCGGGCGCTGCCCGCGTCCACCAGCCGGCCGGCGGCCCCGCGCAGCACGGCCACGGCGTCCCCGCCCCGGGCGTCCCCGGCGACGGCGTCCCCGCCCGCGCATCCGCCGGCGCCCAGTCCCGTCGCGGCCATCACCCCGGCCGCGACGAGCGCCGCACCCGTCCGCCGGCTCCGCCGATCCCGCTGCCGCCCAGTCATCGCCTGCCTACCCCCAGCCGGTACGTCCGTCACGGGCCCCCTGTTGTTCCGGTTAACGACGGGTATGTGCCCTCGTCACGCGGGCACCCGCCGCCCGGCACCCCCGCACGTCACCCGGGGTGGGTAACGTGGCCGGCGTGGCGCAGCAGGACGGGCCGGAGCCCGACCCCGATCTCCTCGAACACCGCACGACGACGCAGGAGAAGGGCCGCTTCTGCGTGGCCCGGTGCACCTGCGGCTGGTACGGCCCGGCCAGACGGGCCCGCAGCCAGGCCCGCACGGACGCGGAACGCCACGCAACGGACTGAAAGCCCAACACCGCCCCCGCCACCCGGGGGGGGCGCGCTGTGCGCCGTGCGGGTGGCGGGGCCGGTGTCCGCTGTCCGCTGTCCGCCGCGGCTGGAACCCGCGCCGCCCTCCCCCCGTCTCCCACGGCGGAACCACCGGGAGGCCCCATGGATCGGCGCACAGTCCTCACCGCCGGCAGCGCGGCGATCGCCGCCGCCGCGACGTCCTTCAGCACCGCCTGCACCCCGTCGGGCGCCCGTTCCGGGCCACCGGCCGCCACCCCGCGCACCACCACGGCGTCGAAGGCCACCGCGGCCGGCTGGTCCGCCCTGGGCCGCGCTCTGGACGGTCCTCTGGTGCGGCCCGGCGACGCGGCCTGGAAGACGGCCCGGCAGCTGTACAACACCCGGTTCGACGGCCTGCGTCCCGCGGCGGTCGCCTACGTCTCCCACGCGGACGACATCCGCACGGCCCTGGACTACGCCCGTGCCCACTCCCTGCGCGTGGCGATCCGCAACGGCGGCCACTCCTACGCCGGCTGGTCCTCCGGCGACGGCCGGCTGATCCTCGACGTGTCGAAGCTCAACCGCGTGCGCGCCTCCGGCGACAGCGCGGTCGTCGGCGCCGGCGCCAAACTCATCGACGTCTACCGCGCCCTCGCCGCGAAGGGCGTCACCATCCCCGCCGGCTCGTGCCCCACGGTCGGGGTCTCCGGGCTGACCCTCGGCGGCGGCCACGGCGTGGTCTCCCGGGCCTACGGTCTGACCTGCGACAGCCTCACCCGGGCCACGCTGATCACCGCTGACGGCAAGCAGCTCACCGCGGACTCCCGTGAGAACAAGGACCTGTTCTGGGCCCTGCGGGGAGCGGGCAACGGCAACTTCGGCGTGGTGACGGAACTGCACTTCAGGACCCACCCGGCCCCGCAGGGCGTCTCGGCGTACCTGTCCTGGCCCTGGTCGAAGGCCGCGGCGGTGGTGCGGGCCTGGCAGGAGTGGGGCCCCTCGCAGCCCGACGAGATCTGGTCGTCCCTGCACTTGGCGAACGCCGCCGGGGGCACCCCGACCGTCTCGGTGGCCGCGTTCTCCCTGGGCACCTACGGCGAGTTGAAGAACGCCGTGGACCGTCTGGCGGACCGGGTCGGCGCCCCGGCGCGCAGCGTCTCCCTGAAGCGCCGCTCGTACGAGGAGTCGATGGAGGTGTACGCGGGCTGCTCCTCGTTCCCGACGGACGCGCAGTGCCATCTGCCCGGGACCACACCGGGCCGTTCCTCGAAGGGCGCCCTGGGCCGCGAGACGTACGCGGCGGCCTCGGACTTCTTCGACCGGTCGCTGTCCGCGGCCGGCATCCGCACGCTGCTGGACCGGATCGCCTCGGTGCGCGGCGGCACCGGCAGCATCGCCCTCACGGCCCTGGGCGGCGCGGTGAACCGCGTCTCCCCCACCGCCACGGCGTTCGTGCACCGCCGTTCGCGGATGCTGGCCCAGTACATCGGCGCCTGGCGGGCCGGGACGAGCGGCGCGACCGCCCGCGACTGGCTGGCGTCGGCCCACCGGGCGATGCGCCCGCACGCCTCGGGCGCGGCCTACCAGAACTACACGGACCCGACGCTGACCGACTGGCGCACGGCGTACTACGGGGACGCGGCGACCCGGCTGGCCAAGCTGAAGAAGCAGTACGACCCGGACCGCTTCTTCACCTACCCCCAGGCACTGTGACCCCGTGCCCGGCCCGGGCCCGGACCTAGGCGGCCAGGTCGCGCTCGGAGGTGCGGTCGGTGCGCGCCTCCGGGACCGCGGTGTCCTGGCCGGACTCCCCTCCCCGGGCCCGCACCAGCCATCCCGCCCGGGGTGACCGCTCGACCGCCTTCGCCAGCGGCGTCAGCAGGGCCATGGCGACGGGCGACAGCAGCAGGGCCACGGCCGTGCCGAGCGCGAACCCGCCCACCACGTCCGTCGGGTAGTGCACGCCCATGTAGACCCGGATGAACCCGCCGAACAGCGCGAGCACCAGTGCGACGAGCCCGAACCTGCGGTTGGCGACGAAGAGTCCGACCGCCAGGGCCATCACGAGCGTGGCGTGGTCGCTGACGAACGAGTAGTCGGTCTTGCCCTGGACGAGCACTTCGAGGCCCTGGTGGTCCAGGAAGGGCCGGGGCCGTTCCACGAATCCCCGTATCGGCACGTTCACCAGCACCGCGACGCCCGCGGCCAGCGGCGCCCAGGCCAGGGCGGCGACCGTGGAGGCCGCGTCCTCGCCGCCGCGCCGCCGCACGGACCACCAGCAGCCGAGCACGAGCAGGACGATGGCGAGCAGCAGCCCGTACTCACCGACGTACTCCATGACCCGGTCGAACCACGGTGGGGCGGCCTTGGCCAGGCCGTTGATGTCGTAGAGCAGGTCGACGTCGGGGTTCGACCCGGAATCGGCGAGTCCAGCCATGGTGCTGCGGCCCCTTCGTCGTCTTGGCGGCGCACCGTGCGTGCGCCGTGCCTGCCACCCCCGTGGGTTGTAGATCCGCTTCCGCTGCACGCGTGCGTGGCACGCGCTTCCTGACGTCTGCTCGGCTACGACATCAGGAACGCATGGTCCTCGTTGATACGTTCCACACTCCACCGAATGATCACGCAGACGTTATCGAAGAGAGATACGTCGTCGCAGCTCAGGGGGTGGGTTCACGCTCGGTTCACACCGCGGTGGGCAGCGCTTTCGCGCCATCTTCGGTGACACGGGTCGCCCCGAAGTAGTCGGGCGTGTCGATCGGGTCGAACCGGATGACCGCACCGGTCCGCGGCGCGTCGATCATGTACCCACCGCCGACATAAATGCCGACATGCCGGATGGCCCGGGAATTGGTCAGGTCGTCCGAGAAGAACACCAGGTCGCCGGGGAGCAGTTCGTCCCGCGCGGGGTGCGGCCCCGCGTTGTACTGGTCGTTGGCGACCCGTGGCAGCTTCACGCCGACGCTGGCGTACGCGGCCTGGGTGAGCCCGGAGCAGTCGAAGCGTCCGCCCTGCTCAGGGGTGCCGGTGCCGCCCCAGAGGTACAGCGTGCCGAGCTTCTTCTGCGCGTACTCGATCGCGCCGGCGGCCTGCTGCGAGGGATCGACCCGGCCCACGGGCGCGGCGAAGCTCTCGGAGAGGGTGGTGATCCGCTTCACGTAGTTCTGGGTCTCGCTGTACGGCGGCACGCCCCCGTACTTGATGACCGCGTACGCCCCCGCGTTGTAGGCCGCCAGCATGTTTTCGGTCGGATTTCCGCCAACCTTCTTCACGTACGAGGCGAGTTCGCAGTCGTAGGAGGCCGCCGAGGGGATCGCGTCCGCCGGGTCCCACACATCGCGGTCCCCGTCCCCGTCGCCGTCGATGCCGTGGCTGGCCCAGGTGCCGGGGATGAACTGCGCTATGCCCTGCGCGGCGGCGTGGCTCTGCGCCCGGGGGTTGAAGCCGCTCTCCTGGTAGAGCTGGGCCGCGAGCAGCGCGGGGCTGATGGCGGGGCAGAGGTTGCCCCACCGCTGCACGAGGGGTGCGTACGCGGCGGGCACCGATCCCTTGGCCAGCGCCTTCGCCCCGCCGCCCAGGCCGTTGACGACGTTCCCGGCGACGAGGTAGACGCCGATCACGAGCAGCATCACGAAGGCGAGGGCGGAACTGATGGCGACGCCCGCCAGGATCCATGCCTTACGCACCGTCAACCGCCCCTCACAGCCCAGGAGTCCGCGAGCCAGTGTAGAGGCGGGTGCCGCGCACAGGAATGATCACGGGGAGGGGAGTCGGGGCGGGCGGGTGAACGACCGGCGGCCCGGGCGGTTCGATGGGCGCGGCCGCGGCACGAGCGGCGCGGCGGGGGCGCGTGCGGCGCATGGGGACGGCACACGGGCGGCCCGCCGCCCTCGGCGGCAGGTCAGACGCTCTCCCGGCGCTCGCCGCCCGGCAGCGGATAGCGCGCGCCCGTCAGCTCCTCCGAGACGGTCCACAGCCGCCGGGCCGCCGCCGGGTCGCCGGCCGCGCGGGAGCGGCCGACCAGGGTGGGGGCGCCGCGCATCTCGCCTAGTCCGTCCGGGCCGACGTAGCTCGCGCCGGGCAGGTCCTGGGTCGCGGCGTAGAGGGTGGGCAGGGCGCCCGCCCTGTCGTCCTGGGCGAGGAACCGGTTGCCCAGCCGCAGCAGCGCCCGTACCACCGGGTTGGCCGTGCCTTGCTGGAGGTTGGTGGAGGCGTAGCCCGGGTGCGCGGCCAGGGCGCGGACCGCGGAGCCCGAGGCGGTCAGACGGCGCTGGAGCTCCAGGGTGAACAGCAGGTTGGCCAGCTTGGACCGGGCGTAGGCGCGCTGCGGGGTGTAGCGCGACGCCAGGTCGAGGTCGTCGAAGTCGATCCGGGCGCGGCCCCAGCGGTGGGCGCCGGAGGAGACGGTGACGACGCGGCCGGTGATGTGCGGCAGCAGCAGGTTGGTCAGGGCGAAGTGCCCGAGGTGGTTCGTGCCGAACTGCATCTCGAAGCCGTCCCTGGTGCGCTGCCGCGGGAGCATCATCACGCCGGCGTTGTTGACGAGCAGGTGCAGCGGATCCCGCCAGGACTCGGCGAAGGCCCGCACGGAGGCCAGGTCGGCCAGGTCCAGCCGGCGCACCTCGGTGCTGCCCCGGACCGAGGCGGCCGCGGCCCGTCCGCGGTCGGTGTCCCGCACCGCGAGCACGACGTGCGCCCCCGCCCGGGCCAGCGCGTCGGCCGTGGTGAGCCCGATGCCGCTGTTGGCGCCGGTGACGACGGCGGTCCGCCCGGACAGGTCCGGGAGGCGGTCCGCACGGAAGGTCTCGTTGCTCTGCAGGTCCGTCTTCTCAGCCATGAACCGAATGTAGGCGCCGTCAACAATGCTGTCAATGACAACAATGTCGGCGCCGTCAACATCGCGTTATCATGCTCCGCATGTCGGACAGCCGCCCCTACCACCACGGAGACCTGCGCTCCACCCTGCTCGCCGGCGCGGAACGCACCCTGCGGGAGAAGGGGGCCGCAGCGCTGTCCCTGCGCGAACTGGCCCGTGAGGCCGGCGTCAGCCACGCCGCGCCGGGCCGCCACTTCAAGGACAAGCAGGCCCTGCTCAACGCCCTGGCCCTGACCGGCTACGACCGGCTCGGCCAAGCCCTGGAGAGCGCCGACGACCCGGCACTCCCGCTGGAGCGGCGGCTGACCGTCCTGGCCCGGGCCTACCTCGCCTTCGCGATCGACAACGGCGAGCTGCTGGAGCTGATGTACGCCCGCAAGCACGAGCCGGACGCCTCGGAGCAGATGACCGCGGCCGTCGACCGGACGGTGGGCTCCCTGGAGCGGGTCGTCGCCGACGCCCAGGAACGCGGCGAGATCATCGCGGGCGACCCGCACCACATCACCCTGCTGACCGGCGCCACCCTCCAGGGCATCGCCTCCTTCGCCGCGAGCGGCATGCTCGACCCCGCGAGCGCGCTCGACGGCATCGAGGAGCTCGTCCACCTCCTCCTGCACGGCCTCAAGCCCCGCTGACCCCCCGGCCACCGGATCACGCCGAAGGACCACGGCACCACCGCCGCCCGGAGTACACCCACCGGGCCCCCGACCCGCCCCCGGAACACTCCCGGCCCGCCGCCGCTCCGTGACGCACCGTCACGGCCACATGCCGAGCGGGGCCGTGGCGGGTAGCCTTCCTCCGGGAAGCACCGGCGCGGCCCTCACCCGATCAGCCGTCAGAAACCGTCCGTGAAGGTGAGCAAGGCCGCAGGAGGGCACAACGACGGAACCACACACCAGGTTCCGCTCCCACCTCATTGCCCGGGGTGACCCGCCGTGATACACAGAGTGACCATACGATCCTTCGTACGCCGTTCACCGTCCCCCTCCCGGGCCGGCACCGAAACGGTGGCAAGGTTTTCGTACGAAACCCGTCCATCAATGACGCCAAGTCGACATACGGCGGCATCATTGTCGGCGAGAATGATGCCTGACCTCTGCATGCCCGCAGAGGATGCGGAACTACCCACCAGGGGCGGTGACTTACATGCTCTTTGCGGCCGACAAGGGAGACATCAACACCATCATCGGCGGGATCGCTCCGGACTGGGGCCCCTTCGGCAGCCTGGGCACCGAGGCGAAGACGATGGTCCAGGTCGTGATGGCGTTCGCCATCCTGATCTGTCTCGGCATCGCCGTCTGGGGCGCCGCCAAGCAGCGCATCGGGGCGACGGCCCTGCGGGACACCTTCAGCGCGGAGCAGGGCAAGGGCCTCATCATCGCGGGCCTGACCGGCGTCTTCATCATCGGTTCCCTCGGCACGCTGTTCACGATCGTGTACGGCATGGCCGTGTAGACCGGGCACCGTCCGTCCCGGCCGGCACGCCCGGCTCCCCCGCCCACCCCACCCGCCCGTCGTGCCCACCGGCTGAGGTTGCGTTTCCCTGATGTCGAGTCACCACACCGCGCCCGCGCGGGAACCAGCACGGCTACCGTCGTACGTGGAGTACGTGCACGACGACCGGTACGAAGTGTTTCCGCACGACGTCGAGGGGGCGTACGCGGCATGAGTCTCGGTGACGAACGGGAGTCCTCCGGGGGCTACGGCGGCACGGGCCAGACCCGCACCCGCCTGCCCGACACGGACCCCGACCCCTACGGCACGCAGCGCCGCGGCCCCCGCTCCTCGTCCCGCGGCCTGGTCACGGTCGTCGGCGTGGTGGTCCTCCTGATCGCCGCGATCGCCTTCGCCAACCGTGGGGGAGGCGACGCATCGGACACCGACGGCACCACGAACAAACCGGACGCCGCGGCAACGGCCCCCACCGGAAAGCGACCCGTGGGATCGAAGGCCGCCGGAATCCCCACGGGCTACGCACACGACCAGCAGGGCGCCCAGTCCGCCGCCACCAACTACGGCATCGCGCTCGGCTCCGCGGACATGTACGACCTCCAGAAACGGCATGCGATCGTCAACACGGTGTACGCGCCCGACGTCGCCACCGCCAGACTCCCCGACTTCGACCAGGCCTACTCCGGGGAGAGCTTCCTCGAGAAGCTCGGCTTGGACAAGAACGGCGCCGCGCCCAGCGGTCAGACCTTCGTCTCCCGCGTCGTCCCCGTGGGCACCAAGGTCACGTCGTACAGCGACTCCGCCGCCACGGTCGCCCTCTGGTACACGTCCCTCTTCGGTCTGTCCGGAGAAAGCTCCACGAACCCCGTGACCGAGAGCTGGTACACGACGACCTACCGGCTGAAGTGGGTCGACGGAGACTGGAAGGTCATCGACTTCACCCAGAAGGAAGGCCCGGTACCGGTCGGGCGCGACCAGAGAGCCTCCACCGCGGAGGACATGACGAAGGCCGTCGAGGAGTACGGAGGGTTCACCTATGCCCGCTAGGCATCGCGTACTCGGACTCGGCGCCGCCGTCGCGGCGGTACCGGCAGCCACGGTCCTGCTGGCCGGCCGCGCCTTCGCCGCACCCACTCCCACCCCCTCCCCCAGCAACAACGCGTGTGACCTCCTCAGGGGGAAGGCCCGCGAGATCTGCGAAGGCGACACCGGGAGCGGTGGGGGCGGTGGTGGGGGGACCAGCCGGATCAACCCCACCTCCACCCTCGACCCCCTCTCCTCCCTCGCCAAGGGATGTGCCGACGCCGCCTCCTGGACCGTCGACAAGCTCAGCGACGCCGTGCAGGAGACCGCCAACGTCGACTTCACCAACCCCAAGTTCCTCCAGCAGTACGCCGTCGTCTTCGCCGCCTCGACGATCCTCACCCTCGTGCTGTGGATCTTGGCCGTCGCCAAGCGCGCCGTACGCGGCGTCCCCCTCGGCACCGCCCTGTCCGAAGCCGTCGGCTTCCTCTGGCTGACCGTCCTCGCCTCCGCCTTCACCCCGCTGATCCTCTACACCGTCGTCTCCGCGACCGACGGCATCACCCAGGTCCTCGCGAAGGCGACCGGCGACCAGACCGACGCCTTCTTCGGCACCTTCTCCGAGGCCCTGAAGAAGGGCGAGGACATCGGCGGCGGCCCGATCATGCTGATCGTCGTCTCCCTGGTCAGCATCCTCGCCGCCGGCGTGCTCTGGCTGGAACTCGTCATCCGCGCGGCCCTGCTGTACGTCGGCGCCCTCCTCGGCACCGTCGTCTACGCCGGCCTCGTCGACAAGAACCTCTGGGGCCACGTCCGCCGCTGGGCGGGCATCATGATCGCGGTGATCCTCGTCAAGCCCGTCATCGTGATCGTGCTCGGCCTCGCCGGCGCGCTCTCCGCCGACGACGGCCCGAACGCCTTCTCCGCCGTCGTCTCCGGCCTGGCCATCATCCTGCTCGCCATCTTCGCCAGCGCGATGATCTACCGCTTCGTCCCCGGCTTCGGCGACGAGATCGCCGGCTCCCGCAACAACCGCATCATGCAGGGCGCCGAGAGCAAGGCCGCGGCCGTCATCAGCTCCCCGGCGTCCCTGGTCGCGCAGGGCATCAAGACCCACAGCACCCGCGCCGACCACCAGGGCGGAGGCGGCCAGTCCGCCGCCCCCCGCCCCAGCAACCCCGCATCCGGCGGGGTCGCCGCGCACAGCACGCGCCCCGCGAACGGCGGCGGCGGAACTGTCCCCTCCGCCGCACCCGCACCCCGTTCGGGCAGCCCCGTCAACACGCCCCACGCAGGCAACACCCGCAACAGCAGTACCAACCGCACGGGAGGTGAAGGGCGTTGACGACCGAGTCCCACGTGTCCCATCCGGTCACGCCCCGCCGTACGTATCTGATCGGCCGCGCCCGGCCGAACGCGATCATCGGCCGCAACCGCGAGACGGGCGAGATCGCCCTGATCGTCGTGGGCGCGTTCCTCGGCATGATGTGCGGGCTCCTCGTCCCCGTGCTGTCCCTGCGCATCGTGCTGCTCGCCGGCTTCCCCATGCTGGCGCTGGCGGCGGTGTACGTGCCGTACAAGCACCGCACGTTCTACAAGTGGTTCGAGATCAACCGCAGCTACAAGCGCACCCTCAAGCGCAACTCCGCCTACCGCTCCACCGCCGTCGAGGCCGGCACCCGCCTCGACGGACGCGAGATCGAGGTCGGCCCGCCCCCCGGCATCGGGCGCATCACCTGGCTGTCCGCCCCCTTCGGGCCCGACGAGATCGCCGTCCTGCTGCACGCCGACCGCAAGACCGTCACCGCCGCCATCGAGATCGAGGGCCCCGGCGTCGGCCTGCGCGACAGCGAGGACCAGGAGGCCCTGGTCGACCGCTTCGGCACCCTGCTCAAGCACGTGGCCAACGGCGACGGCTTCGTCACCCGCCTGCAGATGCTCGCCCGCACCCTCCCCGCCGACCCCGACGCCCACGCCAAGGACGTCGCCGTCCGCGGGGACGACAAGGCCCTGCCCTGGCTGCAGGAGTCCTACGACCAGCTCCAGTCCATGGTGTCGACCAGCAGCGAGCAGCACCGCGCCTACCTGGTCGCCTGCATGCACTACAACCGCGAGCTCGCCGCCGAGGCCAACGCCATGGCCCGGGCCGCCCGCGCCCACGGCGGCAAGGTCGACCGCGACGCCGGACTCGCCGTCGTCATGGCCCGCGAGCTCACCGACATCTGCTCGCGCCTCCAGGAGGCCGACATCCGCGTCCGCCAGCCGCTCGGCCAGAGCCGGCTGTCCTCGCTGATCCACTCCATGTACGACCCGGACCACCCCATCGACCACATCCAGGCGATGACCAAGCGCAACGCCTGGCCGGCCGAACTGGACGCCACCGAGCCCACCTACCTCCAGGCCAAGACCCGCGAGTCCTCCACCCGCGCCCCCTGGTGCCACGCCACGGCCTGGGTGAAGGAGTGGCCGATGACCCCCGTCGGCGTCAACTTCCTCGCCCCGCTGCTCGTCCACACCCCGGACGTGATCCGCACGGTCGCCGTCACCATGGACCTCGAACCCACCGAGGTCGCCATCGAGCGCATGCTCACCGAGAAGACCAACGACGCGGCCGAGGCGTCCCGGGCCGCGAAGATGAACCGCACGGTCGACCCGAGGGACGTCGCCGCCCACTCCCGGCTCGACCAGCGCGGCGAGGACCTCGCCAGCGGCGCCGCCGGCGTCAACCTCGTCGGCTACATCACCGTCTCCTCCCGTTCCCCCGACGCCCTCGCCCGCGACAAGCGGACGATAAGGGCCTCGGCCGGAAAGTCGTACCTCAAGCTCGAGTGGTGCGACCGCGAGCACCACCGCGCCTTCGTGAACACCCTTCCCTTCGCCACCGGCATCCGGAGGTAGGACCTGATGCGGGATCCGCTGTCCGTCCTCACCGAGGCCTTCACGTCCTTCCTCTTCGGGAAGGTCGAGACGACCCGGCTCCCGGTGCGCACGTCCACGGGCCAGGCCCAGGCGGTCTACCTCCCGACCGCCGCCCCCGGCCTCGGCGACTCCGGTGTCATCATCGGCCGCGAGGTCTACTCGGGGAAGGGCTACATCTACGACCCCTTCCAGCTCTACGGCCAGCAACTGCCCGCCCCCCACTGGCTCGTCCTCGGCGAGTCCGGCAACGGCAAGTCGGCGCTGGAGAAGACGTACGTCCTGCGCCAGCTCCGCTTCCGCGACCGCCAGGTCGTCGTCCTGGACGCCCAGGGCGAGGACGGCGTCGGCGAGTGGAACCTCATCGCGCAGGAGCTGGGGATAACTCCCATCCGCCTGGACCCGACGGCGGCCCTGGACATGGGCATCCGCCTCAACCCGCTCGACCCCGCGATCACCACCACGGGCCAGCTGGCCCTGCTCCGGACGATCATCGAGGTCGCCATGGGCCACGGCCTGGACGAACGCTCCGGCTTCGCCCTCAAGGTCGCCCACGCCTACGTCAACGAGACGATCACCGACCGCCAGCCGGTCCTCACCGACATCGTCGAGCAACTGCGCCACCCCGAGCCCAAGTCCGCCGAGGCCATGAACGTCGCCATAGACGACGTCCGCGCCTGGGGCCTGGACGTGGCGCTCGTCCTGGACCGGCTCGTCGACGGCGACCTGCGCGGCATGTTCGACGGCCCCACCACGGTCGGCATCGACCTGGACGCGCCGCTCATCGTCTTCGACCTGTCCCACATCGACCGCAACTCCATCGCCATGCCCATCCTCATGGCGATCGTGGGCGTGTGGCTGGAGCACACCTGGATCCGCCCCGACCGGAAGAAGCGCATCTTCCTGGTCGAGGAGGCCTGGCACATCATCAACAGCCCCTTCGTGGCCCAGCTGTTCCAGCGCCTGCTGAAGTTCGGCCGACGGCTCGGCCTGTCGTTCGTCGCGGTCGTCCACCACCTGTCCGACGTCGTCGACGGCGCCGCGGCCAAGGAGGCCGCGGCGATCCTCAAGATGGCCTCGACCAGGACGATCTACGCCCAGAAGGCCGACGAGGCCAGAGCCACCGGCCGGGTCCTCGGCCTGCCCCGCTGGGCCGTCGAGATCATCCCGAGCCTCACCCCGGGCATCGCCGTGTGGGACGTCAACGGCAACGTCCAGGTCGTCAAACACCTGGTCACCGAGACCGAACGCCCCCTGGTCTTCACCGACCGCGCGATGACCGAGTCCTCCATCGACCACGCGGACGACGCCCTGCGCGCCGCCGAACGCGAGGCGGAGGCACGGGCCGCGGCCTTCGTGGAACACCACATGGGCGACTCCGAATCGACGGTGGCGTAAGGGGCGGCGCGTGAGACCGGACGACCCCCGCAGCCGGCGGGACACCCAGGGCGGCATCCCCGACGGCCTGCTGATCGGCATACTCGCGCTGCTCCTCGGCACGACCCTGCTGGTGTGGACGGCCACGGGCCTCGCGGGCCTGTTCGCCCACGGCTCCTGGCCGTCCGGAGTCACCTTCACCGCCACGCCCCTGGCCATGCGCGAACTCATCGCCCACCCCCAGGACATCACCGGCGCCTGGCCCGCCACACCCCCCGGCGACCTCTCCGGCTACGGCCTCTTCTGGGGCCTGTTCATCGGCCAGCTGATGCTGCTGTTCGTCCTGACCGTCTTCGCGATGGGCACACTGGCCCGCTGGAGAGCGGTCCGCGCCGGACGCCGCCTCGCCGGGGCGAGGGCGGACGACAGCCCGTACGAGACGACGCCCCCGGCCCACCACGACGTACCGGCGTCCCGCCACGACGTACCGGCGGCCCACCCCGCCCCGGCGCAGCACGACGCACCCGCGGCGGCCCGGAACGGCGTCCCCGGCACGGCCTCCCACGACCTGCCGGCCACCGCCCCGCACCTGCCACCCACCCCGGCACCCGCCGCCACCGACCTGCCGGCCCCGGCGGCGCACCACGCCCCCACGCCGGCCCCGGCCGCCCCAGCCGCCCAGGCCGGTCCCCACGACCTGCCCACACCGCGCCGGGCCACGGCTCCCACGGCTCCCACGGCCCCGGCGCCACTGTTCGCCCGCGGAGGACCCGGAGGAGAGGCCGGAGGAGGGCCCGGCGCGTGGACGAAGGTCTTCGTGGCCCCCAGGGAAACCCGGCGCACCACCGCAGCCCAGGCCGTACGCGACGCCGAGGGCCCCGCCCTGGTCGTCACCTCCGACCCCGCCCTCTGGCAGGAGACGAAGGACGCCAGGTCGAAACTCGGCCCCACCCACCTCTACGACCCGGCCCACCTCTGTGACACCCCGGCCCGCCTGCACTGGTCCCCCACCACCGGCTGCGAGGACCGGGACACGGCAGCCGCACGGGCCACCGCCCTCCTCACCCCCGTCCGCCCCACCGCACGGCTCGACCAGGCGGTCGGCGACACGGCCACCACCCTGCTGCGGAGCTACCTGCACGCCGCCGCCATCGACGGCCGCACCGTCCGCCACGTCCACCGCTGGTCCCAGGGCACCCAGATCCAGGACGCCGTACGCATCCTGCGCACCAGCCCCAAGGCGGCCCCCGGCTCCGCCGGCGAACTCGAAGGGGCCCTCACCGCCCACCCCGAACGCCGCGACGTGGCCCAGCAGCTGACGACCCGTGCCCTCGCGGCCCTCTCCACGGTCAATATCCGCGAGGCCTGCACTCCCAACCGAAATGATGCCCTCGCCTTGGATTCCTTCGTCCACGAAGGGGGAACGCTTTACGTGGTGGGGGAATCCATCGAGGACCCCAGGACGAACCCGGGCGCGATGCCCTTCCTGACGGCCCTCGTCTCAAGCGTGGTCGAGCGCGGCCGGCACATGGCCGAACGGTCATCGGCCGGTCGCCTCGACCCACCAATGACGCTCGTCCTGGACGACGTCGCCGCCGTGGCCCCGCTCCCCCAGCTCCCCGAGCTGCTGGCCACGGGAGCGGACCGGGGCCTGCCGACCCTGGCCCTGCTCCGCTCCGCCGAACAGGGCAGGTCCCGCTGGCCCCACGACGACCTGCCGGTCCAGCTCCCCGGCCGGGCCGGCACCTGACCCGCCCGCCGGGCACACCGCCCCCACACGGGAGTCACTCCGGCGAGAGGCACTTCCGCCCCGGTCACTCCCGCTCGAGCACGAACTCCAGCTCCCGCTCCCCCGCGTCCCCCAGCGGCACCGTCAGCCCGCTCGGCGAGAACCCCGCCCGCCGGTAGAACCGCTGCGCCCGCCCGTTGTCCTCGTGCACGATGAGCCGCACCCGCTCCAGACCCCGCCCCCACGCCCACTCCAGGGCCGCGTCGAAGAGCACCTCGGTCAGCCCGCTCCCCCGCTCCTCGGGCCGCACGAAGACCGCGACGACATGCCCCTGCTTCCGCTCCACCGGGAACCCGGCCCAGTCGGTCGTCCCGGGCTCCTCCACCAGCACGGTCAGCGTCCCCACCCACCGCCCGTCCGGCCCCTCGGCGATGATCTGCTGCGCCCGGTCGGCCCCCTCGGCGGCCCCGGCCGTCCGCTCCCGCCAGAACGCGTCCGGCCTGGCCGCGGCCTGCTCGTACGTCTCCAGGAAGGCCAGGTGCGCCACCGGGTCCCGCAGCGCCGCGAGCCGCAGCTCCTTGGCCGCGGGCCACTCATCGGCACGAACGGACCGGATCACATAGCTCATACGGCCACGGTAGTACCCGGGTACGACACCCCTCACCCGGATTACCACCGCCGTCCGACGACCGCGGCCCCCGCGCGGACGAGCATCGAAGCATGCTGACGGCACAGAGACTCACCAAACGCTACGGCGACCGGACGGTCGTCTCGGACCTGTCCTTCACCGTCCGCCCGGGAACGGTCACCGGCTTCCTCGGCCCCAACGGCGCCGGCAAGTCCACGACCATGCGCATGCTCCTCGGCCTCGACGCCCCCACCCGCGGCCACGCCACCGTGAACGGCCGCTCCTACGCCGCCCACCCCGCGCCCCTCACCGAGGTCGGGGCCCTGCTGGAGGCCCGCTCGGTCCACCCGGGCCGCACCGCACACCACCACCTCCAGGCCCTGGCCCTCACCCACGGCATCCCCCGCACCCGGGTCGACCACGTCCTGGCCCTCACCGGCCTCACCGACGTGGCCCACCGCCGCGTCAAGGGCTTCTCCCTCGGCATGGGACAGCGCCTCGGCATCGCCGCCGCACTCCTCGGCGACCCGGCCGTGCTGATCCTCGACGAGCCGGTCAACGGCCTCGACCCCGAGGGCGTCCTGTGGATCCGCACCCTGCTCAAGTCCCTCGCCGCGGAGGGCCGCACGGTCCTCGTCTCCTCCCACCTGATGAGCGAGACGGCCCTCACCGCCGAGCACCTGGTCATCATCGGCCGCGGCCGCCTCCTCGCCGACACCACCGTCGCCGACTTCGTCCGCGCCTCGGCCGCCGGCACCACCAAGGTCGTCACCCCGGAGGCCACCACCCTCGCGGACCTCCTCACCGCACCCGGCGTCACCATCACCACCGACACCCCCGGCACCCTGCTGGTCGGCGGCACCGACGCCGAACACATCGGCCGTACGGCAGCCGCCCACGGCATCCCCCTCCACGAACTGACCCCCGGCGCCGCCTCCTTGGAAGCCGCCTTCATGGACCTCACCCGCGACGCGCTGGAGTACCCGGCGACCCTGGAAGGAACAGCGGCATGACGACGGCAGCACCGCCCCACCGCGTGACTCCCGCCCGCGTCCTGCACTCCGAGTGGCACAAGCTCCGCACCCTGCGCTCCACCTGGGTCAACCTCACCGCCACCACCGTCCTGACCGTGGCCATGGGCATCGGTCTCGGCGCCGCCTACGACGGTTCCGGCGAAGGCGGCATGGACCCCGTCATGTTCGTCCTGCTCGGCACCCAGTTCGCCACGATCAACCTCGGCGTGCTGGGCATCCTCGCCACGGCCGGCGAGTACTCCACCGGCCAGATCCGCGCCACCCTGACCGCCGTCCCGCGCCGCCTGCCCGTCCTCTGGTCCAAGGCCGCCGTCCTGGCCGCGGTCGCCCTCCCCCTCACCCTGGTCACCAACCTGCTGACCTTCCCCCTGGCCCAGACCTTCCTCACCGGCACCGACCAGGCGGCCTCCCTCACCGACCCGGGCGTCCTGCGCGCCCTCGCCGGCAACGCCGCCGGGCTCGCGCTCCTCACCGTCCTCGCCCTCGGCATCGGCGCCCTGGTCCGCTCGGTCCCGCTCGCCATCGGCGCCTTCATCGGCCTGCTCATGATCGTCCCGGAGGTCCTGGCCATGCTCCCGTACGCTGTCGTCGACGACGCCGTCCGCTACTTCCCCGGCAAGGCCCTCGAAGCCCTCACCACGGCACGACCCGCCCCGGAAGCGGCATCGCCGGGCGCCGCACTGCTCGCCATGGTCCTCTGGACGGCCGTGACCCTCGCGGCGGCCGCGGTGGTCCTGCGCCGCCGGGACGTGTGACGCCCCGTCCGGCAGGCCCCACGATGGACACCGTGACGAACGACAAGGCGCCGGAGCCCCTCACCGAACACGCCCACCGCCTCAGCCGCCGGTTACGCGCCTTCGACCGACGCCATCCACTGCTGTGGGACCTGCACTTCACCGGCTTCTGGGTGACGGCCGCGCTGATCGACCACCTGGGCGGCGGCTGGCGCAACAACGCCCACCAGCTCGACATCCCCGGCTGGCTGCTCCTCACCCTCAGCCTCGGCCTCTCCCTCCCGCTGCTGATCCGGCGCACCCACCCCGGCGCGGCCCTGGCCGCCACGCTGCCCTTCGCCCTGGTCAACGCCTGGACCGGCGCCGCGCTCCAGGCCGCGCTCCTCCAGCTGGTCCTCGTCTACCACCTGACCCTGCGCCGCCCGCTGCGCAACCTGTGGTGGGCCACGCTCCTGGTCATCACCCCGGTCCTCGTCTCGGCGGTCCGCCACGGGGAGGGCACCTGGGACCAGCAGATCGGCTCCCAGCTGATGTCCGTCGCGGTCGCCGCCCTCATCGGCGCCACGGTTCGCACCCGCCGCGACCACACCGAGGCCCTGGAGGACCGCGCCCGCCGCCTGGAGAGCGAACGCGACCAGCAGGCCCGGCTCGCCACCGCGGCCGAACGCGCCCGCATCGCCCGGGAGATGCACGACATCATCGGGCACAACCTCTCCGTCATCACCGGCCTCGCCGACGGTGGCCGCTACGCCGCCGCCAGGAGCCCCGAACGGGCGGCCCAGGCCCTCGACGCCATCGCCACCACCAGCCGCCAGGCCCTCACCGAACTGCGCCGCCTCCTCGACGTCCTGCGCGAGGAGGAGAAGGAACGCGCGGACCTCACCCCGCAACCCGGTCTCACCGACCTCGACCAGCTCCTCGACGGCGTCCGCGCGGCCGGCCTCCCCGTCCAGCTGACCGTCGACGGCACGCCCAGCCTCCCCCCGGGCCGCCAACTCACCGTCTACCGGGTCGTCCAGGAGGCCCTCACCAACACCCTGAAGCACGCGGGCCCGCACACCACCGCGACCATAGCCCTCGCCTACGACGACCAGGCCGCCGTCACCGTGACGATCACGGACACGGGGACCGCCCCGCCCGCGCCCCCGGACTCCCGGGCGACCGGCCGCGGCCTCCCGGGAATGCGCGAGCGAACAGCCCTGTACGGCGGCACACTTGAGGCCGGCCCCCGCCCGCACCCGGAGCAGGGCTGGCGCGTCCGCCTACACCTTCCGGAGGAACCCCCGCAGTGACCACGGTCCTGATCGCCGACGACCAGCCCCTGCAGCGCTTCGGCTCCCGCATGCTCCTGGAGAGCCAGGACGACATGACGGTCGTCGGCGAGGCGACGAACGGCGGCGAAGCGGTCCGCCTGACCGCCGAACTCCACCCCGACGTCGTCCTCATGGACATCCGCATGCCCGGCCTGGACGGCATCGAGGCGACCCGCCGCATCACGGCCGCCGGTGACCGCACCCGCGTCCTCATCGTCACGACCTTCGACCTGGACGAGTACGCCTACGCGGGTCTGCGCGCCGGCGCCTCGGGGTTCCTGGTGAAGGACGCCCAGCCCGAGGATCTCCTGTCCGGCATCCGCGCGGTGGCGACCGGCGATGCGGTCGTGGCCCCCAGCCTGACGCGCCGCCTGCTGGACGCCTACGTCCACCACCTGCCGACGGACACCACCGCGGCCACTCCGCCGGAGGACGACCCCCGACTCGCCTCCCTGACCGACCGGGAACGCGAGATCCTCACGGTCATCGGCAGGGGCTGGACCAACACCGAGATAGCGGCGCGTCTCCACCTCGCCGAGTCCACGGTGAAAACACACGTGGGCCGCATCCTCGCCAAGACCGGCTCCCGTGACCGTATTCAGGCGGTCATCCTGGCGTACGACGCGAAACTGGTGGAGCCGTCCTGAAACGCAGAAAACCCCCGCATCTTTCGATGCGGGGGTTTTCCCAATAATTGTTCGGCGGCGTCCTACTCTCCCACAGGGTCCCCCCTGCAGTACCATCGGCGCTGTAAGGCTTAGCTTCCGGGTTCGGAATGTAACCGGGC